>NZ_CAJYBT010000001.1 GCF_913064665.1 uncultured Thioclava sp.
CCCACGCTTTCGCACCTCAGCGTCAGTATCGAGCCAGTGAGCCGCCTTCGCCACTGGTGTTCCTCCGAATATCTACGAATTTCACCTCTACACTCGGAATTCCACTCACCTCTCTCGAACTCAAGACTACCAGTATGAGAGGCAGTTCCAGGGTTGAGCCCTGGGATTTCACCCCTCACTTAATAATCCGCCTACGTGCGCTTTACGCCCAGTAATTCCGAACAACGCTAGCCCCCTCCGTATTACCGCGGCTGCTGGCACGGAGTTAGCCGGGGCTTCTTCTGCTGGTACCGTCATTATCTTCCCAGCTGAAAGGACTTTACAACCCTAAGGCCTTCATCGTCCACGCGGCATGGCTAGATCAGGCTTGCGCCCATTGTCTAAGATTCCCCACTGCTGCCTCCCGTAGGAGTCTGGGCCGTGTCTCAGTCCCAGTGTTGCTGATCATCCTCTCAAACCAGCTATGGATCGTCGACTTGGTAGGCCATTACCCCACCAACTATCTAATCCAACGCGGGCTAATCCTTTGGCGATAAATCTTTCCCCCGAAGGGCACATACGGTATTACTCCCAGTTTCCCAGGGCTATTCCGTACCAAAGGGTATATTCCCACGCGTTACTAACCCGTCCGCCGCTAGATCCGAAGATCTCGCTCGACTTGCATGTGTTAGGCCTGCCGCCAGCGTTCGTTCTGAGCCAGGATCAAACTCTCAAGTTGAAATCTGCATTCGCAGATCCTTGACGTCGAACCTTCGCACATCTGTGTCTAACCTAAGTTAAACATCATCTTCTGCTTATCGTTCCACTCGCGTGAAGCCGACAAACAGTGAAGCTGACACTCATATCATCGGACCGAAATCCTAATGAGCCGATATGCTACGGTTAAACGTCGAAATCGACCAAACCGCCCACATATCTCTTCAGATAAATAGCAATGTCAAAGAGCACAGAGACAAAATAAACCGGCGACACCTCAATCTCTTGGGGCGCGACCTGCAAACCTTACTCCAAATTTTGTTTCGCTTTTCAGCACCTTGCAGCACTTCCGGCTACCGTCGCTGCGTCGTTTGCTGCTTCGGTGAGGGGGGTTCTACGGATACTCCCCGACCTCCGCAACCACTTTTTTAAAAAAACTTTCTGACGCCAGCGCCAATGGGTCCAAATAGGGTAATTTGAGAGGAGAAAGCTTCTGGCGCATCGTAACCACTGAAGGTGATGATGAGAAAGGCAGCCAAAAGATTCGGCGAGAAGATTGTCTAAGATATCAAGCGCGCCACCGCGGCCCGACAGTTGATACGCAGTATCGATGAGAGGGGCGCAAGCTGCATTCCTCCGAAGATAGAATCAAGCTCGTTTTGGACGGGCTGCGCGGTGAGGATACTCATCGATGCGCAGGACGGGGCCCATTCCCCGGGGTTTTGCGGACAAGGCCCCTCGTGCATTCGACTTGGGAGCAAAGGGGGGGGCAAGCGCTGGCGTTCCGATTCGCCCCGGATACGCGCAGGGGAGAGCCCAGCCCATATCCGGGACGAATCGGCGTAAGTTTTTCCCACTCGCCCCCCGACACGGCCTTGAGCCCTCTCACGCGCTGTTCTAGACCCGATCATCTGTGTGAGTGCCTGTCTTGTGAACCACTGTTGTCCCAGGCGTGCCGCCGGCGCGCCCGAAATCACTGGGGGAGGCCTTGAACCTGATCATTGCGTATAGCTGGCACATCCCAGAGAGTTTTCCAGAATGAGCGGCGCGTCCAAGAACGTGGTCCCGCTCGAGCTGCTCCATCACGCGCTCATCACGCTGGCCTACGCGCTGACTCCGCTGATCGCGGGGATCGTTCTGGTCGGCATTCTCATCGCAGTGGTCCAAGGCGCGCTCCAGATTGAGGACGGGGCACTTGCGATGGGGGCAAAGCTGACAATCGTGCTGGTCTTCGCGAGCTCATCGGGCATGCTGATCTACGAGACGCTGACCCATCTCGCCCATGCTTGGATCGCGGCGATCCCCTCACTCGTTGCGCAGGACTGGCACTGAGATGGTGGAGGTTCCCCAAGACCTGATCATGGCATGGCTCGCCGCCGCGTTCTGGCCGTTCTTGCGCATGACGGGTGTCTTCCTCACCGCGCCGGTGCTGGGCTCGCGCAACATCCCCGTGCTGCACCGGGTGCTGATGTCGGCCCTCTTCGCCGCCTGCCTCGGGGCCTGGGGCGGGCCATGGCCGCCACTGCCAGACAACGTGATCGCTATTATCTATGCCGGGCTCGTGCAGATCTCGTTCGGCGCCGGACTCGGGCTGGTGGGCCGAATCATCGTCTCGACCATCGGCGCGGCGGGCGAGATCGCGGGCGCGGCGATCGGGTCGAACTTCGCGCGCACCTCAGGGCTCGACCTCTCTTCAGAGCCGCCGGTTCTCTACAACATCCTGAACATGACCGGCCTGCTGGTCTATCTCGGCGCGGGTGGCATGTTCTGGACGATCCTCGCGGTCGCCCATTCCTTCCGTAGCTTCCCCTCGGGCCTGCCAAGCCAGATCGCGCTGCACGAACTGGCCTCCTATGCCGGGGTGATCCTCAGCTCGGGCACGATCCTCGCCCTGCCCGCACTGGCCGCGGCGCTCGCGCTCAACCTCTCAATCGGGTTGGCCAACGCGTTGTCGCCCAATCTCAATATCTTCTCGGTCGGCTTCCCGATTCTCTTTCTCGGCGGCATCTGGGTGATCGGCTCCACCATCTTCTTCATCGAGCCGATGGTGGGCCAGTTGATGGTCGCGGGGGCGCACGCGCTATCGCAGCTGATCGGCAAGGGGCTCTGAGATGGCCGAAGACAGCGACGCCGAGAAAAAACACGACCCGACACCGGAGCGATTACGAAAGGCGCGGGAAAAGGGCCAGATCAAGCGTTCGAATGACCTGCCCAAGGCCGCCATCACGCTCGGCACGATCCTGATCGTCTTCATCAGCGGCGGCGCGCTCTCCGGGCTCGCGTCACGCTGGCTGGCGGCCAGTCTGCGCGCGGTGGGCACCGCCGATCCCGGATCGGTCGCGGCGCTCGATCTCGAATTCGCCATGATGCTGGGCGTATTCTTGGCGGCAACCGGGGCGCTGGCCTTCCTCGCGGGCCTCGGCTCGGGCGGCTGGATGATGTCCTTCATGCTGCTGATGCCCAAGCTCGAGCGGGTCGATCCTGGGAAATCTTGGGGCCAGATCTTCTCGCTTTCGAACCTGATCGAGATCGGTAAGTCGGCGGTCAAGATCATCGTGATTGGCGGCGCAGGCTGGGCCGCCTACGTGAACCAGAAATTCCAGCTTCTCGCATTGGCTAACCTGCGCGAAATCTCGCTGGCGACCCTAGGCGGTCCGGCCTTCCATGTGATCCTAGGCGCGACCGGTGGCGCGCTGCTGCTCGCCATAGCCGATATCGGCATTCAGGCATGGCTGAACCGGCGCCAGCTCAAGATGACCGACAAGGAGATCAAGGACGAGGCGAAGAAGAACGATGGCGACCCGCATGTGCGCGCGCGCCGCCGCGCCCTGATGCGCAAGGCCGCGCAGGCAAGGCAGGTGCAATCGGTCAAGAGCGCGACGATGGTGGTGACGAATCCCACCCATTACGCGGTGGCCTTACGCTATCGACGCGAAAGTGACGGCGTGCCGATGGTCGTCGCGAAGGGGGTGGATATCAACGCCTTGCCGATCATCGAGCAGGCTCGCATCCATGGCGTGCCACTGGTCGAGGCACCGCCGCTCGCGCGCGCACTTCACCGGCAGGTCGAGGTCGATCGTCCGATCCCCGGCCATCTTTACCGCGCGGTGGCCGAAGTTCTGGCCTATGTCTGGCGGATGGATACGTGGCGGGCGGCGGGCGGCGACAAGCCCGAGCACCCGCGTTTCCCCGATGCGCTCGAGGCGACTGGGATGCCGCCCGAATAGGCCGTCACTCGCGACGCTCGGAGGTGCGCTCGGCGAGGATCTCGGCGGCGGCCTCCCCCCGCTCCACCACGCGTAGAAGCGACTTGTGCTTCTCGGTGGCGCTCGCCAGCGTGTCGAGCGCGGCCGTCTGCGCCGCCTGCCCGGCCCTGATCGCTTGCTCGTTTTGCGCCCGCGCCCGCAGCCCCATCTCGATAAACTGCGCATAGGCGCGCAGCTCGATCCCGCTGCGCGTGCCCGGCTCCGCCAGCCGCTCCGAGAGGCCGTTGACATAGCCCGAAAGCGTCGCCGATTGCCTGTCGAGCGCGGCGAGACGTTGCGCGGCCTCTGCCGTCGCCTGTTCGGCGCGAATCTTGTCGCGATTCGAGAGTACCGTGAGCAAGCGCAGGGTCTTGTGCGAGAGCGTCATGACAGAATCTCCCGCAGCCGCGCCTCGGCGTCGCCCAGCGGGATGTTCTCGTGTGAGCCCTGCCGCAGGAATGCCTCCATCTGCGGCGCACGCGCGAGCGCATCGTCAAGCACCGTGTCGCGGCCGGGCGCATAGGCCCCGATATCGACCAGCTCGCGCTTCTCCTGCAGGCGCGACCACAGGAAACGAAAGCGCATCGCGGCCGCGTTGTGATCGCGCTCGACAAGACTGGGCATCGGACGCGAGAGCGACATCGATATATCCACGGGCGGGTAGATTCCGGCCTCGCTCATGCGCCGCGAAAGCACGACATGCCCGTCAAGCACCGAGCGCGCGGTATCGGCCACTGGGTCGCCAACATGGTCATCGCCCTCCACGAGCACGGTGTAGAGCCCGGTGATCGAGCCCTGTCCCGGCCCGCCCATCCCGGCGCGCTCGACATAGCTCGCAAGCTTGGCGAAGACCGAAGGCGGGTAGCCGCGTGTCGCGGCCGGCTCGCCCACCGACAGCCCGATCTCGCGGCCCGCCATCGCGAGACGCGTAAGCGAATCCACCAGCAGCAACACGTTCCGCCCCTCGGCGCGGAATCCTTCCGCGATAGAGGCCGCGCGCTGCGCTCCGAGCATCCGCGCGAGCGGGGGCGTGTCGGCGGCGCTGACCACCACGACAGATCGGGCAAGCGCCTCACCCAAGTGGTCGTCGATGAACTCGCGCACCTCGCGTCCACGCTCGCCGATCATCGCCAGAACGCAGCAATCCACCTTGGCATGGCGCGCGATCATCCCCAAAAGCGTACTCTTGCCCACGCCACTGCCCGCAAAAAGCCCCGTGCGCATCCCGAGGCCCAACGTGGTCAACCCGTTGAGCGCGCGCACGCCCACGTCAAGCGGTTGTGTCAGGCGCTGACGATGCATCGGGTTTATCGGCACCCCCTCAAGCGGCCAGCTCTGCCCGGTCGCGGGCGGCGGTCGATCATCGAGAGGGTTGCCATAGGCGTCGAGCACCCGGCCCAGAAGCCCCGCGCCCACCGTCACAGAGACGCCACCCGGCACGGCGGTCACCCGGTTGCCGCGTTGCAACCCCTTGAGCGAACGATCCGCCATCAGAAGCGTGAGTCGCCCGTCAAAGCCCACCACCTCGGCCCCGATCGGGCCGACCCTTGTGGCGATCGTGCAGCGCGAGCCGATCGGCACTGCAAGATTGCTCGCCGTGATCAGCTCGCCCTCGGTGCGCAGCACCGCGCCGCTGCGCTCGGACGGCTCCAGCCTCGGCAGATGGCCTGCCAGCCACGCCTGCGCGGCCAATTCGATCTCGCGCGCAGTCTCAGACATCGGAGTTCAGCTCACGGATGACCCGCTCCATGCGCTCGATCGAGGCATCCCAGCGATTGATAGTGGCCCCGTCATCGTTCAGCTCGATCACAAAGCCACCTGGCCGCATCTCGCGGTCCTCGCGCATCGTGAGCGCATCGGGAAAGGCCTGCCCGATCTCGGCCAGCGTCTTCGGAGCGGCGCGGCAAACCAAGGTGGCTTCCTGCACGCCCTCCTCGCGGGCCTCTTCGAGCATCCCCGCGAGCAACGACTCGCGGTCGAAGGGCCGGGGGACCCCCACGAGTGTCTCGGCTAGGGTCTGGCCAAGGGTGATTGCGGCTCGCGCCATTGCTGCGCGCACCGCGTCGCATTCGCGATCATGGCGCTCGGTGGCTGCCTGCAGCCGTTCCACCGCCGGGCCAATCGCGCCCTTGATGGCCTCGAGCGCCTCGGCACGGCCTCGCCGCAACCCTTCCTCGTACCCTTCCTGCGCGGCGTTCTTGCGCAGCTGGGCGCGCTCCTCCGCCTCGGCTGCTTGAGCGGCCTCGGCCGCGTCCGCGCGCTGGCGTTGAAGGCTTTGCTCCAAGGCCTCGCCCTCGGGCGTCTCGGCGGGAGGTTCGGGCGCGGACAGGATGCGAAAGGGGTGTCTCATGGCAACCTCGACAGGGCCTCCCGCAGTTGCGGCAGCTGACGCCCCACCAAAACTGCGGCTTCCATCAGCGCCATCAGGACACCGCTCGCGACGATGGCGATGGCCAACAGCTTCGCCGCGAACCCACCAATCATCATTACCCTCAGGAACACCGGCACATGGAGCGCGCCCCAGAGCGACGCAATGCTGACACCTGCGAAGAAGGGGCGGATCGGCCGCTGGGCGGCGGGTGCGTCGGCGGTCTTTCCTGCGCCTTTTTGTTTCGTCTTAGCCATGCTTCGCGTCCGCCGTTGCTTGTGATTTCGGTGTCTGGTCCGGGCTCCCCTGCCCTGGCTTCGGCTTGATGATCGGTCTTGCTGCCGGGGCCGGCGCAAGCGCGCCCGTGGGACCAGAGATACCCGCAGGGGATGGTTTCGGCGGCCCCGCCTCCGGACCCGCCGTGTTCCCGACCGATGTCGAAAGCCCGCTACGTTCTGGCGCAGGTTTAGCGGCGGGGTCGCCGGACTGCGCGGACGGGGCTTCTTGCCCCGGCTTGGGCGCCGAGATCACGATCGAGACGCGGCGGTTCTGCTGGCGTCCCTGCGCGGTGTCATTGCTCGCGATCGGGTGGTATTTCGAGAACCCCTCGGCGCTAAGCGCCTCACCGGCCACGCCATTGTCCACGAACAACAGCACCACGCTGAGCGCGCGCGCCGTCGACAATTGCCAGTTCGACGGGAACTCCTTGGTGTGGATCGGCTGGTTATCGGTATAGCCGTGAATCGAGATACGGTAGCCTTTCGGGATCGCGCCGAGCGTCTGAGCCAGGGGCGTGAGTATCTTGACCGCCCCCTTTGTCAAATCGGCGGCCCCATTGCCGAACAAGATCTTCGCGTTAAGCTGGATATTGATCGAAAGCGGCGTGGAATCGATGGAAATCGACTTGGCCTTGATCTCAGGCTGCAACAGCGAATGAAGCTTATCGCGCAACGCTTTGATCGCCTTGATCGAAGGCTGGAGGTCGCGCTGCTCCTGCTGCGTCAATCGATCAACCGGCAGCGACGACACCTTGTCCAGGTGATGGACGTTCTGCGGGACTGCAGGCGTCTTGGGCATTGGCGGGGCTTCGGCCGGAAGGGTCTTGGCCTTCGGAAGCTGACTTTTGGGGCCGTGCGGCGAAGACGGTTTCTGGATCAGCGACGGTGGCGTGCCCGAGAATGCAACCATCATGCTCGACGCCATCGCATTCATTTTCGACGTATTTTGCGCCGAGGTCGCATAGAGCACGATGAACAGCGCCAGCATCAACGTCAGGAGATCCGCATACGAAATCATCCAGCGCTCGTGGTTCGGCTTGTGCCCCGTATCCCGCCGCGATCGGCGGAAGTCACCGCTTCTGTGTGCCATCAGCCTGCCTTCTGGTCCTGTACGTTCTCACCCTCGGCCTCGGTCTCTTGGTCAAGGCCAGAACGGCGACGCGATTCGAGCATGTTCTCAAGCCGCTCGCGCAGCCGCATCGGGTTGGTCGTCCCCTTCGAAAGCTGCAGCAGCCCCTCGGTCGCCATCTCGCGATAGGTCGTACGCCCGCCCGCGATCGCTTTCAGACGGTTGCCGAGCGGGAAAAAGACGAGGTTTGCCGCCCCCACCCCGTAGATCGTTGCGACGAAGGCGGTAGCGATCCCCGGACCGAGTTCGTCAGGATGGTTAAGCCGCAGCATGACGTGGATCAGCCCCAAAACGGCGCCCAGCACGCCGATCGTGGGCGCGTAGCCTCCGGCAGCCTCCCAGATCTCGCCGCCCTGGCCATTCTCGCGATCCTCGATATCGCCCAGCGTATAGAGAACGTCGCGCACCTCCTCGTAGCTCTGGCCAGCCACGATCAGACCCAGTCCGACCTTAAGGAACTGATCGTCGACCTCATCGGCGGCATCCTCAAGCGCGAGCGCACTGGAGCTGCGCATGATGCCCGCCCAATCATACATGTCCCCAATCAGCTTCACGGTATCGGTTGGCGGCGGCTTGACGAGCCAGCTTGCCTGCTTGACCGCGTTCACAATCGAGCGCCATTCAGCATGCACGAGCAATGCCGAGATCGACCCGCCGAACACGATGACGGCGGCATCGACCTTGAAGAGCGCCAGCAACGGGTCGCCTTCGAGCTGGCTGGTCAGGATGATCGCGGATATCCCGAGGAGAATTCCCAGAATGGCACTCATAAACTCTCTCCCGCGGTTTCTTCGAATTGTTGGTCGGTCATGAAGGTCCTTTGATGGATTGCCGCAGCGAGGCGCGTGAGGGCGCGTTCGCGGTAGCGCACGACGCGCACTTCCGTGACCCCCATGATCCCCGCGACATCCTTGTTACGAAGCTCCTCAAGGTAGAACAGCGAGATCGCTGTGCGTTCATCTTCAGGTAGCTTTTCGATTTCCTCTGCGAGAATATCGGCGCTCTCGCAACCGATGATCAGGTCAAGCGCATCATCGGGCGTGACACTCTCGCTCTCGGCGACATAGGCCTCCTCGCGGCGCTTTATCGAGCCCGCACGGCGCGAGATGTCGATCATCGCGCCCAGCACCCGTGGCTTGATGAAGACCGGGAAGGGCACGCCGCGCGCGGGATCAAAGCGGTCGCGCAGCTCAAGCGCGGTCAGCACGCCGGTCTGGACCATGTCGTCCACCTCGGCCCAGGGCATCCGGCCATGCAGTCGCCAGGCGGTGCGCGTGATCCATTTACCGCTCTGGACCAGCACCTCTTCGGGCTCGGGAACGCCCGGACTGGGGTCTTGCTGCGGGGCGCTCATTGTGCGGCCTCTTCAGGCGGGCGGATCACCCCGAGCACGGTCGTGGGCTGGTTATCAGGGATCTCCTCGAGCGCAATCACCGCGAAGCTGTCAGCAATCACGCGCGCGATCGCCCGGCGGCAAGACCCAGGCACGGCGAGCACCGGCTTGACACCCCGCGAGGCCGCCAGCTCTTTGCCCGAGGCGGCAGCCGCGCGCAGCATCCGCATGATGCCCGGCTCGGAGATCGCAGAGCTGTTCTGGGCGCGCGCTGTCTCGATCGACTTGATCACGATCCCCTCGAATTCGGGATCGAGCGCGAGCACCTGAAGTACCTGCCCCTCGCCCAGATAGGGCGCGATGAGAAGCCGCGAGATCCGCTGGCGAACGGCAGCAAGCAACATTTCCGGATCGCGCGTTGCAGCTTCCGGCGCATCAACCATGGCCTCGGCGATCCGTTCGAAATCGCGGATCGGGACCATCTCGGCGACCAGACCCGAGAGCACCTGACGCACCATCCCCATCTGGTAGCGCGCACGCAGGTCCTCGATTAGCTTCGGGTGGCTGCGCGCGTAATGGCCGACGATTTCCTCGACCTCGCCGCGGCCAAGCATCTCCCAGGCATGCCGCTTGAGCATTGCATCGAGATGCGTCGCGATGACGCTCGAGGGATCAACGACGGTGTAACCAGCGGTCTCGGCATCGGCCACCATCGCCTCGCCAATCCAGAGCGCGTCAGTGCCGAAGACGGGCTCCTTCGCGGGCCGCCCGCCGGAGATCCGGTCGATGATGTTATCGGTCTCGATCGCAAGCATCTGGCCGGGAAAGACCTCGCCGCGGCCAATCACGCCGCCGCGGATGACGAAGCGGTATTCCTGCGGCCGGACCTGCTCGGAATCGCGGATGTGGATATTGGGCAGCACGAAGCCGATCTGCTTGCTAAAGCGGGTGCGAATGGCAGTCAGCCGGGTCATCAGGGTCGGTTTGCCCGGAGCCTGCTCGCCGATTAGCGGCACCAGCGCAAAGCCGATATCTAGGCCAAATGGATCCACCGTCTGGACGCTCGAGACATCGACCGCAGCCGGCTTCTGGTCGGCCGCCGCGGGAGCAGGCTCGGCGGTTTCCGCCTCCTGCGCACGCCGCTTGCGTTGCACCCCGCGCAGTCCCGTCGCACCCAAGATCGCACCGAAGCCGAGGAAGGGTAGATGTGCCATGCCCGGCACCAGCCCAAGGATCAGCAAAAGCGCACCCGCGACCAGCATAGCCTCGGGATGATTGGAGATCTGGCCAACAATCTGGTTCGAGATGTTCTGGCCGTTGGACACCCGCGTCACGATCAGACCGGCAGCAATCGAGATCGTGAGCGAGGGGATCTGGGCCGCCACCCCGTCGCCGATCGTGAGCAGCGTGTAGCTTTGCGCCGCGACCGCAAGCGGCAGCCCGTGCTGGAGCATCCCCACCAACAGCCCGCCCACAAGATTGACGACAAGGATCACCATGGCCGCGACCACATCGCCGCGCACGAATTTCGACGCGCCGTCCATCGCGCCGAAGAAATCGGCTTCGGCGCGCAGCTGACCGCGCCGCCGTTCGGCCTCTTTCGCACTCAGCGTGCCGGCATTCACATCCGCGTCGATCGCCATCTGACGGCCGGGCAGAGAGTCGAGCATGAAACGCGCAGAGACCTCGGCGACCCGGCTCGACCCCTTGGTGATGACCACGAAGTTGATCACGATCAGGATGCAAAAGATAATGATCCCGATCACGTAATTGCCGCCCACGACGAGGCGACCGAAGCTCTCGACGACCGAGCCCGCCGCCCCCGGCCCCGTATAGCCGTTGAGCAGGATCGCACGAGCCGTCGCGACGTTCAGCCCCAGTCGCATCAGCGTGGTCGCCAACAGGATCGAGGGGAAGGAGAGCAGATCGGAGGCCTCGGTGACATAGATCGCCGCGGCCAGGATCACCAGCCCGGCGGCGATATTGACCGCAAACATCAACGAGATCGCCAGGGGCGAAAGAGGCACAATCAACATCGTCAGCACCGCGCCGACGATGGCGGGGCCGGCCAGCCACGAGGTTATCGACGGCCGCGGAAGTGATATGACTGGCTTAACGGCTGGCGTGGGCATGAACGATTTCGGGAATCGATTGGAAAACATGGGTGGTATAGTTCTCGGCAAAGCGCAGCATCATGCCGCCGCCGAGCGCCACGAGGACCAGCAGCCCGATCACTTTGGGCACGAAGCCCAGCGCAGCCTCGCGAACCTGGGTCGTGGTTTGCAAAATCGCACCACCAACGCCAAGCAGTAGGCAGGTCGCAAGCGCCGGCCCCGCGATGGCGAGGAAAGTGTTCACAGCGCCTAAGCTGAACCAGTCCGGCACCGTCATGCCGGATGATCCGAGTCGTCCGTTCCAACGATCTCCGTTACCCGGATGCCGTATTTGTGGCCCTCGGTCGAGACCACCTCGCCTCGCGCAATCAGGCTACCATTGGCGCGAATGTCTATCGGCTCGCCGATTGCTCGATCGAGCGGGATCACCGTGCCCTGCCGGGTGCCGCGCAGTTCCTTGATCGTCATGTTCACGCGACCGATCTCGACGACCATGGTCACGCGCACGGAATCGACCGTGGTTGCAGGGATTGCACGCGCAGCGCCTGCGGTGTCGACCGGCGGCTCAAGCGGATCGACCTGAACCGGCGTCTGATCGGAGGGCTCATTTTTTTTGTTGGTCATTTTCAAAGAAAACTCCGTAATTCGGGCCGACAGCCCCATAGGAAATGTCTGCGATCGTGGTCTTGCCGATCACCGCGCGGGCATTGCGATGGAAGGTCAATGGAAGCATGTCGCCCACGGCCAGCGCGGACAAACCACCCGCCGACATCGAGACCGTGCCGATTTCGAAGCCGATCTCGACGGGCACCTCTTCGATCGCCTCGGACAGGTGGTCGGTCCACCTACTGCGTGCCTCCAGCTCGGCCTGGCCACCAGCAGGCGAGCCGAGGATCTCACGGTAGGGTTCCAGCCCGCGATAGGGAATCGCGACGGAGATCGTTCCGCCGCCCGCAGGCAAGCTGACCTGGGCCGACATCTTGCAGAACGGCTCGACCGCATCGCCCACTGAGGCCAGAGCGGCGAAGCCTTCGGTGCGCACGACCTCGGGCTGGACCACGAAATACTGTTGGAAAGCGGCACTGATCGCAGGCCCTATCATTTCAATCAGCCGGCGACCGATCCGGGCTTCCATGTTCGAGATCTGCGGCTGCAGCTTGTCTTCAGGCGCGGGTGCATCGGCGCCAAACAGGTCATCGACCAACGCAGCCAGAAGCGCACCGTCCAACGTCACCAGCGACAGCCCCCGGATTGGCGAGAGGTTGAGGATGGCGAACAGGTGGTAACCGTCGCGCGGAGCGAGATAAGCGTCGTGGTTGACGATTTGGAACTTGCCCTCTTGGATCTCGACGCCGAACCTAAATTCCTGAAACAGCTGAGTCCGGAAATAGCGGAACAAGCGTTCAACCACGCCCGACATGTCGGGCAGACGATTGACGAAGACCGTGGTCGGGTTGATCAGGTCGATGGGCTCGAATTCGGGGGTGTCAGGCATAGGCTTTCACCGTCTTGTCGTCGCTCTCTCCTGCAGGCGGAAGAGGCGCTTCCCACGGGGTGTCTTGCGGGTGCGGCCGATGCTGGTCGCCCCCTGCATGCTGGTGCTGCGCATCGCCTGCGAAACCGCCCGCGCCCCCTGCATCGGCGAATCCGGACTGGGGCGCCTGAGCCCCCCCCGCCACTCCGGGCTGCGGCGTCAGTACATTGGTGCCGCCCGGCATGCCCGCCATCGCGGCCTGCACCGAGCCCACGTTCAGGCCTCCCTGCGCAAGCTTCTGAGCCAGATGCCCCGTCTCCGCCGCGAGCGCGCGGTAGCCGGCATCGGTCTCGGCGCTCAGGTGAATGTGCGTCACCCCTTGCGCAGTCACGTCCACCCGCACCACCACGGTGCCCAGAGATTGCGGATGCAAGGTTATCTTGGCCGAGCCACCCCCGTCCGAGGCCAGAGAGAGCGCGGAATGCAGCAATTGCGGTTGGGTTTCGGGTTCTGTCGGAAGGGATTGGACAGGGGCCAGTCCGGTCACTGGGCCGAGCGCGCCGGGCTGGGGCGCGGAGGGTGCGGCCAGCGCAGCGACGACCCCTGCGTCGCGTTCCGTCTCGCGGTTGCTGTGCGGCGTCACAGGCTGCGGCAGGGTTTGCGGGATGCTGTGCGGAATCGACAACTGGGTCGGCATCACATCCACGGCAGGGTCATGACGCTTATCATCATGCATGCGCCGCCCCCCCGGCGCGCGTAGCTGTTCCGCACCGGGCGCAGACCGATCCATACCGTCGGCGCCGATCTCTGCGGCCTGCCTGCGAGGGGCGATCGAGACCGCCCGCATTGCGAGATCCTCAGCCTGTGCCGGCTTCACCGGCGTCGTGTCCACATCGCGGGGGAGGGGCGGCAACGTGGCGTTCCGGTTTGAAGGGATCGCATGCGCCTGCTGCGCGCCCGGCTCAGCCACCGAGCTCGCCTTGTCGCTCTTTGCAGTCTTCGCCGCAGCCGCGGGCCCCGAACCAGGGGCGGCCCGTGCGAGCATCGTGTCCAGCGACGAGAGATCCTTGCGATCTGCCACACGACTCTCGTCACGAGGCGCGATCGGTCGGGCGTCATCCCGCGCTGTTTCCTCAACCCCTGTCACCAGCGCCGTGTCGCTCTGTGTCTGCGCATCCGGCGACGCTTCTTTCGACGTCGCGCCCGCGCGCTCCACATCGGCTCCCTGATCCGTTCGGGTGTGATCGTCCCGCGCGCCAGTCTTGGGCACGGCACAGGCCTCAGAGCAGGCCGTGTCAAAGGCACGCGCCTGATGCGCATCTGCGCGGGCGGCCCGGTCAACCGGCACGGCCGCGCTGGACGGAAGGAGAGCGTGCGTCAGGGTCCGGGTCATACCATATCTTCCTCGTTGCTGAGCGAGATCCGACCCTCTCGCGACAGTCGCATCGCCGCCTCGACGAACTCGTGCTGGGCAGCCTGCGAATCCGCGCGCTTCACCATCGGGCCGTTCTCGATGTCGTCCTTGAGGATCGCCGCATCCTTGCGCGAGATATTCGCGAAGAAACGCTCGCGGGTCTGCTCCGTGGCACTACGCAGCGCGGGGGAACGCCGCTCGGGCCCGACCTCAAAGATGACCTGTTGCAGGAAGTGGTCCGGCAGCCCCAGCAGGTCGTCGAAGGTGAACATGTTCGCGCGGATCCGGTCCGCAAGATCTGCATCCTCTTCGCGAATCCGCGACAGCGCCCGTTCCGCGGCACCGGCACTCATCCCGTTGAGCAGGTCAGCGGCCTGACGCACGCCCCCCGTCGAGCTGGCCTGTGTCGCGATCTGCGTGCCGAGATGGTCCGAGAGCATGCTTTTCAACTCGGCGAGCGCGACACTGGGGATCGTTTCGAGCCGCGCATAGCGATGGATCAGGTCTGTCGCCAGCTCTTCATCGAAGGCGTTGAGGCACTCCACTGCGGCCGAGCGTGTCATCTGCCCCAGCAGCACCGCCAGCAATTGCGGTCGTTCGTCCTTGACCTGATCGGCAAGGGTTCGTCCGTCAATCTTCGAGAGGATGTCGAGATCGGAAGTTCTGGTGCGAATGATCCGCTCAAGCATGTCATGGGCGCGCTTGTCCCCGAATGCGCGCGACAGCAGCGACTCGAAGGCATCGAAACCGCCCGATGCTATCGCACCGCCAGCCTCAAGCTCCGCCATCAGCCGGGCATAGATCTGCACGCCCTCGTCGCGGGAAGGTTCGTGCATCTCCGACATTGCGGCGGTTAGAATGCCGATAGAGGCCTCGTCCATGTGGCGCAGTACCTGTGTCGCGGCCTCTTCATCCATCGACATCACAACATAGGCAGCCATCGCTGCCCCGCTCATCCCGCTATCCGGCTCGATCATGCGCCGTCCTCCTCCGGTTGGAGGCTCGGGACATCGCCCGACAGCCATTTCTGCAACACGCCGGCCATCGCCTTAGGTCGCTCCTTGCCGGCCTCGCCCACCTGTTCGGCGATCCGCTTTAGATGCACGACGTCCAGGCTGTCCTCGAGGGCCGGCTTGGGCATCGCGACCACGGGGGCTGGTGCCGGGGCCCAAGGCCGCACTGGCCGCTTGCGCAACCAGCCCACCAGCGGGCGCGCCACGCCGAACAGGAATCCTAGGGCCGCGACGAGTAGCAACCCAGCCTGCACGATCAGCGACATCTGCGCATCAGGTGCCTGCGCGACAGCCTCGGCTCCGGTTACGAAATTCGCGCTCGTTACCTGAATCTGGCCCACTGGTCCCGCGATGGTCGAGCCGATCATCGCCTTGAGTTGGTCGAGGCTCGTCGATCCAAGTGCGGCCTTGTTCACCACCACCGATGCGCTGACTTTACGGACCGACCACGCAGCAGGCCGCCGGGTTGTCGAGGTCTTGTCGACGACGAAGTCCTTCTGGGTATGTTGCGACGCGCTCTGCGGCTGGCCGTTGGCGGGCTGCGCGCCCTGCC
Source organism: uncultured Thioclava sp. (assembly GCF_913064665.1). Taxonomy (GTDB): domain Bacteria; phylum Pseudomonadota; class Alphaproteobacteria; order Rhodobacterales; family Rhodobacteraceae; genus Thioclava; species Thioclava arctica. The sequence goes on from NZ_CAJYBT010000001.1 coordinate 15,618, forward strand.
CATTGGCATTCAGCGGCGCGGTGGTCTTGCCCGGCGGCTGGTTCGACAGCGCCCCAGGAATTCCCATCGCGACAGGATCCTTGCCGTTGCGCGTCTGCGACTGCTCGTCGCTTGAGCGTAAGACGGAATTGGGCCCGTAACGAACCGACTGTTCCTCGGTCGCGGCGAAATCAATATCTGCCGAGACAGTGACGCGCGCGTTCCCCGCCCCGAGGATCGGCGCCAACAGGCTGCGTATCTTGGCCTCCTGAGCCGCCTCGATCCGCTTCAACACGGCGAGCTGCTGCGCGATATCGCCGACATCGCCCTGAGGGTAAAGAATCATGCCGCCGCTGGTGGCCACGACGACATCCGCCTCGTCCAGCCCCGGCACTGCGCCGGCCACGACCTTGGCAATCGCCATGCCGATAGCCTGATCCGCCTGGGGAGGGGCAGTCAAAATCACCGAAGCCTTCGGTCGCGGTTGATCGGCGAGGAACGGCGTATCCTTGGGTTCGGCCAGCAGCACCTGCACTTGGCTCGCTCCCGACAGCGCCGTGATCGATTCCTGCAAGCTGTGTTCGGTGGCCTGCAACTGCAACGCTTGGGTGGCGGCCTGGCTGGTGGTGACCGATGACTTCTCGAGCGCCTGCCAGCTTGACTCGCTGCCCGTCTCAGGCAGCCCCGCCACGCCCAACCGCAACCGCGCACGCCCGAAATCGGATTCGGGGACCGAGATCACGTTTCCATCCTGGCTCAGGCGATATGGGATACCCTCTTTCTGGAGCGCGGAGATCACCTTGCCGCCGCGCGCAGGCGACAGCCCGTCGAACAGAACGGTGTAGCGCTCGCCTGAAAACTCGAACGCCGCCAGAACGGCGATGCCGAGCACGACTGTTGCCACGACGAGCGTTATGGAAAGCGGTAGGTTTTTAAGCCGGGCTAACAGGTTCGAACCAAACGCCCGCGCATCCTTTAAAGTCATATTGTCCGTCAGATCTGCATATTAGAGAGCGTTTGATAGGCCGAAACGACCTCGTTTCTCACAGCCACCACGCCATTCCACCCAATCTCAGCCCGATCGGAGAGAACCAGAGCAGTTGCCTGCGACGCACCGGGCTTGCCCGCAGCAACCGCATTTTCTGCGGACGTTGCAGAACTCTGAGCATCACTCACAGCATTGAGAGCCGATTCTACAGTTTTTAAAAAGGATGCTCCGCTCGCACCGTCCGACGCCTTTTCGGTAAGGGAATGTCCGTTCGAAAATCCAATTAAAGATAGAGGCAATACAGACATCGGAATCCTCGCGCGTTTACGTTTGGGATGCCCTCTAATGGCATTGAGCCATACTGGTCAACTCACGGTATCGTTTAAACGTTAAACGTGTGTGAAATTTTGAAACGTTACCGAAAAGCCACACCCCAGAAAATGAGTATATATTCATATATACAATTGTTTTTACTGAATTTTCTAAAGATCACGACGACCGCACGCATTTGTTACATCTTTGCACATTGCGGCTAGGCGCAGGCTGAAATAACGTCCACCACAACCTAAGAATGTGAGTTAAAATGGCCGCTGGTAGCCCTGTATTTCTTTCTTTTGCCCAGGCAGACCTGACGTTGCGTGAACAGCGTCAAAGCCTCATCGCATCGAATGTGGCAAACGCGAATACTCCAGGATATCACGCAATTGATATCGATTTTGAAAACAGCCTGTCTTCGGCGCTGAAATCGGGAATTAATACCCTTGGAGAAGTTCAATACAAAGCGGGCAATCCATCTAATCTCGACGGGAATGATGTTTCTTTGACTGCAGAGAAACTCGAGTCCCTGAAAAACGTAAATGCGATGAAATCCGAGGTGACCTATCTGCATCAATCCACAAAGGATTTGATCACCGCGCTACGCCCGAATCCGAACGGTATCTGACCTTATGACTGGCCCCATTCCCGACGTCTCAACTATTATCGGCTCCGGCCTGTTGGCAAATCGCGAACGCCTGAGCCTGATCGCGTCGAATGTCGCCAACGCAGACTCGATCACGACGCCCGGCGGTGAGCCTTACCGAGCCCGCGAACCCGTCTTTAAAGCCGAGCCGGTGCTGCAAGGCTCGCCCGCTGCAGGCGTGAGCGTGGCCGAAGTGGTCGAAAGCGACGCGCCGCCCAAGCTGGTCTACGACCCGGGCAACCCCTACGCGGATGACAAGGGATACGTTCAGCAATCCAATGTCGATCAGGTGCAGCAGATGACCGACCTGATCAGCACCACACAAAGCTACAAGGCCCAGATCGCGGTCCTCCAGCAATCGACGCGGCTGGACCAAGCGATGCTGCAAAGCTTCATCGACTGATCGGGAACGAGGAACCGCCATGACCAACACCTCCGCCGCTGCAAGTGTCGCTGCAGGAACCAGCAGCGCTCCGGCCACGTCCGGAGCCGACGGCGCCGGACTGAGCGGCCTGACACAGGCCGATTTCATCAAGCTTCTCACTGCCCAAATGCAGAATCAGGATCCGACCTCGCCGACCAAGCCGCAGGATCTCGCAAACGAGTTCGCCCAACTCTCCACTGTCAGCGGGATCAATGCGCTCAACGCCAAGGTCGACTCGCTCGGCGCCATTGCCGGCGCGGCCGAACTGGGGCAGGCGTCCAACCTGATCGGCAAGACGGTGGCTGTGGCAGGCGGCTCAAGCGCGGTGGCCAATGCCGACGGCACGGTGACGGGCGGCTTCAGCCTCTCGGGACCGGCCAGCACGGTGAAGGTGCAGATCACCGACCCCGCGAGCGGCAAGGTGATGCACACGCTGACGCTGCACGACCTGCCTGCGGGCCTCAGCAATTTTAGCTGGACCGGCGGCAGCGCGGGCTACGCCTACGCCTACGATGTCGCGGCCACGTCCGGCTCTTCGGAGGTCGCCGCAACCACCTATCACAACGCGACTGTCCGGACCGTCAACCTGTCCGGTGGCGCCCCCACCCTTTCGCTCGCCGGTGCCACCCAGCCGGTCGATCTATCGCAAATCGTAAGTGTTCTCGGAGGCTGAACCCAGTGTCACTCAATACCGCCCTTTCCGGTCTTCTTGGTGCCCAAACCGGCCTCAATGTTGTCTCGAATAACCTCGCCAATGCCAGCACTGTCGGCTTCAAGTCAGGCACTGCGCATTTCTCCGACACCTATCCCGCGGGGGGCAGCGACGGCGTCGGCCAAGGCGTGACCGCGAGCTTCACGTCTCAGGATTTTTCGCAAGGCGACCTGACGAGCACCGGTAACGCGCTTGATCTCGCTATTCAGGGCAACGGTTTCTTCATTACCGAGAAGAACGGCACGACCAGCTACAGCCGCGACGGGGGGTTCCAGCTCAGCCCGACCGGCGAGCTTCAGAACGGCAACGGCTCTGCGGTGCAGGGCTTCGGCATCAAGGCTAACGGACAAGCGGACGGGTTGCTTGGCCCGGTCTCTATCTCGACCTCGCCCGAACCGGCCCAAGCTAGCGCGCAGATCAGCCTGAACGCGGCGCTCAACTCGGCCGACCCGGTGAATGCCACCCCCTTCGATCCGACGGATTCGAACACGTTCGACGAGGCAACCTCGGTCACCGCCTTTGACTCACTGGGCAATGCCAACCGTATCCAGCTCTATTTTGCACGTCAGGCGGCTTCGGCCTCGGCCACCACTCCGAGCCCTTGGTCGATCTATGCCCAGCCCGAGGCGGCCTCGGGCACGACCGTGGGCTCGGCGCAGGCACTCACCACCCTGTCCTTCGGCAACGACGGCACGCTCACCTCTGGTGCTCAGGCGACGCTGAACGTGAACTGGGGCAATGGCGCGGCCCCCTCGAACATCGCTTTCGATTTCGGAGGGACTGCCCTGAGCAATCAGGACTTCGCGATCAACTCGCTGACCAATGACGGCTTCGCGCCGGGCGCCTATACCGGGACCAAGGTCAGCGCGAATGGGGATGTCAACGTCTCCTATTCCAACGGCCGCACCAAGACCGTGGCGACGCTGGCGATGGCGAGCTTCATCAACAATCAGGGTTTGATCCCAACCAGCCACAACCTGTTCCAAGCCTCGACGAATTCCGGCGCCGCGGTGGTCAACCAGTCCGGTGCCGGAGTGAACGGCTCGCTGGTCGCAGGCGCGCTCGAGAAATCGAATGTGGAGACCTCGAACTCACTGGTTGAGCTGATCAACTATCAAGAGGCCTACCAAGCCAATACCAGTGTGATCCAAGGCGCCCAGCAGGACGTCCAAAAACTACTGCAGATCAGCTGAGCATGGCACTTAGTGGTCTTTACACCTCGATGGCCGGTCTCGAGACGTCTTCGGAACGTCTCGAGACGGTTGCTCAGAACCTCGCGAACGCGAACACGCAGGGCTATGCCGCCCAGCAGACCGAGGCGATGGCGCTTCCCTATGCGGGCGACGCCCCGCTGCCCGGCGCGGACGTGATCGCGCTGGGGGAAAACGCCGATACCAGCGACGGCCCGCTCGAAGAGACCGGTGCGCCGCTCGACGTGGCGGTTCAGGGCGGCTGGCTCGTGGTGCAGACCCCAGATGGCGGGCAGGCGCTCACGCGCAACGGACACCTTTTGCAGAACGCCGCAAACCTGCTGACGACCGCCTCGGGCGAACCGGTACTGAGCCCTTCGGGGCGCCCAATCAGCCTGCCGCAGCTTCGCGACCTCACAATCGCGCATGACGGCACGATCTCGGGCATCCCAGCCGGAGCGCCGGGCGCCCAGGCGCAGAATTTCGGCAAGCTGATGCTTGCGGAGACCCCGACCGGAGGTCGTCTGACGCCGTTGGGCAACTCGCTCTATGGCCTGCCCGAAGGCACAGCGGCCCAACCCTCGGCCAGCGCGTCGGTCCAGCAGGGTGCCCTTGAGGGCAGCAACGTGGATTCAGTTAAAACGATGATGCAGCTGATCTCGGTCTCACGGACCTACCAGCTCGAGACGCAGGTGATGGGCAAGTCGGCCCAGACCCAGACCGAGCTCGACCAAATTCTGATGACCTGACGGAGATACCATGCTTCCTGCACTTTCCACTACAGCAACCGGGCTTTCTGCCGAGCAGGTGAAGATCGATTCCATTTCGAACAACTTGGCCAACGTAAACACGGTCGGGTTCAAGAAATCGGACCCCGTATTCGAGACGCTGACCTATCAGCAACATATCCAGCCCGGCGCCGCCTCGAGCGGGACAACGCTCTACCCTTCGGGCTACAACATGGGCACGGGCGTGCGGGTCGCGGCTACGGTGCCGGTGCTCACTCAGGGCAACCTGAAAGAGACCAACAACCCGCTCGATATGGCGATCGAGGGGGGGGGCTATTTCCAGGTCCTGCAACCCAACGGCCAGATCGCCTATACCCGCGACGGGGCCTTCCAGCTTGACCAGAGCGGTCACATGGTCACCGCCGACGGCTTTCAGGTGCTGCCCAGCACGACCCTTCCCTCAAATGCGACGAGCGTGACCATCGCACAGGATGGAACGATCTCGGTCACGGTGCCCGGGTCGTCCAACGCGACCCAGGTTGGCCAAGTGCAGCTCGCCAATTTCGTCAACCCGCAGGGGCTGCAGCCGATCGGCAACAACCTTTATGTCCAAACCAATTCGAGCGGCGCCGCAGTCACCGGCACGCCCAGTTCGAACGGGCTTGGCGCAGTCTCGCAGAAGCATCTCGAGGAATCCAACACGAGCGTGGTAGACGCGATGGTGAACCTTATCTCAGCTGAGCGCGCTTACCAGCTGGGTACCAATGCCGCCTCGGCAGCGGGCCGGACGCTGAGCGAGCTCTCGTCGATGGCCTCAAGCGCATGATCCCAAAACGTCCCATCCGGGAGCTCGCGGCCGCCGCTTCGGCGGTCGCTGTCTTGCTGTCGGGCTGCGCGACCAAGGCTCCACCCAAACGGTATTTCGTCCAGCCTGCCCCCTTCCCCGTGCAAGCCGAGAGCCCGCCCGACGCGCAGAACGGCTCCATCGTGCCTGCAAACGCGACCGGCTCGCTTTATGGCAACCAGAGCGTATGGGAGAAAGGCGATGTCGTGACCGTCAATGTCTCGTTCTCGACGACGGCGCAGAACAAGGGCGATGGCGCGCTCAAGAAAGACAGCACCTATGACAGCTCAGGGACGCATATCCTTGGCTACTCGCCCTCGCTGGGCCTCTCAAGCAAGCAATCCTTCACCGGCAGCGGCTCGGTCAGCGGCTCGAACGCGGTGACGACCGAACTGGCCGCCGTCGTCATCGACATCAAGCCCAACGGCGTACTGGCCCTGCGCGGGCGCACCAATGTCAACATCAACGGCAACGTCACAGGTATCGAGGTCACCGGGTTTGCCCGGCCCCGCGATATCGGCCCGAACAACACGCTCGATTCCTCGCAGCTTGCCGACGCCAACATCCAATATGTCGGTATCGGCGACATCAACTCCGCAGATCATGTCCCATGGCTCCAAAGCACACTTTCGAAATATTCACCCTTCTGATCGGACTCGCGCTGGCGGCTCCGACAGCCCGCGCCGAGCCAGTCGGGCAACTCGTCACCCTTGCCGGGGCGCCGAGCAACCAACTCGTGGGCTATGGGCTGGTGGTGGGGTTGCCGGGCACCGGGGACCAGACGACCCAGATCCCCTATACCCAGCAAGCCATCACCAACATGCTGTCGCATGAGGGGATCACCCTACCAAAAACAGCCTTCATGCAGCCTGACGACGTGGCCTCGGTGATGGTGACGGCGCAGATCCCCCCCTATTCTGAGCCGGGCTCGGATCTCAACGTGACAGTGGCCGCGCTCGGCAACGCGAAATCGCTCGCTGGCGGGGTGCTGCTCCCGACGCCGCTCAAGGGCAGCAACGATCACATCTACGCTCAGGCGCAGGGGGCGTTGCTCGTAAGTGGATTTGCGGCCGCCAAGTCCGGCTCCTCGGTGCGCTCGAACACGCCCACAGTGGGCCGGATCCCCAACGGCGCGGTGATGTCGCGCGCGATCGCGACATCCACTTGGTCGCCACACGGTTCGGCACGGCTGCTGCTTAAGACGCCGAGCTACGAGAATGCCGACCGGATCGCCACCGCGATCAACAAGCAACTCGGAGGCAACACCGCGCAGGCAACCTCGCCCGGCGTGGTAGAGGTGACGCTTCGCGGCAAAATCTCGCATGTCTCCTTCATCGCGCGGGTTCTTGGCGTCCAAGTGACCCCGCAAGCGCCGCCGCCAGTCGTCATCGTCGATGCCCAGTCGGGCACAATCGTCATGGGCGGCAACGTGAAACTGCTTCCCGCAATCGTCTCACACGGCAACCTGACCGTCTCGGTGCAGGCGACGAACGCGGTCAGCCAACCCAATCCGCTCTCGCAAGGCCAGACGGCTGGCGTGAACAACGCCTCGATCAGCGCCAACCAGTCGCAAGGCAAGGTTGTGGCGCTGCCCGCAGCGACCACCCTCGACCAGATCGCGGCCGCGCTCAACAAGATCGGGGCGACGCCCACCGACCTGATCGCGATCGTCCAAGCGCTCAAGGATGCGGGCGCGCTGCAAGCCGAAGTGAAGGTGGTTTGATGCTGGTAACACAAGGCCCCGCCGCCGCAGAGACCGGAACGCAGGGCGTCGAAATGGTCGCCCAGGCTGAGAAACTCGAGGCGCTGCTTTGGCAGCAGGTGTTGAGTTGCATGACAAAGACGGCGTTCTCGGGCGCCTCTCTGGGCACCGGCTCGCAGCTCTATAACGGGATGATCACGCGCGCGCTGTCAGACAAGATGTTCGCGACGACCAGTGCCACACTCACGAAACAGATCGTCGAGCAGCTCGGGGGCGAGGCCACGCAGGGTGCAGCCACGGCCACGCCGACTTTGCAGGCGCTCGCGGCACATCCCGCGATGCTATCTGCGCACCCGGCCCCTGCGGGCCATCTCGACCGCGCGATCGATTTCGCCAAGTCGGTCTGGCCCGCGATCAAGTCAAGCGCCGCAGAACTTGGAGTGCCGCCAGTCGCGCTGCTCGCACAATCTGCGCTCGAGACCGGCTGGGGCGCCTCGACGCCGGGCAACAACCTGTTCGGCATCAAGGCCGTTCACGGCCAGAGCGGCACCTTAGCGTCCACCAAGGAGGAGCGCGACGGCGTGATGACAGCCACGCAGGCGACCTTCGCAGACTACGATTCCGGGGCGCATTGCGCCTCCGCCTATACCGGGCTGATCCGGCGCGTCTACCCAGATGCGGTCGGGACGACCTCGGTTGCGCAATATGCCGATGCGCTCATGCACGGCGGCTACGCGACCGACAGCAGCTATGCCCGCAAAATCGTCGATACCGCGCAATCGCCGACCATGCAGTCGGTCCTAAACGTCCTCGAAGGAGATGACACATGACAGGCCTCAACAGCGCGATTTCCTCCGCCCTCTCCGGGCTCGACGCGTTTTCCGAAGGCATCGGAACGGTCGGCAGCAACATCGCGAACCAGTCCACCGACGGCTATGCCGAACGCAGCGTCGAAATCCAGACCACGGCAGGCGGCGCGGGCCAATCGGGCGGCGGCGTGGTGGACCCGGCCCTCGTGCGCCGCGCCTCGGACGCGATGGAGGCGTCGAACGTCTACGCAGCCACCGCTGCCAACAGCGCGGCCAGCACCCGCGCCTCGGTGCTGAAAGCGATCGATCAGGCCTTCACCGGCAACGGCGATATCGAAAGCGCGGCAAGCACCTTCTTCTCCGGCCTCGGCACGCTCGCCTCGAACCCAACCAACGCGGCCCAGGTCAGCACGGTTCTCGCGAACGCACAGGCGCTGGCCAGCGGTTTCAACTCGGCTGCAAGCGCGCTGACCAGTCAGACCGGGCAGATCGGCACGCGCATCTCGCAACAGGTCGGGCAGGCCAACACGCTGCTTGGTGAACTTGCCAAGATCAACAAGCAGCTCATGGCCTCACCCGAGGAACCGACGCTTCTAGATCAACAACAGGCGACACTGGGCAAGCTGTCCTCGTTTCTCAACATCAATACGCTGCCACTGGGGTCCTCCGGCGCGGTCGCGGTGATGACCGGCGGCTCGGTGCTGGTGGACCAGGCCGGGGCGCAAACGCTCGATATGCAAAGCATCAACGACATGCCAGAGCTGACCGCAGGCCCCGACAAACACCCCCTGCGCCTGTCGGATCGCGGCGGCTCGCTGGGCGGGTTACTCTCGGGGCTCAAGGCCACGGACGACGCCGGAAAACGGCTTGACCGGATCGCCGGCACCATCGCGGATCTCGTGAACCAGTCGCAGGCCGAGGGCCTGACCGCAAATGGCAGCGCGGGCAAGGCGCTTTTCTCCCGGCCGCAGCCCAACGCGACGCCAGCCCAAAGCAACACGGGCAGCGCGACCCTCAACGCCAGCGTGACCGATACCAGCGCTCTGCCCGCCAATGGCCAAGGTTACACGTTGAGCTATTCCACCTCGGGCTGGAGCGCGACAGTGCCCGGCAGCGGCCAGAGCCAGGCTTTGGGAACCAGCACCCCGCTGACGCTCAACGGCATGAACATCGCAATCTTGGGGACGCCTGCGCCGGGCGACAGCTTCCGCATCGCCCCCGATCCCGGCGCGGCCGCCGCATTGCGTCTGACGTCCAGCGATCCGAGCGAGCTGGCCGTGGCCGACCCCTACGTTCTAGTCGCGGGAACGATCTCGGGCTCGGGGGCCGTGAGCAACACCAATGCCGGAACGATCAACGAGGGTGAGGACACGGTCACAACGACGCCCGCCACCGGTGCGGCCGTCGTTCCGGGAAGCGCGTTCGGCGGAGATCTGGAGCTGAAATTCACCACCGCAAGTTCCTATGACGTGATCGACAAGGCCAGCGGCACCACCGTGTCGACCGGGAGCTTCGCTGGCGGTGCCACCACGCTCGCGGTGGCCTACCCGGCCTCAAGCTCGGCCGCAGGACACTACTGGCAGGTGAACCTGACCGGCGCGCCCCGCGCAGGCGACGTGGCGACCCTCACCCCGGGCGGGCTCAACAGCGGTTCGAACGCGCAGCGGATGTCGGACCTGTGGACCCGGACCGATAGCGCCCTGCCCGGCGGCTCGATGCAGGGCTCTGTGCTCTCGCTGATCGGCGAGACCGGGGCGGCCTCGGCGCAAGCGACGACGCTGGCCTCGAACACCGCCTCGAACCTCAATACCGCACAGGGTGATCTGACCCGCGCCGCGGGGGTGAATGTCGACCAGCAGGCGACGCTGCTCACGGAATACCAGCAGGCCTATCAGGCGGCGGCCAAGGTCATCTCGACCGCCCACTCGATGTTCAACTCCCTGCTTCAGGCGATCTAGGAGACCACGACAGATGGATACCACGTTCTATGCCATGTCCGGCCAGAGCTTCACCGCCCAGGAAACCCGGATCACCGAACTCGAACAACAGCTCTCCTCGGGCCGCAAGGTCGACACAGCCGCGGCAGATCCTGCGGCCTATACCGGCGCGCAAGAAGACAACTCGACCGTCCAGAAGCTCGACGCAATGAACGCGAGCCAGGTCAACATCAAGCAGACGCTGGGCAGCGCAACCACAGCGCTGGGTGATGTCTCGACCGCGCTCAACCACATCAACAGCATCGCGCTGCAAGCCATGAACGCAACGACCAGCGGTGCCGACTTCCATGCTTTGGGCGATCAGGTCGAAGCCGGGCTGCACCAAATCCTCAGCCTGGCCAACACCCAAAGCAGCAACGGCAATTACGTCTTTTCCGGCACTGCCAAGCAGACCCAACCCTTTGTCCAGACAACTTCGGGATCGGTCAACTATGTCGGCAATGACGGCACCTCCTCGGTCGAGATTTCTCCGGGTGTGACGGTGAATGCCGCGCTAAGCGGGTCGATCTTTACCAAGGTCTCGACCGGCAACGGCTATGCCTCGGTCTCCGCTACGAGCAGCAATTCAGGGGCATCCACACTCGTTTCGAGCGGGGTTGTGGATGCCAGCGCGGCAATGGCCTTCCATGATGGCACTAGCCCGATCACGGTCGGCTTTTCGACATTAGCGGACGGAAGCAAGAGCTACACCGCGACCTCAGGCGGCACGACGATCGCGACCGGCCCGGTGGACGACACCGAAGGCGCCGATACGACCCTCACGCTCGAGGGCGTGCAATTCACGTTCTCAGGGCAACCTGCAAACGGCGATAGCTTCACCATTGCCCCGGCCCGCCCGCAATCGATCTTCGACCTGGTCAAGCAGATCCGGACCGCGCTGGCTGAACCTGGTTCTACGCCGGCGGCACGCGCCCAGACCCACCAGATCCTCGGCAATGCACTGGGGAGCCTCACCGGCTACCAGCACCAGATTTCCGGCGCATCGGCCAAGGTCGGCGTCATCTTGCAGGCGACCAATACCGCCGCGAACGCGAATACTCAGGCCAGCACCAATGCCCAGACTGATGCCAGCAATCTGGTCTCTGCGAATATTCCGAAAGTGCTGACCGAGCTGCAGGACCGCACCTCTGCGCTGCAGGCTGCGATGAAGGCCTTCTCGGTCGCCTCACAACTGACGCTGTTCAAATACCTCTGAGACGGGAATACCGATGTCTGAACTACGGAATGCCGAAAAGCAGGCCATCTTCGTCGCGGGCTATTACCGCAGCGGAACCTCCGCTTTGTGCGGGGCGCTGGCCGATCTGGGGGTCCAGATCAAAAGCGACTCTCAGGTCAACGAGGCCAATCCCAAAGGGTTCTTCGAATCGACCGAACTGATCCGGTTCGACGTCCGCGTGCTCGATCTGATGAGCTCCTACTGGGCCGATCTCGCGCCGCTACCCGAAGGCTGGATCGAACGCGCCGATATCCAGCTTCAACGTGATGTTCTCTCGGAGATCCTCTCGCGCCAATTCGCCGAGGCGCCGCTCGTCGCAGTGAAGCACCCGCACCTGTGTCGGCTTCTGCCGCTCTACCTTCGGGCGGCCGAGGATATCGGCTACGCCCCAAAGGTGATTCACACGCATCGCGCGCCCTACGCCGTCGCCACGAGTCAGGCGACCAAGAACAAGATGACACGCGCCCATGCCCTCGCCCTGTGGTCGAGCTACATCACCTCGGCCGAGCATCTTGCGCGGGGGGTGCCGCGAGCATGGGTTCACTATCCAGACCTTCTCAACGACGCGGATGCCACGGTGCGCGCGGCGTTGGACACGCTGAACATCGAAACCCCACGCGGTCGCAGTGTCGATTTCATCACCAAAGCGCTCAACCGCTCAGACGAGGCGGATACAGCGGGGCTCTTTGCGCCGCTCGCAGTGTTGGTGCGCGACATAGAGGTGGCGATCCACGAAAAAGCAGACGCGCAGACCTGGGACGATTTGCGCGCGCGCAGTGCCGACCTGGCGGGTTTCGTTGAAGAACTGGGGCGCTCGGGAAATCGCGCGGCTCCTGGCGTCGGCCACGGCCTGATCGTCTCGACCCCGGCGGGCCGGTCGATCAACCTTGCCAGAGCGACCAAAGCCCATCCCGTGCGCCCCTCCGAGCGCGGCGATCCGGCCGAACGTACCCGGCTTCTGGCACAGCTTGATGCACTGCGTGCGCAAAATGGGACGCTACCCGAAGTGAGCGTGCTGATCGCCTGTCCAGAAGGCGCGAGCGCGCAGCAGGTCCGGGACACGCTCGACTCGATCGCGCAAAACTGGACCGCGCCCGCTATCAAACTCGCCTACGCAACGAAGCCGCAATTCGATCTCTCGCAGAACGGGTTGAGCATGGAGCATCATTTCGGGAGCGACGCGGAGATGACAGCGTCGCTCTTTGCCGCAATGGCCGAGGCACGCACCGACTACGCCGCGATCATCAACGCAGGCGACATGCTGGAGCCGGATGCGATCGCGCGGTTCACGCTGCGTGCGGCGACTTCGGGGGCGGATATACTCTATTGCGACGAAATCGCCCAAAGCCCCGGTGGCCCCTGGATCCGCGCCAAGCCGGCGATGTCCGCGTCCCGGCTGCTCGAATCCTGCTTTGTCGGGGACTGGGTCTGGTACAAGGCCACAACAATCGCTGAGCTCGGCGGGTTCCGGCCCGGCCTTTATCCGGGCGCCGAGGAGCAGGACATGCAGATCCGCCTTGTCGGCGCGGAAAAGCAAGTCGGGACCATTCCCGAGGCGCTCTTTGTGCGCGGCGAGAACACGCGACGCGACGGCGTGCCCCTGGAAGAGGCCACCGAGAGCGCGCGTGCCGCGATAGCGGCCCATCTTGCGCAGGCACAGATCGCCGCAACGGCGCGCCCCGGCACCCTGCCCGGTCTGTTCGTGATCGACCATGTCCTCGAAACCGACCCTGCGGTGACGCTTGGCATCCGTTGTCGCCCCGGTATCGCGCCCGATCTGGTGAAGAATACCGCCAATACTCTGCTGCCTCATCACACTGGCACCACGTCGCGGATCGTGTTTCTGCGCGATGAGGGTCTCGACGAGACGATGACCCAGTTTCTGGATCAGGTCACAGCCGAGATCACGCCGGGCCATCCCTCGGTCTCGGTCATGAAGACCGCGCCGCAGCTGGGCGGGACACTCGCGCAGCTGATGCAACTGCGCCCCGAGAACCATGTCGCGATCGTCGATCCGATCTCGGTCCCTTCGGCCCAAGATATCCTCGGTGCCCTCGCCGCGCTGCTCGATGCTCACGCCGAGGCGGGCGTGATCGCCCCGCTCACCTTCTTCCGCGATGGCGAGCGCACGGCGCGCCTGAAAGGCCCGCTGCTGTTCGGCGCCCAAGCCAGGATCGGGGCCGGCTACGAGGCGCTCTCGCCCGGGCCGGGCGGCTGGCTCGCGACCACACAACCGGTGGATGCTGTGGACGGCCCCGTTGTCATGGCCCGCGCAGGCATCGCCTTCGATCCGCAGGCTGTCACTTGGTCCGAACTCTGTGCCAGCCTTTCGGACCCCAATGGCCCCTCGCAGTCGGCCGCGTTCTGGACACCGCATCGGCAGGTCGAGATCCCGGATCCCGGCACCGAGGCGGATTGCGAAGTCGCCGCCGCGCTCGCGATCGCCTATCGCGGCCACCACCATCACCCGGCAATGACGATCAAGGGATCGCCGCTGATGCTCGAGGGGCGCAGCGGTCTGGTGGACAACGATGCCGCAACGCTCATCACGACCTCGGATCCCGCCGATGACGCTAAGTTCATCAACGCCGCACGGTTTGCCCGCCAGCATGATGGGCTGCAGGCGGGAATCGTCTCCGAGCCGATCGATGCGCTCTCAGTGCTGCGCGCGCGCCAGCAGGGGCGGCGCTGGGTGCGGATCAATCCGACCTCGCGTATCTGCCACCCCGGCACAGTGAGCGACATCCCCTCTGACCTGAGCGTCTGGTCCACCCTGCCGCCGACCGAGCGCCGGCCGCTGGTTCTTTCGGCCGATCGCAACGTGGTCACCTCGCGCGGGCTCGCAGCGCGGCTGCGCGGGATGGGCGCACGCAATGTCGAACTGCGGGTTCCCCGGTTGAACCGTGAGGCCTGGGCGGCATTCACACCGAAACCCGCCCGCGAGAAGCCCGTGGTCCTCTGGGTCGAGGAGGCCGGCATCGAGGTTCCCTGGATCGAGCAGGCGATCGCGCAGACCGCCGACCGGGTTGCCTGGACCCTCGTCACACGTACCAAGCGGGACCTGCCCGGGAACGTTGCGTGGCGGACGATACCGATCTTCGAGGAAGACTGGGTGCGACTGTTCTCCGAGACCGGCGCCTCGGTGCTGCTCCGGCCCACGCCCGGCGCCAACTGGTGCGACGATTACTTGATCCGGGTCGCACTGGCCGGTGGATGCCGGGTGATCGCCGGGCGCGAGGCCGAGATCCCCCCCGAGATCGCCGCACTGGTGACGAAGCGGCTCTCCTCCGACGGGGTGGCGCGTTGGGTTTCGGCGCTTCAGGCGATCACCGAAACCGGCCCCGACAGCACCGCGCGCGAGCAATTGCTCGAGATGCCCGAGACCTGGATGGAGGCAGGGGGCGACAGCCTTGCCACGCTTCTCTCGGGGGGCGCACGCGAGGACCATACCGATGCGGCATAAGCTTCTCGTCGCTTTCATGCTCCTTGCGGGCAGCGCGGCACAGGCAGCACCGCTCGAGCCAGCCTCGGCGATTACCGCCGCGATCGCGTCACAGCTCGACGGTGCGGAGGGCAAGGTCATGTCCAATGGCGGCGCCATGATGCCCGCCTGCCAGGCGCAGCTCTCCGTGAGTTGGCTGCCTTCGGAGGATGACACCTTCCGCACCGCCTCCGTCACCTGCCCCTCGCCATCCTGGACGATCTATGCGGGGGTCCGCATCGTGAAGCGCCACGTTGCGCTGGTGGCCTCACGCGCGATTGCGGTTGGCGAGGTGATCGACAGCTCCGACACAGCATCGCGCGAGGTGGTCCTCTCGGACGTGCACGGGGCGCTTCTTAGCCCACAGGTACTTACCGAAGGGGTGAAGGCGACACGCGCGATCCCCGAGGGCGAACCGGTGACTCGGTCGATGACCGACCTGACCCGCTCGGTCCACAGCGGACAACAGGTGGTGCTGCGCGTCAACCAGGGGGGGCTTGTCGTCTCTGCCCCGGGCCAAGCGCTGCAGGACGGGGCAATCGGCGACTCGGTCGCGGTCGAGAATGCCGAGTCCCATCGCCGTCTAAGCGCTATCATCGTGCGCTCAGCCCCGCAGCGGTCGGGCGTCTACCTCATCGCCCCCGCCGAGTAATGGCCGTGACACGCCTCCTTCCCCACTGGCCAAAGCAAGCCCCATGAACAAGGCTCATTCGCAATGAAGAAATATTTCCTGATCGGGCTCGGGGTGATCGTGTTTTGCACGATGGCCGTGGGCGATGGGCTGGGCGTCGTCGCCTTTCTCAAGGAACGCGCGCGCCCCGCAGCTGCGGCGACAACCGCGCCAGCCGAAGCGAAAAGCGCACCGAAACCCCCTAGCAAGCCGGCCGCCGGCAAGGCGCTGTTCGCCGAGATCCCAAAATTCGTCGTCACGATCCCGGGCTCGCAGGAGGCGGGCGGCGGCTCGGTCTATCTCCAGCTTTCGCTGTCCTTCCTGACCGAGAAAAAACAGGCGATAGACGATTTCAACAAGCTCATGCCGATCATCAAGTCGGCGATCATCAGCGATATCATGGCTTCGGGCCTGTCGCCCGACAGCCAGTCCGCCCAGTTCCGGCACAAGATCACAACGGACAGCCTTGATCTCGCCAATCGCACCGTCTCACAAGCCGACAGCGATCTCGGGCGCACGCCTTTCCTCGGTGCCTATATCACCACCTTCGTCATCCAATAGATCATGGCGGATCTTGTAACTCCTTTGGCGAGCGTCACGGGCCAGGGCGGCACTGGCGTCCTCTCGCTCGACATCCAGACGCTTATCATCATCACCCTGCTGGCCTTCCTGCCGGGGCTGATCTTGCTGATGACCAGTTTCACCCGCTTCGTCGTGGTGCTGGCCATCTTCCGCCAGGCGCTGGGGCTAAGCACGACACCGCCCAACATGGTGCTGATCGCGCTGGCCCTGATCCTGTCGGCCTTCGTGATGCGGCCCACGTTGGAGACAGTGAATGACAACGCGATCCAGCCTTACCTGACCAAGTCAATTTCGTTCGAGAACGCCGTCCAGGCCGCCGAAGCCCCGATGCGCGCCTTCATGATGCGGCAGGTGCGCAAGCGCGACCTGCATCTCTTCGTGGACCTCTCTGGCCACGCGGGGGATTACGCCACACCCGACGATGTCCCTCTGCTCACCCTGGTCCCTGCCTACGTGACCTCGGAGCTGCAAAGCGCGTTCGAGATTGGTTTTCTGATCTACATACCCTTCGCGCTGATCGACCTCGCGGTGGCGGCGGTGCTCATGGCGCTGGGGATGATCATGGTCTCGCCCACGTTGATCTCGCTGCCGATAAAGCTGCTGCTCTTCGTCTCGATCGGGGGGTGGTCGCTTCTGCTTAGCTCGGTCGCAAGAAGCGTGGCGCAGTGACACGTCCGAACCGGGTCACGCCTCGGCGTGCAGGCCCGAACTGTCATCCTCTGGGTCTTCACCCCGGCGCTGATCGATGATTTCGAGAAGCGCGTCGCTGATCTGGCGTTCGGATCTGGAGATGATCGCGCGGGTGCGCTTGTATTCATGGATCAACTCCTGCATCCGGGCCGCCTCTTCCTCGCGGCCGGGAGCCTCCACAAGCGCGTGGTAGGCGGATTCGAGCGTGTGGTGGTTTGCGTCACGTAACACCCCAAGCAAGCGCTCGAAGACCGAGCGGGCAGACTCTGCGCTGCTCTCGAAGGACCGGCTCGTGGTGCGGATCGTCGCCGGGCGCTCGCTCTCGAGGCTGGACGAAAGACGTTCGGCCTCGCCGCGCAGGCCGCGCACAGAATCGAGCGCCTCCCTGAGCGCCGCAGCGAAATCTCTCTTATCGCTCGGGTCAGTCACTACCAAGCTTCCGCGCGACCAGCCGCTCGAAGGAGAGCAGCGCCTTGGCAACCTTGGACGAGTCGGGGCGATAGCTCCCCTGCGCCACCGATTGCATGAGTTGCTGGATCTGGGGGTCGCCCTCGGGGCGATCGGCTGCGGCCACCCCTTTGTAAAGCGCCGCGGCATCGGTGGCGCGCTCGGAAAGCGAGACAGTTTCCCCAGACTGGACGGGGTTGGTTCCTTCACCGGCCTCGGGCGCGGCAGGTTCTGCGGCAGGCCCGACCGCGGAAGTCGATTGGTCAAGCGGAATGGATCCGCTGGTTGCGCCGGAAATCTTGATCATTCTCAGTCCGCCAGTTTCTTGAGTTCGTCCTCGAGCTGCGCGATCTGCGTTGCGATCGCGCGGAATTCGGCGACATCATTCGCCGCGTGGGCCCGCGTCATCCCTAGGTGAAAGCCGGTATAGAGTCCAGAAAGCGTCGCTCCCAGCGATCCCTCACCCTCCGGCTGCGTGATGCCCTGCATGAAGGTCAAAAGCTCGGTGGCGCGCGTGACGGCTGCGATCTTGGCGGCGTTGTTGTCCAGCTCAAGCGCACGCGCGGCCCGAGCGAGATAGGTGCGTAGACCGCGAAGCCCCGTCACGAGCGTCTGCATCGTGGGCTCCTCGGACATCATGGCGGCGTTTCTGTAGAGGGCGGCGGTTTCAGACATGATCATACTCAACTGCTGCTGCTCGATCCGTTCAGGAGCGAGAGATAGGAAAGGGTGGTGGAAGCGGTGTTGGACCGGCTAATCGCAGAGGTAAACTGCGCCTCGAGATTGGCGATCTGCTCATTCCCGATCTTGGTCTGCGTCTTGATCTGGTCCTGAAGCGAAGAGATGTTCGTATTGAGATCAGACGTCGCGGCCCCGATGAAGCCGCTCCCAATCCCAAGCCCCGCCGCGCTGGCCGACCCGGAATCGACCGAGGTGCCGATCGCGCCGGTGAGGATGGAGCCGACATGGGTCTCGATTGACTTGATGAGGGAGTCGGCCCCCGTAGGGTTCGAGCCATAGAGCGTGTCGAAAGTCGCAGTGTCGAAGGAGAGCGCGCCGCTCGAGGAGATCGAAAAGCCAAGCGCGTTGGACGATAGCCCGCCGCTCGCCGCCGAGGAGATCGCCGAAAGCAGATCCTGCTTGAGCTGCTGGACCTGCACGTTGCCAAGCAACGGGCCGGATTTCGCCTGCTTGCCGGTGCTGCCGGCGGAGGCCGAGGAGCCGGGCTGGTAGGCGGTCTGGGTGGCGATCACGTCCACAGCATCGTTGAGCTTGTTGGTAAAGCTCGAGAGCGCGGAGGAGAGCGAGCTGTGGGATTTGTCGACCGAGATCTTGGTCGAGCCGGAGGCCACGAGATCGACGCTCAACCCCTTCACCAGCGACACGCTGTCATTTGAAGTCTCGGAGACGGGCACGCCATTCAGCGTAAACGTGGCGTTGCGGGCGGACTGGCCAAGCGACATCGTGGCCGAGCCGCTGCCATAGGAGAGCCCCGCCACCGCGCCCGAACCACTGACCGAAAAGGACTTGCCAGAGCCGGGCTCGGCACCCTGCAGCGCCAGCCGGACCCCAGAGGCGGTGTTGACGACAGTGGCGGTGACGCCGGTATTCGCCGCGTTGATCGCGTCCGCAACACCGCTCACCGTGTCCGCCGATGAGGCGATGGAGACCGAGGCCGAACCGCCGCTGCCGAACTGGAAGGTCAGCGTGCCCGAGCCCGCACCGACGGCGGCGCTCGCAGACGCATAAGAGGCCGAGTAGATTTCCTGACTCTGGGCGAGTTGAATATTGGAGAGCGTGTAGGCGCCGCTCGCTGCGCTGTCTGCGGCCGTCGCGGTGGCGACAGAGCTTGCGCTGGTGCTCGCTTTCATCGCGCTGAGCGATGCCGGGTCGGTCAGATCGCCAAGCGCGCCGTTGAGCGAGGAAAGCGCGCCACGCACCTGTCCCAGCGCCGAAATCTGCGTTTTGTCGGTCGTGATTTCATATTGCTCCAGCTTCATCGGCGCCTGAATGCGCGACTGAAGCCGGCTCACGATCGAGTTCACTTGGGCCGACGAGAATAGGCTGTTCGATATCGAATTGCTCAACTTCGTTCTCCCGCATGCCGCCCGGTTTCGAACGGTGCCCGCTTGCATGTGTCAAAGGGTATCAGACCCGGCGAAATCTTCTCCGCCGGGCCCCGGTTTGGGTGGTTCTGCTTACGGCAGCAGCGAGAGATAGGACTGCTGCAGACGGCTGCTCGACTTGAGTGCCGAGACGCCCGCTTGAGCCTGAATCTGGCTTTGGGTCAGTTTCTGGGTGACCTCAGGGATGTTGGCGTCCTGCACCGCCGAGAGGCCGTTTTGCAGGTTGCTCTGGGTGGTGGTCAGGTTGTTGAGCGTCGCCTGCATCCGCTGCTGGGTGGCGCCGAGCTGACCGCCGAGGTTGTTGAGCCCCTGGATCGCATATTTCACGACGTTGATCGCCTTGTTGGCGCCTGCCGTGGTCGAGACGTCAATCGAGGACAGCTTCTCAAGATTCGACTGGGTCTTCAGGCCGACGGCGCTGGCGCTGCCCACGTGGAAGGCCGCGTCGGACTGGAACGAGATCTTGCCCTGAGCGACCAGGTGATCCGTACCGCCCGAGGATGCAGCGGTCGAGTTCCCGACGGAGGTCAGTGTTCCCGAGGTAATGCCAGTGATCGAGATGTTCTTGCCGTCACCCTGAGTCAGCACGACATTGCCCGCGGTGTCTTGCTTGGCCGTGATACCGGTTTTCGCCGTGTGGCCGTTGATCGCGTCGACAAGGCCCGACTTGCTGGTGGCCGAGATATTGACTGTGTTGGTCGCGCTGGCCGCGTTACCGTTGCCCAGCGTGAAGTTGAAGGAGCTGCCCGTAGCGGTCAAGTCCAGCTCGGTGCGCGCCTGCGCGGTCACGCCGGTCTGGTTGGTGTGCTGGTTAATGCTGGCCGCGATAGTAGCTGCGGAGTCAGTCGCAGCGACGGTTACATTGGCCTTGCCGTTCGCACCCTGAATCGCCAGCGTGCCGGCGCCAAAGCCCGCCCCGCTTGCCGTGACATCTGCGGAGCTGCCGGCGGAGAACTTCGCCGAGGCGCCCGTGGAGGCGTCGAGCGTGTTCATGCCGATAGTGTCAGCCGAGGTGCTCCCGATCGAGAGGCTCAGTGTCTGGCCTTCGTTCGCACCGACCTGAAACTGCACCCCCGAGAAGGTGCCGTCGAGCAGGCTGATGTTGTTGAACTGGGTCTGATTTGCGATCGTGCTCACCTGACCGGTCAGCTGCGAGACGACACCCTGAAGCGATTGCGCCTCTTCCGCCGTCTGCGTGCCGTTGGCGGCCTGCACCGCGATCGAGTTCAGCTTCTGTGCCACGTTGAGCTGCTGCTGAACCGCACCCTGCGCGGTCTGCAAGAGCGAGATTCCTTCGCTGGCGTTGCTGCTGGCCTGGCTCACGCCGTTGATCTGGCTGGTGAAGCCCTGCGCGGTGATAAAGCCCGCCGGGTTGTCGGAGGGGCTGTTAACCTTCTGACCGCTCGAGAGCTGTTGCTCGTAGCTGTCATTGGATTGCTGAGCGGCGGAAATGCCGTTCAGCGCGGTCAGCGCGCCGCTGTTAGAAAGAATTGAACCGATTGCACCGGACATTATGAATCTCCTGCCTTTTTGAGGGGTCCGCGACGACAGCTTTCCCGTCGATCGCTGAAACTATATTCGAGGCTGACCCCCGATAATTTCACCAGCCGCGATAACAAGACCGTGAACGCCCAGAAAAACGCATGCGTCGGGAGATCCTCGACGCATTTGGCTACAGAGTTCGGGAACGGGGCCGTCCCAGTCAACGCCTTTTTCGCAAGTGGATTGATCCCGCCTAAGCAGGTGGTTGCATTTATCGGTGTTCGGCCCTGAGGTCACACCGCCTTTTACTGAAAACCGTCGGGCACATGCTTCGGTCCGTGGTCAGCGCTTGTCTGCCACTACGATGCTGGTTCGATGCAATTCCGACATGTCTATCTCTTAAGCGTGTTTGACGGATGTCCGCGACGGTCTTGAGCGGGACCTCAAGGGCCAGCGATCAAGCAGGAAACGGGTTGCATCTCACGTCGTCGGCGCAGCCTCTGGCCGGAATGTCGTGCCATCGAGCCACATGCGATGCAGGATAGCTGAGGTCCGGCGCGCCAACGCGCACCCTCTCGGCGACGCCACCGGGGATGCTTGCCGCCCTAGAACACGTCCGCAATTCCGCCGATAGCCTGCCTCGCCCACACGTGCTGAGCGGGTTCGCGTGCAAATGATGTCTCGGCGGGGTCTCCAGCACTGCGTTGCGGCCACGCAGCCCTTCAAACACCAAGCTGACCTGAAACTGATTTGTAGATTTCCGGTGCTTCGCCATTTTCGCATCCCTTCAAAGGCTCGGGGCACAGCTGAATGGACTGTCCGATTTTCCGGAACCACGTCAGAAAGCCCTATAGTCGGGATGATGAAATCTGCAGATCATGGCGAACCGCAACGCGATCAGCCGGGTCCGCTCCAAAGCCATGGCATCGCCCCTAGCCGGCTCATCCGCTTCTCCAGTTGACAGCTTTGGAACGTTACAATAATAAAATGGAACGTTCCAATTTCCGCAAAATCTAGGTTTTGGTTGTTTTCGAGCGGAAGAAAATCAGGCCTACACCGCGAAATTTGGCTGCTGGAGAAGACAGACGTCGGCAACGCTTGACCCAAATGCGCCGACACATGAGGGGATCGATCTATGACCGAAATCAAAGTTGCAGTTCTAGGTGCATCGGGCTGGATGGGGAAGGTCCACACAATGGCCTACCAGACATTTCCGCACTTCTTTGGCTGCGAAGGTGGGACCGCGCGTGTCACGACTTTGGTCGAGGCAAATAAGGATGCGGCAAAGGATCTTACGTTTCGTGCGCCGGGAGCAAAGATCCTTCAGGATTGGAAAGCCGCCATTGCCGATCCTGAAACGGACCTTATCGATATCTGCCTGCCCGATAGCCTGCACTATGAGGTGGCCAAGGCCGCCCTACTCGCTGGCAAACACGTCTATTGCGAAAAGCCACTGGCCGACACCGCGGCTGAGGCGCAAGAATTGGCCAATATAGCGCGCGAAAAGGGCGTCATTACACGGGTGGGCCATGCTTTTCCGCGCAACCCCGTTCATGACCTCGCCAAGGAAATCATCACCTCGGGCGAGATTGGTGAAATTCAACTGTTTAAAGCGTGTCAGCATATCGACATGTATGGCGACCCGCTCGCACCGTTCATGTGGCGCGCCGATGGCCAACTGGCCCCAACCGGGATTGTCGGAGATACCGGTAGCCATGTGTTCAGCTTTATGGAATTTCTGGTTGGCAAAGTCAGTTCGCTGATCGCGGACAACTTTATCGTAACGCCCAAACGCCCTGTCGTTCACGGCCTTGCCTACGGGGAACAAACGGTCCTCACGGGCACCGAAGAGTGGCGGGATGTCACCAATCCGGACGGCACCAATATTTTGTGCCGCTTTGAAAATGGGGCGCGGGGAATCGTCGATTTCAGCCGCGTGGCGACAGGCCGAAAGTTCGTTCAGACCTATGAGGTTTACGGCACCAAAGGCAGCCTTCGCTACACCTACGACGAGGTGAACCGCCTGCGTTTCTACACCAACGATGATCGCACAGGGCGTCGCGGTTTCCGCGAAATTGACGTCGGACCCGAGAATGAAACATTCCGCAAATTCTTGCCGCTGCCGAATTTCGCGTTGGGCTATAACGAAAGCAAGATCATCGAAATTGCCGAGGTGATCCGGTCAATCGTAGCGAACCGCCCGATGTGGCCGACCTTTGAAACCGGCCATCACATTTGCCAGATCGTCGATGCGTGCATGGACTCATCGCGCCTGAGGCAATGGGTCGATATCAACTAATCGCCTTCCAATTGACCTGCCAGACACCGGACCACCGACATGCCTCAGCAAATTCCCCAGCCCATCCTCGACGCCTTGACCGACGTAGAAATGCCGCGCCTGCGCCCCGAGCCGCCATTTGCGGAATATGCCGATATTGGTGGCTATCGCCTACCAGTGTATCGTTGCGAGACAATCGTGGTTGGCAGCGGTGCCGCAGGACTGCGGGCTGCGGTCGAACTCAAGCGGCGTGACGTCGACGTCGTGATCGTTAGTCAAAGCGCGTGGGGCGGAACCTCTGCGTGTTCAGGGTCGGACAAGCAGACATTGCACACCGCGAACACCGCGGATCAGGGCGACAATTTCAGAGCGATGGCCCGCGCCATCCGTTCCGGCGGCGCAATGGATGAAGACACATCTTATGTCGAAGCGGTTGGCTCTGTGCGCGCGATGGCGTCCTTGCAATATCTTGGCCTGCCGCTGCCGCAAGACGCCTTGGGCGGCACGCTGCGTTATCAGACCGATCATGACGAGGTGGGGCGCGCCACCAGCTGCGGGCCGCGCACGTCGCGTTTGATGGTCAAGGTGCTGGCGCAAGAGGCGATGCAGCTGGAGGTGCCCTTTTACAATCAGATGACAGTTGTGCGGATTTTGACAGATGATACCCGCGTGTCGGGCGTTCTGGCCGTCAGGTCCAAAGATAAATCTGACAAGAACCCACATGGCTATGTGCTGTTCCAATGCACCACGCTCGTTCTGGCCGCGGGCGGACCTGGCGAATTGTATCGCGACAGCGTATTTCCCAACAGCTGTTTCGGATCGCTTGGCCTTGCGCTCGAAGCGGGTCTGGAACTCGTCAACATTACAGAAAGCCAGTTTGGGATCAGCACAAGACGCGAGGGATTCCCGTGGAATTTATCCGGCACATATGTGCAGGCAATCCCGCATATCTATTCCGTGGATGATGACGGCGAAGAACATCATTTCCTTGCCGACTATTACCGCACCACACAAGAACTGGCCTCGAACATCTTTCGCAAAGGGTATCAATGGCCCTTCCACGCTACCCGCATGCTGGATTTTCAATCAAGCCTGATCGACCTTGCGATCGTTCGAGAAAACCAGCAAGGCCGCCGCGTTTTCATGGATTTCAATCGCAATCCCTTGCCCGTGCAAGGGGGCGATCCGTTCTGCCTCGAACGACTGGATCCGGATGTTCGGACCTATCTGAGCCAAGCAGGTGCGGATCACGACCTGCCCATTGACCGACTGCGCCACATGAACCCGCTCGCGATAGAACTCTACCGTCGCTACAAGGTCGATATAGCGGCACAGCCATTGGAATTTGCCGTCAACAACCAGCACATGAACGGCGGAATTGCGGTCGACACTTGGGGCAGGACCAATATCGATGGCATCTACGCTATCGGCGAGGCGGCAGGTACCCATGGGGTGACGCGCCCGGGGGGATCGGCGCTAAATTCCGGGCAAGTCTTCGGCACCCGTGTCGCGGAACACATCGCAGCCAGTGGGCGGACGGGTGCTCTGCAAGGGGCTGCGGATTTCGGCCCCGCAAGCCGCCACCTAGATGCCATCGCCCAGATATTGAAGTCCGAAGGTGGCTTGATGGTTCGTGACATCCGGCAAGACGTTCAGGCGCGGATGAGCGACACGGCCGGAATTTTGTGCCGCTCGGATGCGGTCAGTGCGGCGCTAAAAGACGCGCAGGAGCTGAATCGCACCATCACCGCGCATGGAATAACCTTTGGTCGCACAGGCGAAGTTGCCCGCGTGCTGCAGTGGCACCAGATGGCGCTTGCCTCACAAGCGGTTCTGGCGGCGTTGGATTTCTACATCCGTCAGGGCGGCGGTAGCCGCGGTGCACGCGCCATTTGTGACCCCGACGGCACAGCCGAGCCGATGTCTGTCCATGGCCCTCTGTCCGAGTTCCGCTTTAGAACAGAGCGCGAAGAAGACAAGACCACGCAAATCCTTGTCCGTATGGTCGCAGATGAAATTGTTATTTCAACCCGCGCGAATCGTGCCTTCAACGAAAACGCCAAGGCCTTTTTCGAGCGCAATTGGCCGGCGTGGCTGACGGGCGGAATTTACGATCTAGATGCAACGCAGGTGCAGTCATGATCTCGTTTTTATCAGCCAAGGCCATAGCAATCGGCGAGGCCATGATCGAAATGGCCCCCGTTGGGGACGGGCTTTATCGGCGCGGATACGCGGGTGACACGTTCAATACTGCCTGGCATCTCGCGCGGGCTTTGGGTCGCCGGGGCCAGGTTGGTTTTGGCTCGCGGGTAGGACGGGACCAGATCTCGGATGCCTTTGTCCAGGAACTGGCGCAAGACGGGTTGGACGTCAGTTTGATCGCGCGTGATGATGCGTTGACGATGGGGCTGTATCTGATCGAACTTGATGGTGTCGAGCGGAGCTTTCACTATTGGCGCAACGCCTCCGCTGCGCGACGACTGGCAGATGATGAAGCTTGGCTGAAACGCGCCATGACCGGACAAGCGCTGATCCATATTTCCGGCATTACGATTGCTATTCTCTCTCCAGAGGCCCGCACGCGATTGGCCCAGGCGCTTGCAGATGCCCGCCTCCGCGGGGCGCGCGTGTCCTTTGATCCAAATATCCGGCCACGCCTTTGGTCCTCGGTTCAAGAGATCCGCACTACGATCTCGCAATTCCTTGCGCTGAGCGATATTGCCATGCCCAGTTTCGATGATGAGCAGGCCAATTTCGGCGATGCGACGCCAAGCGACACGCTTGCGCGCTATGCGGCATGCGGAGTAGCTGAAGTCGTTGTCAAGAATGGCGCCGCCCCGGTGTTCATCCAGTCCGACGGTCAGCAGACGCAGATTGCAACCGCTCCTGTGTCGGGTATCCGCGACACCACAGGAGCGGGCGATGCGTTCAATGCAGGCTATCTTGCCGCTCGCCTGATCGGCCGCGATCCTGTGACCGCCGTGTCGCATGGCCAAGAAATGTCCGCGCAGGTCCTTCAGCATTCCGGGGCGCGGATTCCCAAAGATCAGGTGCCGCTCATTGTGGCCGGATGATACCCGGCACGACCCCGGTTTTCGGAATTTCATCACAGACAGACGCCGAAACCTCATTCGGGTTTCGGATGAGAGCGAGCACAGATAAATGTTTGCCGCATCTCGCTTACACATCATGATCGGTCGAACCTGAACTGGCGCGATATCGCCTGTTAGTGTTCTTGCGCATCACTTTGACTGGATTGGCGGATCGAGAGCGAAACCGGCGTTCGTGATGTCGGCGGCGGGATCTGGCCATTTTCAAGCCAGTTCACAACGGTATTCGCCGCCTGCGCACCAATACTCGCGATGTCGCAGCGGACCGATGACAAGGCAGGAAACGTTTGGGCGACATCCTCGATGTCATCGAAACCGACGATAAGGAAATCCTGGCCTACTTTGCGCCCGGTCTCGTAACAGCCAGACAGCATGCCAAGGGCGACCAAATCGTTAAAACAAACGGCGGCATCGACGTCGGGGTGTTCTTTGATCAATCGTTTTGCCGCCTCACGGCCAAATGCGCGACTGGCTTTCCCTGTGATAGCGAGGGGCTCCATCCCGACCTCTTTCAGAACCGATAGATACCCGGCTTTGCGCTCTTCGGTGACAGCGCGGCCGTCGAGGCCACCGACAAAAGCCACGCGACGGGCCTTCATATCAATCAAGTGGCGCGTCGCCTCTTCGCTGCCCGAAACATAATCCGGCGCGGTGAAGGGAAACAGACCCAGCCGGTCATCCACCTGACGCAACATCTGCATGGCCGGAATGCCCGCGCGCGCAATCGCATCAAATGTCGCGCCCGTATCCCCGTAGGCCGGGCTGATGATAAATGCCGACACGCCATGTTCGATTATCGAATTGACAACCTGGTCTTGCAGAACGGCATTTTCATCCGTGTTGGCGATGACGGTAGAATAGCCTTTTTCCGCCAGCGCCATCTGCAGCGAAGTTGCAAATTCGGCAAAGAACGGGTTGCGCAGATCGTTGATGACAAGCCCGATCAGGCCCGCATTCGACATGCGCATATTTGCCGCAGCACGATTGTAGACATAACCGATCTCGGCCATCGCCTCGCGGACTTCCTTGCGTGTATCTTCCCGCACCGCAGGACTATTGCGCAAGACGAGGCTTACGGTCGACTTCGATACACCCGCTTTGCGTGCAACGTCTATAATGGTCGGTCTACGGTTCATGTTCACTATATCTCCGCCCGACATTGCACGGTGACAATGCAACACTCTGGGTCGCGAATGAAAGAACGTTCCACAGTAATCAGGATTTTGCAGCGTTCACAGCAAGATCGAAGCACAGGATCCCGTCCTTGCCACCAACCGCGCCTGCAACCAGCTTTGCTCCCAGTCTCTGGTGGTCTGCATGGTCCTGATAAGCCTGAAGCGCCTCCCAGTCGGAAAAGTCCACAACAAAACCATGCATATAGCCGCGCTCCATCTGTTCAGGACTCTCGCTTCGGCCTGCGGTGATGCTTAGCAGGCCGGGGATTTTGCCGTCGATTTGCTGCAGTTCCTGGAACAATGCGGCGATGTATGCTTCGCTCAGTTCGGGGCGAAACCGTATCAGGACGATATGACGAACCATATGTTAACCCATTCCATGTTGGGCCTTGATCATGTCTGCGGCCTTTTCACCGATCATGATCGCAGCTGCGTTTGTATTTGAAGAGATGACTGTCGGCATGATCGAATTGTCGATCACGCGCAGGCCCTCGATCCCATTGAATCGCAGAGAGGTATCCACGACCGCACCATCATCGGGTCCCATGCGGCAGGTGCCCGCGCAGTGGTGCGAGGTCTTTGAGTGTTGGCAGATAAAATCGAAATAGTCCTGATCTGTCGTCACACTCGGCCCCGGCAAACGCTCGGCGAGAATATATTTCGCGAGCGGTGACTGCGAAAGAATATCTTGCGTAAGCTTCAGCCCCCGGATCGACATTTCGCGATCCAGCGGGTCCTGAAGATAATTTGGATCGATCAGCGGTGCTTTTGAAGGGTCCGCACTTTGCAAGCGGACCGTCCCGCGCGACCGTGGCCGCAAGTAGCAGGAGTTGAGCGTTATTCCCCCCTGCGGCATGGCCGCGACCCCATGTTCGATGCCCGTACCCAGCCCGAGATGGAACTGTATGTCGGGCGAACGTGCATCCTGATCCGCATACCAGAAACCGCCGGTTTCAAACAGCGACGAGGCAACCGGCCCCTTGCGGCCAAAGATGTATTGCAGCCCGGCAATTACCGCCCAATGGGGCTTTGCGTAGCGGTCATAGCTATAGGGACCGGCAAGTTCGCTGATGCAATACAGGTCGAGGTGATCTTGAAGATTGGCACCGACTTGCGGCTGGTCATAAATGACGTCGATCCCCAGTGATCCGAGGTGTTCGGCGGGGCCGATGCCAGACAGCTGAAGCAGACGCGGAGACCCGATCGCGCCAGAGGACAAAAGCACCTCGGACGTGGCGTACAGCCGCGTGCCGTCGATCAGTTCCACTCCGGTGGCGCGGCCCTTTTCGACGATCAAACGACGCACCTGCGCCCCTAGCTTGACCGTCAGATTCTGGCGATGCCGGTTCGGCGCGACATAGGCCATAGCGGCCGATGAACGGCGCACGTTGCGCTGCGTCAGTTGATAATAGCCAACGCCGTCCTGCGTCTCGCCGTTGACGTCCATGTTGCGCGGAATGCCAAGTGCGGCAGCGGCCGCGAAATATGCCTCGCACACCGGCAAGGGCGCGCGCGGTTCGCTTACGCCAAGCGGGCCTCCCTTCCCATGAAACCGATTTTCATAGGTTTCATTGTCTTCGGCCTTGCGAAAATAGGGCAATACATCATCGAAACCCCAGCCCTCGCACCCCATCTGCCGCCAATCGTCATAGTCCTGGGCATTGCCCCGCGTATAGATCTGCGCATTGATGGCCGATCCACCGCCAATGACTTTGGCTTGGGTATAGCGGAAGATCTTGTTCTGCATTTGCCTTTGCGGAACCGTTTCCCAACCCCAAGAACCGATGCCCTTGGTCATTTTCGCAAAACCTGCGGGTAGATGATAGAACGGATGGCGATCGCTTCCGCCTGCCTCAAGCAGCAAAACCTGCGCCGAGGGGTCTTCGGACAGACGCCCGGCAAGAACCGATCCGGCAGAACCTCCGCCGATGATAATGAAATCGTAACCTTTGGGCATTGTGTTGTTTTCCTCAGATCAGCCAACCCATCTCAAAATGGCGATTAAGCGGCCTCGTTATTTGCTTGGATGTGTTCAGCGGCCCGGATGGACAGGGCTGCGATGGTCAACGCAGGGTTCACTGCTGCCGATGTCGGCAAAACCGATGCATCTGTGATATACAGGTTGGAATGGTCGTGGCTGCGACAGTTTGCATCCACGACACTTGTCACCGGGCCTAGCCCCATTTTGGCCGTCCCGCATTGATGCGATGGCGTACGCCGATCGAAAGGACGGGCAAGAACGAACGGATATCCGGCTTTGCGCAACACCCGCTTGAGCTTTGCGACCAGCGCCAGATGTGCATCCCAGTTGGACCGTTTCCAGTCCAATTTGATCTGGCCATTTTCAAGCGTAACGCGACTTTGCGGGTCCGGCAGATCTTCGGACATCGCGTAAATGTCGAGCGAGTGTCTGGCGACCCAATTTGCCACTGGCCCCGGCAGTGGTGACGAGGCTTGCAGGATCGTGCCAGAAATCTTGCCCAGCATCTGCACATTCCCAAGCGGTTCACCGTTCCGCCCACCGGTCAGGTAGAAATCATTCAGCATCAGTGTTTTTTGATAGATCGAGTCATTGCGCTTGAACGGGCGCAGCGCGAGAACAGCCGAGCAATTGTGGTTCATGAAGTTGCGCCCCACCTGATCCGAGCGATTGGCAAGACCCGAAGGGTTCGCGTCATTCGCCGAGGCAAGCAACAATGCAGCGCTCTGCACGGCGCCTGCAGCCAAGACCACAGTCGGAGCCAATAGAACCTCACCGCAGGACAGCTCGACGCCGGTGATGCGATTGCCCTCGCCAGTCAGCAGACGCTGCACGCGTGCATTGGTTCGTAAGGTGACATTTTCATGTTTCAGCGCGGCGTTCAGTGCGCCCGTCTCGGCATCCAATTTCCCGCCATTCGTGTCGGGAAAGGCGTCCCAAGGCGTTTTCGCCCGCGACAGCCATCGATCGAGATCCACACCAAGAGGGAGGAAACTCGGGTGGAACCCGACCGATGACAACCGCTTACGCAGTTCTGCGATAGCGGGTTCATCCGGGAGCGGCCCAAATGGATAATCGGCCGATCGCGGTGGCTCTGTTGGATCGTCGCCTGCCTTGCCGCGCACCGAATACATCTGCTCGGCCATGCAATAGTAGGGTTCCATCTCTTCGTAGGTGATTGGCCAGCCGGGCGTGGTGCCCCCGATATGCTTTAGCGGTGAGAAATCTTCACGCCGAAAGCGTATAAGGACCGCACCGTAAAACTTGGAATTTCCACCGACGAAATAGTAATTTCCCGGATTGAAAGGGGCCCCGTTGCCGTCCAGCCACTCTTCTTCAGGCCGGTAATGCCCATCGCGAAAAATCGATCCATCATCCCGGTCATGAGCACTGGCGCGCAGATAATCACCACGTTCGAGGATCAACACCCGCCGTCCGGAGGCCGCAAGAGACGCTGCCATCGTGGCGCCTCCCATGCCTGAGCCAATGATGATGACCTGCGCGTCGCTCATGGTGCGATGCGCTCTTCGGTTTTCGGGTCGAAAGCAACAGCCTTATCCATGTTGATTGCAAAATCGAACTCTTGTCCGGCACCAACATTTGCATCTGCACGCATCCGCGCGATGATGTCCTTGCCGCACAGTTCCATGGTGACGAAAGTATCCGCGCCTGCAGGTTCGGTAACGCCAATCCGGTTACGCAAAGACACAATATTCCCCGAATTCCGATCCGCCCCATCGGGATCGGTGATGGATTCCGGCCGGATGCCCAGCAGGATCTCTTTGCCAGCCCATTGTGCCATATTGGCCTGACTGAATTTCAATAACTGATCTGCTCCGTTTGCATCCTTGATCTGCGCGTACGAAACGCCATCGTGCATCACTACGCGCGATGGCAGGACATTCATCGCAGGGCTGCCCATAAACGTTGCGACATAGACATTTGCCGGCGTGTCGTAGATCTCTTTGGGCGTGCCCAATTGCTGGACATAGCCTTGATACATAACCGCGATCCGGGTCGAGAGCGTCATCGCTTCGATCTGATCGTGGGTAACGTATACAATAGTGGTTTTCAGTTTCTCATGCAGTTTCTTGATCTCGGTGCGCATGTCGACACGCAGTTTGGCGTCGAGGTTGGACAGAGGTTCATCGAACAAAAACACATCAGGATTGCGAACAAGTGCGCGGCCCATGGCAACACGCTGGCGCTGACCGCCCGACAGTTGCCCCGGCTTTCGATCCAGCAGGTTTTCGATCTGCAACAGCTTGGCTACGTCTTTCAATGCCGCGTTGCGTTCCGGTTTGGGCACGCCGTGCATTTCAAGACCGAAGGTCATATTCTGGCCGACGGTCATATTGGGGTAAAGCGCGTAGCTCTGGAACACCATCGCGATGTTGCGCTTTGACGGATGCACACCGTTTATCACACGCCCCTTGATCGAGATGTCTCCCGACGTGATGCCTTCCAATCCGGCGATCATGTTGAGAAGTGTGGATTTACCACAACCAGACGGGCCCACCAGAACCAGAAACTCACCTTCTTGAACGTCGATATCTACACGGTGGAGAACTTCGACCGCGCCGTACGACTTGGTGACATTTTGGATATCGAGAAATCCCATGATCTTATCCTTTCACAGAGCCAGCCATCAAGCCGCGCACGAAGTAGCGACCAGCGACGATGTAGACGAGGAGGGTTGGCAGCGCGGCGAGGATCGCCCCTGCAAAATGAACGTTATATTCTTTGACGCCAGTTGATGATTGGACAAGGTTGTTGAGAGCAACAGTCATCGGCTGGATCTGACCACCAAACGAGGCCCCGAACAGGAAATCGTTCCAGATGTTCGTGAATTGCCAAATGATGCATACCACCGTGATCGGACCTGAAATGGGCAGCATGATCCGCCAGAAGATACGGAAAAAGCCTGCGCCGTCGATCATCGCGGCTCGCACCAACTCGGTCGGAAACGAAGCGTAATAGTTGCGATAATAGAGCGTCGAGAACCCGATTCCGTACACGACATGCACAAGGATTAGACCCGGAATCGACCCCGCGAGACCCAATTTACCCAGAACCGTCGCCATTGGGATCAGCACAATTTGGAATGGAATGAAGCAGGAAAGCAGCAGCAGTCCAAAGATGATCTTGTCGCCGCGAAAGCTCCATTTTGTCAAAACATAGCCATTCAGTGCGCCGAGGACCGTTGAGATCGCCACGGCAGGAACCACCATCAAGATGGAGTTGATGAAGTAGGGTTTGAGGCCGGTTGGCTCCACCCCAATCTGTGCTGACGACCACGCTTGCCGCCACGGTTCGATTGTCCAGGTTTTCGGCAAGGACATCATGTTGCCGCCGGTGATCTCGCTAAGGGGCTTAAGTGAGTTCACGACCATGACGAACAGGGGCAGCAGGTAGAACAGCGTGAAAACCAAAAGCGTGACATAGATCAGCATGCGGGTCACACGCCCGGTCCGGATCGCAGTGTCCTGTGTGATAGCAGACATCACTTCACCTCTTTCAGCTCGGCGTAAAGATAAGGGATCATGATTGCCGCGATCGTCATCAGCATGATGACCGCTGAGGCGGCGCCAACACCCATCTCGTTTCGGGTGAAGGTGTAGGAATACATGAAGGTGGCGGGCAATTCGGTAGAGCGTCCCGGCCCGCCCCCAGTGAGGGCGATGATCAGGTCATAGGACTTGATTGCAAGGTGGCTGAGGATCACAAAGGAAGACAGAAACGCCGGGCGCAATTGCGGAATGATAATGCGCCAATACAGGTTCCAGTTCGACGCACCATCGATTTGCGCGGCCTTGAGAATTTCGTTGTCGATGCCGCGCAGCCCGGCCAGAAACATCGCCATCACGAAGCCAGAAGTCTGCCAAACTGCGGCCAGAACCACGGTATAGATCGCGTATTTGCTATTCTTGATCCAGTCGAAGTGAAAGCTGGCCCAGCCCCAAAGATGCATCGTGTGTTCAATGCCGATACCTGGATCGAGCAACCATTTCCACGCGGTCCCCGTGACAATGAAGGACAGCGCCATCGGATACAGAAAGATTGGCCGCAGAACGCCCTCGCCTCTGATTTTCTGATCGAGGAAAATGGCAAGCGTTAGCCCGATCGCGGTCGAGATGACGATGTACAGCGAGGCGAAGATTGCCAGGTTAGTGATTGCCAGCGTCCAAGCGGGCAGTTGGAAAAGTTTGGTGTAATTCGCCATTCCGACAAGATCGTAGCTGGGCAAGATCTTGCTGTTGGTGAAGGACAGATAAACGGTGTAGACGATGAATCCGTAGACGAAAACCATGATCACGCCCAGCGACGGTGCAAGCACCAGCTTGGGTATCCAGTTCTGCAAACGCGTCCGGAAATCCACTTGGACGGTGGTCGTCATGGCATATCCTCTCTTTACTCAGTTGGGGGCCCAGGTAGAGGCCGACGACGACCGTCGGCCTCGTTGTACTCGGGCAAACTTATTGGGCGAGAGCGACGGCTTTGACCAACTCAGCAGCCGCCTGCTTGGCGTCGTACTCGCCATTGAAATTTGCTGTCACCACGTCGTAAATCGCATTTTTTACGGACGCCACATCAGCATGGCCATGCGCCATCGAGCCCAGCAAAGTGCCGTTGGCCGCTGCATCCTTCAGCTGCTGCATCGCCATCTTGCCGCACGCATCAAATGCTGCATCCGATACGTCGGTGCGGGCAGGAACCGAGCCTTTGACCACGTTGAACGACGATTGGAATCCGGGCGACATGATCGCCTTGGCCATCTCGTCTTGCGCAGCTTGTGCAGCGGGATTCTTCACCTTGAACATCGCGAACTGGTCCGAGTTAAAGGTGACGTCGCCCGCAGTTCCCGGCGTGCGGAAGCACATGAAGTCAGTGCCGGGAACCATCTTGGCTCTCAGAAACTCCCCCTTGGCCCAATCGCCCATCATCTGGAATGCCGCGTCACCCTTGATCACCATGGCCGATGCAAGGTTCCAGTCGCGCCCCGAAAAGTTCGGGTCCACAAAACTGTGCAGGGTTTCCATCCGCTTGAATGCTTCGACCATCGTATCCGATCCAAGCGCTTCTGGATCCAGGTCAATGAACGCCTTTTTATAGAAATCCGGGCCGCCGGTGGACAGAACGACACCGTCAAACATCGTGGACTCTTGCCAAGGCTGGCCACCCATCGCCAGTGCAACCTTGCCCGCGTCTTTCACCTTTTGCAGAGCGGCAACAAATTCGTCCCAGGTCTTGGGTTGTGCTATCCCCAAACCGTCAAGCACTTTCTTGTTTGCCCAGACCCAGTTGGTCGAATGCACGTCAACCGGCGCCGCGACCCAGTGGCCATCGTATTTGGAAAACTTCTGAAGCGCTGTCGGCACCACCGCGTCCCAGTTCCCCTCCTTGGCAACACTATCAAGGTTGGCCAGAACGCCCTGCTTGGCCCAGTCGGTGATATCAAAACCTAGCATCTGCACGGCAGTGGGCGGATTGCCACTTGTCACACGAGCGCGCAATACGGTCATTGCGGCCTCCCCGCCGCCACCTGCAACAGGCATGTCTTTCCAACCGATATCTTTCGCCGCAAGATCCTGCTTGAGGACGTTCAGCGCAGCGGCCTCCCCGCCCGATGTCCACCAGTGCAGGACTTCCACATCCTCAGCATGGGCCATACTGGCCGTTGCTGTGAGCGCCATGACGAGAGCCGTCGTCTTTCCAAAGTTACCACGCATTAAGGTCTCCTCCCAATTTAGCGTTGGTCTTGTCGGCATCCCAAGTGTTGGGAATTATGCCATTTTCACCCAAGGTGCTCGGGTGCGCCCGATGCGCATCACGAGTGATTTCACCTCAAGGAATTCCTCATAGCCGTATTTTCCTATCTCGCGGCCCTGTCCGGATTGCTTCATCCCGCCAAAGCTCAATTCGGGGAAGCCATCCATCCATGTATTGGTCCAGACCGTTCCGGCCTCGGCGCGGCGGCAAAATTCCAGACAGGTATGAACGTTCTCGCTCCAGACGCCCGCCGAAAGGCCGTATGTCGAGTCATTGGCAAGCGCGATCGCCTCATCCAGACTGCGGAAGGTCAAGACCGTCAGCACTGGACCGAACACCTCTTCAC
Source organism: uncultured Thioclava sp. (assembly GCF_913064665.1). Lineage (GTDB taxonomy): Bacteria > Pseudomonadota > Alphaproteobacteria > Rhodobacterales > Rhodobacteraceae > Thioclava > Thioclava arctica. The sequence continues at coordinate 51,305 of NZ_CAJYBT010000001.1, forward strand.
GCACAATCGCCATGTCGGGCGTGACGCCACGAATAACCGTCGGTTCGTAAAACTGGCTTCCCAGACCCGCGACAGACATGTGGTGTCCGCCAAGACAGACCTCGGCACCGGCTGCGACAGCCTCTTTGACGTAGCCGTCGATTTTGGCTTGATGATCGGGTGTGACAATCGCACCGACCTGCGTGTCGGCGTGGAGCGGATTGCCGAACACAACCTTGCGCGAAAGGGCAACGACACGTTCGACAAAGGCATCGGCAATATCTTCATGCACGATGATGCGGCTGGATGAATTGCAGCATTGGCCGACGTTGAAATAGACGCCAAATGTCACCGCATCCGCAGCATTCTCCAGATCGGCGTCTGGGAAGATGACCTGCGGGTTCTTGCCGCCCAGCTCAAGCGCCACTTTTTTAAGGCTATCCCCTGCGGATTTGGTGATCATCTTGCCAACAGCAGTCGAGCCCGTGAAGGTCACCATATCCACGTCCGCATGAGTGGTCATCAGGCTGCCCACGGGATCGCCATATCCCAGAACGATGTTGCACACGCCGGCGGGTAGTCCAGCCTCTTGCAGCAGATCGCCAAGCATCGCGGTCGTCGAGGGCGTGACTTCGGAGGGTTTGACGACGCAGGTGCAACCAGCCGCCAAGGCAAAGGGCAATTTCTGACTGAGGATCCAGAAGGGGAAGTTCCACGGCGTGATCACCGAAACTACGCCAATCGGTTCCTTGACCACTACGCCCAGAATATCAGCACCGAGTGTATTATGACTGTCCCCATGCGCGGTCCTCGCAAGAGACGCCGCATAGCGCCACAGATCGGCGGCCCCACCGCATTCGCCGCGCGCCTGGCTAATCGGTTTGCCACTTTCGAGCGTCTCGATCACCGCAAGGCGCTCGACATTCTGCTCGATGAGGTCGGCGACCTTGTTCAGCACAGCGGCTCGGTCTTTGGCGGGGAGGCGGCTCCACCGGCCATCATCGAATGCCGCGCGCGCGGATTTGATCGCGGCTTCCGTTTCCACCGCAGACCCGAGGGCTGCCTGACTGACAACGACGCCATGTGACGGAGATACCCGCTCAGAGGTCCGCCCATCAGCGCTATCGACATACGTCCCATCAATAAAATGGCGCGCCTGATAAGGGGCCTTCAGCATTTCTGTGGTTTGATCGGCGAGGATTGTGAGGTCTGACATGGTTTACTGTCCTGAAAAGTCTGGCTTGCGTTTTTCGCGAAAGGCGGCGACGCCCTCGGCCCGGTCGGAGGTGGATGCGATAGCGGCACTGCCAAGCGCCTCCACCATCGCCCCGCGATCCTCGCCCTGGGCGGCATGGATCATGGATTTGGAGATCTCGACTGCGCGCGGCGAAAGAGTGATCGCGCGGGCCAGCAGAGCCTCTGCCACAGCGCGCGGATCATCGTCAACGGCGGCAGCGAATCCGCATCGAAATGCGCGGTCCGCTTTGATCCTGTTCCCGAACAGGGCCATTTCCTTGACCATCGGTTCGGGCAAAAGGCGCATAAGACGTTGGGTTCCTGACCAACCGGGCACGATCCCTACGCCGGCCTCAGGTAATGCCAAAGCAGCGTTGGGGGCCATGACGCGAATGTCACAGGCCGCGGCCAGTTCCAGCCCGCCGCCAAAGGCATGCCCGTTGAGGATCGCAACCGTAGGTTTGGACAAGCGCGCCAGCCGATCGAAAATCCGATGCCCAACGCGCACCCAATGTCGGGCGAATTCGGCAGGGCTTAGATCGCCCCACCCATTGATATCGGCCCCCGTGCAGAACGCTTTGTCGCCCTCCGCAGTGACGATCACAGCCGCAACGGTTGTGTCGCGCTCAATGGCGTCAAGGTGGGTTGCCAATACGTCGAGCATCTCGACCGTAAAGGCGTTCATCTTTGCGGTGTTGTCCAGCCGAAGTTCGGCCAACGCGCCGTGTCGAAGGAAATGAACGTTACTCATTGTCCCCAACCCATCGGTTCTTGAGACAGCAGGCTTATCGGTAGCGTGATCGCATCGGGCGCGACTGAGACACGTCCGCCCGAGGCATTGACGATGTCGCGCTCGGGATCGATGCCCGGCATGATCTCGGTTGCAACAAGACCGGTCTCGCCCATGCGCATGACGCAGCGCTCGGTGATATAGATCACGTCTTGGCCCAACTCGCGCGCACGTTTGCCCGAAAACGTCACATGCTCGACCGTCTCGACCATCTTGGTAAACTTTCCGGGAGCCGCCACGTTGATCCCTTCGGAGGTCAATTCAATCTGCGCACCTGCTTCGAACCATCCCGAGAAAACGATCTTCTTCGCGCCTGATGTAATGTCGACAAATCCGCCACAACCTGCTGTCAGATAGGGTTTTTTGCCCAGCTTCGAGACGTTCACATTGCCTTCGACATCGACCTCGAGGAAGGACAGGAACGACACATCGAAACCGCCGCCCTGAAAGTAGATGAATTGTTGTGGCGAAGGCACGAACGCATCGGCATTCGAGGCGCAACCAAAGGCAAATCCCGTCAGCGGAATGCCACCCACCGCGCCCTGTTCGACGGCCCATGTCACTGCCTCGGAATGTCCAGCCTCAAGCAAGATGCGCGGGACCATCGCACTGATCCCGAAACCGAGGTTCGCCGTCATGCCGGGGCGAAGTTCCATCGCCGCCCGGCGAGCGATAATCTTTTCGATGCCATATTCAGCCAGCGCAAAACTATCCAATGGCCGCAAGACCTGTCCCGAAATTGCCGGATCATATGGAGTTTCGCAGGTCTGTTTCTGGTCCGGATCGATCACGATCAGATCGACCAGATGACCGGGCACACGCACGTCATGTGGCCTGAGCGACCCGCGTTTCGTCACCCGGCTGACCTGCGCGATGACAAGACCGCCATGGTTGCGGACGCAAATCGCCTGTTCAAGGCCACCAAGATACGCGCCCTCGTGTTCGTATGTCAGATTGCCGTGTTCGTCAGCGGTTGTCGCGCGCAAGATCGCAACATTTGGCACTATGTTCGGGAAGTGCAGCCACGTATCATTTTCAAAATCCAGGCGCTTGACGATCGGGGCAGCGGCGGCCCTATCGTTCATCGCACAGCCTTCGCGCTGAGGGTCGACAAAAGTGTGCAGCCCTACCTTGGTCAGAACACCCGGACGATTTGCAGCGGCTTCACGCGTCATATCGAACAAAATCCCTGAGGGCACGTTATAGGCGGCAACACGGTTCTCAACGACCATCTTCCAGATTTCTGGCATCGGTTTGGACGAAGGACCAGAGGGATAAGAACCGCCCAGAATACGGGCCAGCAAACCGTCCTTGGCGATGTGATCTACACCTTTGACACCATACATGTCGCCCGCCGCAATAGGATGAATGGTTGTCAGGCTGCGTGGATGCCCCTCGGCATCGAAACGATCCCCAATCGCCTTGAGCACGAGATCGGGGCACCCCAGCGCCGAAGACGACGAGACCGTCACCACCGCACCATCCTGTATGCGCGAGGCCGCCATTTGCGGGCTGACGATTTTGCTCATTCTACTACTCCATAACTTATCGTTTGGCAGACGCCTGTTAATGCTGCCTCGCGCACGGCAGTCGCAATCAACAGCGATTTTGCGCCGTCGGCGCCCGTGGCGGCCGGTGCCCCCCGGCCCCGCGTGGCAGCCGTAAACTCGCGAATGACGGCTTCGTAAATTTCTGTCTTGTCGAACGGCACTTCGATCCGACCGGTGCGGTTCACCAAGGTGATCTCGCCCAACGGATCTTGTGCAAAGACACCAACTGCGACAATCGACCCATCGGTGCCGTGCACCTCAATCCCCGATTCAGTGAAAGGTTGGGTAAAGCTCTCGTGGCTGAAAACCATCACACCCGAGGGCATGGTCCACACCGACATGGCGGAATCCTCGACCCCGTTTCCCATACCGCTTTGGCTCATTTCCGCGACCACTGTGCAGGGGTCTTCTTGCAATAGGAATCGCGCGGTGTCGGCGTTGTGCACCGTCAGGTCCGCGATCGCGCCACCGCCTGCCCGGGGGGCATTCAAACGCCAGCCGCGCAGATGTTCAGGCAGATGAACAGCATGGAATAGCCGCAGCGACAGGACACGACCGACAGCACCAGACGCGATCAATTCCCGGATCTTGCGATGACTACCCGCACAGCGCAGATGGTGGTTCACGGAAAGTGTAACGCCTGCAACTTTTGCGGCGGCAATCATCTCGGCCGCCTGCGCGGCGGTCATCGCCAACGGCTTTTCACACAGAACATGTTTGCCAGCCGAAATTGCGGCCATGACCTGCGCAAAGTGCTTTTCATTGGTTGAAGAGATGTAGACTGCTTGAACGGTCTCATCGGCGAGCGCATCAGCGATCGATGTTGTCCATTGGCTAATTTCATGGGTTTTTGAAAATTCCTGGGCGCGATCCGCATTGCCGCTCACAACCCAGCCAACCGTGCCCTGCTGCGCGGCGCGTATCGCCGCGATCATGTACTGACTCGCAATTGTGCTAGCGCCAAGTAGTGCCCAATTCACCCACGCATCCTCCCAATGGAACGTTCCAATAAGCTACTGGAACGTTCCATATCTTGTCAACGGCAAGGTGGAAAGATTCGTCAAACATGGATGATCATGAGGCAAGCATATGATTTATTAAGAAATAATCAGGGGTCACTCGGGGAAGCAGACCTGATTGCGCCGAATAACGGTAAGCGTCACGTCCGAAGTCTATTGGATTCACAGACGACCGGGCCCCCCTTGCGACTCTGCACGACACTCAGAAAACGGTCTCAAAAAGTCAGTCGATTGCGCCACTCACAAATTCCTTGAGCAGGCTCAGGCGATCTTCCACCACGGCCGATTTGCGGGCGGTGGTGGTTGCAGGCCTCCATTCATTTCCATACGCTGGCGCGGACCAGCGGCCCGCCCCCCAAGCGTGCAGATAGACGCACCCACATTTCAGCGTTCGTCATAGCTGCTCAATGAAGATTGAGGGCCCCTAGTTTCCGAGACACCCGCCGCGTTCATTTTTCTTTGTTTGATTTCATAATCAACCGGCGACCGCATGCCATCGATATCGCATAGCCCTTAGATGCTGGAGCCTACAGAAGAACTGAATGCCTTCAATGCTCGCAGGCGGCTTGCAAGCCCGTGTACCGGTGCTCAACTCTCCTACCCGCCCCAAGGTCGCACAATATATTGACAAACCTATGGTGCTCAACACAATATACGGGAAATCGCACTTCGTGCACAATCCGCATACAGTTTTCGCTGCATTCTCACCTCGTTTTCATGTATAGTATGCAGCATCAAACATTTAGCGAAAACGACGCACAATGAATTATGTCATGAGCACTTTAAATGTGCACAAAAGACTTAGGCTGGATAAGCGCCACCGCAGCGACAATTGGTTTGCGCGGCTACCGACCGGCAGATTTAGGCCACAGTTGAACAGGTCTTGCTTAGAAAACGTCCATTTTTAGCCTTTTCTTAACGATAAGCAGAGCACTCAGGCCTGACGTGGCGTAAACGTGGCCTGCTTGAGAGGCAGCAATGATTAAACCAAATACAAGTCAGACCACCCGGGTTCTTCTGGCCGAAGATGACGAGACGAACATACAGGTTATTCTTGCCTATCTGTCGGCTCTCCCCACACTTGAGCTGACGGTTGTCAAAGACGGGCGCGCCGCGTTGGAAACGGCAACGGTCAACCTGTATGAACTGATGATCTTCGATCAGAATATGCCCTTCATAACCGGTGATCGTATCATTCGGCACCTGCAAGCCAGCGGATCAATCAACGCTCATACCCCTGTCATCCGCCTCAGCGCCGATACAACGCAAACAAAAGATGCGTCCGCAGGTAGCTCCAGGAATATTCATCTTTCCAAACCCCTTCGGCAAAATGAACTAATCGATACGATCAAATTGCTTTTAACGAACATTTAATTACCGCGAGCGACCGATCTGCAAATCTCCCCTGGGTTGTTTTAGTCACATCATTCAGCAATGTCTGGAAGAATCGCTCAGGGGCTGGACTGTTCGGGGGACTGCCGCTCTATATTCGATCTAAAACAAGCGCCGAACAGCGAAAAATGGTGAGATCAAATGCGGCAAGAGACAAAAGTGGTAGCCAGCGAAGCGACACAAACGGGCCAAACTGGAGAGCCGGAGAGCTCGATCCTCACCCAAGCATTAACAACGCTCGCAGCTTTGGCGGATCATGAAATCCGCTCAGGTCTTGAAACTGTTCTGAGCCTGCTGAAGCGTGAAGTCGGCGCTGATTCCATTTGCCTCTTTTCCGTATCGCCCCGCGAAGAGCTTGAGTTGGTCCAGCATCTGGGCAACGAAGCCCCCCATGGGGCCGCGCTAAAAGACCACCGTTTGACCGCCAAATTATCGTTGCAAAGCAGTCCCGATTCCTGTGACGCGTGCGACGAAACCGCCGCAGTTCAAAGCTTGGCAGCGAAAGATGTGGCGGGAAATGTTTGCGTGGTTCTGACCTTTGATACGGGCGAACGCGTTGCTCGACGCGACGCCATCCGTAACGACGAAATCGTCAAGGTTCTTCTTGCAATCAGCAGTGTCTTGCGGCGCGCCCCGCTGGGTGGAGTTTCTTTGCGAAGCGACCTCGTCGAAGCTGCCGATATGGTTGAAATGGGCATCGCCTTCTTCGATGCGAGCGGGCAGATCAGCTTTCGCAATGGCCCCTTCAGGCGTTTCTTCAAGGAATATGAGGGGTCTTTGAAGACCTTGGATGCCTTAAAGAAGACAATCGAAAAACTCAGGTTGGAACTGGTCTTTCCGGGTGGAGGGGCGCCCGAACCCAGTAACGCTAACGACAAGAGGGTCATGATTTCGGATGGACGCATCCTTGACCTCAAGATCAGATTGCTGCCCAGCGGGACGACACTCATTCAATGCGCAGATATCGGTGGTTGTCCGATCGAAAAGGCGCGCATGCAGGCTGCGATCGACGGCGCGGGGCTTGGCACTTGGGAATGGACAATGTCCACGGGCCAGCACAAGATCAACGCGCGTTGGGCGGAGATGTTGGGCTATACAATTGATGAGCTCGGCTCGATGACTTTCGATCGGTTTCAAAGTCTCGTGCATCCGGATTCTCTCAAAGAACTAAAGAAAATGTCGGAAAAGGTTCTGCTGGGCGAGACCGATTCATTCGAAGCCGAAATACAAATGTTCCACAAAAGCGGCCGTCTGGTGTGGGTGAAATCCCAGGGGCGCGTGGCCGCTTTTGACTCGAACGGAGCCCCTGCGGTCATGTCGGGGGTTCTTCTGGAAATTTCAGACCTCAAGCTGGCCGAAGGTCGTTTGTTGGAACTTCTCGAGGGGGCGCATATCGGGACATGGGACTGGGACCTGATTGCCGACACTCAAACAGGAAACCAGCAATGGGTTCAAATGCTTGGATATTCATCTGACGAAATTGGTCCGATCACATACAATTCCTGGCGCGCTCTTGTGCATCCAGATGATATCGACGCTGTCGAAGAGGAGGCGAAGCGTAGCCTCGAGGGAGAAACGGATTCTCTCCTCGCAGAATACCGGATGCGCCATCTGGATGGGAATTGGGTCTGGTTGCTCGATCGGGCGAGGGTCGTATCACGGGACCGCGACGGGCGCGCGGCGTACATCGCAGGGATCCAGATAGATATCAGCGAACAGAAGGCCCGCGAAGAAGCGCTTCAGGCCGCCAAATCCGAGCTGGAACGCGCCTTCAATGATCGGAACACGGCTGAAAAACGCCTGGCAGATATCGCGGCGGTCAGTGACGATTTGTTTTGGGAACAGGACAGCGAGATGCGCTTTCAATTCCTGTCGCACCGCAAGTTTCGTGAAATGTCAGGCGAGAACAAGACCGAGCTGCTGGGCAGCACCTTGACGGAATGGCTTGCGGATCGTCCAGGCTTGCGTGCAAGCGCAGATTGGGATGGCTTGCTGGCGAAGATGGAAGACCACAAACCATTTCGCGATTTCGTTTCCGGATTCTACTCCGAGGCACATGGAGAACCGCGTTGGCTGCGGTTTAACGGCGCGCCTGTCTTCAATGCTGACGGAGAGTTTCAGGGCTACAGGGGCGTCGGGTCGGATGTAACGCAGCTCTATCGTGCCAAATTGAAGGCCGAAGAAGCCAGCAAATCCAAGACCCTTTTCCTGGCGAATATGAGCCATGAAATCAGGACGCCGTTGAACGGCGTGCTTGGGATGGCCGAGGTTCTGGACAATACGCTGACGGACCCCACCAAGAAAAAGATGATCCGAACCATTCGGAATTCCGGGGAATCTCTGCTCAACATTCTCAACGACATTCTGGACATGTCCAAGATCGAGGCGCGTAAACTTGAGTTGGAGCTCCTCTCGTTCGATCCCACGGAACTTGCGACACGTGTCGAAGAACTGCATCAATTGCGCGCCGACGAAAAAGGCCTCGATTTCGAAGTCAGCATTGCCATGGGAGCGCAGAAACCCCGCATCGGGGATTGCCATCGCATTCGACAGATCATGAACAACCTGATCAGCAATGCGATCAAATTCACCGACAAGGGAGAAGTGAGCGTCAGCCTGAAAGGGAGACCGGGCCGTCCATTTGTCATCGAAGTTTCCGATACCGGCATCGGGATGAACGAGAAACATATCTCCGAGATCCACGACGATTTCACACAGGCGGATCCCTCGATCACGCGCCGCTTTGGCGGCACGGGTCTGGGTATGTCGATTACCAAGAGCTTGGTGGAAATGATGCACGGGACAATCACCGTCCAGTCCGAAGTCGGGGCTGGAACGAAGATCACGGTGGCGCTGCCGCTCCCGGTTGATGATGCCCTGCCCGTACCGCCGAAGCAGGTTGAAACGTCTGATCTGTGTCTCAAGGGGCGCCATATTCTCATCGCGGATGACAACCCGACCAACTGCACCGTTCTGGAGCATCTCGTTCACCAGCTGGGCGCAACCAGTGTCGTGACGGTGAACGGGTTGGAGGCGGTTCAGGCGTGGGAACAGGAGGATTTCGATCTTCTGCTTCTGGATATCGCCATGCCGGTCATGGATGGGAAAACGGCGCTTCAGACGATCCGCGAGGCCGAAGCCAGCAGCGGCCGGCCCTACACGAATGCAATCGCAGTGACGGCGAATGTCATGCCCTACCAGATCAGCGAATATATCGAAGCCGGGTTCGACGTGACCATCGCCAAACCTATTTCAGCAAAACAGGTTTGTCGTGCCGCGGCGGCACTGCTGGATGAGGCCTGAAAGAGCGCCTCAGCTCAGCTTTCGGATTGATCCAGCAGCGCTTCCATCTCGTCGAGCAGATCCTCGACGGCGCCTTCGGCAATGAGCCATGTCTGTGACGCGGCCTGTCCGCTGGAGCGCGCCGACCCGATGAGATCGTCGAGCCGCATCGACAACTTGCCAAGCCGTTGAAGCCCCAAGGTCGCGGCGACACCGGCCATCTTATGGGCCATCTCCCCAATCGCGGAGATCGCGCGCTCTGGCTGTTGAGACGACGCCACCTCTGCCTTGAGGGATTCCAGCATGAGACTGCGCTCTATGAGCCTCGCGATGAAGTCCTTACGGATACGCGCAATCACCAAATCGATGCCGGTGTTTTCGGAGGAATCGTCTGCTTGCGAGATAGCCATCATGTCTCCTCTCCCGTCACAGGCTGCCAATGAGCCGGCGCTTCAGCCGGTCTTTCAACGGCGAATGGGATTCGGCAGGATAGATCTGCATCTTGGCCAATTGCAACAGACGCGTCGGCCGCCCGATGGCCAGCGACGGCATGCGCGCGAGGGTGCCAAATCGGATGACAGGCAGGGACATGTTTGCATCGCTATAGATCGGTTCGAAATCGCTCATGCTGAAATTCGCAGTCGCTGTCATTAATTCCGCGTCATAGCCGTTCTCCCCCCGCAAGACGCAAGCGAATATGCCACCGCCCGTGTAGGATATCATGGCATCTTCGGTCTTCAGGCAGTCCTGAACGATTGTGGCAACATCGCCAATCATGTCCACGAAATTGCCAGGAGTTTTCGTCATAAATATCTGATCGGCGTTTTCGATAGCCACGGCACAGGCGCGCAGGCCATGCATACGCCCCAGGCCCAGCGTCAACAGGTAGTTCTCCAAAGCGGTCGGGCTTAGAAGGCGATCGACATTGGGCAGGGTAATTGGATCGTCGAAGGCAAAGGGCGGAGCGATCGCATAGGACGACAGCGACGCACTCGCGGCGGCAGCGGCCTTTTCCTGCATCCGCAAGCGCGCGACCATTCCAAGGCGCGCCTTGAGTTCGACCCGGTCAAGCGGCTTGGTGATATAATCCAGCGCGCCGGCAGCAAAGGCATCGTCGATAAAGGATTTATCCGACATCGCCGTAACCATGACGATCGGCGTCTCGCGATAAGCTGGAAGGGTTCGAATATGGCGGCACAATGTAACGCCATCCATTTCGGGCATCCGAATATCCAGCATGATCAAATCGTAGCGCGCGCGTGGCGACTTAAGACGTGCAAGCGCCTCACGTCCGGAGCCTGCCGTATTGACGTCACAATAGCCAAGATCTTTTAGTTGCGCACTAAGCAGCCGCAGGAAGAGTGGCTCGTCGTCTACAACCAGGATCTGCATGCCTGAACCTTTCGCTCAGCTTTGACCCGATCAATACAAGGGTGGATCAAAGATGTCCTCTAAAACCTTGAGGTGTTTTTGCTCCACGAATGTGGTCAATTCGTGGCGCATTTGTAGAATTGTGTCGACCAGCGCATAAATCCGGTGGCACAGCCTCATCGCCGTGCTGTGCTTTGCCGAAAATGGCAACACATGCGAAAAAATAGCTCCGCACGCAAGAGTTGCAAGCCTTTTGCCCAATTTCGAACACATTTCGGCCCTACCAAAATCTTGTGGGCAGGGCTGAAAACAAGAATGGCGCAAGTGAAAGTGCCGCGTTCTGCACCGCAGCGAGAGACTAGAGGCAGTGAAGTCGATGGTAGGAGCAGGAAATTGATTTTGGGCTATATTATTGCTGGCGTTGCTGCGGGGCTCATTGCTTTCTTCGTAGCATTGGCGCGTGGATATTCTTTCCTGTCGGCCATTGGCATCTACATGTTGATCGGTTCATCCGCTGTGCTCAGCGCAGCGCTGCTATTCTTCGTGACTGATAGCGTGATGCGCCGATTCGGTCTGGGCAGAAACGCGAAACAGGCGGCGTCGGAAGCCACCGAGATCACCGGGACCGACCCGATGAACGGGCTTGGTACCAATGACGCGATTCGCATTCTGGCCGTCGACGACGACCCCTTCATTCTCGATTTCGTGCCCGTCATCGCAGGCAAGGCTGGCTTTGCGGATATCACCGTAGCTTCGAGCGCCGAAGAGGCGCTTGATCTGATCGCCGCAAGCCCGGCCCCCTTCGACTGCCTGCTGCTCGATATCCGGATGCCGGGCATGGACGGCATCGAACTGTGCGCGCGTGTTCGTAGGAATTCCGCCTATAGCGACGCCCCGATCATCATGCTGACCGGCATGCGCGACATCGAGAGCCTCGGTCGCGCCTACAAAGCGGGCGCAACCGATTTCCTGACCAAACCCTTCGAGATCGCGGCCTTCGAAGACCGGCTCAAATCTGCACATAAACACTGCACTTTGCGTCGCAACGACCAGTTGGCCGCGCAAGCCCACGGCATTTCCCGCCAGGGCAGCAAGGGCAAAGCTGGCCTTTATGACACGCTTGTTCATGGCGCCCTGCCGAACCTTATCGACCACCAGTCCCTGCAAAACCACCTGCGGCAAATGTCGGTCTCGGCCACCACGCAAGCGCGCGTGACGGCCTTCAAGATCGACCAACTCGATCTGATCTATCAGAAATCATCCTCGGCGCAGTTCATGTCGCTTCTCTCCGAAACCGCCGAAGTTTTTGCCTCGAACGGTTTCATCATGGCATATTCCGGCAATGGGACGTTCGTAACGGTCACCAGCCAGACCCGAGACATCGCTTCGCTCGATTTCGAGCAAGAGACCGGCCGCATGCTGAACCACAAGCTCTCAAAGCTCGGGGCGGATCTTGGGATCGCGTTCGATGTTTCGGTGGGTGCGTCGGTTCACCCTCAAGCCCGCGCTATCGATCGTGCCGAGATGGCAATCAAGCAGGCAATTGGCAATGTCGAGGCGCGGTTCGCCTCCAAATGCGCGGACCGGACGCCCCCGGCGCTTCGCTTGCTGGGATAGGCGTGTTCTCCATGTTCGCAACGCCGTTTTCTATCGCGATCTGGAGGGACCTCATGAGGAGTGCGGCGTCACTGGGTGATCCTCCCGTTTTAAACGGGACTTGGTCTTAGAGCTTACCCGGCAGGTTATTTCAAAGCAAAAGCCCGAGAGGGCATCGCACCGCACTTCAAACGCCATTTGTAAAACGACCCAGTACTCATGCCTGTTCGCGGCACAACTCAGCCACCGGCACGGCGCCTTCCGCCTGACGCAGGATCGCAAGGATCTGGGGTTCGTTAAATCTCGTCATCTTCATCAGAATCTCCGCAGGTATCTTGCTGACAAAATTCAGCATCCGCATGCCCTTAGGTTTGGGGAGGATTACTATTTGGCCCTCCGTCCCGCAACCTATGGGCGATTTCCCCACGAGAACAAGATAGTGGCCTAACTGACACAAAACGAGATACGTGAGAAAGCACAAACCTACTTCTAGGCGCAACTGGACCGATCTCTTGGCTGACTGGATCGGCACGGCCTGTCGAAGAACACTTTGGCGGACGAACGCGAAGAAATTATAGGCCAAAAAGGCCTCATGAGCATTGAGAGCGCCATTCAATCTGGCTCGCCATTGAACGCTTCAAGAGCAAGATGAACATCGCTGATGCGGTTTGGCGACGACCCGCACCACCCATCTCCGCCATTCCAGGAAATCCCGCCTCTCAGCGGCAAAAAGCAACCCTTGGTTGTATCTTGCTAGCGTCACCGACGATCTGACGCTATACGATCAGAAATTTCGGACAATGGCCTAGAACTATATTGGAGACGGTTATGCAAATGATTGTTGAGGAGCTTGCGACGAGCCTGAAGGTGTGGGCGGAAGGATGCCAAGCTATCCAAGCGCGTGAGGCTATTCCGATTAGCATGCCGGATCGTAGCAACTCCAACGAGCAGATTGATGATATCTTCTTTGCTCGCGGGCTAGACCTGACCAGCCTTAGTGGCAAAGACACTCTTACAATGGCCGGTTATCAAGAGCTGCAAACAGGCACGCTGAGAAACTCGTTCTACACCTCTATATTTGCGCGCCACACCGATGTGCGCGACGTGCAGTTTCGCATTGTGACTCGGGGTGATTTTGAAGTCACCCTCTTCAGCAGCGCGACAAATTCTGGCGTTAAGAACCTGAAAAAGCTGACGATTAAAAGCAGTGAAGACGGCGAGCCAGTGACAACGACAGCCCGCGTGCGGCTGGAAGGGGAAGCAGGAAAGAACGCGCGTCTGTTCTGGTCGGGTGTGGCGCTGCATGACAACGCCCAAATCCTTGACGCATCGTGGGATGCGATAGCGCCAAGCACGGTTGATGGCAAAATGTTGGTCGTGCTGCGCACCTTTGGGCGCACCTTAGACATTCTCGACTTGCTGGCGAGCTTTGAAGAGCAGTCGCAAGGCAACCCCGCGTATCAGCGCGCGCTGCGCAACATCAAGTTCGTAGTGCTCGACACCTCAGCTGGTCTGACGCCCGAATCATATAGCCTTTGCTCGTCTTTCGAGCATGTTGATAGCTTTGCGTTTGAAGGCCCGAACATGGGCGGTGGCGGCAATATGAGCCAGATTTTGCTGGTGATCGAAGACGCCGTTGAGCGGTCGGGTGTCAGCATCGACGAAATGCTGTTGCTTGATGACGACCTGTCGATTTCGATGGAAACGCTCTACCGTCATTGGGCCAGCGTGCTGTTTCGGACCGACAACACGCTGTTCACCTTGCCAGTGTTCACCAAGTCAGAGCCACGCCGCATGTGGGAAGACGGCGCATTCTGGGGCCGCTTTCTGGACGCGGATTGCCAGCCCGACCGAAAGTCTATCGCGCCGCGCCTGATCCGCCACAACTACCAGTTTGAAGGCTACAAGCACCTTGATGAGCTGGCCGTGCCAAACTACCCGGAATATTGCACGTTCATCTTTTTGAGCCTGCCCTATACGCAGTTCAAAAAGCTCGGCTTCCCGCTCGCGTTTTTCTTGCGCGGTGACGACATCGAATACAGCCTCCGGCACAACCGCTCGGGCGGCAAGATCATGTCAAACCCGAACCTAACTGCTTGGCATGAGCCCGCGCATTCCTACGGGCAAGAGTATATGTCGATCTCGCACGGCATCATCATCAACATGGCCTACGGGCAGGATAAAGCTGATGACTTCGTGTCGTTCTTCCAAAAGCGAGCGCTTGCGCACACAAGCGTCTCCGATGCGCGCGGGATCGAGCTTTACACGGAAGTCCTGCGTGATCTGAACAGCCGCGATGTGTTCCTCGAGCATAACTTCAAAGACCACTACGTGCAAAAGCTTGGCTTCTTCAAAAAGTTTGATGCCGAGTATGAGCACCTGCCTGCGGAAGTGCAGCGCGACGTTATTGCGAAGGCCGAGAAGCGTGGGCAACCAATCGTTCGGAGTGGCTTTCTCTATATGCCCGTCGCAGCCCAGTCCGAAATTGCTCAGGTTATGCTAGAAAATCCGCATACAGAGACAGTGAGACTCTATCGCACGAAAGACAAAGAGAACCTCACCGCCCTCACCAAAGCCCTGAGCGCCTTCTATGCGGCCCTAGCCCAATTTGACGCCGAGTATGACGCGATCAAGGCGCATTACGGTGAGCGGGTCGAACGCTCCACAGGGCGCACATTCTGGCTGGACGAGATGGAGTTGTCGAAAGGCGATCTTCGGATCTTGGCCAGATCTGAGTTCCTCGCAGCTGCGGAATAGGATGCGAGCAGAATGGAAACAGCACGCAAATTATTTCCCAAACGGCACCTTTTGAAGATCAAAGGCGATGATCTATCCAAGCACGAGCCGGTTTTGTTGATAAATGCTCAGTCAGAGCAAGCGATCGATGCAAATTGCAGCGAGCGCACGTTCTCGCTGGTGACGCGTGAGCAGGCCGCAGAAGACTGGCGGACCGGTGTTTACTGGTATCTTGACCCACAGCAAGACGGCTCATGGCGCATCTACAACCAAGGACAGGCCGCACATTTGCTCGGCGGCGCACGCGGGGCCGTTCACCTGTTTGGCGAAACCGCGACCAAGAAAGACAAGGGCGCTAGCTGGGGGCTTTATGAGCACAAAGACAGCGGCACCTATGCGTTGCGCCCGCAAGAGGAAGCCTGGCTTACACTCGTAGACGGCGAACTGTCGCTCGAAACCTTTTCAGCAGAGATCCCCAAGACAAGCCTCTGGAAGATTGAACGCCCCGTAGGCGCCAAGCCTATGGTTGAGAGAGAGACAGCGCCGCCATCACTTCCCGGACGCGTCCGCCGCCTGCTTGGACGGATCAAAAGGAAAGTGATGTAATGCAAATTTCCGATCACATGAAAGATGCCGTTGAGAAAGGCTATGCGCTCGCCGCCTTTAACGCGCCAAGTTTTGACGCGATGTCCGCAATCGCAAAGGCGGCCAAGGTGCAAGACAAACCGGTTATCATCCAGACATCCGCCCGCTTGGTGAAACAGCACACAGCTGATGCTGTCGGGCAATGGTTTCAAACCGCGAAGAAAATCTGGGGCGCACAGTGCTACCTTCATCTTGATCACTGCGTGGACCTCGCCTTGATTTCGGACTGCATTGATGCGGGTTGGGACATGGTTATGTTTGACGGTTCTCACTTTGAGATCGGCAAGAACATTGACCTCAGCCAGCAAGTCAGCGCGATGGCGCACCGCAAGGGCGTTGCCGTTGAGGGTGAGATTGGCTGTATCGGCGGAGAAGAAGACGGGCTGTCAGCTGACGCCAACTACGCCAACCCCGACGAAACCGCACGTTTGGTGGCAGAAGGCGGGCTTGATTGCATCGCTGTTGGGTTTGGGAATGTTCACGGCGACTACGAAACCAAAGCCAACCTGCGCTGGGATATTTACGAAGCAGCCTATGACGTGACGGGTTTGCCCTTGGTGCTGCACGGCGGCTCGGGCCTGACAGACGCGGAGTTCGCCCGCGCTATTCGTGCCAAATCAGCCAAGGTGAATATCTCGACTGATTTGAAGAAAGCATATGTTCAGGCGCTCGAGTCTGCGGAGATGAAGGGAAAAATTCTAAGCGCGCCATCAGCCGTGCATGACGCCATTTTCGAGTCCTGCTTCGACGTCGCTGGAACTTACATCAATAAATTCAATCCTACCGAAGGAACACTCTGATGATTATCGTTTTAAACCTTGGTCTAAAGAGCGTTCGGTCCATTATCTACAACGAACAAGGTATGCGAATTGCGAATGCGGGCCGCAGAGTGAACTCGCGTTTGAACGGGGAACTTGTTGAGCAGGATGCGCACGAATGGCGCACCAAGCTGATGGAAGTTCTGCGTGAATCGATCGACGTTTCGGGCCTTGGCGGGAAGATCAAGTATGTCACCGTTGCATGCTCGGCGAGCTGCCTTGTCCCTGTCGACAGAAGCCTAGTGCCAAAATGCCGGGTTATCATGGTGTCAGACAAGCGCGCACGCGACCAAGCTGCGCGCATCTCGCAATCGGAAAACATGGTGAAACTGGCGCAGAAATACGGCTATAAAGCTTCTGAATACAGCCAGATTTCCCGCATGTTGTGGCTCAAGGAAAACGACCCAGCCGCTTACGAAGGCACTTGGAAGTTCCTAGCGCCAAACGACTACCTGACCGCAGTCTTGACGGGCGGGCAGGCCGTAACGGACCAGCTGAACGCCGAGAAGAACTTCTTTGATACCGAAGCGGGCAGCTACCCGGACGCGCTCTATGACGAGTTTGGCCTCGACACTGGCAAGCTTCCCGAGCGTGTCGACATCGGCACCAATGTTGGCAAGCTCGACAAAACCTTGCTCGCGGAAGCGGGGATCACCAGCGACCCGGACATGATCGTCGGCACCTATGACGCTATCTGCTCTGTCTTTGGCACTGGCGTCAGCGCACCGGGCCAGGTTTGCGACGTGTCGGGCACCGTGACGTCCGTGCGGATGTATTCCGACAAGCCCTTCCACGATGACAAGGGTCGGATCATGTGCCAACATTTTCCACCTAGCAACGGCTACCTTTTTGGCGGGTCTAACAACCTTGGCGGCGGGCTTATCGAGTGGGCAAAGACATGCCTCTACACCGGCGACGAGAACCCCTACGAGAAGATGCAAATTGAAACCGAAGGCGACGGGTCATTTGGTTCCAACCGCACCGGGCTTGTGTTCCTGCCGCATTTGCTCGGCGCACGCGCTCCAAGCTGGAACTCGGATGCCAGAGGGATCTTCTTCGGGCTTGAACGCCATCACACACGCGGCGACTTGATGCGCTCAATCTTTGAAAGCGTCGCATTCTCGATCCGCGATTTTCTGGAAATCTTCCACGAAAGTGAAACATCTCCCGAGATGATCACTGCCAGCGGCGGCCTTGCAACAATCAGGATCGCAAACGAGATCAAAGCTTCGATCACGGGCTTGCCCTATCACTTCATGGCTGAGTTTGAATCCACCAGCCTTGGTGCCGCAATCATTGTGATGTGTTCGCAGGGCCGGTTTGAA
This sequence comes from uncultured Thioclava sp., assembly GCF_913064665.1. Taxonomy (GTDB): domain Bacteria; phylum Pseudomonadota; class Alphaproteobacteria; order Rhodobacterales; family Rhodobacteraceae; genus Thioclava; species Thioclava arctica. Next base: position 69,044 of record NZ_CAJYBT010000001.1, read on the forward strand.
AGCTACCAGCAGGCCTGTGAGCAGATCGTTGCGACCAAGCAGATATTCCTGCCGCGCGCCCAAGACAAACAATACTATGACGACATGTATGGCCTCTATACAGAACTCAGCATTCAAGCGGATCCGCTGTTCCAGAAGCGCAAGGTGATCATGGAAAAGCACCGCATCAGTGTCGGTGAGTTTGTGGAGAACCTTTGATGGCCAGTTTTGACATTGCGACACGCACCAAAGCCATTTTTGGCGAAGGCAGGCGCGCCGAACTTGGCGGATTGATTGGCGAGACGGCGGACTCAACAACGCTGGTTGTTGCCTCTGCAAGCGCCCTCAAACGGGACATGACGCAAAGCATCGTGGCAACGCTTCAGGCGCAGGGGCCGGTTGTGATCTGGGACAAGGTGCAGCCGAACCCGCGTGTTTCTGACATCGACGCCTGCTTGGAAGCGCATAAAGACAGCGGTATTTCTCATATTGTCGGCATCGGCGGTGGCAGCGCGCTTGATCAGGCGAAAGCCACCGCGATGGCGCTCGACACGGGGCTGACCATCGCAGAGCTTTTGAAGTTGAAGCCGGGCCTGCCCGTGCGCCGCAACACACTAATCTTGATGCCCACGACCAGCGGCACGGGCGCCGAGCTAAGCTATGGTGCTATTCTCACCGACACCGTGAGCGGAGAAAAGCTGGGCCTGCGCGGGGCCAACCAAGCGGCCGACTACGCGATCGTCGACCCAGAGCTGACATATTCCTTGCCGCGTTCAGAAGCCATGGTCACCGGCTTTGATGTGCTCACGCACGCGCTTGAAACCTTCATTTCAACAGCGGCCACGCCTTACACGACTGATCTCTCCAGAGGCGCGGTTGAACGTGTCTTCAAGCACCTGCCAGTGCTGTTTGACGATGGCAACAACAACGAAGCCCGCGCAGAACTTTCGTATGCCAGCATGATGATGGGCATCAACCTTGCCCTCTCGACGACATGCATGCCGCACCGCCTGCAATACCCGATTGGCGCAGAAACCGACACGGCGCACGCAGCTGGCCTCGCGGCGATTTACCCCGCTTGGTTGAAGCATCTCCTCCCGCATGCGGAAGAGAAGCTTGCGCAATGTGCCGACTGGATCGGCGTCGGCGGCAGAAGCCAAGCTGAAAGCGCGCACAACTTTGCACGGGCCACGGTTGAGCTTTTGGAGCGGATCGAGCTTACGCCGACGTTGCAAGAGCTGGGCGTAACCGAAGAAGCGGTTGGCCGTTTTGCATCGGAAGTAAGTGGCAAACTCGAAACCGACCCCAGCTTTAAAGCACGCGATGATCTCGCCAAAATATATCAAGACGCTTGGTCTGGCGCGGGTCTGTAACCCATTAGGAGAAGTCTATGAAAGCCGTCATTCTTGCCGCGGGAAAAGGCAGCCGTATTGCAGATGTTGCGGTCGAAACACCCAAAAGCTTGCTTCCGCTTGGCGACACGACATTGCTGGGCCAATCCCTTGGCCACTTCAAAGCACATGGTGTCACCGAGCTTGTTATCGTTACAGGCTACAAGCGTGACATGATCGCTGACTATACGCGCCAACACTGGGACGGCGCACTTGAGGTGGTCTATAACCCTCACTTCGACCGCACAAATGTGCTCTATTCTTTCTGGCTGGCGATGCCCTATTTGGGCGACGACGACTTTCTGTTTCTGCACGCAGACACTGTCTTCTCTGACGAAGTCATCGCTCGCGTTGTTGCACATCCAAGCTCCGCTCAGATGGTCTTCGCCGTTGACGATCACCCGTGCGAAGAAGAAGAGATGAAGGTTCTAACCAAGAGTAACTTGGTGACAGATGTGAACAAGCAAATGGAGCCAAGCACCTGCAATGGTGAGTTCCTCGGGCTTGCGCGCGTGTCTGGCGAGCAGACAAAAGGTTTGCGCCGCCATGCAGAGCGCCTGTTTGAAGAAGGCGCAATGCAGTCCTTTTTTGAAATGGCCGTGCAACGCATGATCGACGAAGACGGGCTTCAGGTCGAAGTTTGTGACGTCACAGGGTTGCCTTGGCGCGAGGTCGACTTCCCGGAAGATTACGAAGCCGCCCGCGGTTTCTTCGGATGATCAAACGTCCCTATCATGCACGTTAATTGCACCCCCCTTCCCGAAGCACGAGGTTTGGGAAATACAGCCGATTTTCGCCGCAATCGCATCTGCTTGCGTTGCGTATCGTTATTGTTTTTGCACACAGAACCGCTGCGAGATAGCTTTGACGAGCATGACTTATTATGGTGGCGTTGAAATGGCTTCAGATCCTGAATTTACAGAAGAAGAGCTTGTTCAAAAGGCCCATGACGCCTCGGCGCGCCAAGCGAATGATGAAGTCTTGGCTGTGTGTGAAACGCTACGTTCAGCCTATCCGAAATCTGCACATGGCTATGGGCTTGCCGCAGTGGCCTTGCGCAGACTCGGCCAAGTAGACGCATCCAACGCAATGGTTTGGAAATCGGTCAAAGCCATTGGTCTGCGCCCATGGCACCTTATAACGATGGCCGACACGGCAATGGACTTCAAGGATTGGGACGAGGCCTTACGCCGTTGGAAAGACCTTCGCATGGCCTTTCCCGCACACCAGAAAGGCTATTTCCGCGCAGCCGTTGCACATCGCGAGATGGGGCAGCTCGAGGACTGTGACAGGCTGCTGGAAGAAAAGATGTCGCGGATGAAGCCTGAGGCGCCCGACTTTAACCTATGGGCAGACTCTGCCATCGACCGTGGCGAGTGGGAGCTTGCCGCCGACCGGTTGGAGCAAATGCAAAAGGCGTTCCCGAAAGAGCCCAGCGCCCATGTAGCCGGTGCGCGTGTGATGAGCGCGTTTAAGCACGAAAAGAACGCAGCGCACGACAGCCAATACGCCGAAAAGCCGCGCTCTTTGATGCAAGAATTTGACGCTCTGTACCGCGAAATGCGCGACAAAAGCTTTGGCCTGCAAGACATGATAGACGCTGCTGGCTGGATCGTGCGCTGCCGCGCTGTCTCGCCGCAAACCAGAGGCGCGCAACGCCTCTTCCAGCTTGCGGAAACGGATAAAAACCTCGCCAAGGTTCTTGCGGGCGAAACAATTGCGCCGCCCACCTACAGTGCTGATCGTCCGATCAAGCCATTGTTCTTTTTTCCGATAATCACGCAGACAGACAACCTGACACCGCTGCTGGAGAAAATGGCGCAAGACCCGCGCTTTGAGCCGATCATTTTGTGTTCACGCAACCGGGCCAACGACTACGACGACAGCTACGCGTTTTTCTCAAAGACCTATGCACATAACCCGCGCATCACGGTCATCGATGGCGGCGCGCATGTTAACGAAAACATCAGCCCCTATGAGCTAGGCGCTGACGTTGTATTCTTTCACACGCCGTATTCGCACGGGCCGAGCTATCCGTTCTTTTTGTGGGCCGGATTTGTGGCCCGTCACACCCGCGTTGCCCACGTAAACTATGGCTACTTCCTGCTTACGCTCGAAGGCACGGAAAAGCACATTTATGACAACCCGCAAATTCAAGTCGCTGACATGGTGTTCAGTGAAAGTGATGTGAGCGACAGGGTTTTTCGCGCCAGCTTCGGTGATGAGCGGGTGCACAAAACCGGCTACCCTAAATTCGACAGATTCCGCGCCTGCCTCGAGACCGTGCCGTTTGAAGAGCGCGTAAAAGGCAAAGACAAGCTGGATGTCATTTGGACGCCGCACTGGCAGATGGCGGAAGACCCGACAGGTGGCACGCATACCTCAAACTTCACGCGCTATGTTGACACCATGCTCAAGCTTTCAGAGCGCGATGATGTGGTTTTGCACGTCCGTCCGCACCCGCTTTTGCGGCCGCGGCTCAAAGTTCTCGGCATGTATGACTTCGATGAATTTGACGCGATCATGGATACGTTTGAAAAAAACGGTGCTGTTGTCTATCCGGCCAATGAAGGTGTTTCATATGTTGAAGCGCTCATGTCGGCTGATGTGCTGATTTCTGACTTCAGCTCTCTCGTGCCCGAGTTTTTCATTACAGAACGCCCGATCATTTTCTGCCGGACAGACGATGTCTGGAACAACGGCAAATGGATCGGCTCGTTTGGCAAGACGCTCATCAATGAGGGCTGCTATACTGTCGACTCTGAAAATGAGTTGCTGGCGATGCTCTCAACAATCGTCGCTGAGCGAAAGCACCCGAAAATGCAAAACATGCAGCGGCTCATTTCCGAGAACAACCTGTTCCCGGAAGGCTCATCATGCGAGCGGATCGCGGATGTTGTGGCGCAGCGCATCACTGGCGGCTGACAGCGCGATCAGGCGGCACCCCGCCCGACGTCGTGTACAGCGTCGCGACGGCGTGACCCTGATGCGCTTTTCAGCCCGTCAGGAATAGCCGGTTGAATTCGTGATAGTTCGACACCCGGTAGCTGCAATATGCCTCAAAGTCAGGTTTCAGGCATTCTGCGCCGATCCCTATCGTCATCAACCCCGCCCCATGCGCCGACCTCACGCCCGGAAGCGCATCTTCGACCGCAAAGGTGTCGCGCGATTCAAGCGCTAGCTGTCGCAGCGCGTCTTGATAGGGCAAAGGATCAGGTTTTCCCTTGGCCAGTTCGGCCCCAGACACGACGACCGAAACGCAACGACTCAGCCCTAATTGTTCGAGCGCCTCATGGATATGGCGCCGGGGGGAGGATGAACAAACCGCGACCTGCAAGCCGGCATCTGCAAGGCGCTGCACGGCCTGTGATGCACCGGGCAGAGGCTGACGCATCAGCGGCAAAAGGATGTCTGCCTCGGCGCCGATCTGATGGGCCAACGCGCCAAGGCGAGCCGCACTCAGATCGGGGCCAAGGACATGGTTTAGAAACCCACGCAGGCCGCGCCCCACGAAAGCGTCGTAAACCGATTGCGCTACCTCGATGCCCAAGGACGCAACAACGCGGCGTTTCGCCAATTCCCATGCGGGTTCTGACACCACCAGCGTGCCGTCCAGATCGAAAATCGCGGCGCGAAACTGCAAAAGGCTTCGAGTTGTCATTTCTTGTCCCAAGCCTTGGATGGTAGGGTCTGTTCAGTAAAGCATTCAAAGGGAAATGCCATGCCGTCCCAAGACCTTGAAACCCGCTATATTGCCGCCCGTGCGATCGCCCAGGAGGTCGGGGAAATGGCGCTGGACTACTTTCGCAGTTGGGCAGACCTGACAGTTGAGATCAAGGGACATCAGGATTTCGTATCCGAAGCCGACAGGAACGTCGAACTTGCGGTGCGGGCGAAATTGGCAAGGGCCTTTCCCGATGATGGCATCGTTGGCGAAGAAGGCGCGGCTGTTCTTGGAACGAGCGGCTACACTTGGGTGATTGATCCCGTGGATGGCACCACGAATTTTATCAACGGGATTGCGCAATGGTGCGTCATCCTGGCCTGCGTCTTTCAAGGTCAGGTGGTGATCGGGGTCGTGCATGACCCGGTGCATAACGAACTGCACCACGCGGTTTTGGGGGGTGGCGCCTTTTGCAACGACCGCGCGATCCGATGTTCGCCCAAAACCAGCCTGCAAGAGGGGTCGTTGGGCGTGGGCTTTTCCGGTCGCACGCATGGCGACGGCATTCAGCGGCTTGCGGCACTGTGCGGTGCGGCGGGCACTATGTTTTGGCGCAATGGCTCGGGCGGGCTGTCGCTGGCTTATGTCGCCTCCGGGCGTATTCTTGGCTATGTAGAAGAGCATATGAACGCGTGGGATTTCATGGCCGGGCATCTGCTTGTTTCAGAAGCCGCGGGAATTATAGAGCCGGTCGACATCGAGCATGCGCTTGTACATGGAGGCCGGGTAGTGGTGGCCAGTGCGGGCGTCTATGACGCCACAAAAGCATTGGCCGAGGCGGCTTTTTCTTAATCGTTCGAGATCAGAACCGGGCCTGAAACTGCGAATGAAATGGTGACCTCCTCGCCGACTGAGAAGGGGGTGCCCACATCCTCTGCGGTGGCAAATGCCGTGCCGAAAGCCGCCGTGACCGTATATTCCATCCGAGTCCCGATATAGGTCGCCTTGTCGATCAGCAGGTGCAGCGGGCCGTTGGTACCACGATGGGGATATTCACCGCCAAGGTCTTCTGGTGGCGGCTGAACGTATTGAAGTCGGGCACCACCCCGTCGAGGCCGACCAGCCGTAGCAGGCTCTCGACAAACCCGGTCGTCTGCCAAAGCGCCATGCCGAACAGCATTTTCATCGAAAGACAGGTCTAGATCGCCCCGGCGCTGGAGCGTTTCATTGTAGGTCGGCCAGTTCAGGGTCTTGTAGGTCGGGGGGTGTCGGCCTGTTCATGCGACCCAGCTATCATGCTGGATTCACAAGATGAATCCCCTCACATGATTTGTGCAGCCGAGCCGCTGGGTTGGCATGCATCTGGTGTGCCTTAGCGCAAGATTTCCCGTCTGCGCACGATCCCAGAGGCAAGTGTCAGCGCAATCGATGCCAGCACGCACCAACCCGACATCCAGAGCATCTGCGTCGCAAGCCCGATACCCATATCGATCAGAAGACCGCTTAACCCCGGCCCAATCGCGGTCGAAAGAACCATTGCGGCCACCACGATCGCTCGAATGCCACCCAGATTTGCGACGCCATAAACCTCGGGCCAAAGCGCTCCCAGCAGCGTCGAGGTAAACCCATTGCTGATCCCGAGCAGCAGCATGAAGACATAGACCCCCCAAACAGGCGTCACCAGCGCAACCGCCGCAGCGGCCACGGCCAGCGGTGCCAGAAAGAACGGCAACAGTTTCAGCGCCCCGATACGGTCCACCAGAAACCCGCATAAAATACCCGAGAAGACGGTCATGATCGACGTAATCGGAAACGCTATCGCAAAAACGCTGGGGCTATAGCCACGCAGCTCTATCAGATAGCCTTGCTGGAAAAATATCACGGTCGCGATGTACGCGGGGGCAAGCGTTCCGGCGAGAAGCAGATAGAGGACGGGATCAAAGATCACCTCTTTGCGGGTCCAGTCCCGGGCGGTCCGATGCTGCGCCCTTTGTATGTCATCGGATTGGGGCGTTCGCTCGACCCGCATCAACAGATAGATCATCGGGAAGCCCACGATCAGAACAAGTATGGCGCACGCAAACCAAGGCATCCGCCAATTCCCGGTCGCGGCCGTCATAAAAATCACCAGCGCCGGGAGAAGCGTTGATCCCAATTGCTGCCCCGGGGTAATGAGCGCGATGGCGCGACCGCGATTGGCAGAAAACCAGCGCCCGATTTCCGTAAATGCCGTTTCGGTCATCATGCCCTGCCCGAAAAGGCGCAGCAAAAACAACGCGAAGCCAAGGATAATGACATTCGGAGCGAGCGCCATCAAAAGGCAGGCCAATGCCAAGGCAGGCATGGTGAAGCGTATCACCTTCCAGCCAGGCATCACATCAAGGCTGCGCCCAAGCCACAAAAGGGTGACAGCGCTTGATATGGTCGCGATCATATACAGACCGCCAAAAGCCCCGCCCGACAGGTTGAAGGTCGCGCGGATATCGTTGCCGAAAAGTCCGATGAAGAATGTCTGACCGAAGGACGAATAAAACGTCAGGAGAAACCCGCCCCCCAGCCACCGGGCGTTGTGCATCACAAAGCGGGCAATCTCGCGCAGGGATGAGAGCATGTTCAACGCCTTATTCCATAGTCGTGTTATGCAGAAAGGAACCTTGCAGGATGGCAACCCAACGGCCCACACCATCACCCCGCGCGATCAAACACCATCCAAGGCGCGGCATCAATCCGTGGCAGGGCCAGCGTTCAATCTGAATTGCTAATGCTCTGATATGCTGAGGAGAACGGCCCCAAGCTGAGGCCTCATTGGCAACACCCGGCCACGACACGCGCGGCCGGGTGTTGCGTATCAATGTCCGGTGATGCCGGGGAAGGCGACCAGCAGCCCAACGGCAAACACCTGAATCGCGATGAACGGCAACAGCGAGCGGAAAATCTCGCCAAGGCTGACATCCTTGGGCGCGACCGACTTGAGGTAGAAGGCGGCGGGCCCGAAGGGTGGCGACAGAAAGCTGACCTGCATATTCATCGCAAACAGCACGCCAAACCACACCGGGTCATAGCCCAGATCTTTCACGATCGGCACGAAGATCGGCATCGTCAGCAGTGCGATCCCGACCCAGTCCAAAAACATACCCAGGAAGAACAGGATCGCCATCATCGTCAGGATCACCACGATCGGCACATCCGACACGCCCTTGAGCAGCGCCGAGACGAAATCAATCCCGCCCATCAGGTTGAACACCCCCACCAGCGCAGAGGCCCCGATCCCGATCCACACAATCATCCCGCACGTGCCCAGCGTTTGCAGTGCCGCCCCTTTGAGCATCGCGAACGTCAACTCGCGCCGGATCAGCGTCGAAAGCATCACCCCCGCCACGCCCAGCGCCGAGGCTTCGGTGACGCTGGCGATCCCGCCATAGATCGAGCCCAGAACAAAGCCGATCACCAGAACCGGCAAGACCAGCCCTTTGAGCAGCTTGAGCTTTTCCGACCACGGGCGGTCATCGGGTTCGGGCATCGGCGCAAGCTCGGGGTTAAGTTTGACGCGGACAATCACGAACAGCACATAGAATGCCGCCAGCATGAAGCCCGGAATAAAGGCCGAGCTGAACAGATCGCCAATCGAGACATTCGCGGTCAGCCCGTAGATGATCAGCACGATCGAGGGCGGCACCATCGTGCCCAGCGACCCGCCCGCACAGATCACGCCAATCGCGAGCTTGCGGTCATAGCCCTGCCGGATCATCTGCGGCAGCGCCAGCAGACCCAGCAGCACGATTTCGCCGCCGATAATGCCCGACATCGCCGCGAGGATCACTGAGACGAAAATGGTCTGGATCGCCACCGCGCCCCGCATCCGCCCGCCGACTAGTTTCATCGCCTCGAACAGATCGCGCGCGATGCCGGATCGGTCCAGCAGCGCCGCCATCATCACGAACATCGGCACCGAGACGAAGACAAAGCTTGAGACGAACGAATAGACCCGGCTGGTAATCAGCGGGACCGCCATCGGCCCGAACCAGCCCAGCGCGAAGATCAGCGCGACCAGCAGCGTCACGAACGCCAGCGGGATGCCCGTCAGCAACAGCGCAATCAGCAGCACGAACAGCAACACCGTGCCATAGCCAATCCCAAGCGCCGACAGATCGAAATGTAAAAGATGGTCGATCATTTGGCGGCCCCTTTGCTGGGGGTGCCGCGCAGATAACGCACCGCCATGATCAAGAATTGCACCACCATCAGGCACAAAACGACAAACAAGAAAATCTTGAGCAAAGCCGGGAAGATCGGGTCCCAGGCACTGCCCGAGGTTTCAAAATGAATGCCTCCTCCGGGTCGAATGACTGCCTTGGTGACCATCCCGAAAGCGGCCCAGGCAAAGAAGCCGGCAGCGAACAGGCAGACCAGCGAGATCACCGCATCAAGGATGCGTTTCGCGCGTCCGGTCACCAGATCGTAGATCAGCACGACACGGATATGGCTGTTGCGCACCACGCAATACAAACCGCCATAAACAAAGGCCATCGCGCAGAGAAAAATCGTGGTTTCATGCGCCCAGATCGTCGGGCTGTCGAAACCATAGCGCAGCACCACCTCGTTGAGCAGGATCAGCGCGGAGGCGATGATACCGATCGCAAAGACGATCCCGAACGCGTCAATCGCGCGGCCCAAAAAGCCTGTTTCGGGGATCGCACCGTGTTCGGCGTCAACTTGTGTGGGTTCGGGCGCGTGTGGCGCGCCCTCGTTCGGGTCGGGCTTGGACATGGGGGAACCGCTGATGTCGGGAAAAATGGAGGTGGGCAGGGCCGCCACAGGCAGCCCCGCCCGCGTTCAGATCAAAGCAGGTTGTTCTGCTTGAGATACGCGGTCAGCACGTCATAGACATGCTGGGCCTTGTCCGATTTCTTCGCGACCTTCTCCCACTGGGTGATCGCGATGCGGCGGAATTTGGCGCGCTCTTCGTCCGACCAGTTGTGGATATGGATCTTGCCGCCAGCTTCGGCTGCAGCCACCGCCTTTTTGTCGGCAGCGGCCAGATCGTTCACCTCAGTCGTCGCGAATGTCTTGACCGAATCCTCAAAGGCTTTTTGCAACTCGGGCGACAGGCTGTCCCATTCTTTCTTGTTCATCGCGACGCCCACCAGCGGCATCGAGTGGAACCCCGGATAGACCGGATTGGGCGCGATGTCGTTCAGGCCCTGCGCCTGATTGGTCGAGAACACGGTATAGTCGGCCGCGTCGATCACGCCCTTGTCGAGCGCGGTATAAACCTCAGATCCGGGCAGGTTCACCGGGGCGGCACCCGCGGCTGCAAACACGTCTTGCACCAGACCTTCGGGGGCGCGCATCTTGAGGCCCTTGAGATCGGCCACGCCATCCAGCGGCACCTTCGAGACCAGCGATTCAAGCCCCGTCGTGGTTGAACCGACATAGTGCACCCCATAGGGTTCGAACAGATCATTGGCGAGCTGCTGACCGCCGCCATTGTTCATGAAATCAAGCAATTGATCGGTGCTCGACCATGCGCCAACCGGGTTGCCAAGCAACGAAAATGCCGGGTCCTTGCCTGCGAAATACGAGATGTCGGTGACGATACCGTCGATGATGCCCGCGCCCGTCGCGTCGAGCGTCTCGTTATGCTCGACGACCGAGCCCACCGGCATCATCTCGATCTGGATCTGGTCGTCGGTCAGCTTGGCGAGGTTTTTCGTCCAATTTTGCTGCAAGATGAAGTTCGGATTGCCCGCGGGGTCCGAGCTTTGGAACTTGTATTTGTGCACCTCGGCTTGCGCGGTGCTCGCCAGTGCCAGCGATGCTACGGTGGCCAGCGCGATATTGCGGATGGTGTTCGTCATGGTGTCCTCCCTTAAACGACGAAGTCAACTTTGCGGGGCATTGCCCCATTCGCTTAGTATCTGCGCACACAGCACCTCTGGCGGGTGGGTAATGTCGCAGATCAACGGGGCTTCCTCGGGCCCCGGTGGCTCCAGATCGGCAAGCTGGCTGTCCAGCAGCGCGATCGGCATGTAGTGGTTTTCGCGTGCCGCCATACGCTGAGCGATCAGTGCGCGCGGCCCGGTGAGATGCGCGATATGCATCGTGCCAAGGCCTTTGCGCAGCCGCTCGCGATAGCTGAGTTTGAGCGCCGAGCAGGCGAAAACGACGAGCGACGCCTCGTGTTGCGCGGCTTTGACCACCTCGGTCACCCGGTCTAGCCACCCCCATCGCATCGCATCATTCAGCGGCAACCCTGCCGCCATATGAGCCACGTTTTCGGCGGGGTGATAATCATCGGCATCAAGATAAATGCCCCCGGCAACCTTGGCGATCCGCATAGCCAGCGTCGTCTTACCGGTGCCGCAAACTCCCATCACAAGAATGGGTGGCCGCGTGAGGCTGGGTGCGTTTGTCATCTTGCCATCTTCGGTCTTGCCGTGTTTCCTAAGGCCAGAGAGTTAATGTAAGCGGTTACATTCGTCAATCCAACTTCAAGTTGTCTGGTGCCGCGCATCGAGGGCTGAATGAAAAAATCAATAGAAAACAAATCAGTAAAGATGCGCGACGTCGCCGATCATGTGGGTGTAAGCGTTGCCACAGTTTCGCGCGCCCTGCGCAACCCCGAGGTCGTGTCCGAGGCGTTACGCACTAAAATTGCCGCCGCCATCGAATCACTGGGATATCTGCCCGATCCGGCGGCGCGCGCCTTGGCCTCGACCCGGTCGGACGTGATCGGGGTGATTTTGCCCTCGGTCACCAACAACGTCTTTTCAGCGGTGATGGACGGGATTTATTCGGCGGCGGAAGGTACGCGCTATTCGGTGCAGCTGGGCTATTCGCGCTACGCGCCGCTTTCAGAAGAGAACCTGATCCGGCTGTTTTTGCGTCAGCGCCCGACCGGCTTGATCGTGACCGGAATCGATCAGACCGACGCCGCAAAAGCGCTGTTGCAAGAGGCCGATTGCCCGGTCGTTCAGATCATGGAAACCGGACCCGCGCCGCATGACCGCATGATCGGGTTTTCGCACTATCAGGCCGCGCGAGCCGCCACCGCGCATCTCATCGCGCAGGGCTATTCTCAGCCCGGCTTCCTCGGCGCGCGCATGGACCCGCGCACGCAACGCCGCCTGCAAGGTTTTCGCGACGAATTGCGCGCGCACGGGATTGACGAGGGACGGCGCGTTCACAGCACGACCTACCCCTCATCGGTCACATTGGGCGGGCATCTGCTGGCGCAGCTGATGGATGCGGCTCCCGAAACGGACGCGATTTTCTGCATCAATGATGACCTTGCGCTGGGCGCGATGTTCGAGGCGCAGCGGCGCAATCTGCGTATCCCGCAAGATCTTGGGATCTGCGGCTTCAATGATATGGAAATGATGGGCGCGGCCGAGCCCTCCCTCACCTCGGTGCGCACGTTTCGGCGCGAGATGGGCGCGGGCGCGGTCCAGCTTATTCTCGACGCATTATCGGACGGGGCGCGTTCAGATGGCAATATCGTCGATCTTGGATTCGAGATCATGCCGCGGCATTCAACCCGGCGGAACAGCTAGGACCTATCTGCCCGATCCCTGTCGGCAAACCCTTGCCTGCGCGCCGCACTCGATAGAAGATCAGACACAGGGAGACGGTTTGGGGGGAAGCATGCTATCGCGTTTCGTCATGGTGGTTGGGCTGGGGCTTTTGGCGGCGCCGGTGTTCGCGTGGGACTTGCCCGCGCCGATCACGAATGACGACTACGCCCCGGTCGACCCCGCCGAGGCAGCCCTTGGGCGCGATCTGTTTTACGACCCGATCTTGTCGGGCAATCGCAATATTGCCTGTGCGTCGTGCCACCATCCGCGCTTTGCCACCTCGGACGGGCTGAGCCTTGGTTTGGGCGAGGGCGCGGTCGGGTTGGGCCCGCAGCGCCATATAACCGACACCAATATTCCCGAGCAGCGCGTGCCGCGCAATTCGCCAGCGCTGTTTAATCTGGGCGCGCATGCCTTCACCCGGCTGTTCGATGACGGCCGGATCGAGGCCGATCCAACGCGCCCGTCGGGCCTGCGCACGCCGATGGAAGACGAGATGGTGAGCGGCTTTGCCTCGGTCCTGTCGGCGCAGACGATGTTTCCGGTTCTGTCGCCTGATGAGATGGCAGGGCATTATTCCGAAAACGAGATCTCCAAGGCGGTGCGCTCGGGTCGCATCACCGGGCCGGGTGGGGCGTGGGACAAGATTGCCGCGCGGGTTGCAGGCGTGCCCGATTATGCCACCCGATTTGGGCTGGTCTATCCCGAGATCGCCGCCGGTCGGGCGCTGGATTTCACCGATATTTCCAACGCGATTGCGGCCTTTGTCGCCTATGAATGGCGCTCGGATCAAAGCCCGTTCGATGCCGCCTTGCGCCATGAGACCTCGCTTACAGGGCAGGCCGCCGTGGGCGCGCAGATGTTTTATGGGGATTTAGGCTGTGCGCGTTGTCACTCCGGCCCCTTCCTGAGCGATCAGGCGTTTCACGCGATGGGAGCGCCGCAGATCGGGCCGGGCAAGGCCGAACGCTTTGAAAGCCATTCGCGCGATGAGGGACGGATGCGGGTCACCGGACGCCGCGAAGACCGCTTTGCCTTTCGCACGCCAAGCCTGCGCAACGTTTTGCAGACCGGGCCTTGGGGGCATGCGGGCGCGCATGACGATCTACGCGTCTTTTTGGCCGATCATGCCGCCAGAGGGGCGGCACTTGCGGGGTATCAGCGGGCAGTGATCTTGCCGGTTCTGCCCAACACCAAACCCGACTGGGCGGTGATGGAGGACCCCACGCAGGTGGCGGACATCGCGGCCGCTGCGGGCAAAGGCATCACGCTGACGCCGCCGCAGATTGAGGCACTGATGGCGTTTCTCGCGACCCTCAGCGATCCGGTGGCATTGCAGGGGCGCATGGGCATTCCCGCCACGGTGCCAAGCGGGTTGCCCGTCGATCGCTAATCGGCGCGGCTGATCTGCGTACAGCGATCCGGGGCAATCGACCGCCAGCTATCGACGCGACCATCGGGCCAGATCACGCGCGCCTCGGCTTGGGTCATGGCCCCCAATCCGAAATGCAAGGGCCCCGCCTGGCCACCGGCATGGCCGCCGCCTACGGTCACTTCTTGCGATTGCACCCGGCCATCGCTGCGGATCTCGACCCAAGCGCCGACCGCGTTACGGTTGGGTCCGGGCTGACTTAGCGCAACGCCCGCCCAATGGCCCGTGTCTGCGGTCACGTTGCGCCACAGCTCCATCGGTGCGCGGCGGTTCATCACGACCAGATCAAGCCGCCCATCCGCGTTCAGATCAACCAGTGCCGCGCCACGCGAGCGATCCGTCGTGGCAATGCCCGCGACATCGGCTTTCTCGACGAATGTGCCATCCGCGCGCTGCATCAGCAGGTTGTTGGGGTCGTGGATCGCGTTCGAGGGCATCTGATCGACATTGCCCTTGGCGATGAACAGATCGGCGCGCCCATCATTATCCACATCGCCGAATTCCGCGTGCCAGCCGGTCGAGGGACGGCCGTCATCGCCGAGAAACGGACGCTGCGAATAGGTGCCGATGGCGAATGGCGCGTTTTCAAACCCGGTGCCGCGATTAAATTGCAGCAGTTGATCGCCCATCGAGGTCATCATCACCTCGGGCAGGCCATCGCCGGTGATGTCGCGGCTGGCGATGCCCATCCCCCAAAGCGAAACATGTTTCCAATCGGGGCGCTCGTGCAGAGGGGACAGCTCGAACATCTGCTCATAGCCGCCGTGCACATAATAGTGACGATCGTTCGACAGGCGCAGTTGCGGATCCCCGTTGCGCTGCCAATCCGAGATCAGCGCCGACAGCGTGCAATAGCCCGGATCGATCTGCTCGACCCGGCCATACCCCTCACCGTCCGGGCGGATAAGCTGCGATCGGTCGCAGGCCTCAAACGGACCATCGGGGTTGGCGCGATCCACGTAATTGCCAAAGAACAGGGTGGGGCGGGCTTGGCCTGCCTCCCATGTGGCCGTGAAGGCGGTGGTCCAGGCGTCATTGCTGGGCAGCCCCCAAGTGGCAGTCGCATCCTCAAACTGGCAATTGCCCAAACCGCGCAGCAACTGGTTCGCCCCGACCCGCAGAACGGCCAAATCCATGACCCCGTCGCCGTTGATATCCAGCGGATAGGCACCGGTGGTTTCAAGGATTTCGGGCGCGTGGCCGTCAGCGAATTGCAGCGCCCCGCCGGGCTCAGAGCGGTTGACGAACAGGGCTGCCGGGCCGCTTCCGCCTGCCGCGAAAAGATCGGGCTTGGCATCGCCATTGCAGTCAAACACCGCGACGCCGCCACCGACGAAATGCTCCCATCCACCGGAATAGACATGCGCGAAGGGCAGCCCACCTGCGTCATTTTCAAACGCGGGATCGGCGCATGCGGGGGCCGCGATCATCGCAGACAGAGCGATCAGGCAAAGGGCGCGACGCGGTGTCATTGGGCGGCCATCTCCCGTGCTTGTCCCAGCATCTGCTCAGTCACCTCATGCAGCGCCAGCGCCGCAGCTCCATGCGCCCAAAGCAGATCGCCCCAGGCGTGAATTTCCACCGGCGGCGGCGTGCGCCCGGTATCAAGCATCATCTCGGACATCTCCGACAAGGTGTCGCGCGCATAAAGATAATCATAGCGCATCCGCTCTCCCGACAAGATCAGCAATTGCGGATCAAACAGGTTCACGACATTGGACAGGCCCAGCGCAAGATAGCGCCCGGCACGGCGAAAGATCGCGCGGGCGGCCCCGTTCCCGGCCTTGGCGTGATCGAACAGGCTTTCCAGCATGACCCCGACCGAGCGCGTCTCAAGCGTCGAGATATTGAGCGCCGTGCGGGCCTCGCGCACCAGCGCATAATCGGCCAAATAAGCCTCAAGGCAGCCGCGCTGACCGCAGCGACACAGCGCCCCGTCCAGTTGAACCTTGGTATGGCCAAGCTCCATCCCCATGCCGCGTGCACCGCGATACAGCTGATGATTGATGACATAGCCCATCCCGACACCATGCTCGATTGTGACCACGGCAAAATCGGACAATGCACGCCCTGCCCCGAACCACAGCTCGGCCAGCGTCACAAGATTGGCGTCATTGTCGATATGCGTCGGGATGCCAAGCCGGTCCTGCACGGCGCTGCGCAGCGGGAAGTGCCGTGTATCGAGGATCGGCGACCAGTGCACGATACCGCTTGTCCCGTCGACAAAGCCGGGAACACCCAGACCCAAGGCGCGGAAGTCTGTCACCGCAAGGCCGCTGCGGCTGCACAGCGTCGCGACAAGATCGGCGGCCGCTTCGACAACCGCTTGCGGGTCCAGCGCACCGGGGGCCTGCTCAATCGCGGCAGAGGCCACGACATTGCCCGCGAAATCCACGATGACCCCGGTATGTTCGCGATCCGACAGCTTGATGCCCACGACATGATGCGTGCCTCGGCGCACCCGCAACGACACCGCCGGACGCCCGCGCGCGCTTTCGGTGTCGCGCGGCGCGGTGCTTTCTTCGAGCAGCCCCCCCTCGATCAATTCCGAAGTGATGGTGGTCACGGAGGCCGGGCTGACCCCAAGATCTTTGGCCAATTGCACCCGCGCAATCTCGCCCGAAGCGCGCACGCGTTCAAAGATTTGCTGGCGCAAAGGGCGGGTCGGGTTGGCGAGGGGCAGAATCAGCGGGCCGCAGCCAATGGCGGTATTCTCTGTGCTGCGCTGCGAGATCATCCGCTATTTCCTTTGGTCAGTTAAGTAAATTAGCACCATTCGCGCCCAGTTCGCCCAAGATTGCGCCGCAACGCAGCGAAAACAAGCTCTGGAATAACACCTCTCTAGTGTTTCGCTGAATTTTTATTTTGACAACTAAAATTAATCGCGGCACCTTCTTTCACGTTCCGGTGAGTCCATCGGGAGGCCTTTGGGCCATCTAGGGAGGAAAAAATGCATAAATCCATTCTGGCCGCCGTCGTACTGACGGTCGGTCTTTCGACCTCGGCCTTTGCGGAGATGACGGTCGGGGTATCCTGGTCGAATTTCCAAGAAGAACGCTGGAAAACCGACGAGGCCGCTATCAAAGCCGCGCTCGAAGCGGGCGGCAATAAGTATATTTCTGCCGATGCGCAGAACTCGGCTGCCAAACAGTTGACCGACGTCGAGGCGCTGATTGCGCAGGGAGCCGACGCTTTGATCATTCTGTCAGTCGATAAAGACGCGATCAGTCCGGCGATCGACAAGGCCGCGAATGAGGGGATTTCCGTGGTCGGCTATGACCGCCTGATCGAAGACCCGCGCGCCTTTTACCTGACCTTTGACAACAAGGGCGTGGGCACGATCATCGCGCAAGAAGTCTCGAAGGTGCAGCCCGAGGGCAACTACGCCATCGTCAAGGGCGACAAGGGCGACCCGAATGCGGCGTTCCTTTTGTCGGGTATGATGGAGGTGCTTCAGCCCGCCATCGACAGCGGCAAGATCAAGATCGTTGGCGAGAGCTTTACCGATGGTTGGAAGCCCGACAACGCGCAGAAAAACATGGAGCAGATCCTGACTGCCAACAACAACAATGTTGACGCAGTGCTGGCCGAAAATGACGGCATGGCGGGCGGTGCGATTGCTGCGCTTCAGGCGCAGGGTCTCAATGTTCCGATCGGCGGTCAGGACGGCGATCTTGCCGCGCTGAATCGTGTGGCGCGAGGCACCCAGACCGTTTCGGTGTGGAAGGACTCGCGTCAACTGGGCAAGGCAGCGGCCGATATCGCGGTTGCGCTGGCCGGTGGCACCGCAATGGATGCCGTTGACGGCGTGCAGAAGTGGTCCGGCGGTGAAAAAGGCGTCGAGATGGACGCGATCTTCCTCTCACCGACCCCGATCACCAAAGACAACCTCAATGTCGTGATCGACGCGGGCCATATCTCGAAAGAGCAGGCTTGCGAAGGCGCGATGGCAGGCGTGATGGGCTGCGAATAAGCCCCGGTCTTGGGTCCGGCGCTGCCAATGCGCCGGACCCGTTTCCCTGACAAGGGGCGCCCTGCGGCGCCTGCATCAATTTTCCGGATCAGATCATGACCCAGACCAATTCCGCCCCGCGGCAAGACGGCGCATCGCCGCGCCCGGGCGTGTTTGGCCGCTTTCTGCGCGCCACCGAAATCGACACAAGATTGCTTGGCATGATCGGCGCACTCGCGTTGATCTGGATCGGCTTTCATCTTTATGGCGCGCTGTTCAAAGGCTTTGGCGCCTTCCTGACCCCGCGCAACCTGTGGAACCTCAGCGTTCAGACCGCCTCGATCGGGATCATGGCGACAGGGATGGTGCTGGTGATCATCACCCGTCATATCGACCTGTCGGTGGGCTCGATCCTTGGGGTTTGCGCGGTCGTGATGGGGGTGGTGCAGGTTCATGTGCTTCCCGGTTTGATCGGTTTTGGCAGCCCGCTGATCTGGATCATCGCTGCGATCATCGGCATGGCGACGGGGGCGCTGATTGGCGCGTTCCACGGGGCGATCATCGCCTTTGGCAAGGTGCCCGCCTTTATCGTGACGCTGGGCGGGCTCTTGGTCTGGCGCGGCGCGGCCTATTTGATCACCCGTGGCGAAACGATCTCTCCGCTCGATGAGACCTTCAAGCTGCTCGGCGGCGGGCCTTATGGCGCGATTGGCGAGATGGGCAGCTGGATCGTCGGCATCCTGTTTTGCATCGGTATCGTGTGGCTGTTGTGGCAGGGCCGCCAACGCCGCCGATCCTATGAATTCCCGCTGCGCCCGCTTTGGGCCGAGGGCGTGCTTGGCATGATAGGCTGCGGTGTTGTCATCGGCGCGGTCCTTGTGGTGAATGCCTATCCTTGGCCCAAAGGGATCGTGCGCCAATATGCCAAGGCCAATAATCTTGAGATCCCCGATGGCGGTTTGTTCATCTCGCATGGCTTTGCGATCCCGGTGCTGATCCTAGTGGGCGTGGGCATCGCGATGACGATCTTGCTGAACCGGACGCGCTTTGGCCGCTATGTTCTGGCCATTGGCGGCAACCCGGATGCGGCGGAACTGGCGGGCATCAACACCAAGATGATGACGGTCAAGATATTCGCGTTGATGGGGTTCCTGACGGGTCTGTCGGCGGTCGTCGCCTCGGCCCGGCTTGGCTCTGCGACGAACTCGCTGGGTACGCTGGATGAGTTGTATGTCATCGCCGCTGCCGTGATTGGTGGCACCTCGCTTGCAGGTGGGGTGGGCACGATTTACGGCGCAATTCTGGGCGCTTTTGTGATGCAATCGCTGCAAACCGGCATGGTCTTGATCGGCTTTGATTCAGCGGTGCAGCAGATTGTCGTGGGCTCGGTTCTGGTGCTCGCGGTGTTCATCGACACGATCTATCGGCGCAACATCAAATGAGCGGGGCCAGCATGAGCATGACGCAAACCTCTACACTCGATCGCACCGGCACACCGCTTGTCGAACTGCGCAACATCTCGATTGCCTTTGGCGGGGTCAAGGCGGTCGATCACGTCACGATCGACCTGTTCCCCGGCGAGGTCGTGGGGCTTTTGGGCCATAACGGCGCGGGCAAATCGACGCTGATCAAATGCCTCTCGGGTGCTTACCAGATGGATTCGGGTGAGATTTTCATCAATGGCGAGAAGGCCGAGATCCGCAATCCGCGCGATGCGCGCGACTGCAACATCGAGACGATCTATCAGACCTTGGCGCTGGCAGATAACCTTGATGCGGCGTCGAATCTGTTTCTGGGGCGCGAGATCACCGGCCCCGGCGGCTTTGTCGATGACGACCGGATGGAGGCCGAGACGCGCAAGATCATGGGCCGTCTCAACCCCAATTTCCGTAAGTTCAAAGACCCGGTAAAGGCGCTTTCGGGCGGTCAGCGGCAATCGGTGGCCATCGCGCGTGCGGTCTATTTCAACGCCCGCATCCTGATCATGGATGAACCCACCGCCGCCCTTGGCCCGCACGAGACGCAGATGGTGGCCGAGTTGATCGAAGAGCTAAAAGCGCAGGGGCTTGGGATTTTCCTGATTGAACATGACATCCACAACGTGATGCGCCTGTGTGACCGCGCAAGCGTGATGAAAAACGGCCAACTTGTCGGAACTGTGAATGTCGATGAGGTCACCGATGAGGATATCCTTGGCATGATCATCTTGGGTAAGAAACCGGAGGCATAATGTTTCTTGGATTGGATCTTGGCACATCCGGGCTGAAAGGCATTCTGATGGATGACGCTCAGCATGTGCTGGCCGAAGCCACACATCCGCTGAGCGTTTCACGCCCGCAAGAAGGCTGGTCAGAACAATCTCCCGCCGACTGGCTGCGCGCGACCGAAGCGGTGCTGGGGGCCTTGGCCGCACATGATCTCTCGAAGGTGCGTGGGATCGGGTTGTCGGGGCAGATGCACGGCGCGACCTTGCTGGACGCGTCGGGCGATGTGTTGCGGCCCTGCATCTTATGGAACGACACCCGCGCCCATCGCGAGGCTGCCGAGCTGGATGGCGACCCGCAGTTTCGCCAGATCACCGGGAATATCGTGTTTCCGGGCTTTACCGCGCCGAAACTTGTCTGGATCGCCCGGCATGAGCCCGAGACATTCGCCAAGGTGTCGAAGGTGCTTTTGCCCAAAGACTACCTGCGTTTCTGGCTGACTGGCGAACACGTGGCCGAGATGTCGGACGCCGCGGGCACAAGCTGGTTTGATACCGGCGCGCGCGATTGGTCGGATGCGCTTTTATCCGCCACCGACATGCGCCGCGAGCAGATGCCGCGTCTTGTCGAGGGCTCGGAGGTTTCGGGCGTGGTGCGCTCCGAATTGGCGGCGCGATTTGGCCTTGGGCGCGACGTGGTCGTAGCGGGCGGGGGCGGCGACAATGCCGCCTCGGGGATCGGTGTTGGCGTGGTCAAGGCGGGGCAGGCCTTTGTCTCGCTGGGCACCTCGGGGGTGCTGTTCGCCGCCAATGACGGCTATCAGCCCGACCCAGCCAGTGCCGTGCACAGTTTTTGCCATGCCCTTCCTGATACCTGGCACCAGATGGGCGTGATCTTGGCCGCAACCGACGCGCTGAATTGGTATGGGCGGCTGCTGAATACGGATGTGGCCGATCTGACCGATGCGCTGGGCGATCTGGCGGCTCCGGGCAAAACCCGCTTCCTTCCTTATCTCGGCGGAGAGCGCACGCCGCTCAACGATGCCGCGATCCGTGGCGCGTTCATCGGGTTGGAGCATGCGACCGACCGGGCGGCGGCCACGCGCGCCGTTCTGGAAGGGGTGACCTTTGCGATCCGCGATTGCCGCGATGCGCTGGCCGCGACCGGCACCCGGATCGAAAGCCTTCTGGCGGTCGGTGGCGGGTCGCGCTCGCGCTATTGGTGTCAGGCGATTGCCACCGCGCTGGGCACGCCCGTCTCGCTGCCAGTAGCAGGGGACTTCGGCGGAGCGTTCGGCGCGGCGCGGCTGGGCATGATGGCCGCCACCGGGGCCGGTGCCGAGATCGCCACCCCTCCCACAATCTCGGCCGTGATCGAACCCGTCGCGGCCCTTTCTGACGCATTCGACGCAGGTCACGCGCGCTACCGCGCCGCAGCTTTAGCCATCAAGGGACTGACATGACGGACTTTTTCAACGGCATTACTCCGATCAAATACGAAGGCCTCGACGCCAGCAGCGATCTGGCCTTTCGCCATTACAATCCAGACGAGATCGTCATGGGCAAGCGGATGGCCGATCATCTGCGTTTCGCCGTCGCCTATTGGCACAGTTTCGCATGGCCCGGCGGCGACCCGTTTGGCGGCCAGACCTTTGAGCGCCCTTGGTTTGGCGACACGATAGATTTGGCCAAGCTGAAAGCTGATGTGGCCTTTGAGATGTTCGATATTCTCGGCGCGCCTTTCTTTTGTTTTCACGATGCCGATGTGCGCCCTGAAGGCGCGGATTTCGCCGAAAATACGCGCAATCTCGAAGAGATCGTCGATTACTTCGCACAGAAGATGGAAAGCTCAAAGACGCGCCTTCTTTGGGGCACGGCGAACCTGTTTTCGCATCGCCGCTTTATGTCTGGCGCTGCGACCAACCCCGATCCCGAGGTGTTCGCCTGGTCCGCCGCGACGGTGAAAACTTGCATGGATGCGACCCACAAGCTGGGTGGCGAGAACTACGTGCTTTGGGGCGGGCGAGAGGGTTATGAGACGCTGCTCAACACCGACCTGACCCGCGAGGCCGAGCAGGCCGGGGCGTTCCTGTCGATGGTGGTCGATTACAAGCACAAGATCGGTTTCAAAGGCGCGATCCTGATCGAACCCAAGCCGCAAGAACCCTCCAAGCATCAATATGATTACGATGTCGCCACGGTTTACGGGTTCCTCAAACGCTTTGGGCTTGAGAACGAAGTGAAGGTGAATATCGAGCAGGGCCACGCGATTTTGGCTGGGCACAGCTTTGAACATGAGCTGGCGCTGGCGGCCTCGCTGGGGATTTTCGGCTCGATCGACATGAACCGCAACGACTATCAATCGGGCTGGGATACCGATCAATTCCCAGACAACGTCCCCGAGATGGCGCGCGCCTATTACGAGGTGCTCAAGGCGGGTGGCTTTACCACGGGCGGGACGAATTTCGACGCCAAACTGCGCCGTCAATCGCTGGATCCCGAGGATTTGATCGCAGCCCATGTCGGCGCGATGGATGTTTGCGCGCGCGCGCTCAAGGCGGCTGCGGCGCTGCTGGAAGATGGCGCGTTGGAAGAGGCCCGCAAGGCCCGTTATGCGGGTTGGGACGCGCCCGAGAACCGAGCGATGCTGACCTCTGATCTTGCGACAATCGAGGCGCGGGTGCGCAGTCAAGGGATCAACCCCGCCCCGCGATCTGGCCGACAAGAGCGGCTAGAGAACCTTTGGAACCGCTTTGTCTAAGGACCGGGGCTTGGTGATCGCACAAGATGACCAAGCCCCGCTTTGGCGGGGCTCGTCGCGCCCCAGCGCAAAACCATCTGTGGGGCTTCAACGCCCTTACTCGCCTCCGGACCTTGGTCGAGTTATGGGGCCGTGGCTTGCGATTCCGGGCGCAACGATCTCAATTTCGCTCTGCACGCTTTGATCGCGCAGCCGCGCTGTCAGACGCACGGTGCCCTGATCGCCACTCAGTCGCAGCCAACAGCCCGTTGCGCCCCCCGCCAGCACCGGACAAGCCGGGCCGATCAACCGAGCAGGGCCCTCGACGCTTAGAAACACCGGCTCATTGAGGAAGTGCAGCTTGTTGCCCGCCTGATCGCGCGCGCGGATCATGACGCGAATTTCGTCATCGGGCGCGGCCTCGGCGCGGGTCACGTCTGGGGAAGCCTCAAGCGCCGTAAACAGCGCATCGGCGGGGAAAATCCGCTCGGTGACCGGTTTTCCGTTTACGAACCCGGTGACCTTGCCGCCATGCCAGCTTTCGCCCCACTGACCCAGCTCGGCCTCGGTGAAATGGCGATGATCGATGATGATCGGTGGATGGGGTAGATGCGGGAAGCGGTCGCGGTCGGGACCGACGCGCTTGACGACATCGGCATAAGATAGCTCAACCTCATCGCAGTTGCTCAGCACGATCAGGGGCAGCACGCCGCCGATATTGCGCTCGCCGCGCGCCCAGACGGTGACCGGCTCCATCACGATCTTATCCTCGGGCGGCATCTGACTGGCATAGGCATAGGCAGCGAATTTCGGTTCGCGGAAAATGCTCATCACGCCGTGATGGCAAATCCGGTCGCCTGCGCCGAAATCTTTATGCGTGTTATAGTCAAACATGCACCAACCAATGCAGCCCGCGATCCCGGCATCCGGGTCATGCGCGGCGTTTAGCACCTCAAGATGGCGCAGCACATGTTCGTGCTGGCGATGTTCGGGATCGCCCGCCTTGGTGGGATACATATGGCCGTTATATTCGGTCACCAGATAGGGCACGCGGTTGGGCAGCCCGGTCACCTCTTGCTGATCGCGCAAGCCCATGCGCGGGCGGTTCGTGCCGGGCCTTTCGAACTCGCCCAGAACGAAATCATTCATCGTATAGACGTCTTCGAGCAGATGGCTGTCGGGAATGCAGCGCACGCCGCCAGTGGGGCGGGTTGGGTCAAGGTCATGGGCGAGCGCGTTGGTGCGGTAGTAGAAGTCATCCGCATCGCGGCTTTCATTGATGCGCACGCCCCAGATGATGATCGAGGGGTGGTTCCAGTCGCGCCGGATCATCCGCCCGACATTTTCAACCGATTCATCTTGCCAGCCGGCGCCGCCAATATGTTGCCAGCCGGGGATCTCCTCAAAGACCATCAGGCCGATCTCGTCACAGCGATCCAGAAAATACGGGCTTTGCGGATAATGCGAGGTGCGCACGATATTGCAGCCCAGATCAAAGCGCAAAATCTCGGCGTCGCGTTCTTGGCTGCGCTGGCCCTGTGCATAGCCAGAATAGGGAAAGCTTTGGTGGCGGTTCAACCCGCGCAGCACGACCCGTTCGCCGTTGAGTAAAAACCCGTCGGGGGTGAAAATTGCGTCGCGAAAACCGAAGCGCTGAACGAGACGATCACCGCTATCGGGCAGCGTGGTTTCTAGCGTGTAAAGCGCCGGAGTCTCGGGGGACCAGAGCGTTATTTTCGATAAATCAGAAAATTCAATATTATCAGAAACAACCGTTTCACGTCGCGCAATTTCCACGCCCTCGGGATCGCGCAGCACCAGGTCCACGGCGCCGGGTTGTGACGTTTCGAGCTTCACCACCACGCGCTTCTGGCTTGCCAGCACATCAGGCGTCTCGATCTTGAGGCTTTGGATATGGCGCGCAGGAAGCACTTCCAGCCAGACATCGCGATAAATCCCGGCATAGGTCAGATAGTCGATCCGTCCGCCAAAAGGCGGGATCTCGGGGTTTTCACTGCCGTCGATGCGCACCGTCACGCGGATTATTCCCGACCCAAGCGGATTTTCCAGTGGCACGGTAAACGGCGTGTACCCGTCGCGGTGGCGCGTCACCTCGACCCCGTTCACCCAGACCACGGCATCCACCATCGCCGCGTCAAAGCGCAACTGCACGACTTTGCCCGTCCAATCGGGCTGCCAGTCAATCTCGCGCTGATAGGTGAAGACGCGCTGAAACGCGCGCTCGTCGAAATAGCTCATCTCGAGGTCGACGGCGTTATGAGGCAGCGTCACGCGCGCGCCTTGCATCGCTGCCTGCGTCCAGTCCGGCTCGAACCCTTCAGTAAAGTGCCAGTCGGTGTTCAGTTTGGTGATCTTGCGCATCTTACCACTCCGCAAAGCTGCCATCGGCATGACGCCAGATGGGGTTGCGCCAGCGATGCCCTTCGGCGGCGGCCTGGCGCACCTTGTCCTCGTTGACCTCAATGCCAAGCCCCGGCCCCTGCGGGATCGCGACAAAGCCGTCTTGATAGGCGAACACCTTGGGATCGATCAGGTAATCCAGCAAATCCGAGCCCTGATTGTAGTGAATGCCCAGCGATTGTTCCTGAATGAAGGCGTTGTAGCAGACCGCATCCAGTTGCAGGTTCGCCGCCAGCGCGATCGGCCCCAGAGGGCAGTGCAGCGCCAGCGCAACATCATGGGCCTCGGCCATCGCGGCGATCTTGAAGGTCTCGGTGATGCCGCCGGAATGGCTGGGATCGGGCTGGATGATATCGACGAAGCCGCCTGCCAGAACCTCCTTGAAATCCCAGCGCGAATAGAGCCGCTCGCCCAATGCAATCGGCGTTGCGCAATGATTGGCGATCTCGCGCAGCACCTCGGCATGTTCGCTCAGAACCGGCTCTTCGATGAACATCAAGTTGAATGGTTCCAGCTCTTTGGCAAGCTGTTTGGCCATCGGGCGATGCACCCGACCGTGAAAGTCGATCCCGATCCCGAAATCGGGGCCCATCGCCTCGCGGATCGCCTGCACGCGCGCCAGAACGGCGTCGATTTTGGCGTGGCTGTCGATGAATTGCAGCTCTTCGGTGGCGTTCATCTTAACCGCCGTGAAGCCGCGCTCACCGCATTCGCGCGCCATGTTCGCGGTGTCGCCGGGACGATCGCCGCCGATCCAGCTATAGACCCGAATGCGATCACGCTGCTGGCCACCCAAAAGCGCATGCACCGGCACGCCTAGCGCGCGGCCCTTGATGTCCCACAGTGCCTGATCAATGCCCGCAATGGCCGACATATGAATGCCGCCGCCGCGATAAAATCCGCCGCGATACATCACCGTCCAATGGTCCTGAATATGGCCGGGATCCTTGCCGATCAGATAGTCCGAGAGTTCCTCGACACAGGCTGCAACGGTCGCCGCGCGCCCCTCAAGGACCGGTTCGCCCCAGCCGCTGATCCCCTCATCGGTCGAGATTTTCACAAAGCACCAGCGCGGCGGGACGATGAATGTTTCGATGGCGGTGATTTTCATTTTGACCTCGTGGTGAATGCCAGCCGGGTTTGATGGAAATAGCTTTCGCCGGGTTCCAGGATGGCATTGGGAGAATCGGGGCGATTGGGCGCGTCTGGCCAGGCTTGCGGTTCAAGGCACAGCGCGTGATTCACGGGCACGCCGACTGCGGGGCTATTGACCGTGTATAGCTGCAAGCCCGGCTGGTTCGTCACAATCTGCATGACCCGACCCGAGACAGGGTCATACAGCGTCGCGGCCTCATGCATCTCTTCGCCGACCTCCAGACAAAAGCAATGATCAATGCCCGGATCACCTTGCCGCAAGACCGGGCGCAGCGCGCGATAATCAAACATCGTATCAGCCACTGGCCGGGGCGCGCCCAGCGGGATCAAGGCGGCATCAACGGGCAAATAGCGCTGCGCGTTGATACAAAGCAGATGATCGCGCACCGGCCCTCCCCCGGCGAGGTTGAAATAGCCATGCGAAGTAATCGAAACCGGACAGGCGCGCGAGACGCGGGCGCGATAGGTCAGGGTCAGCGTGCCCGGCTCGGACAGGGCAAACTCGGCCTCGACCTCCAGATCACCGGGAAAGCCCTGATCGCCATCAGGACTGAAAAGCCCCAAAGTCACCCTGTCGGCGCGGTGATCAAGCACCTGCCAATCGCGCCGATCAAACCCATCAATACCGCCATGCAAACAGGTCGGGCCCTCATTCGCGCTTAGATCGCATGTCTCGTCGTTGAGCGTAAAGCGCGCAGAGCCGATGCGATTGGCAAACCGCCCCACCGTTGCGCCATGAAATCCGCGCGCGTGGCGATGATCGCGCGGGTCTTTCGGACCCATCAGCACCTCGCCTAGAACTCCATCCCGATCCGGCACTTGCAGCGAATGCAGCACCGCGCCAAAGGGTAGAATGACGGCCTGCACGCCCGAGGGCAGCGCGATTTTGCACATTGGCTCAGCCATGGGGCACCTCTTGAAACGGTTCAACTTGCTGCGTGCGACCACACAGAAACGCATCCGCGACCAACCGCAGCGGCGTGACATCGACATCCCTTTCGCCCCGCGCAACCAGATCGCGGAACCGGGCATAAAGCGTAGCATATTCTGAACGGTCCGGAGCCGGCTGCACCCGCCCGTCAATCGCGAAGCGCGCCCCGCCCTGATCAAGCGTTGCGCGACCTTCGTCGGTGTCGAACTGGATGCGCCATAGCTCAGCGCCAGTTTCACGCCAGTCGAAATTGGCCCCGATTGGCACCGCGCCCGCGCGCATCTCAAGGCTGGCCGCGATAGGGGTTTCACGCCCCTCTGGCACCGAAAGGTCTGCCGAGATCAAACGCACCGGATCGGCCAGAACCGCAGTCAGAATTGAAAGCGCATTGATACCGGGATCGAACACGCCGAGGCCACCCGCCTGCCAAATCCACTGCTGGCCCGGATGCCATTTGCGCACGTCTTCACGCCAGTCGATCTGCACCGCGCGCAGGCGTTGTCCGGCCAACCACGCACGCGCCAAATCAACCGCCACTGCCGCGCGCGAATGCCAACTTGCAAACAGCGTCAGCCCACGGCGCGCCGCTTCCTCGCGCAGGGCCTCGACTTCGGAGACGGTGGCGCCGGGGGGCTTTTCCAGCATCAGATGACGCCCCGCGCGCAGCACCGACATCGCCTGATCGAAGCGGCCTTGCGGCGGGGTGCAAAGCGAAATCGCACCGATATCAGGCTGAGCTGCGAGCAGCGCGTCGATATCGGGGTAGCAGGGCAGATCGGGCAGCGTCGCGTTGCGGCTGGCCAGAGCGGCCAGATGCACACCGTCAACCTGTTCAAGCGCAGGCAGGTGCTGCGCGCGCGCAATCGCGCCCAAGCCGACAAGACCGATCGCAAGGCTCATGGGCGCACGCGCGCGCCAGTATCGGCGCGAAACACATAGACATCTTCCGGGTCAAAGCGCAGCCCGACTGTGCCGCCGCCTGCGGTCGAAAGCCGCTGATCGGTCTCCACGATCACGCGTTCCCCGCTTGGCGCGCGCAGATGGGCATAGCTGACGCCGCCAAGGTTTTCCGCCATATCGACAGCAAAAGCACCCGCATCCGCGACGATCTTGAGCGCATTTGGCCGCAAACCGACCTCGACTTCGGTGCCCTCGGGCGGCAGGGCCAGCGCCACATTGATCGCGCTTTCCAGTCCCGGAACTTCGATTGCGCCACCTTTGATCCTCCCGGCGAGGAAATTCATCGAGGGCGAGCCGATGAAGCCCGCCACGAAACGATTGTCGGGGTCGTCATACAGGTCCATCGGCGCGCCGACCTGTTCGATATTGCCCGCGCGCAGCACCACGATCTTGTCGGCCATCGTCATCGCTTCGACCTGATCATGGGTGACGTAGATCATCGTTGCGCCGATCTCGCGATGCAGCCGGGCGATCTCGGCGCGCATCTCGACACGCAGTTCCGCATCGAGGTTGGAGAGCGGCTCGTCAAACAAAAATACCTGCGGCCCGCGCGTGATGGCCCGCCCGATGGCGACGCGCTGGCGCTGACCGCCGGACAAGGCGGCGGGCTTGCGATCCAGCAGCGGCTCCAGCTTGAGGATATCGGCCGCCTCGCGCACTTTCGCGGCGATTTCGGCCTTGGGGTGGCCGTTCATCTTGAGGCCAAACCCCATATTTTCGGCTACCGTCATATGCGGATAGAGCGCGTAGGTCTGAAATACCATCGCAATGCCGCGCTCGGCAGGTTCGGCATGGGTGACGTCGTGATCGCCAATTCGGATCGCGCCACCGCTGGTGTTTTCGAGCCCCGCGATCATACGCAGCAATGTCGATTTCCCACAGCCAGACGGGCCAACAAAAACGCAAAACTCCCCCGGCTCGACCATCAGATCGACACCGTGGATTACCTCAGCCTCGCCAAACCGTTTGACGATTTTTTGCAATGCAACTCCGCTCACTGTCCGTCCTCCCTGTTTTGCTCTGGAAAGCGCCATGCAGCGGCGGCTTTTGCGATTTGCTGCGCTGCCTCAAGCAAAAGCGGCGCGTATGATTCCAGCGCGTCATGACCCTCGCGTTGGCCTGCCGTGATCGACAAGGCCCCCAGAACGCGCCCGCTTTGCGACAAGATGGGGGCGGCGATGCAGCGAATGCCGGGTTCGTGCTCCTCGGCATCCCAGGCGAACCCACGAACGCGGATGGCCTCCAATTCTTTGCGCAGCGACTGCGCATCGACCAAAGTATGCTCGGTGAAGCGATGAAAGCTTTGGCGCGCGATGGCGGCCTCTAATGGCTCTGGGGCCAGATGGGCCAGCATCGCCTTGCCCACGCCCGTGCAGTACGCCGGCCCAACCTTGCCCGATTGCGAGAACATCTCGACCGGGCGCGCGGCGTTGCGCTTGTCGACATAGAGCACCATGCCCTGATCAAGCTGCGCCAGATGCAGCGTCTGCCCGGTCTTGGCCGACAGCGCATCCAGATAGGGCGCGGCGACCGGCGCGAGCGAGCTTTGCGCCCAAGCCGCATGTGCAAGACGCACCAAACGCAGCCCCGGCGCGTAGCTTTGGCGTTCGTCATCATAGGCCAGCATGCCCTGATTGGTCAGCGTTTGCAGAAAGCGATACAGCGTGGCCTTGGGCAGCCCCGAGACCGGCAGCAACTCTGCAAACCGGACTGGGCGCGCAAAGCCTGCAACAAGGTCCAGTACGCCAAGCGTTCGCCCGACAGTGCCGTCTTCATGCGCAGGTTGGGGTTCGTGTTTGCTCATAGGCCTCCTCCACAGGACTGTTGACAGGATGCGCGATTCACGGCAGCATTTCAATATGTAAAACAAGGTTTCAACATATGGAACTAAATTAGGAGCCTTGCTTGCAGAAACCGGGAGGAGAACCGATGAAACTTTTGAAAACCGCAGCCATTGCGGCGCTTGTGGCCGGTATGGCCCTGCCTGCATTGGCCCAGCAGCGCACGCTGACACTGAATACCGACGCGTCCGACCCCGCGCCCAAAGCCGCTTTCGATCAACTGATCAAAGGCTTTGAGGCGGAAAATCCAGACGTTCATGTCGTCGTGAACATCTTCGATCACGAGGGTTACAAGACGGCGATTCGTAACTTTTTGACCGCTGACAGCCCGGATCTGGCGAATTGGTATGCGGGCAACCGGATGGCCCCCTTCGTCAAATCGGGGCAGTTCATGGATGTGTCAGATGTCTGGCAAGAGAACGGGCTGAAGGACAGTCTTGCGCCCGCGCTGTCGTCGATGACGATTGATGGCAAGCAATGGGGTGTGCCCTATACCTACTACCAGTGGGGCATTTATTATAACAAAGACGTCTATAAAAAAGTCGGTGCCGAGGTGCCAAAGACTTGGGACGAGTTCATCAGCAATTGCAAAAAATTCAAGGCGGCGGGCATCGATTGCCTGACCACCGGCACCAAGGCGCTTTGGCCCGCAGCGGGGATATTCGACTATCTCGATTTGCGCACCAACGGCTATGATTTCCACATGAAGCTGACCAATGGCGAAATTCCGTGGACGGATGATCGCGTGCGCAAGGTCTTTGCCGAATGGGCCAAGGTACTGCCCTATACGACGCCCAATGTCTCGGCGATCGACTGGCAGGATGCGGTGTCCAACATCGTTCAGGGTAAGGCTGCGAACTATGTGATGGGCAATTTCGCCGTCGCCACCTTCAAGGATGGCGGGATGACGAATGACACGCTGGGATTCATGGACTTCCCAGAGATTACGCCGGGCATTCCGCGCGCCGAAGAAGCCCCGACGGATACGATTCACATCCCCGCCGGGGCTAAGAACGTCGCGGATGCGAAGAAATTCCTCGCCTATGTGGCGCGTGCCGATGTGCAGACCAAGATGAATGAGACGTTGGGCCAGCTTCCCATCAACGTGCAGAGCACGGTGGGCGACGACCCCTATCTGCAGGCGGGCTTCAAAATCCTTTCGACGGCAGATGGCGGTATCGCGCAGTTCTTTGACCGTGATGCGCCCGCCGCGATGGCCAAGGCTGGGATGGAGGGCTTTCAGGAATTCATGGCCTATCCCGACCATCTGGATGCGATCCTTGAGCGGCTCGAGAAGATGCGCAAACGCGTCTACAAGAACTGATCTTCGCGATCTTAGGACGGCGCCCTGTCACGGGGCGTCGTTACGTCTGACCCAATTTGCAGATCGAGGAGCGTGACGATGACCGCCGCACCCGCCATTCCCGGTTCAGCTTCCGGCCTTCCCGGCCCGCGCAAACGCCGCCGCCTGAGTCGCAAACTCGCGCCGTGGCTGTTTTTGGCCCCCGGAATGTTGATGTTCCTGATCTACGTGATCATTCCGATCCTGCAATCGATGTGGATTTCATTCTACCAATGGGACGGGCTTAGCCCGAAGCATTGGATCGGGATGGAAAACTACGTCGAACTGCTTGACGATGACGCCTTTTATACGAGCCTGAAGAACAACGTGATCTGGCTGGTTTTGTATATGCTGGCGATCCCGGCCGGGCTGTTCATCGCCCTGTTCCTGAACCAGAAGCTGCGCGGGATACGGCTTTACAAATCGCTGTTTTTCTTTCCGTTCGTGATCTCTCAGGTCGTGGTCGGACTAATCTTTTCGTGGTTCTACGCGCCGGGCTTTGGTTTGTTCTTTGCGCTGACGAAATGGCTCGACGGGACGGGAATCGCGATTCTCGCCAATCCTCATCTGGTGACTTACGGCATCATCGCAGCCGGGCTTTGGCCCCAGATCGCCTATTGCATGATCCTCTATCTGACGGGGCTGAACTCTGTCGCGCCCGACCAGATCGAGGCCGCCCGCCTTGACGGCGCAAAGGGGCTCAAGATGCTGTGGTATGTCGTGCTGCCACAACTGCGCCCGGCGACGTTTATCGCGCTGGTGGTCACCATCATCGGAGCTTTGCGCAGCTTTGATCTGGTCTCGATCATGACCTCGGGGGGGCCATTCGGCTCATCGCGGGTGCTGTCCTATTACATGTATGAACAAGCTCTGTCGGAATATGGCTATCGCATGGGCTATGGCGCGGCGATCGCGGTGGTGCTGTTTGCAATCATGATGATCTTCATCTCGGGCTTCATCTGGAAGATGTGGCGCGACGAAAGGGGGCTATAAGATGTTTCCGCGTCCGATCCAAACCATGAGCCCCGCTGCGCGCACCGCCTATAAGATCGCGCTACCGGTGATGCTGATCTTGTGGCTGCTGCCGCTGCTGGGAGTTGCGATGACCTCGCTGCGCCCCTCTAGCGATCTTGCGCAGGGCAACTATTTCGGGATGCCCTCCTATCTGGCGTTTTCGAATTATCTCGACGTGTTTCGCAACTCGCCCTTCGCCAGTTACATGCTGAACTCGTTTCGGGTCACGATCCCGACGATGATCGGCGCGGTGGCGCTGTCATGCCTGACGGGCTACGCGCTTGCAGTATACAAGTTCAAAGGCAATCTGCTGATCTTTTTCATCTTCGTGGCGGGCAATTTCGTGCCCTTCCAGATCCTCATGGTGCCGGTGCGCGACCTGACGGTGAAGATGGGGCTTTATGACACGATCACTGGGTTGGCGCTGTTCCACATCGCGTTTCAAACCGGGTTTTGCACCCTGTTCATGCGCAATTTCATCAAGGCCCTGCCGCGCGAGTTGATCGAGGCGGCCCGGGTCGAGGGTGTGGGCGAGTGGCAAATCTTCTGGCATATCGTGCTGCCGCTGGTGCGCCCGGCGATTGCCGCGCTGTCGGTGCTGATCTTTACCTTCATCTGGAACGATTATTTCTGGGCGACGGTGCTGACCACGGGTGCAGATACGCAGCCTATCACCGCCGGGTTGCAATCGCTGAACGGGCAATGGGTGGCAGCGTGGCAACTGGTGTCGGCGGGCTCGATTCTGGCGGCGTTGCCTCCGGTCGCGATGTTCTTCCTGATGCAGAAACACTTTATTGCAGGGTTGACCCTCGGGGCGGTGAAATGATCCGAACTTGGCATCTGAAAGACGCACGCCAAAGCCTTGTTCTGGCCAGCCGCGACGACCGCCTGCCCGCGATCATTTACTGGGGCGCATTCCTGCCCGAGGGCGAGGATCTGGCGCAACTGGCCGCCAGCACCGAGGGCGATGTGACGGGCGGAATGCTCGATCAAAACCCCGATCTGTCGATCTGCCCCGAAGCCTCGCAAGCCTTCCCCGGAGAGCCGGGTTTGATCGCGCACGATGCGCAGGGTCGCGTGCTGCGCCCGGCCTTTCGTTTCGCGTCACAAGAGGTTCGCACGGATCGGCTTGTGCTGGTCTATCGCGATGCGGCGTTGGGTGTGAGCTATCGGGCCGATTTCGCGCTCGACGCCGCCACCGGAATGATCACCGCGCGTGCCACACTGGATAGTGAGACGCCGATCACATTGCATTGGCTCGCAGCCCCGGTCTTTCCCGCGCCACAGCTTTGCGACGAGATGCTCGAATTTTCCGGCCGCTGGTGTGGTGAGTTTCAAATCACCGCCACGCCTTGGGCCCCCGGTCAGCGTGTGCGCGATAATCACACGGGGCGCACCGGGCATGAACATTTTCCTGGCCTCATTTTGCCCACGCGCGGCGCGACCAAAACCAGCGGCGAAACCCGCGCCTTTCATTACGGCTGGTCGGGCGGGCATCGAATGGTGGCCGAGGAACTGCCCGGTGGGCGGCGTCAGGTCCAGTTCGGCCATGCTTCGGGCAGCGAGCTGACACCGGGAACGCAGTTTGAAACCGCGACCCTTTATGCGGCCTATTCCGCGGCGGGCTCGAATGGATGCGCGGTCGCGTTTCAGCGCCATCTGCGCGACCGGATCGTGCAAATCCCAGCCAAAGCTCTGCCGCGCCCGGTGCATTACAATTGCTGGGAGGCGATCTATTTCAAACACGATCTGGCCGAGCTGTGCGAGATCGCGGATCGTGCCGCCGGACTGGGGGCGGAACGCTTCGTGCTGGATGATGGCTGGTTCGGGCGGCGCGATGATGACACGACCAGCCTTGGCGATTGGCAGGTCGACCCGCGCAAATATCCCGACGGATTGGGACCGCTGATTGCGCATGTAAACGCGCTTGGCATGGGGTTTGGTCTGTGGTTCGAGCCCGAGATGGTCAATCGCGACAGCAATCTGGCGCGCGCCCATCCCGATTGGCTGCTTGGGCCCACCGATCAGATCGAGGGCCGCCAGCAACGCGTGCTGGATATCGCGCGCAAGGACGTGCGCGACCACCTGTTCAGCGCAATCAGCGCGCTGCTGTCACAACATCCGATCGAATACGTAAAATGGGATCACAACCGCGTCCTCCCCTATGCGGACGCCGCCCAGACTCGCGGGATCTATGCGCTGCTGGATCGGTTGCGCATAGCCCATCCGCAGGTGGAGTTCGAAAGCTGTGCCTCGGGGGGCGGGCGGATCGACTTCGGCATTCTCGAACGCACGACGCGGGTCTGGCTGTCTGACAGCAATGACGCGATTGAACGGCTGCGCATTCAGCATGACGCGGCGCTGTTCCTGCCGATGGTCGTGACGGGCAGCCATGTCGGGCCACGGCGCTGTCATACTTCGGGGCGGGTAATCGACATGGAAATGCGGGCATGGGTTGCCGCCCAGCGCCATATGGGATTTGAGATGGATCCGCGTGAGCTGACCGAAGACGAGGCCGAGGTCCTGCGCGATGTAACGGCCTGGTGGAAAGCCAATCGCGACTGGCGCGCGCGTGCGGATATCCTCCGTCTTGAGGCTGC
This sequence comes from uncultured Thioclava sp., assembly GCF_913064665.1. Lineage (GTDB taxonomy): Bacteria > Pseudomonadota > Alphaproteobacteria > Rhodobacterales > Rhodobacteraceae > Thioclava > Thioclava arctica. The sequence continues at coordinate 104,243 of NZ_CAJYBT010000001.1, forward strand.
GGACCCCGCCGTGATCGCCGAAATGCAACGGGCCGAAGATGGCGCGCGTTTCGTGGTCTTTGTCGGTCAGGGCGAGACCTCGGCGCAGATTCTGCCGCGCCCGCTGCAACTGAGCGGGCTAGACCCGCAGGCGCGCTATCGGCTGGTGTTGCGCAACCGCGCGCAAGCTGCGGGCTTGTCACGCGGCGCGCCAGCGTTGAAAACGGGCGCGCTGGAATTAAGCGGGCAGGCCTTGATGGCTCAGGGCATCACCCTGCCATGCGGATTGGCGCAAACCATGTGGGTGATCGAAGGGGAAAGACTATGAGTGCCGCAGATATCAGCGCCACCCCAGAGTGGATCGCCGCGGATTGGGGCACCACGCATCTGCGTCTTTGGGCGATGCGCGGGCAGAACGTGCTGTCCAAGCGCAGTTGCGATCAAGGAATGGGGCGGCTGAGCCCTGCACAATTCGGCCCCGTGCTTGAGGCAGAGATCGCCCAGTGGGGCGCTGATTGGGCGGGTATTCCCGTTGTCGCCTGCGGCATGGTCGGCTCGCGTCAGGGCTGGAGCGAAGCGCCCTATCACCCGACCCCGACCGATCCGCGCGCGCATCTGATCCGGGTTCCCGATCACGCCCCCCGCCCGGTCTATATCGCCTGCGGCATTCGCCAAGATGACCCGCCCGATGTGATGCGCGGCGAAGAGACCCAGATCGCGGGCCTGCTGGCCCAGACCCCCGAATTTGACGGCGTGGTCTGTCTGCCCGGCACGCATACGAAATGGGTGCGCCTGCGGGCGGGCCGGATCGAGCGGTTTCAAAGCTGCATGACGGGCGAGCTGTTTGAACTGATTTCGCAGCAATCGGTGCTGCGTCACACGCTTGATCTGCAAGGCTCGGATCTATCGGCCTTTGATGCCGCCTGCGCCGAAGCTTTGGGCGATCCTGCGCGCGCCTATGGCGGGCTGTTTGCCCTGCGCGCGGCGGCTTTGCTCAACGGGCTTGATCCGATCAGCGCCGCCTCGCGCCTGTCGGGTTTGCTAATTGGCTGGGAACTGGCGGCAACGCGCGATCTTTGGTCAGGTCAAACAGCCGCCCTGATCGGCACTGCGAAACTGGCCGCACTTTACGCCCGCGCCCTTGGCGCGAATGGCGTGCAGACGCAAGACTACCCAGCCGAACCTACCACCCTCGCCGGGCTGCACGCCGCCTGGAAAACCATCGGAGCCTGCCCATGAGCCGCCCCCTGATCGCCATCCTGCGCGGGATCACCCCGCCCGAGGCGCTGCCTGTCACCCAAGCCCTGATCGACGCCGGGATCACTCGCATCGAGGTGCCGCTCAACTCGCCCGAGCCGCTTGTCAGCATCAAGGCGATGGTTGACCGTTTCGGCGCGCAGGCTGATATCGGCGCGGGCACCGTGCTGAGCACGCAGCAGGTGCACGACGTTGCGGCGACGGGTGCGCGCCTGATCGTATCGCCAAATTGCGACCCTGCGGTGATCGCTGAAACCAAGGCGGCAGGGCTGCAAAGCTATCCCGGCGTGATGACCCCGACCGAAGCGTTTGCCGCGATTGCTGCGGGGGCGGATGCGCTCAAACTGTTTCCCGGCGATCTGATCGGGCCAGTGGGCTTGCGCGCGATGTCTGCCGTTTTGCCGCGTGAGATGCCGCTTTATGCCGTGGGCGGAGTTTCGGTTGAGAATATGGCTGACTGGCAACGCGCCGGGGCGGCGGGTTTTGGCATTGGCAGTGCAATCTATCGCCCCGGCGATGATGCCAAGATCGTATCACAGAATGCGCGCGCGCTCGTCGCCCGCTTTGACGAGGTTTTTACGCAATGAACGCCACGATCTACGACGCCCGCCCTTGTTTCCTCGGCGAAGGGGCATTCTGGCACCCCGAGCGCGGCCAGCTCTTCTGGTTCGACATCCTGCGCGGACGCTTGCTGAGCCGCGCGGGCGATCAGCCGCTGGAATGGCAGATCGGCGAGATGGCCTCGGCGGCGGGTTGGATTGACCGCGACACTTTGCTGATCTCGACCGAGACCGGACTGCGCCGGTTCGACATTTTGACCGGCGGGCATGAACCCATCGCCGCGATCGAGGCCACGCGCGACGACACCCGCTGCAATGATGGGCGGGCCGATCCGATGGGTGGGTTTTGGGCCTCCACCATGGGCAAACCCGCCGCGCCAAAGGCGGGCGCGATTTATCGCTACTATAACGGCACGGTGGAACCGCTGTTGCGCGATCTCACGATCCCGAACGCGATCTGTTTTGCCCCCGACGGGCGGCGCGCCTATTTTGCCGACACGCCAACGGGCAAAATCATGACGCTGGCGCTAGATGCGCAGGGCTGGCCCGAGGGCGCGCCCGAGGTTTTTGTCGATCTCACCTCTGAGGGGCTCAAGCCCGATGGCGCGGTGACGGATGCGCAAGGTGCGGTGTGGAATGCGCAATGGGGTGCGGGGCGCGTGGCGCGCTATTTGCCCGATGGCAGCTTTGATCGCGCGGTTTCGGTGGCTGGGCGCAATAGTACATGTCCGGCCTTTGGCGGCCCTGATTTTCGCCAGCTTTTCGTGACCACCGCGCAAGAGGGCATGACCAACCCCGACGCCGCGCAAGGCTGCGTCTTTGCGCTAGATACCCCCATTGCCGGGCGCGCAGAGCCGCGTGTCGCGCTGTAGCCAAGCCGGTCTCTGACGCACCGTCACGCCACTAATCTTTGCACAGCATCTTAGAAGAGTCTTCCCAAGCGTCGCTAGGACGATCACTCTGGGCGTGGGAACGCAATCGGCTTGCTGCCGAGCGGGAGGATACAATGAATTCAATGATGCATATGCCACTTTTAATCAGTGCGCTGGCCACGCATGCCGAGCGCTATCACGCCGATGCCGAGGTGATCTCGGTCGATATAGCAGGCGAGATCAGGCGCTCGAACTGGGGAACGGTGATGGGCCATGCGCGCCAGTTGGCCTCGGCGCTGGAACGGCGCGGGCTGACGCTGGGGGATCGCTGTGCGACCTTGGCATGGAATAACCGCCGCCATCTGGAGATTTACTTTGGCGTGTCGGGCGCGGGGCTGGTGTGTCACACGCTCAACCCGCGGCTGTCGCCCCAGCAAATGACCTATATCATCAATGATGCCAAGGATCGCGTGCTGTTCGTTGATCGCACCTTCCTGCCCCTCGTCGTGGCGCTGCGCGATCAGCTGACATTGTTGAAGTCCATCGTTCTGATGGGGCCGCATGACGCAGAAGCAGCCAGCCAGATCGACGGCCTGCTATTTTATGACGACCTGATCGCAGAGGGCGATGCCGATTATATCTGGCCCGAGTTCGATGAAACCACGCCTTCGTCGCTGTGCTACACTTCGGGAACGACCGGCAACCCAAAAGGCGTTCTTTATACCCATCGTTCGACCGTGCTGCACAGCTTGGGTGGCAACCAACCCGATACGCTTGGTATCAGCGCCAGTGACACGGTGATGCCCGTGGTGCCGATGTTTCACGTCAACGCATGGGGCGTTCCCTATGTCGCGGCGATGACGGGGTGCAAACTGGTGCTGCCGGGGCCAAAGCTTGATGGCGAGAGCCTCGCGCGCCTGATCGACGCCGAAGAGGTCAGCCTTGCGCTTGGCGTGCCCACGATCTGGATGGGGCTACTGACCGGGCTGGAGGCGACGGGATCAAAGGCCAAAAGCCTTAAGCGCACGGTGGTCGGCGGCGCGGCGCTACCCCCCTCTATGATCAGCGCGTTCCGCGACCTTTACGGGGTCGAACTGATCCACGCTTGGGGCATGACCGAAACCAGCCCGCTTGGGTCAGTCAATCAACTGCTGCGCAAACATAGCCAGCTGGATGAGCACGCGCGCGAGGAAATCCGCTTTGGCCAAGGCCGCCCGCCCTTCGGGGTTGAGTTGCGCCTTGTTGACGAACAAGGCCATGTGCTGCCCAACGATGGCAAAACCCAAGGCGAGCTGCAGATCCGCGGCCATTGGATCGTCGAGCAGTATTTCGGCCAAGATGAAAGCGCGCTGACGGTCGATGGCTGGTTTGACACCGGCGACATCGCCACGCTTGACCCCAATGGCTATGTGGGGATCCGTGATCGCTCCAAAGATATCATCAAATCGGGCGGCGAGTGGATTTCAACGGTCGAGTTAGAGAACATCGCAATCGCCCATCCCGGCGTGGCCAATGCTGCCGCGATCGCTGCGCGTCATGAAAAATGGACCGAGCGCCCAGTGCTGATCGTGCAGCGCGCGATCCGATCTCAGGTATCCGAGGCGGAGATTCTGGCGATCTATGCGGGCAAGATTCCCAGCTGGCAGGTGCCCGACAAGGTGATTTTCATCGAAACCCTGCCCCTTGGCAGCACGGGCAAGGTGCTCAAGACCAAATTGCGCGAAGAATTTGGCGATGTGTTGATGGGGCAGCCTTCGTAAATGCGCGCCCCATTGCGCGTCAGATCACGCCCGCAAGCTGACCTTGCGGGCGTGATCTGACATCATGATGAGCGCGTTCTTGGTAGCCTCGGCGCCGGTGCTAGTGGTGGTTGGGATCGCCACGAATGCCAGCGATCGTCACCCAAGGGACGCCCGTCTTATCAAATCGCGGCAATGGTGGCTTTGACCGCCTTTTGCCAGCGCGCATAACGGGCTTCGCGCACGTGTTCTGGCATTTGCGGGGTGAAGGTGCGCTCAAGGGCCCAGGACTTGGCGAAAGCCTCTTGATCGGGGTAGATCCCGGCTTTGTGGCCCGCAAGCCAAGCCGCCCCAAGCGCGGTGGTTTCCAACACTTCGGGGCGATCTACGGGCGCGCCCAGAATGTCGGCGAGAAACTGCATCGCCCAATCCGACGCCGTCATGCCGCCATCGACGCGCAGCGTCGGTGGCGCGTCATCGGCCCAATCTGCCTGCATAGCGGCCAACAGATCGCGGGTCTGAAACCCGACCGATTCCAGCGCGGCGCGGGCAAATTCGGCAGGCCCGGAATTGCGCGTCAGGCCGAAAACTGCACCACGCGACTCTGCCTCCCAATAGGGTGCGCCAAGGCCGGTGAAGGCGGGCACGATGATCAGTTCTTGATTGGGGTCCGCGCTTTCGGCGAGCGTCTGGGTCTGACTGGCCGCCTCGATGATATGCAAACCATCGCGCAGCCATTGCACCACCGCACCGGCCACAAAAATCGAGCCCTCCAGCGCATAGGTCACCTTGCCGTCCAGCTGATAGGCAATTGTGCTAAGCAAGCGATGCTCAGAGCGCACCATCTGATCGCCCGTATTCAGAAGCGCGAAACACCCCGTGCCATAGGTCGATTTCAACATGCCCGGCTTGAAACACGCCTGACCGACGCAAGCTGCCTGCTGATCGCCCGCCACACCGAGGATCGCAATCTCAGCGCCCAGCAGATCGCTTTGCGCCATCCCGAAATCGGCGGCGCAATCGCGCACTTCGGGCAGCATATCCATGGGCACGTCAAGGCGGTCGCAAATCGTGCGTGACCAACGCCCCTTGGCAATATCATACAGCATCGTACGCGCCGCATTGGTCGCATCGGTCAGATGCGCCTTGCCACCCGTCAGCTTCCAGATCAACCAACTGTCGATCGTGCCAAAAGCCAGCTTGCCCGCCTGCGCACGCGCGCGAGCCCCGTCGACGTTCTCCAAAATCCAGCGCAGTTTCGTGGCCGAGAAATACGGATCTATCAGCAACCCTGTGCGCGAGGTGATCGTTTCTTCAAACCCTGCCTCGCGCAGCTCACGGCAATAGTCAGCGGTGCGCCGGTCCTGCCAAACAATCGCATTGTGCACCGGCTCCCCGGTATCGCGGTCCCATACAACGGTCGTTTCGCGCTGATTGGTGATGCCGATGCCCGCGATATCAGAGGGCGCGATGCCAGCGCGGTCAATCGCTTCACGCGCGGTCGCAAGAACAGAGTCCAAGATTTCATTGGCATCATGTTCGACCCAACCCGAGCGGGGGAAATGCTGCGCAAACTCTTGTTGCGCAGAGGTGACCGGGCGCAGATCACCGTCAAACAGGATCGCGCGCGTCGAAGTGGTTCCCTGATCGATCGCTAAAATATGGGTCATGGTTCGGGGTCCGCAGTTTGGGGAATAGGGATGGGGCGAGTATGGATTGCCAGTGCCACATCGCAAGGCGCAAAAGGGGCCGAGGCACTCCCCGGCCCGCTATCTTATCGGGCGGAATTACGCATCCAGCTTTTGACCAGCGCGTCATGGCTCACCGTCACCGTGACATTCTGCAAGACCATATCCAGCGGATGAATTTGCCTGCGCCCATCAACCGAATTGGACACCGATTTGAGTTCTAGCGTCATAGTTCCTCCCTTTGATCGCGCCCTCTCCTAAGCGGCGACCAATGTGCTGACATGGTGCAGCACGAATTCCTCCAATGTCGCGACCTGCTCTGGGCTCAGACGCAATCCGAGTTTGGTACGCCGCCAGATCACATCCTCAGCCGAACGCGCCCATTCCTTTTCGATCAGCCAGATCACCTCAGCTTCGCTAAGCGTCGCACCGAAATCGCGCCCCAAATCGGCGGCGGATTTCGCCGTCCCCAAAATCTCGCGCGATTCCAGCCCGTAATGGCGCATCATCCGCTGTGCCCAGGCCTCGCCCAGAAACGGATAATCGCGCGCCAGATCGGCGGTGATCTGTGCGGTGTCTTGCGGCTTGAACGCGCCTCCGGGCAGCGATACGCCAGCCGTCCAAGCCCCTTTGAGACCGGGGAAGAAGGGGGCGATCTTTTCCAGCGCATGTTCGGACAACCGCCGATAGGTCGTGATCTTGCCGCCAAACACATTGAGCACCGGCGCACCGCCCGCATCATTGAGCGAGAGCACATAATCACGCGTTGCCGCCGTGGCCGAGCTGGCCCCGTCATCATAAAGCGGACGCACGCCGGAATAGGTCCACACGATATCGTCGCGCGTCACCGGCTTGGCGAAATAGTTCGAGGCGAAGGCACACAGATAGTCTTGCTCTTCGGGCGTGCATTGCGCCTTAGAGGGGGCGCCCTCATGTTCCTTGTCGGTAGTGCCGATCAGGGTGAAATCCTGCTCATAGGGGATCGCGAAGATGATCCGCCCGTCCTCGCCCTGAAAGAAATAGCACTTGTCGTGATCATACAGCTTTCGCGTCACGATATGGCTGCCGCGCACCAACCGGATGCCCTCGGTCGAGTCGATCCCGATCGTGCCGCGCAGCACCTGATCGACCCAAGGCCCACCGGCATTGACCAGCACTTTGGCGTAGTGATCGGCGCGCCCCTTGGGCCCCTCGGTCACGATGTGCCACAGCCCGTCTTCGCGGCTTGCCGAGATCACCTTGGTGCGCACCATGATCTGTGCGCCGCGCGCCTCGGCGTCGCGCGCATTCAAAACGACCAGCCGCGCATCCTGCACCCAGCCATCGGAATATTCATAGGCCTTGTGAAATTTCGGGTTCAGCGGCTTGCCCGCCGGGTCTTGCGTCAAATCCAGCGTCGCAGTGCCGGGCAGCAATTTGCGCTTGCCCAGATGGTCATACATGAACAACCCCAGCCGGATCAGCCATGCCGGGCGGCGGCCTTTCATCCATGGCATCACGAAGGACAAAAGCTTTGAGGTCGGCGTCTCGGTCTCAAAGCGCATGTCGCGGTGATAGGGCAGCACAAAGCGCATCGGCCACGAGATATGGGGCATTGCCGACAGCAGCACCTCGCGTTCCTTCAGCGCCTCACGCACCAGACGGAATTCGAAATACTCCAGATAGCGCAACCCACCGTGAAACAGCTTGGTCGAAGCGGAAGACGTCGCTTGCGCCAGATCGCCCTGCTCGGCCAGCGCGACCGACAGGCCACGCCCAGCTGCATCGCGCGCGATTCCGCACCCGTTTACCCCACCGCCGATCACGAATAGATCTTTCGGCACATGGTGTTGATCGTCTAAAGGCACCGACGCCCCTCCCTCACAAGTTGCGACCAAGGAAGAACATATCATGAGCATAAGTCAACTTTATATTTTCGTTTTTATTCGAAATTGATATAAACGAACAAAAGCGCGCCAAATCCGAAAGCTCCAATATGTGGAGAAAGCTGTTTCGTGACAAGATTCTAGCGCTGTGGCACCTGTAACGGAGGGGGACTTATGGCACTTAATGTTCGACAGAAACAAATTCTAGAGATCGCGCGCAATGCTGGCAGCGTGGCGGTCGAAGACCTTGCCGATCAGTTCACGGTGTCCCTGCAGACGATTCGACGCGACCTGTCGGACCTTGCCGAAGCGGGCCATATGGACCGGGTGCATGGCGGCGCGGTTTTGCGCACAGGGGTCAGCAACTTTGCCTATGACGAGCGGCGGCGAATGAATGAGGGGGCGAAGTCTGCGATCGCCAAAGCCTGCGCGCGCGCAATCCCGGACAATTGCTCGATCATCCTCAATCTTGGGACCACAACCGAAGCCGTGGCGCGCGAATTGCTGGGGCATCGCAACATCACGGTGGTCACGAACAACATCAACGTGGCCAATATCCTGCTGGCCAATGACAGTTGTGACATCATGGTGGCCGGTGGCAGCTTGCGTCGCCTTGATGGTGGTCTGGTGGGCGATCTGACGGCGGATTTCATCAACCAGTTCAAGGTGGATTACGCAGTGATCGGCACATCGGCCTTGGATGAAGATGGTGATCTGCTGGATTACGACCTTGCCGAGGTGCGGGTGAGTCGGATGATCCTGCGCCGTGCACGCAAGGTGTTTCTGGTGACCGATGCATCGAAACTCGCGCGCTCTGCCCCGGTGCGGCTGGCTTCGCTCAGCGATATCGACACGCTTTTTATCGACGCGCCCCTGCCCGAAGCGTTGCGCCAACGCTGCGCCGACTGGGAGACCAACGTCCAAATCGTGTGACGCGGGCGGTCTTGGTGCGACGGCGCGCGGAAAGGGATTGCAGCCACAGGGGGCGTCGCGCTATGGGCAGATTATGCCCAGATACGCGTTTCAAATTGAATATGATGGCGGCCCATTTGCCGGCTGGCAACGTCAGGTCAACCAGTCTTCAGTGCAAGGCTCGGTGGAGGCAGCGTTGGCGCGCCTCGAACCGGGTCCGCATTCGGTTATAGCTGCCGGGCGCACGGATGCGGGCGTTCATGCCAGCGCGCAGGTCGCCCATGTTGATCTTGCAAAAGACTGGGATGCGTTTCGCCTGTCGGAGGCGCTCAACTACCATCTGCGTCCTCACCCGATTTCAATTCTCGCCTGCGAACGCGTCAGCGAGGATTTCCACGCCCGCTTTTCCGCGATTGAGCGGCGCTATGCGTTTCGGCTGGCCTACCGCCGCGCCCCACTGACCTATGAGCGCGGGCAGGTCTGGCGCATTCGCAAGCCGCTTGATCTTGAAGCGATGCGCGCGGGCGCGGCCTATCTGATCGGGTGGCACGACTTTACCACGTTCCGCTCAACTTACTGCCAAGCGAAATCGCCCGAGAAAACCCTCGACGAGATCACTATCGAGGCGCATGAAATCGCCAGAGGGATGGAATATCGCTTTCATCTGCGGGCGCGCTCGTTCTTGCACAATCAGGTGCGCTCGATCGTGGGCACGCTGGAACGCGTTGGGGCGGGATCTTGGGCGCCAGAGCGGGTGAAAGAGGCGCTTGATGCGCGCGACCGGGCAGCCTGCGGACCGGTCTGCCCGCCGCATGGGCTCTATCTGGCAGGTGTTGGCTACCGCGACGATCCCTTCGCCTAGGCCCGCCTTATTCGCCGGGGCGATTGGCCGGGCGGTTCACAGCGCTGCGTTCTTGGACGACGCTCATCTGAAGGCTTTCTGCGGCGTGGCTTTGCGGCATATATTCGGGGATCGCGCGCGCCAGCGTGGCCAGCATCTCGGCGGGGTCATTGCGCTCGATCGCATCGCGCAAATCGCGCAGCATCGCGGCGGTTTGCAACTCTGACAACCGATCCTCGCGCACGCGGATAATCTTGGGATGCGAGGTGCTGCCCGCACCTTTGCGCACCATCAATTCCTCATACAGCTTTTCACCCGGGCGCAGTCCCGTCGTGACGATTTCAATATCGCCATCAGGATTGGCCCGATCACGCACCTGAAAGCCGCGCCCCTCGATCATCCGCCGCGCCAGATCGCGGATCAGCATGGGCTTGCCCATGTCCAACACATAGACCTCGCCACCATCCGCGAAGCTTCCCGCCAGCAAGACCAGTCGCGCCGCCTCTTGGATGGTCATGAAATAACGCGTCACCCGCAGATCGGTCAGCGTCACTGGCCCGCCCCGGAGAATCTGCTCTTCGAACAAGGGCACCACAGAGCCCGAAGACCCCAAGACATTGCCAAAGCGCACGATGGAAAAGATCGTTCCCTCGGGCCGGTCTGCCAGATCCTGCACAACCAGTTCGGAGAGGCGCTTTGAGGCGCCCATCACCGAGCCCGGTCGCACCGCCTTATCCGAAGAGACCAGTACGAAACGCGCCACACCCGCCTCGCGGGCAGCGCGCGCCAGAACCTGCGTTGAGAAGACGTTATTCTGAAGCCCCGCGCGCATATTTTCCTCGACCAAGGGAACATGCTTATAGGCTGCGGCATGCATCACCACATCGACACCATTCTGCGCGAATAGGCTTGCCACCAGAACCGGATCAGCCGCCGAACCAAGCACGGGCACGATCCGCGTACCAAACGGCTCGGCAAGCAGGCGCAATTCTTGATTTGCGGCGTAAAGTGCAAGTTCAGACAGTTCGAGCAAGATCAGTTGCGCCGGACGACAGGCAATGACCTGACGGCACAATTCCAGACCGATCGAGCCACCCGCACCCGACACCAGCACCGTGCTGCCTGCGTAGGCAATGTAGCTAGAACTGAGCGTTTCAAACAGATCATCACGCCCCAGAAGCTGGCCTGATTTAACCGGCTCAAGGCGCGAAGCAAGCGTGCTGTCATCAATCAGCTGTGCAAAGGCGGGCAGCGTTTCCGTTGTGATCCCAAGCGCCTCAAACTGACGTGGCAGTGCCGTCTTGCGATCCGCGGGCAGGTCTGGATCTGCAAGAATGACACGGTTGATATTGTAAAGCACACGCAGTTCTTCCGCCTTGAAAACGGGATAAACCGTCAAGCCGTTCACATGCGAGCCGCGCAGCGCCGGGCTGTCATCAATAAAGCCATAGACCATCACGTCAGGACGATCCATCATCTCGCGAGACAGTTTGATCCCGGAAAATCCCGCACCATAAATGATGACGCGCGTCACAATCCGCGAGCGGCGATACAGCATCGTCAAAAGCTGCAGCATGCCCCGGCGCAGCACGATATAGCTGAGAAAATACAGCATCCCAAATAAGGTCGGCGCTATGGGCCTGAGACGTTGAGACGAAACCACCTCCAACAGCCCCGACACCAGCGTCAGACCGATGGACATGATCAAGGCGCGTGTTATTGCCTCAGCATCGAAATGTTTGAGCTGCACGCGATGCAAACCAAGCATCATCGACAGACCACCTGCTACGATCATTAAGATAGGCAGATATCTGGGACCCAACTCAAAGATCGTGCGGTTATACTCAAGAAGCAAAAGCGCGGACATCAAGCCGACAATTGGCACCAACGCCACATCAACCGCCAAAAGGAAGAGATCCTTTTGTTTGCGCGTGAGACCCATGAACCGTTTAAGCAACATCTATGAAAATTCCCGCCATAGTTGTAACGCGCATCAGCGATGCACGCTATTGGCAAGCTCATAGCTATATCTACATCATTAACAGGTTCTTAATTTTGGAAGTTATGCACTGCGGCAAGTTTCAGCCGAAGACGCTTTTGAAGGTCCGCCAGATGAGCACGAGATCGAAACAAACCGACATATGCTTTTGATAGATCAGGTCCAGCTTGGCCTTGGCGGGAACACACCGTCGCGCATAGGCCGCATCGACCTCAGCTGCACTGGTGCACTGTCCGAGAATCCACGTTTCATGTTCATTAAAACAAAGTGATGCGAGCCCGGTGACCCCTGGCGGCGTCTTGAGTACCTCTGCATAGATATCGGGGAAACGTTCGACATATTCGCGCAAGGGTGGGCGGGGTCCGACAAAGCTGATGTCACCGCGATAGATGTTCCAGAACTGCGGCAATTCATCTGCCCGCAGCTTGCGCATGATCCCGCCCATCCGGGTAATTCGTTGCTGCTTATGCCCGCCAGACACCCCCGAATCACCCGCAACGACCTCCATCGTGCGAAATTTCAGCAGGCGAAAACTTTGAGTCGGGGTCTTCATCCGCTCGGCGGCGTAAAAATAGGGCCGCTTTTCGAATAGGATCACCGTGATCAGCGTGAACAGGAACAATCCCGCGACCAATGGCGTCAGCGCCACTGCCAGCGCCAGATCAAAGAGGCGTTTTGCCAGACGCTGCGTGCGTGTCATGCCATCTCCTGCCGTATGCGTTTCATATCTTCGACCAGATCGGCAGCGTCACCATCTGCGCGCCCCACAAGACCCAAACGCACCGCCTGCGTCACGTCCAGTTCGACGCGCGCTATTGCGGCCTCGGGTGCTGGGATCGGCTGCCATCGCTCCCCGGCCGCAGTCAGCAAATCATCCATCCCAACCACACCGGGGAGCGCTAGATTGAGCCGCTTCGGGAGGCGCGCGCGATCGGCAACGGCCAAGCGAACCAGCCGCGCTACCGCAGCCGCCAGCGCACCGGGCCCGATATAGCTGCGCTGCGGCGCGCGGCCATCGGCAAAAACATGCAGGCGGCGGCCCTCAGCGGGCGCAGCGGCGCCGAGCAGCGCATCCGCCCCCGCCACATTCCCAATGCGCAGCGCACAGCCATGCGCCATCCCGGCCAGCACCGCCTCCATATCGCATTTCGAGCGGCCATAGGCATTGAGAGGCGCGCAAGGCGTGTCTTCGGTCAGTGGCCCGGCCCCGCGCCCATAGACCGCAGCGGACGATGCCGCGATCAACGGCACCCCCGCCATTTGCGCCGCGTCGCGCGCAGCCTTGGCCAATGCAGCATTGACGGCCAAAGCCTCGGGGGGGCCGTTGATCACCCCGGCCAGCAGCAAAACCGCATCGGCCTGAGCGCAGGCGCGCGCCAACGACTCGGGCGCGTCGAGAATGTCAAACACCGGCCCGTCCAGACCTGCCGCGCGTCGCGCCTGCCATATCGGCACAATGCCCGCTGCATCAGGCGTTGCGCGCCAAGCCGCGCGCAGCATCGCTCCCAATCGCCCGGTGCCGCCCAAAATCAGCAACTGCGGCAGATCGGCGCGCGGAGCTTTGGCATCAACGGGCATAGGGAAAATCCATACTGATATTCATTTCAAACCAGTATCATCTTGCTGTTACGTTAAGATCAAGCACTCTCACCGCCCATGCGCCACGCTATTTCACTGACGCAAAGGTGAGCGCATTTTCCCTCTCGTTTGGCACCGATACAATCGCATCTCTGGACAGCGTCGGCGCGGGGTGGTTTTCTCCGCCGACTTCAGGAGGGTCCCATGGCATTCGGCACGAATATTCGCACTTGGTTCGAAGGTAGCTGGCACGAGGGCGATATCCCCGTCATGCGCGCCGCCGATCACGGACTTTGGCAAGGCAGTTCGATCTTTGACGGCGCACGACTGTTTGACGGGCTGGTGCCCGACCTTGATCTGCATTGCGCGCGCGCCAACCGCTCGGCCGAGGCGCTGATGGTCACGCCAACGATTGACCCCACCGAGATGGTCGAGATCGCCCGCGAAGGTCTGCGCAAATACGCCAAGGGGGCCGCCGTTTATGTGCGCCCGATGTACTGGGCGATTGCGGGGTCGGATCTGGGCGTTGCGCCGAAACTGGGGGAAACCCGCTTTGCGCTATGTCTGGAAGAGGTTGCGATGCCTGATCCTGACAAGGCCACGACACTGACCACCACGCAGTTTCGCCGCCCCGTTCTGGCCGATAACGTGTGCAACGCCAAGGCGGGCTGCCTGTATCCGAACAATGCGCGCATGTTGGTTGAGGCGCAGAGCAAAGGGTTTGGCAATGCGCTGGTGCAGGATTCCCACGGCAACGTCGCCGAAAGCGCCACGGCAAACGTCTTTATGGCGCGCGACGGTGAAGTGTTCACACCGATTGCGAATGGCACTTTCCTTGCCGGGATCACCCGCGCGCGCCACATCAAAAACCTGCGCGCTGCGGGATTTAGCGTGCATGAAACGGTGCTGACACTTGAGGATTTCCGCGCAGCAGATGAGGTGTTCTTGTCGGGCAATTTCGCCAAGGTCACGCCTGTCGCGGCCTTTGACGATACCCGCTACGAAATCGGTCCGGTGACCCGCGCCGCGCGCGAAACCTATTGGGATTGGGCGCTTGGCGCGCCGCTGTAAGCGCAGTTGCCAAAGCCGCCCACCCGCGCGATGATCGCCGCGCGATCCGCGAGCCCGGAGGAAAGATGCGTAAATTTCTGGTCGTTCTTGACGATACCCGCGAATGCCTCAACGCGATGCGCTTTGCGGCGATGCGCGCCTCCCATACCGGGGGCGGCGTGCTGATTCTGTCGGTGATCCCGCCCGAGGAATATCAGCATTGGATCGGTGTCGCCGAAATCATGCGCGATGAGGCACAGGAACGCATCGAGGCCCATTTTGAGGTCTTCGCGAAATGGATGCGTGATCGGCAGGGCGTGGACCCTGAATTGCTGATCCGCGAGGGGGATTCCACGACAGCGATCCTTGAAGTGATCCGCGAGCACCCTGAGGTCGGGGTACTTGTGCTGGGGGCCGGTACGGGGAAATCCGGGCCCGGCCCCTTGGTCACGCAGATGACAAAAGAGGCCGGCTCGCTGCCCTGCCCGCTCACCATCGTTCCCGGCGAGATGTCCAAAGAAAAGCTTGAACAGATCACCTGAGTTGACCCGCCGAATTCTTGACTATTTCACTCGGAAGGCGCATATGTGCCCCACGCCAAGGAGGCTCGCCATGTTTATTCAAACCGAAACCACCCCGAACCCCGCAACGCTGAAATTCCTGCCCGGTCAGACCGTGCTTGAGGCTGGAACTGCTGACTTCCCCACGGCCGAGGCGGCTGTGAAGTCTCCGCTGGCGGCGCGCATCTTTGCCGTGCCGGGCGTGACGGGCGTGTTCTTTGGGTCCGATTTCGTGACCGTGACAAAGGCAGAGGCGACGTCGTGGGATCACGCAAAACCCGCGATCCTTGGCGCGATCATGGAACATTTCCAATCTGGCGCCCCGGTGATTGAGGGCGAAGCTGCGCCTTCGGGTCATGCCGAGCATGACGGCGAAGACGGTGCCATCGTCGCCCAGATCAAAGAATTGCTCGACACGCGGGTGCGCCCTGCCGTTGCCCAGGATGGTGGCGACATCACCTTTCACGGGTTCGAACGCGGCGTGGTCTATCTGCATATGCAAGGGGCCTGTGCGGGCTGTCCGTCTTCGACGCTGACCCTGAAAATGGGCATCGAAAACCTGCTGCGCCACTACATCCCCGAAGTCACCGAGGTGCGCCCGGTCAATGCGTGACGCGCTGATCCTTGGCTTTGATACATCGGCCGCGCACTGCGCGGCCGCTTTGCTGAGTGGCGATCAATGCTTGGCCGCACGCCAGGAAGAGATGACCCGCGGACAAGCTGAACGCCTGATGCCGCTGCTCGAAGAACTGCTTGCCGAGGCTGGTGCAAGCTGGCGTGATCTGGCGCGCATTGGCGTGGGTATCGGGCCGGGGAATTTCACCGGCGTACGGATCGCGGTGTCTGCCGCGCGCGGTCTCGCGCTCAGCCTGAAAATCCCCGCTATCGGCGTATCAAGCCTTGAGGCCGCAGCCCATGCCAGCCAAGGCCCGGTTCTTGCCGCCATCACCGCGCCGCGCGCGCGGGGCTACTTTGAGGGCTATCGCATGGCCCGCACCATCGCCCTGCAAACACGCGAGATCGCCGATCTACCCGCCGATTGGGCAGAGCCGGGGCTGACCTGCATTGGCTCTGCCGCCGAAGACGCCGCGATGCAGCTTGGCGCCACCGTCCGCCCCGCCGCCTTCGCACCCGCCGAAGCCATCGCGCGCATCGCCGAAGAACGGGCGCTGGTGGCGGGTCTGCGCCCTGCGCCACTTTATCTTCAGCCCGCCGATGCCGCGCCGCCCTCTGATCCGCCGCCGGTGATTTTGGACTGATGACCCCTGCTGAACTCGCCCAGTTGCACGCGGCCTGCTTTACAACGCCGCGCCCTTGGTCGCAGGGCGAGTTTGACGATCTCCTGAAAACCTCTGGTGTCTTTCTGCTCAGCCAACCGGGAGGATTTCTGCTCGGCCGCGTGATTGCGGATGAGGCCGAATTGCTGACCCTCGCCGTCGCCCCCGAACAGCGCCGCAAAGGCATCGCGCGCGCCCTTGTCGCGGCCTTTCACATCACCGTGAAGTCGCGCGGCGCGCAAACCGCTTTTTTGGAGGTTGCCGCCGAAAATGCGGCTGCGCGCGCGCTCTATTTGGCAGCGGGCTGGACAGAATCGGGGCGGCGCAAAGCCTATTATCATGCACCCGATGGCCACCGAAGCGATGCGATCATCATGGTTTTGTCCGTTGATGGGGCGAACGGCTGACCAATCAATCAAATTTGCAGGCATCCCTTACGTCAGCGCCATTTTGACGCTTGACCCCCTTGGCAAGCTCTGCCCAAATTCAGTAGTCCGCGGGCCCATAAGAGGCGCGCCAACAGGCCTATCCAAAAAGGCCCTAATGACCGGGAGTATTTCATGACCTTTCTTAAACAGTTTCTTGGCGCCGCAGCCACGCTTGCGCTGAGCGCAGGTGCCGCGCTCGCCGAGCCTGCGATCATCTATGACCTTGGTGGCAAATACGACAAAAGCTTTAACGAAGCCGCGTACAATGGCGCAAAGCGTTGGGCGGACGAAACGGGCGGCAAATACAAGGAACTGGAAATGCAGTCCGAAGCCCAGCGCGAACAAGCGCTGCGCAAACTGGCTGAATCGGGAGCCAACCCGATCGTGATGACGGGCTTTGCCTTTGGTGACACGCTCAATCAAGTGGCGCCCGATTATCCCGATACCAAATTTGCGATCATCGACATGGTTGTCGATCAGCCCAATGTCGAATCGATCGTCTTCAAGGAAGAGCAAGGGTCGTACCTTGTCGGCCTGATGGCGGGCATGGCCTCGAAAACCGGCACTGTTGGTTTTGTCGGCGGCATGGACATTCCTTTGATCCGCAAATTCGCCTGTGGTTACGTGCAGGGCGTCAAGGCGGCGAACCCGGACGCCACGGTAATCCAGAACATGACCGGCACGACCCCGGCCGCGTGGAATGACCCGGTGAAGGGCGGCGAGATCGCCAAAGCCCAGATCAGCCAAGGCGCTGACGTGATCTATGCCGCCGCTGGCGGCACCGGGATTGGCGTGTTGCAAGCGGCGGCTGACGGGAAAATCCTGTCGATCGGCGTGGACAGCAACCAGAACTATCTGCACCCGGGTCAGGTTCTGACCTCAATGCTCAAGCGCGTCGACACGGCCGTTTACAACGTGTTCAAAAATGGCGGAGACATCAAACCGGGCATCAAGGTGATGGGCCTTGGCGATGACGGTGTGGGCGTGGCCCTTGATGACAACAACAAGGCGCTGGTGACCCCGGAGATGCTGAAAGCTGTGGATCAGGCCAAGGCCGATATCATCTCGGGCAAAGTTCAGGTCCATGACTACATGTCGGATGACAGCTGCCCGGTTAAGTGATGAGCGCAGCAAATAAACCAAAGGCGGGGCGGCAGGCAACTGCCGCCCTTGGCGCTAATAATGCAGCCACGCCCGCAAAAGTGCCCGCGATCGAGTTGAAAGGCATCTCGAAAGCCTTTGGCACGGTGCAGGCGAATAAAGACATCGCGATCCGGGTCATGCCCGGTACGATCCATGGCATCATCGGCGAAAACGGCGCGGGAAAATCCACGCTGATGTCGATCCTCTATGGGTTTTACAAGGCCGATAAGGGCGAGATCTGGATCAAGGGTCAGCGCACCCAGATCCCCGACAGCCAGGCCGCGATCAGCGCCGGCATCGGCATGGTCTTTCAGCATTTCAAACTGGTGCAGAACTTCACCGTTCTGGAAAACATCATCCTTGGGGCAGAGGAAGGCGCCTTGCTGCGCCCTTCGCTCGCCAAGGCCCGCAAAGAACTCAAACGGCTGGCCGAGGAATACGAGCTGAACGTCGATCCTGACGAGCTGATCGACGAGCTATCCGTTGGCCACCAGCAGCGCGTGGAAATTCTCAAGGCGCTCTATCGCCAAGCCGATATCTTGATCTTGGACGAGCCAACCGGCGTGCTGACCCCCGATGAGGCCGACCACCTGTTCCGTATCCTCGATTTCCTGCGCAAAGAGGGCAAAACGATCATCCTGATCACCCATAAGCTGCGCGAAATCATGGAGATCACCGACACGGTTTCGGTGATGCGGCGCGGCGAAATGACTGCGACCGTCACAACCTCGGAAACCTCGCCCGAGCAACTGGCGGAGCTGATGGTCGGGCGCAAAGTTTTGCTCAACGTGACCAAGACCAAGGCCAATCCCGGCGCCACGGTGCTGGAGGTCGAAGACCTGCGCGTGCGCGATGAGGATAAGGTTGAGCGGCTCAAGGGTATCAGCCTGAACATCCGCGCGGGCGAGATTCTGGGCATTGCGGGCGTGGCTGGAAACGGTCAGTCCGAATTGCTCAAAGTGCTGGGCGGCTTTGCCAATGGCACGGGCACGATCCGCATCAAAGGCGAAGAGATCGACCTGACCGGCAAGCATTCCGATGGTCAATCGCGGCGCGCGCGCGGCATTGCCCACGTTCCCGAGGACCGCCACCATCTGGGGCTGATCCTTGATTTCATGGCGTGGGAGAACATGATTTTCGGCTACCACACCGAGGCGGCCTATCAAAAGAATGCCCTTGTGATGGATAATGCCGGGATCATCGCGCATACCGCCTCGGCGATGGAGCGCTTTGACGTGCGCCCACCGATCCCGACCTTGCCTGCCAAAAGCTTCTCGGGCGGCAATCAGCAAAAGATCGTTCTGGCGCGCGAGATCGAGCGCGATCCGGTCTTGCTACTGGTTGGGCAACCGACGCGCGGCGTCGATATCGGCGCGATCGAGTTCATCCACAAACGCATCGTCGAGCTGCGCGATCAAGGCGCGGCGATCTTGCTGGTCTCGGTCGAGCTGGATGAAATCTTTGCGCTTTCGGACAGGATCGCCGTGATGTTTGACGGCCAGATCATGGGCGAGCGCCTGCCTGAAAACACTGATGAAAAAGAACTGGGACTGATGATGGCAGGGGTGGCGACGTAATGGAAAAGACCCCGAAATGGATTGACGTGGGGCTGATCCCCCTGCTCAACCTGCTGATTGCCTTTGTGATTTCCGGCATCGTCGTGCTGCTAATCGGGGAGAACCCGGTGCAGGCGATCAAAGTGATGGTGGATGGCGCTTTGGGCTCGCCCTATGGCTGGGGCTACACGCTGTTTTACGCCACCAACTTCATCTTCACCGGGCTGGCCGTGGCCGTCGCCTATCACGCCAGCCAGTTCAATATCGGCGGTGAGGGACAGGCGACACTCGGCGGTCTTGGCGTGGCGTTGGTCTGTCTGGCCTTCCCGTGGCCGCATTGGTCGATCGCGCTGCTTGCGGCGATGATCGGCGGCGCGGTGTTTGGCGCGGCTTGGGCGGCAATCCCGGCCTATCTGCAAGCGAAACGCGGCAGCCATATCGTGATCACCACGATCATGTTCAACTTCATCGGCGCGTCGCTGCTCAATTACATGCTGGTCAATGTGCTGCGCCCGCGCGGCTCGATGGACCCGGCAACCGCGCGTTTTGCCAATTCCACGCATTTGCCGACCTTCCATGATATGCCTCTGATCGGGCAGTTCTTTGGCAAATCGGTGCCGGCGAATATCTCGTTCTTCATCGCCGTGCTGGCGTGTTTCCTCGTCTGGGGGCTGATCTGGCGCACGAAGCTGGGCTACGCGATCCGTGCCTTTGGTCGCTCGGAATCCGCCGCGCGCTATGCCGGTATCTCGCCTGTGAAAATCGTGATGGCGGCGATGCTGATTTCGGGAGGGCTAGCGGGTCTGATGGCGATCAACAACGTCATGGGCACGGGTCACCGCCTTGTTTTGAATTCGGTCGAGGGCGCGGGTTTCATCGGCATCGCCGTGGCGCTGATGGGGCGCAATCACCCGTTTGGCGTGTTTCTGGCCGCGTTGCTGTTTGGCTTTCTCTATCAAGGCGGCGGCGAGTTGGCGCTGGAAACCACGATCCCGCGTGAGTTGATCACCGTGATCCAAGCGCTGGTGATCTTGTTCACAGGTGCCTTCGACAACATGCTGCGTGCGCCGATCGAAAGCTTTTTCGTCGCGCGTGCCAAAGCCAACAAGGAGGCGTAAGCGATGGATTTCGCAACCATTATCGAGCTACTCGATAGCGCGGTGCGTCTTGGCACACCGCTGTTGCTGGCCTGCCTTGCGGGGCTGTTTTCCGAGCGCGCGGGGATCTTCGACATCGGCCTTGAGGGCAAGATGCTGATGGCGGCGTTCTTTTCAGGCGCGGTGGCCGCGATGACCGGGTCGGCCTGGCTGGGTCTTTTGGCCGGGATCGGCGGCGCGATGAGCCTTGCGCTGATCCACGGCCTTGCCTCGATCACTTTCCGGGGCAATCAGTTGATCTCAGGTGTGGCTGTAAATTTCCTCGCTTCGGGCTTTACCGTTCTGATCGCGCAAAGCTGGTTTCAGCAGGGCGGGCGCACGCCACAGCTTTCAGGCAATGCCCGGTTTGAGCCGATCACCCTGCCCGGCGCCGATGCCGTCAAGGACGTGCCTGTGATCGGTCAGATCTATAGCAACCTGCTCTCGGGCCACACGATTTTGGTCTATGTCGCCTTTGCGATGGTGCCGCTGACATGGTGGGTGTTGTTTCGCACGCGCTTTGGCCTGCGCCTGCGCGCCGTCGGCGAGAACCCGGAATCTGTGGACACTGCAGGCGTGTCGGTGATCCGGCTGCGCTACACCGCAGTGGCAATCACCGGCGTTTTGTCGGGGCTTGCGGGGACGTATCTGGCGACCGGTCTGGCTGCAGGTTTCGTTAAGGAAATGACCGCCGGGCGGGGCTTTATTGCGCTGGCCGCGCTGATTTTCGCGAAATGGCGCCCGGTGCCCGCCCTTGGTGCTACGATGCTGTTTGGTCTGCTTGAAGCGATCTCGAACCGCTATCCCAACATTGATCTGGGCGTCGTGAACCTGCCGATCCAGTTCATGCAGGCGGTGCCTTATATCCTGACCGTTGTCATTCTTGCCGGCTTCATCGGCAAGGCCATCCCCCCCCGTGCCGGAGGCCAGCCCTATGTCAAAGAGCGTTGAGCTTGCCGATCTGATCCGTGCGCGCGCAGGCGATGCACCCCCGGTGCTGGGTCTGATCCTTGGCTCGGGGCTTGGCCATCTCGCCGAGGAAGTGGACGGCGTGGCCATTCCCTATTCCGACCTGCCGGGTTTCCCCCATGCAGGCGTGTCGGGCCACAATCCGAAACTGGTGATCGGCATGCTTGAGGGCGTGCGGGTCGCGGTGTTCGGGGGCCGCGTGCATTATTATGAGCATGGCAACCCAGCCGAGATGCGCTTGCCGCTCGAAATCCTGCGTGAACTGGGTTGCGAGCAGCTTTTGCTGACCAATGCCGCCGGGTCTTTGCGCGAAGATATCCGCCCCGGCGGGCTGATGATGCTGAGCGATCACATCAATTTCTCGGGCAATAACCCGTTGATCGGCGAACCCACGGATGCGCGTTTCGTACCGCTCACCGCGGCGCATGACCCAGATATTCGCGCGGGGCTGGCGCAAGCGGCCCAAGCCGAAGGAATTGATCTGCCCGAGGGCGTCTATTGCTGGTTCTCCGGCCCCTGTTTCGAAACCCCCGCTGAAATCCGCGCCGCCAAGATTTTCGGCGCGGATGCCGTGGGCATGTCGACTGTGCCCGAAGTGATCCTTGCGCGCTTCCTAGGTCTGCGCGTTGCCGCCGTGTCGGTGATCACGAATATGGGCGCGGGCATGGCGGATGAGCAGATCAGCCACGAACAGACCAAGGCCATCGCCCCGATGGGAGCGGCAAAGCTGGAACGGGTCTTGCGACGATATCTGCAACAGATTTGATCGCGCTCTCGGCCGGGGTTTGACTTGCCTCCCCGCCACGGGCAAACAAGAAGAACCCTCCCCTGCAGGTGCCTTGAATGCAAATCTACCTGCCCATCGCCGAAGTTTCGGTCAACATGTATACCCTGCTGGGCCTTGGCGGGATCGTCGGGCTGTTGTCGGGACTGTTCGGCGTGGGCGGCGGGTTCCTGATTACGCCCCTACTGTTCTTCATCGGCATCCCGCCTGCGGTGGCGGTGGCTACGGGGGCCAATCAGGTCGTGGCCTCTTCGGTTTCTGCGGTACTGGCCCAACTCAAGCGCAAGGCCGTCGATATCCCGATGGGGCTGGTGCTGTTGGTGGGCGGTATTCTTGGGTCGGCGGGCGGCATCTGGGTGTTCAATCTGCTGACCAAGCTGGGCCAAATCGATCTGGCGGTGCAGCTGTGTTACGTCGTCTTTCTCGGCTCGATCGGCTTGTTGATGCTGCAAGAGGCCGTGCGCACCATGCGGCGCCAGAAGAAAGGGGCCGGCGCGCGCAGAAAGCGCAATCAGCACACTTGGGTGCATAACCTACCCTTCAAGTTCAAGTTCCGCGCCTCGGGGCTGTATATTTCCGTAATCCCGCCCCTGATCGTGGGGGTTTTCGTGGGTATCCTTGCCGCCATCATGGGCGTGGGGGGCGGCTTTATCATGGTCCCCGCGATGATCTATCTGCTGAACATGCCCACCAAAGTGGTGATCGGAACCTCGCTGTTCCAGATCCTGTTCGTGTCGGCTTTTACGACGTTCATGCATGCCATCACCAACCAGACGGTCGATGTGATGCTGGCGCTTTTGCTGATCGTGGGGGGCGTGGTAGGGGCGCAGATCGGCTCGCGACTGGGCGCTCGGCTGAAGGCCGAACAACTGCGCATTCTGCTGGCCCTTCTGGTCATCTTGGTCGCTGTCAAATTGGGGACCGATCTGATCATCCGCCCGCATGACCTCTACTCGCTTGCAGTGGGGTCACACTGATGATGCGCGCCCTCACACGCCCCTTGCGCCTCGCGCTGCTGCTTGCACTGGTGCCGGTGTTCGCGCCCGCTCAAGAGGCGACACCGCAACCGGGCCAAGAACCCGCCGAACAAATCGTCGCCGGTCTGAGCCGTGACAATATCGGCATCACCACCTCCTTTGACGGCTCGCAAATTCTGATTTACGGCGCGATCAAACGCGAAGCCCCCGAGCCAGCCAATGACGGTTTGGCCGTGATCGTCACCCTCGAAGGTCCGCTTGGGCCTGTCACGATCCGGCGCAAGTCGCGTGAATTCGGGATCTGGGTGAATACGGCGGCTCTGGGTGTGGCCTCCGCACCCAGCTATTATGCAGTGGCGACTTCGGGTCCGCTCAAAGACATTCTCGACCCCAAGGTTGACGTCCAGCAGCGCATTTCGATTCCGCTGGCAATGCGCGCGTTTTCCGGCCCCGTTCAGGTCAAAGATACCAGACCTTTTACCGAGGCAATGGTGCGCATTCGCGAACGCCAGGGGCTGTATACACTTGAGACAGGCGGCGTGCGCTTGGTGGAAAACACCCTGTTTCGAGCCGATTTCGAACTGCCTGCGAACCTGACCGAAGGCGATTACAAAACCCGTATCTTCCTGCTGCGCAAAGGCAAGCTGGTCGATCAGTATCAATCCGCGATTGACGTGCGCAAAGTCGGTCTAGAGCGCTGGCTCTATGCGCTGGCCCATGAGCATGCCGCGATCTACGGCCTGCTCTCGCTTGCCCTTGCGGTGATCGCAGGCTGGGCGGCGGCAGCGGTGTTCCGCTTCGTGCGCTAACCGCGCCCGACAAAGGGCATCGCGCTGGCCATCACCGTCATGTTCAGCACATTGGCCTCAAGCGGCAGAGACGCCATATGCAACACCGAGCGCGCGACATTGGCCACATCCATCGTTGGCTCCGCCGTTTTCGTGGCGGCCTTGTCGATCCCCGCCAAAAGCCCGGTGCGCGCATTGCCAATATCAATCTGACCACAGGCAATGCGAAAATCCCGCCCATCCAACGCAAGCTGCTTGGTCATCCCGTTCACCGCATGTTTAGAAACCGTATAGGCCAGCGATTTCGCCCGCGGCACCTGGCTCGAAATCGAGCCGTTATTGATGATCCGCCCGCCTTGCGGATCTTGCCCCCGCATCTGCGCAAAAGCGGCGCGCGCACATAAAAACATCCCCGTCAGATTGACGTCGATACAGGCCTGCCAATCGAGCAGCGTCACTTCATCGGGTAAGGCGGCGGGCGGAAACATCCCGGCATTGTTGAACATCACATCAATGCGGCCAAACCGCGCCACGATCTGCGCAAACGCCTCCGAAACCGCACCCTCATCGCTCACATCACAGGCGATTGCCAAACCATCGCCCTTGGCTGCGATGTCGTGCAACACTTCCAACCGCCGCGCCAGACAGGCCACCTGCCAGCCCTGAGCCAAAGCCATTTCGGCGACCGCGCGACCGATCCCGGCGCTCGCCCCTGTCACCACCATCACGCCCATCGCACCCTCCCTTTCATCTAGCCCGAAATACTCTCGCCGAAGGCAGCCCGCATCAATTGCCCTGCGCTTCGACCTGCAACTTAAGCGCACCCCCGCCTTTGGGCAGATCCTCGATCGATAGCGGCCCGGAGGGGCGGGCAAGCCGTGCACGCACCACCCACAGCAGACGGTTTTGCGCCCGCGTGATCGCGACATAGGCCAGTCGCTTCCACAGCGGAATACCCGCCTCGACACGTCCCGCACGATAGGCGGCGTAGATATCGGGGGCAAAGACCTGCACATCTTCCCACTGACTGCCCTGCGCCTTGTGGATCGTCACCGCCGCACCGTGCAAGAACGCCGCCCCCATCCGCGCAGCGTAGGGAATAAAAGGTTCTTCCGCATCGGGCATCTCGATCTTGATAATCGAGGCCGCCGACAATCGCGGTTCCTCCGCTCCCATCACATGCAGCCGCGAAAACCCCGGCTTGGTGCCCGGACCAAGGTAGACCACCTGTGCGCCCTTGATCAGGCCGCGCGCCTCAAGATCAATGCGTTTCTTGCGGTGTTTCACGGGCAGCTCGATCCCGTCACAGACCAGCGGTTCACCGGGCAGCAGCATATCGGCGGGCGCAGAATGGGCGGCGCGAAAGGCATGGATCAAGCGGATGCGCGTGGCATTACGCCAGACCAGCACCGGAGAACGCGCCATCAGATCGCTTTCCACCCGCTCGGCCCAGACCACGCGGTCATCCTTGGCCGCAGCCGCCTCGACCGCGCGCTCAAACGCTTCAAACGTCACGCTTTCATCGCCCAGCATATGCGCCAGATCTAGGATCGGGTTATCCTCGGCCTGCCGGTGAATGCGATGCAGCACGTGCTTTTGTTCATCGGGCAGGCGCTCGAATACCATCTGTCCCGACTGGTTCACCGGTGCCAACTGCGCAGGATCACCAAACAAAACCAACGTGGGAAAAATCTCTTTCAGGTCGTCGAACTGGCGCTCATCCAGCATCGAGGCCTCATCGACAAAGCCAATATCCAGCGGGTCTTCGCGCCGCTTCCAGCCCTTGATGAAATCCGATCCGCGCAGCCCTGCAGACGCCAACGCGCCCGGCACCGATTTCTGCAAATCGTAAAACGCCTTTGCGCGATCCAGCGCCTCTTCGGTCAGGCCGGGGATCTGGAGTTGCGTAATGTCGGGGCGTGATCCCTGCCCCGTCAACCATTCGGCAATACGTTCATATTCCGGGTCGTAGACCGGGGTGTAGAGAATGCGGTGAATGGTGGTGGCAGGCACGCCGCGCGTGCGCAAAACGCTCGCGGCTTTGTTCGTCGGCGCCAAGATCGCCAAGCTGCGCCGCTCGCGCCGCTTTTTGCCCTCGAAATCGCCCGAAACCAGATCAACCCCGGCCGCGTCGAGCGCCTTATACAACTCTGCCAGCAACAAGGTCTTGCCCGACCCCGCCTTGCCAATCACCGAGAGCACGCGATTGCCACCGCCCTCGGGCTGCAAATGGCCCTCTAGAATATCAACGCCCGCAGCCTGCAATGCCTCGGAAACGGCATCCCAGGCTTCGGCCTGATCGTCGGAAAACTGAATTGAACTGCTCATGGCCCGACTTTACGCGCGCCCTTGGGCGGGCGGAAGGGCGAAAGCCTCTGGCTTCGCGCCCAGATTTGATGTGGATGCCTCCGGCGGGGATATTTGGGTCAAGAGGAAGTCCAAAGCATCTTCCTCTTGATCTCAATATCCCACGGGGGTCTGGGGGTGTGAAACCCCCAGCGGTCTCAGGCAGCCGCTTCGGTCGGAGTCGCCAGCGCCACGATATCCATCATGATCCGGTTAAGCTCAAAATCCTTGGGTGTATAAACGCGCGCCACGCCAAAGCCGCGCAATTTAGCAGCATCCTCGTCGGGGATAATGCCGCCAACGACAACCGGGATGTGATCGAGTCCGGCGGCACGCATCCGCTCCATCAGCTCTTCGATCAGCGGCATATGGCTTCCCGACAAGATCGAAAGCCCCACGACATGGGCCTGATCCTCAAGCGCCTTGGCGACGATCTGTTCGGGCGTCAGGCGGATTCCGTCATAGGTGATGTCCATGCCGCAATCGCGGGCGCGGAAGGCGATCTGCTCGGCGCCGTTGGAATGGCCATCAAGGCCGGGCTTGCCGACGAGAAACTTGAGGCGACGGCCCAGTTGCGAGCTGACCGCGTCCACTGCCTCGCGGATCGTGTCGAGGCCTTCGGTTTGGTTCGAGGGGCTGCGCGACACGCCCGTGGGGCCGCGATATTCGCCATGAACCTTGCGCATGATACCGGCCCATTCGCCCGTCGTGGCCCCGGCTTTCGCCGCGGCGATCGAGGCGGGCATGACGTTCTCGCCCGCCTTGGCCGCATCGCGCAGCGCGCCCAGCGCCAGTTGCACCGCACCCTCGTCACGTTCGGCGCGCCAAGCAGTCAGCCGCCCAATCTGATCGGCCTCCATCGCGGGGTCGACCACCATGATCCCGCCATCGCCCGCTGTTAGCGGCGAGGGCTCGCCCTGTTGCCAACGGTTCACGCCGACGACGATGGTTTCCTCGGCCTCAATGCGGTTGATCCGGGCGGCGTTGCTGTCAACCAGACGTGCCTTCATATAATCGATTGCGGCAATCGCGCCGCCCATTGAATCGAGTGTCTCCAGCTCGGCACGCGCGCCGTCCTTGAGCGCCTCGACCTTGGCAGTGACCGCCGGATTGCCCTCAAACAGATCGCCGAATTCCAGCAGGTCCGTCTCATAGGCCATGATCTGTTGCATGCGCAGCGACCATTGCTGATCCCAGGGGCGCGGCAGACCCAGCGCCTCGTTCCAAGCAGGCAGTTGCACGGCGCGGGCGCGGGCATTCTTGCTGAGAGTCACCGCCAGCATCTCGATCAGGATGCGATAGACGTTATTCTCGGGCTGCTGTTCGGTCAGGCCGAGTGAGTTCACCTGCACGCCATAGCGGAAGCGGCGGAACTTGGCGTCTTCGATGCCGTAGCGCTCGCGCGTGATCTCGTCCCACAGCTCGGTAAAGGCGCGCATCTTGCACATCTCGGTGACGAAACGGATACCCGCATTCACGAAGAACGAGATCCGCCCGACCATTTCGGGAAAAGCCTCGGCGGGCACTTTGTTCTTGAGATCATCCAGCACGGCAATCGCGGTGGCCAGCGCGAAGGCCAGCTCTTGTTCGGGCGTCGCGCCCGCCTCTTGCAGGTGATAGGAACACACGTTCATCGGGTTCCATTTCGGCAGATGCTCACGCGTGTAGGCCGCAACATCGGTGATCATCGCAAGGCTGGGCTTGGGCGGGCAGATATAGGTGCCGCGCGACAGGTATTCCTTGACCAGATCGTTTTGCACCGTGCCTTGCAGCGCGCTGACATCGGCGCCCTGTTCCTCGGCCACCGCGATATACAGCGACAGCAACCAAGGCGCGGTCGCGTTGATCGTCATCGAGGTATTCATCTGCTCAAGCGGGATCTGATCGAACAGTGCGCGCATATCGCCCAAGTGACAGACTGGCACGCCGACTTTGCCAACCTCACCCTTGCTGAGGATATGGTCGCTGTCATAGCCGGTCTGGGTCGGCAGATCGAAGGCCACCGACAGCCCGGTCTGCCCCTTGGCAAGGTTTGCGCGATACAGCTCATTCGACTTTTTGGCCGTGGAGTGGCCCGCATAGGTGCGAAACAGCCACGGCTTGTCCTTGGCGGGTTTGGCGTCTTGGGTCATGGCGGGCTCCATCCTCTGGCGAATCTGAGTTGCGCAATATTGTTGCGCCTTGACCCGTCATAGATTGAAGTTTGTGACCCTGTCAATTCGCCGCGCTGCGGCACAACCGGCATTGGCGCTGCAATACCGCGTTTCGCCTGAAACAAGGCACGCGCGCGTGAGGGCGAGTGATCGGCGGGGACATAAAATTACAAAAACCTAACGTCAGGGATTGCAAAGTTGCGCGGGCCTGCGTATCCCTCAGATCGAACCCCGCCCGATTCTGCGGTGCGGCACGACGATACAGGAGAGAGCCATGGCCCTTGATCAACACACCGGGATCGCCCCTTATGACGCCCCTGAAAAGGACCTGTACGAGATCGGTGAAATGCCGCCGCTCGGCTATGTCCCGGCGAAAATGTACGCTTGGGCGATCCGTCAGGACCGTCACGGCGAGCCCGAACAGTCGTTCCAGGTCGAGGTGGTCGACACGTGGCAGATCGACAGCCACGAGGTTCTGGTGCTCGTGATGGCGGCTGGCGTCAACTATAATGGCGTTTGGGCCGGTTTGGGCGTGCCGATTTCGCCCTTTGACGGGCACAAACAGCCCTATCATATCGCGGGCTCGGATGCGTCGGGGATCGTGTGGAAAGTGGGCGACAAGGTCACCCGCTGGAAGGTCGGCGACGAGGTGGTGATCCACTGCAACCAAGACGATGGCGATGACGAGGAATGTAATGGCGGCGATCCGATGTTCTCGCCCAGCCAGCGGATTTGGGGCTATGAGACCAATGACGGCTCATTCTCGCAGTTCACCCGTGTGCAGGCGCAGCAATTGCTGCCCCGCCCCAAGCATCTGACATGGGAGGAAAGCGCGTGCTACACGCTGACGCTGGCCACCGCCTATCGGATGCTGTTTGGCCATGAGCCGCATGATCTCAAGCCCGGCCAGAATGTGCTGGTCTGGGGCGCGTCGGGCGGTCTGGGCAGCTTTGCAATCCAGTTGATCAACGCGGCGGGCGCGAATGCGATTGGCGTGATTTCAGACGAGGACAAACGCGAATTCGTGATGTCACTAGGCGCCAAGGGCGTCATCAACCGCAAGGATTTTACCTGCTGGGGACAACTGCCCAAGGTCAACACGCCCGAATATAACGCCTGGCTCAAAGAGGCGCGCAAATTCGGCAAGGCGATCTGGGAGATCACCGGCAAGGGCGTCAGCGTCGACATGGTGTTCGAACATCCCGGCGAGGCGACCTTCCCGGTCAGTTCGCTGGTGGTGAAAAAGGGTGGCATGGTGGTGATTTGCGCCGGCACCTCGGGGTTCAACTGCACCTTCGACGTGCGCTACATGTGGATGCACCAGAAGCGTCTGCAAGGCAGCCACTTTGCGCATCTCAAGCAAGCAGCTTCGGCCAACCGAATGATGATGGAACGTCGGATCGACCCCTGCATGTCCGAGGTCTTCCCGTGGGCGGATATTCCGCTGGCCCATACCAAGATGCTGCGCAATGAACACAAGCCCGGCAATATGGCAGTGTTGGTGCAAGCGCCCAAGACAGGCCTGCGCACCTTCGAGGATGCGCTCGACGCGGGTCCCAAGCGCTAAACGACTTCTCTTCAGCATGAAACCCGCGCCCCACATGGGCGCGGGTTTTTTGCTGCTTGACCCCATAACCGAAAACGCCCGGGCTTAAGCAGGCCGAAAGCGCAGGGTCACAACAAGACCCGGGTGATTGTCGCCCAAATCCAACTCGGCCTCGTGCAGGCCCGCAACCGCATGAACCAAGGCTAAGCCCAAGCCATTGCCGGGCGTGGTGCGCGAGCGTTCCAGCCGATAAAGCCTGCGCAACACCTGCGCGCGCTCGGGCTCGGGGATGCCGGGGCCATGATCGCGCACACGCAACACGACCGAATTGGCCTCGCGCGCGATCTCGATCGCGATCTGGGGCGCGGGACCGGCGTGGCGGATCGCGTTTTCGATCAGGTTCGAGAGAACCTGCCCCAATAGGCCGCGATCCCCCGTCACGGTGGCGCGCCCCTGCGATGTGTCTTGCAAGACCAGTTTGCCGCCCGCCTCTTCGGCAGGGGCCGCGTAAAGTTCCGCGATGTCACCCGCCAAAGCGCCCAGATCGAGCCGCGTGAAGCGCGCTTTCGGGCTGCCGCCTTCGATCTGCGCGATTTGCAGCAGCGAATGAAACACCGCGACGGCGCGCTCGGATTCATCGCCCGCACGGCAGGCAATCTGATGCGCCTCACTCCCTTCGGGGACCACAGCACGCAACTGCGCCAGCAGCACCGAAATGCGCTGCATCGGGGTCTTGAGGTCATGGGCAATATCCGCCGAGACCTGACGCAGCGCCTCAACCGTCGATTCCTGCGTCTCTGCCATCCGGTTGAGCCGCGTTCCGATGCGCGCCAGATCATCGCCACGCGACAGTTTGATCGCTCTTTGAGGCACCCGCGCGGCCAACCGCCCCTCGGTCAGGTCATCCAGCGTGTCTTCGATCGCGCTGACGCGGCGGCGCGCGCGCATCCCCGCCCAAGTGCCATAGGCGGCTGAAACCAACACCGACGGCACGAAGGAAAAGATCAAAATAGCCAGAAAGGTCGAGGTCAATTCCGCAATCGGCGCACGGCTTTCGCCGATCACCAGAAAGCCTCCGGCAATCGGCATCACCAGCGTAAAATAGCCATGCTGGGACAGCGCCGCATAGTCAGGATCACGCGAAATTAGCCAGTGACCGGAGCTTTGCGACACCTGCACATTGCCAACCTGACGCCCATCCGCCAACACAAACGCAATCGCACGTTCTGCCGGGTCGGCGGCGCGGGCCTCGGCCGAGACGATGACTGACAGGGTTTCGGGGTTGGCAGCGACCTGAAACACCGCAGTTTGCTGCTTGAGATCGGCGCGGATCGCGTCTTCGGTCGAGGAGCGCAGCGCGACATAGGCAAAGCCCAGCGTCACCAGCAAGATCGCAAAGACAAGCCCCATCAACCCAAGCGCCTGACGCAAGGGCGTCGAGGCAAGGATCGCTGCGCGATTGAGCCGCCCCGTCATCCGCCTTCGATCCGGTAGCCAGCGCCGCGCACCGTATGGATCAAGTCGCGCGCGAAGGGCTTGTCGACCTTGTTTCGCAGGCGCGAAATATGGGTCTCAACGACATTGGTCTGGGGATCAAAGTTCAAATCCCACACCCCTTCCAGCAGCATCGTGCGGGTCTGCACCCGCCCCTTGCGGCGCAGCAGAAACTCGAGCAGCGCGAATTCGCGTGGCAACAGGTCGATCTCTTGGCCCGCGCGCGACACCCGGCGCGTTATGAGATCCATTTTCAGATCGCCCGCCTCCAGCACGACCTGTTCGGCCTGCGCTTGAGGGCGACGCGCAAGGGCTGCGAGCCGCGCGGACAGCTCGCCAAAGGCGAAGGGTTTGACAAGATAATCATCGGCGCCCGCATTCAGCCCCTCGATCCGGTCATCCACCCCACCAATCGCAGTCAGAAAGATGATCGGCGTGGCGATCTTGGCTGCGCGCACGGCCCGCACGATCGACAGCCCGTCAAGTTCGGGCAGCATCCGATCAACTATGATCGCATCATATTCGCCCCCAAGCACTTGACTGAGCCCATCACGCCCATTGGCGAGTGCGTCCACCAGATGCCCCTCTTGGCGCAACCCCTGGGCGACATACTCAGCCGTGGTCGCATCGTCTTCGATCAACAATAGCTTCATCGCCCGACCTTCCTTGTATCGCTTGATGTAAATGGCTGCGCCCAAAGCACAAGTCACGCCTTGCTCTCTCAATGGTGAACAGGATTACACCACTGCAATCTTCTTGCAGAGTCCCAGACAGGCTTGGTCCGCTAGAAAGGGTCATCCCTGACACGAAGGAGAGAGAAATGCAGGACATTCGCAAAGCCCCTCTGCTGCGCACCCTGGCCGCGTCGGTCATGATCGGAGCTGGCTCCATTGCGACAACCGGCTTGGTGCTGGCCCCCAATATGGCTGCGGCCGAGGCCTTTACCAACACGGTTGATCTGGTCAAACAAGTCATGCCCGCCGTGGTAACGATCGAGATCAAGAAAAAAGCTGACAATCAGGAGATGGCCCAGATGGGCATGCCTGAAGATTTCCCCTACCAGTTCTTCTCGCGCCGCTTTGGCATTCCGATGCCGAACGGTCAGGGCGATCAAAGTCAGGGCCAAGACCCGATGCCACGGCCAGAGATCACCGGGCTCGGCACTGGGTTCGTCATTGAAAAAGACGGCTATATCGTCACCAACGCACATGTCGTCGACGGGGCCGAAAGCGTGAAGGTCACCTTCCAGGACGGCACGTCTGACGATGCGAAAGTGATCGGCGTGGACAAAGCGACCGACATCGCGCTGATCAAGGTCAACACCAAGAAAGATCTGGCAACGGTCGGTTTTGGCGATTCCGCCAAAGCAGAAGTCGGCGAGCCCGTGGTGGCCATTGGCAACCCCTTCGGCTTGGGCATCTCGGTCTCCGCCGGGATCGTTTCGGCGCTGGGTCGCGATCTGCAATCGGGGCCGTTTGACAACTACATCCAGACCGATGCGGCGATCAACAAAGGCAACTCGGGTGGTCCGCTGTTTGACGCCGAAGGCCAGGTGATCGGGATGAACACGGCCATTCTGTCGCCCACCGGTGGCTCGGTCGGGATCGGGTTCTCGGTGCCCTCGGACACGATCAAAGGCGTGGTTGCTGATCTGCAAAACGTCGGCTCGGTCAAGCGCGGCTTCCTTGGTGTCTCGATCCAACCGGTCAGCGCCGATATCGCGGCGGCTTTGGGTCTCGACAAGCCCGAAGGCGTGTTGGTGGCTGATGTCAGTGACGGCACGCCCGCCCAAAAGGCAGGCCTGAAGCGTGGCGATATTATCGTGGCCGTTGACGGTAAGCCGATGAAAGCGCCGCGCGATCTGACCCGCGCTATCGGGTCTGACAATCCGGGCACGACGGTGCAGCTGTCCTTGCTGCGCGCGAACAAGCCGCTCACTCTCTCCGTCAAACTAGAAGAGCGGCCCTCCGAGAAGTCTGCAGGATAAGCAGAGCCTATCGGTTGCAGCGTCACGCCCGGAGCCTTGCGCTTCGGGCGTGACTATTTTCAGCCTCGGCTATTGCGCCGCGCTGGGTGCTGGGGGCTCTTGAGGTGCCGCGTTCGGAGACGGATTGGCGGGCAGAGCAACCTGATAGATCCGCCAGTCGCGTTGACGGAAATGGCGCTCGGCGATCTGGCCAAGCCCGGACACATCAGGAAGCGCGCCTGGCGCCAACACGATGCCGCCCGGATGCGCGGCCATCCAGCGCCCCAGATCAGCACTATTGCCCAGCACTTGCACCGGCTCCACCAACCGCCCGGCATAGGAAAACTGGCCCGCATAGCCCGTGTCGGTCGTCGCCACCCCATGTTGCGAATGCGCCGCCAGCAGCGCCCCCAGCGGCACCGGGTCATAGATCGGCCACAGGATCGGCCAGACCATTGCCTCGATCGCCACAAGGCTGAGGGGGGCGACCCAAGCCTCGGCGCGCCAGCCCGCATGCGCGCGTAGCACGATCAACGCTGCAAGCGCCAAAATCACCACCCCGACAATCCAGAACAGCCAAGACCCCGTGCCTGTCGGCAAGTCCGGGAAGGCCCCGAACGGCACCGCCGCTGCCGCGATCACCACGCCCAAGCCGGGCAGCAGCCACGCCAGACGCAAGGCGCGCATCCGTGGCTCAGCGGTGGGCACCATCCCCGACAGCAACAGCGCCAGCGCGGGCATTTCCGGCAGCAAGTAATGCGCCTGCTTGCCCGAAATCAGCGAGAACGCAATCAGCGCCGCAATCGCCCAGATGCTGACCATCCGCGTGCCGGGATCGGCCCAAAGGCGGCTTGGTTTCAGCGCCGCCAGCCCGGCCCGACTCCAGCCCCACGGCCAAAGATACAGCGGCAGCAACGCGATAAAGAACCAGACGGGGCGACCATGGGCAAAGCTTTCGACCATCCGGCCCGCGCTTTGCTTCCACAAGATCTGCTCGCGATATTTCGCGCCGCCAAGGATCACCGCAGGGCCGAGCCAGATCAACACAAGCGCCAAGGCAATCACAAAGGCCAAGGCGATGCGGCCATACCAACCGGCAAGCCGAACACGCCCCTCGCGCGCCGCCCATAGCGGCATCAACAGCGCAGCAGGCATCACATGCACCAAAATCACCGGTCCCTTGGCCAGCACCCCAAGCGCCAGTGCAACGCCCATCCCGATCACCGGCCCAAGCCGCAATCCGCCCCGCAACCCCCAGATCGAGAGCATACCGATCAGCGTCGCGGCGCTGAGCATCGTGTCAAACATCGTGGTCGAGCCATAGAGCAGGAACATCCCCGACGTCGCGAGGATCAGCGCCGCCAGACCGCCGCGCTCGGGCGCATCTGGCCAAAGCGCGCGCGCCAGACGGGCGACCAGATAGACCGACAGCAACCCGAAAGCAGGCGCCACCAACCGCGCCGCCCATTCGCTTTGCCCAAAGGCCATCCAGGCAAGGTTCACCAGCCAGAACAGCAGCGGCGGCTTATGCGAATAAATCTCGCCGTTCAGATGGGGGACAAATTTCGAGCCGCCCTGCCACATCTCCCAAGCGACGGTCAGATAACGCGTCTCGTCGATCGCCATCAAAGGGCGCATCATCATCAAGACCGTCGCAAATAGCGCAAATGTCACCAGCGCACCGATTAACGTCACACGCCCGGGATTGGAGGTCATTGGCAAAGCTCCTCTGGCTGGCCTCAATTCTCAGCTCTGCTTGACGCAACTATAGTGCCCGCTGTCAAGCCCGCGACCGCGTGCGGCTCTATGATGCGGGTGCCAGAAATAGTTGGGAACCAAGTAGGTCACTCGACGTTAGTCAAATAATTACGTCCTAACCGGAGAGACACTTCCATGAAGAAAATGCTTCTCATTCTGCCGCTCGTTACCGGCCTTGCTGCCTGCCAAACGACCCCTCAAAATCAATCCGCCGCGACTGGCGCTGCGGCTGGTGCTGTTTTGGGGGCGGCTGTGTCTAAAGATGGCGATCGTATTAAGGGCGCGGCCCTTGGTGCCGCCGCTGGCGGCGTCGCGGGAGCACTCATCGGGCAAGCGAACCAACCCGGTCAGTGCCGATATCGTGATGCTTACGGGCGCGAGTATATCGCCCCCTGCTGATCCTTCCTCGTTTTCGAGACTGGTAACCC
Source organism: uncultured Thioclava sp. (assembly GCF_913064665.1). Lineage (GTDB taxonomy): Bacteria > Pseudomonadota > Alphaproteobacteria > Rhodobacterales > Rhodobacteraceae > Thioclava > Thioclava arctica. The sequence goes on from NZ_CAJYBT010000001.1 coordinate 139,892, forward strand.
TCGAAAACACCGCTCGGGCCCTGCGCCCGGGCGGTTTTTCGTATGTCAGACCCTTGCGCTGTCCTTGCGCCGATTGTCGCAGGGCCATTGCCCCGCCCCCTGCAGCCCGCTATCTGGCGAACCAAGCGCAGGAAACGAAATGACGGAAACCACCCCACAAACGCCAAAGCAGATCCTTTCGCGCGTGGCCGCCCCGCAGGCGCGCCGCCTGAAGGCCGCAGGTTGGTTGTCGGTTTTGGCGGCGCTGATCTGGCCGGTACAGGCGACTTTGGTTGGGCTTGTGCTGGGGGATTTGGTGGCACCGGGCGTCTCACCGCAGCTTTCGCCGCTGATGGGCGCGGCCGGGTTCATCGCCCTTGCGCTTGTGCGCATCGTGCTGGACTGGATGGCGCTGAAGCTGAGCGCAGATGCCGCCGAGGCGATCCTGACCGAGGCCCGCAAGCGCCTGATCGAACATGCCATCTTACAATCCACCGGGGCGGCGGCGCTTTCGCCCTCGCAGACCGCTTCGCTGATGGCGGAAAAGCTGGCAGCCCTTGGCCCTTGGGCGACGCGCTATCAACCCACCTTCATTCGCGCGCGCATTGTGCCGCTTGCGTTCATCCTGATCGCGCTGACGCAAAGCTGGGCCGTGGCTGTGATCTTATTGCTTGCCGGGCCCCTGATCCCGCTGTTCATGGCGCTGGTGGGGATGGCTGCGCAAGAGGCTTCCGAGCGTCAGATGGTCGAGATCGGCGCGCTCAACAAGCTGCTGATCGACCGGATCGCCGCAATCACCGACCTACGACTTTTGGGGGGCGAGGCGCGTTCGCGCGCCGATCTCGAGGTCAAGACCGAAGACCTGCGCACCCGCACAATGGCGGTGCTGCGCGTGGCGTTTTTGTCCTCGACCGTGTTGGAACTGTTCGCTGCGATTGGCGTGGCCATGGTTGCCGTTTATGTCGGCTTTTCCCTGATTGGCTGGATGCATTTTGGCACTTGGGGCACGCAGATGACCCCGGCCACCGGGATTTTCCTGCTCATGATCGCGCCCGAATTCTTTCAGCCATTGCGCGATCTGGCAGCCGCTTGGCATGACCGCGCTGCCGCGTTGGCCGTGGCGGGTGAGTTGGACACCGCCGAAACTGAGATCGCGAAAGCCAGCAAAATGTTGGGTCAAGGTGGCGCAGGGCGGCCCTTGGCAAGCGGCACGCTGCGCTGGTCCGGGCTACAGATCCGCCCTGCCCAAGGCGCCGCGCCAATTGCGATGCCCGATGGCGTGATCGAACCCGGTGAGGCGGTGGCAATCACAGGCGTTTCGGGGGCCGGAAAAACCACGCTTTTGACCACGTTGGCCGGGCTGATCGTGCCCGAGGCGGGTGAAATCACGCTGGGCGGCACGCGGCTAGAGGATGCCAGCGCCGATGATTGGCGCGCCGCTTTGGGGTGGATTCCTCAAACCCCGCGCTTTGCCGATATGACGCTGCGCCAGTTGATCACGCTGGGTCAGGAAGGCGATATCGACGCAGCCCTTGAAGCGGCGGCGGCGGGCGAGATCGTGGCGTCTCTGCCCGAGGGGCTGGAGACGCGGCTTGGCGATATGGGCGGGGGTGTTTCGGGTGGCGAGGCGCGTCGCTTGCTGATCGCGCGCGCGCATTTCGCCCATCGCCCCTTGCTGTTGGCCGATGAGCCCACCGCCGATCTGGACCCAGACACCGCCGCCAAGGTCATCGCCGGACTGATCGGCCTACGCGCACAGGGCATGACTTTGATTATCGCCAGCCACGACCCCGCCATGGTGGGCGCTCTGGACCGCGCCATTGCGCTGGAGGCTGCGACATGAAGGTGCTTTTGACCTTGATCGAGCGCCTTATCGCGCAGCAAAAGACAGCCTTCACGCGCGGTCTCGCCCTGTCCTTTCTGGTGCTTGCGATGGGGGCGGCCCTGTTGGGCCTGTCGGGGTGGTTCGTGACGGCGGCCGCAGTGGCAGGGGTCACCGGGCTGGGGCTTGGGTTTGATTTCTTCCAGCCCTCGGCCGGGGTGCGCGGGCTGGCGCTGGGGCGGGCGGTTGCGCGCTACGGCGAGCGGGTGTTGACCCATGACGCGACCCTGCGTGCCCTGGCCGATCTGCGGCTGGCGTTGATGGATGGTGTCTCACGCCGACCGCATGAGGATCAGGCGAAACTGCGCGGCGCCGAAGCGCTGAACCGGATCACCTCGGACGTTGATGCGCTGGACGGGTTGCTGCTGCGCCTTGCGCTGCCGTTCTTGGCGGGTGGCATGGTGCAACTGTCCGCGCTGTTGATGTTGTGGTGGCTTGAGGGGCTTCCGATTGGCTTGGCGGTCTTCGCGATTTATCTGATCGGCGGCGGTGGTGGGCTGATCTGGGTGGCGCGGGCCGCGCGATCCGATGCGCGCGCGGCGGAAACCGCGCTGCAGGCGATCCGCAGCCATGCGCTGGAATTGATGCGCGGGCGGGCTGATCTGGCGGTAGCGGGTGCGTTGCGCTCGCAAAGCGCGCAGATTTTGGCCCAGATCGACGCCGAAGCGATTGCCCGGCGCAATCTTGAGGCCTTGGATCGCCGCGTCGGCGCGGTGATCAGCGCGACCGCGGCCTTGGCGGGGGCTGCTGCCTTGGCCATCGGTGGTCAGATGGCGGCGGCAGGGCAAATCACGCCTGCGCGCGCCGCAATCGGTCTGTTTGTCGCGCTGGCATTGGCGGAATCGCTGATGCTACTGCGCCGGGGAATGGCCGAGATCGGGCGGATGCAAGAGGCTGGCGCGCGGGTTCTGGACCTCAGCGACACGCCTGCGCGCCCCGATGCCACGACCCAGCCCCTCCCGGTCCCTGATGCGCCGCTCTTGCGTGCGAAAGGGCTCAGCTTCACGCGCCCCGGCGCACAGGCTCCGGTGTTTGAGGGGCTCAATTTCGATCTGCATCCGGGCGAGACGCTGTTTTTAACTGGACCGTCGGGGGCAGGAAAATCGACCGCGCTGGCGGTGCTGGCGGGGCTGCTAGCGCCCAGCGCTGGCACGCTTGAGATGTGCGGCGTCGCGATGGCGCAATGGCCCGAGGCCGATTTGCGCGCGCATCTGACGATGGTGGCCCAACGCAGCCAGTTGATTGGCGGCATGGTGGCCGAAAACCTCGCACTGGCTTTACCGCAAGGGAAATTGCTGCCCGAGGACGAAGCGCGTGCCGCTTTGCACGCGGTTGACCTTGATGAGGTGATCGAGGCGCGCGGCGGGTTTGCAGCACTTTTGGGCGAAGGTGGGGCCGGGCTTTCGGGCGGTCAGGCCAAACGCCTGTCGCTCGCACGCGCCGCTTTGCGCCGCCCGGAAATCTTGCTGCTTGATGAGCCGACAGAGGGGCTGGATGCACCAACAGCCGCCGCGACTTTGGCGGGCCTGCGCCGCCTTTTGCCCGACTCAGGTATCATCATCGTCTCGCATCGCAATCACGATCTCGTCTTCGCAAGCCGTGAAATTGCGCTGAAATGACGCGGATCTGCGACGCTAAGTCGCGGAATAGCTGAGGCAAATTGTCCATCACAACTGTTCACAGGTGCGTGCGACAATGCGTCAATTTGATCTGCCTCAAGGAGAAGCGCAGAGCCGTCCCTAGAAGGTGCATCCAGGAATAACATTTCTGGAAGACTCGGCATTCCCCGAGTCGACGTAAGGACTCGGGTTATGCTCGGGTGCAAGTAGGGAACGGAGAACGAGAATGGATATCGGGATCGTTGACCTGTCACGGCTGCAATTCGCTATGACTGTCATGTATCACTTCCTCTTCGTGCCGCTCACGCTTGGTCTATCGATCATCGTGGCGATCATGGAGACGGTCTATGTAATGACCAACCGCCCCATCTGGCGGCAAATGACAAAATTCTGGGGCACACTGTTTGGCATCAACTTCGTGCTGGGCGTAGCGACCGGGATTACGATGGAATTCCAGTTCGGCATGAACTGGAGCTACTATAGCCACTATGTGGGCGACATCTTTGGCGCACCGCTGGCCATTGAGGGGCTGATGGCCTTCTTTATGGAAGCAACCTTTGTCGGGTTGATGTTCTTTGGTTGGGACAAGTTGAGCCCGGTCAAGCACATGGTCGTGACATGGTTGGTCGCCCTCGGGTCGAACTTTTCGGCGCTGTGGATTTTGATCGCCAATGGCTGGATGCAAAACCCCGTCGGGGCCGCGTTCAACCCGCTGACGATGCGCATGGAAATGACCTCGTTCTTCGACGTTGTGTTCAACCCAGTCGCACAGGCAAAGTTCGTTCATACCGTTTCGGCGGGCTATGTGACGGCGGCCGTGTTCGTGATGGGCGTTTCAAGCTGGTACATGCTGAAAGGTCGCCATTTCGAACTGGCGCGCCGTTCGATCGCAGTCGCGGCGGCCTTTGGTTTGGCCTCGGCTTTGTCGGTTGTCGTTCTGGGCGATGAGTCGGGCTATGAGACCACCCACAACCAGAAAATGAAGCTCGCCGCGATGGAAGCTATGTGGAACACGGAACCCGCACCCGCCTCGTTTACGCTGTTTGGTATCCCCGATCAGCAGGCGCGCGAAACCAAGTATGCAGTGCATATTCCGTGGGCGATGGGCTTGATCGGCACGCGCTCACTGACGGGGCAGATCGAAGGCATCAACCAGTTGGTCAAAGGCTCGGAAGAGCGGATCAAAAGGGGCATTATCGCCTATGACGATCTGCTCAAGATCCGCGAAGCCAAGGGTGATGTCAGCCCCGAGGTCAAAGCGCAGTTCAACGAAAATGTCGGCGATCTGGGCTATGCCTATCTGCTGATGCGCTACGTCGATGACCCGCGCAACGCAACGCCGGCACAGATACAGCAGGCGGCGAATGATACGGTGCCAACCGTTTGGCCGATCTTCTGGTCGTTCCGCATCATGGTGGCACTTGGTTTCTCATTCATCGCGGTGATGGCCTATTTCTTCTTCGTCTCGAACTGGAGAGGCATGCAATACCCGCGTTGGGCATTGCGCGCGGCGGTCTGGATCATTCCCACCCCGTGGATTGCTGCGGAATTGGGCTGGTTCACTGCCGAATTCGGGCGTCAGCCCTGGACGGTGGACGGGGTGCTGCCCACGGCGCTATCGGTGAGTCACCTGTCGGTCGGCGATCTGTTGGTCACGTTGGCAGGCTTCATCGCCCTCTACACAGTGCTCTTCATCATCGAAATGGGCTTGATGGTCAAATTCATCAAAAAGGGCCCCTATCAGGACGTGGAACTGACGCAAGACTGGCAGCAGCGGCATGAAGACCGTCTGTCGGGTCGCAGTTCCCCCGTCACCATGCCAGCGGAGTAAGAAAATGATTCTTTCCGAACTAATCAGCCTTGATGTGCTGCGCGTGATCTGGTGGCTCTTGCTGGGTGTGTTGTTGATCGGCTTCGCGCTGACCGATGGCTTTGACCTGGGTGTGGGCGCGTTGCTCCCTTTCGTTGGGAAAACCGACACTGAACGTCGTGTAGCGATCAATACGGTCGGCCCGGTCTGGGAGGGCAACCAAGTGTGGTTCATTCTCGGCGGCGGTGCGATCTTTGCCGCTTGGCCGCCGCTCTACGCGGTCAGCTTCTCGGGTTTCTATCTGGCGATGTTCGCGATTCTTGCCGCGCTCATCCTGCGGCCCGTGGCGTTCAAATACCGCTCCAAGCGTGACGGCCACGCTTGGCGCAACGGCTGGGACTGGGCGCTGTTCGTCGGTGGAGCGGTGCCTGCTCTGATCTTCGGCGTGGCAGTGGGCAACGTGCTGCAAGGCGTGCCCTTCCAGTTGAACGATATGTTGATGCCGCTCTATCCGGGCAACTTCTTCATCAAGTTCATCTCGCTGCTCAACCCGTTTGCCCTGCTCGCCGGGGTCGTCTCGATTTCGATGCTGATGATGCACGGCGCGGCATGGCTCACGCTGAAAACCGAAGGTCCTGTGCAGTTTCGCGCACGGGCAATCGGATCGGTGGCGGGGATGGTGGCCTTTGTCACCTATATCCTCGCAGGTGTCTGGCTTGCCTTTGGGATCAAGGGCTACACGATCACGTCGGTCGTGCCCGATAACGGCCCGTCCAACCCGCTATTCTCGACCGTTGAACACGGTGGCAGCTGGTTGTCGGCCTATTCGGATCGCCCGTGGATCGCGATTGCACCGATCCTTGGCCTGCTGGGCATCGCGCTGGCCACGATGGGGCTGCGTGCGGGTCGCGAAGGCTCGACACTGCTACTGTCGAAACTGGGTATCTTTGGGGTGATTTCATCGGTCGGATTGACGATGTTCCCGTTCATTCTGCCCAGCTCGATTCAACCCGATGCATCGCTCACTGTCTGGGACGCGTCGTCCTCGCAGCAAACGCTGTTCGTCATGCTCGTCGTTACGGTCATCTTCATGCCGCTCATTCTCGCCTACACTGCCTGGGTCTATAAGGTTCTGTGGGGCAAGGTGACGGCCGAAGAGGTCGAAAGCGACAGCCATTCCTACTGAGAGGAGACCAAGTTATGTGGTATTTCGCATGGATCCTCGGGCTTCCACTGGCCGCGCTGATTGCGGTGGCCAATGCGATGTGGCTCGAGATGCAGAACGATCGCAAATTCGCGGGTGAATCCGAGACCGACTGATCTTGCCTCACGCGTGTGACAAAACGAAGGCCGCTCCCAACCGGGGCGGCCTTTGCGATTCCCCCCTCAAGGCGACGTTACGGCAGGCCATCCGGCGCGATAGCGCAAACAGTCGTCAAGACGTGACGTCCGACGCCCAAAAGTGACGTTTTACCCCTGTCCCTTGGGCGCTTGCTCTTGTAACAAAATTACCGAACGAACCTGTCCGCCCGCAACAGGCGGACCCATGATTAGGGAGACACGCCGATGAAGGTCCTGGTGCCGGTGAAGCGCGTGATCGACTATAACGTGAAAGCCCGTGTGAAAGCGGATGGCAGCGGTGTCGATCTAGCCAATGTCAAAATGTCGATGAACCCCTTTGACGAGATTGCCGTCGAAGAGGCGATCCGTCTGAAAGAAAAAGGGGCTGTCGAAGAGATCGTCGTGGTCTCGATCGGCGTCAAGCAGGCGCAGGAAACGCTGCGCACGGCGCTGGCGATGGGCGCGGATCGCGCGATCCTTGTCGTGGCTGCCGATGATGTGCACCAAGACATCGAGCCGCTGGCCGTGGCGAAAATCCTCGCCAAGATCGTCGAGGAAGAGGCCCCCAAGATGGTCATCCTTGGCAAGCAAGCGATCGACAATGATATGAACGCGACCGGTCAGATGTTGGCGGCGCTGCTGGGCTGGGGTCAGGCGACCTTCGCCAGCGAAGTCGTGGTCGAGGGCGAGGCGGCGAAAGTTACCCGCGAAATCGACGGCGGCTTGCAGACGATCGAGGTGAAACTGCCCGCGATCGTGACCACCGATTTGCGTCTGAACGAGCCGCGCTATGCCTCGCTGCCCAATATCATGAAGGCCAAGAAAAAGCCGCTCGAAGAAAAAACCGCCGCCGATTACGGCGTCGATGTCACCCCGCGCCTGTCGGTGGTGAAGGTCGCAGAGCCTGCGGGCCGGTCGGCTGGCATCAAGGTGGGCTCGGTCGATGAGTTGGTGGCGAAATTGAAAGAAGCGGGGGTCGTGTGATGGCTGTTCTTCTGATTGCGGAAACCCATGGGGCCGATCTGGCCACTGACGCGACCGCCAAGGCGGTGACCGCCGCCAAGGCGATGGGCGACGTGACCGTTCTGGTCGCAGGCTCGGGCATCTCTGGTGCGGCTGATGCGGCGGCGAAACTGGACGGCGTGGCAAAGGTTCTCAAGGCCGATGATGCGGCTTACGCGCATGGTCTGGCAGAACCGCTGGCCGATCTGATCGTTTCGCTCGCGGGCGATTTCAGCCATATCGTGGCGCCGGCCACGGCGAGCGCCAAGAACGTGATGCCGCGCGTCGCGGCTTTGCTGGACGTGATGGTGATCTCGGATATTTCTGCCGTGGTCGATGCCGATACGTTCGAGCGCCCGATCTATGCTGGCAACGCGATGCAGACGGTGAAATCGTCTGACAAAATCAAGGTCGTAACGGTGCGCACCTCGACCTTTGATGCGGCAGGCGATGGTGGCGCGGCCTCGGTCGCGGATGCGGCGGGTGCAGGTGACAAAGGTCTGTCGTCCTGGGTCGAGGATAAGGTTGCCGAGAGCGATCGTCCGGAACTCACCTCGGCCAAGATCGTCGTGTCGGGTGGTCGTGGCGTTGGCTCGGAAGAGGATTTCCGGATCATCGAAGCGCTGGCTGACAAGCTGGGAGCAGCCGTTGGTGCCTCGCGCGCAGCTGTCGATTCGGGCTTTGCGCCCAATGACTGGCAGGTCGGTCAGACCGGCAAAGTCGTGGCACCCGATCTTTATGTTGCAGTCGGTATTTCGGGCGCGATCCAGCACCTGGCCGGCATGAAAGACAGCAAGATCATCGTCGCAATCAACAAAGACGAAGAAGCGCCGATTTTTCAGGTCGCCGATTTCGGATTGGTTGCCGATCTGTTTGACGCAGTGCCGGAACTGACCAGCAAGCTTTGAGGGCGCAGAGGCGCGGCCTCGGCGAACGCATATTTTCAAAAGGGGCTGGGATTTTCCCGGCCCCTTGTTTTTGCGCGGCGTTACAGCAAGCGGCGCACCACCGGGGCCAACGCCTCGGCGATCTCGGAATGCACCATCGGGCCGGGCAACATTTGCGCTGCGGGCTCTTCCATCGCAGCGAAATGCATCCCCGACGTTCCCGCACTGCGTGCCATAATCGAGGGTTCGACCCGCACCACCTCATCCGCGAAAGGACGCAGTTCGTCGACCATGGCGGCCGTCACCAGCAATGGCTCTGCCCCCAGCGGGTCTTGGTGGCCGCGGGGGCGATATTCGCCCAGCCAAAGCAAGACCTTATGCCCCTCGATGCAATCCAAGAGAGCACGCATGCGCAGCCCCCAAGCAATGCGCAACTCGTCTATCAACGCCTCGAACTTGTCAGGCTCGCGTGTCTTGAGCGCCGTCAGCATGTGGCGCGTAAAATTGAACTCGGTGAAATCGACACCGCGAAAGATCGATCGCATCAGGCTTGAAGCACGCAAAAACCGATCATTGCGGCGCGGATGAACCGCATAAAAGCGGTTCGACATATTCTGTGCGCCCATCAGTTGCACCACGTTCAAACGTGCCGCACGCGAGGCTTCCACGATCTGGGGTTCATTGACGAACACATCCGCACCCGCATTCATATAGCCGAAATTCACAACCGGCAGACCAAGCCGTTCTTCCAAAAGCGTGGGCCAGGGATTGGTCACGAATTTCCCGTAGGTTTCCGTGCCCCCAAGTGCGGCAACATAATCCCCCGTAAGCGAGCGGCACGGGCCGCGAAACAACAGTTTGGACTTCCCGTAGCGGCACGGAAAGTAGTCAAGGGCGCCATCGCCCGCATATTCGAAAGCCATTTATCCCACCTTACATCTATTCGACTCACCCAAAGCCAACTTGCCTTGAAACACTTCACAAACGGTTATTGAGAAAATGCGCGCTATCTCGTTGCGCCCCTTGCACGGGGGCGCTGGCCGCGTATGGTCAAGGCGGTTTCTTGAAAGGGCAGAACATGACGATTGAAACGGTCGGCATCGTAGGGGCGGGACAGATGGGCAACGGGATTGCGCATGTCTTCGCACTGGCAGGCTATGAGGTGCTGCTCAACGATATCAATGCGGATGCTTTGGAAAAGGCGCTGGCGGTGATTGGCAAGAATCTTGATCGTCAGGTGTCACGCGAAAAGATCAGCCAAGCCGATCGTGATGCGGCGATGGCGCGGATCAAGACGACAACAAAGCTGATTGAACTTGGCCCGACCGATCTGGTGATCGAGGCCGCGACCGAACGCGAGACCGTGAAGCAGGCGATTTTCGAAGATCTGCTGCCCCATCTCAAGCCCACGACGATTCTGACGTCGAACACCTCGTCGATCTCGATTACGCGGCTGGCATCGCGCACCGATCGGCCAGAGAAATTCATGGGGTTCCACTTTATGAACCCGGTTCCCGTGATGCAGCTTGTCGAGCTGATCCGAGGCATCGCGACCGATAAAGAAACCTATGAGACCTTGTTGGCTGTCGTTGACAAACTGGGCAAAACGGCCGCCTCGGCCGAAGATTTCCCCGCCTTCATCGTCAATCGCATTTTGATGCCGATGATCAATGAGGCGGTGTATGTGCTGTATGAAGGGGTGGGCAATGTCCGCTCGATTGATGAATCGCTGAAGTTGGGCGCGAACCATCCGATGGGGCCGCTGGAACTGGCCGATTTCATCGGGCTCGACACCTGTCTGGCGATCATGAACGTGCTTCATGACGGGTTGGCCGATACGAAATACCGCCCCTGCCCGCTGCTGACAAAATATGTCGAGGCTGGCTGGCTTGGGCGCAAAACCGGGCGCGGATTTTACGACTATCGCGGCGAGGTGCCGGTACCCACGCGCTAAACGACGGGCAGTCTGCGCTGTCGCTTGCAACGGCGCCTTGGCCTAGAGCCGCAACGTCTCTTCTCGCAGATCGGCAAGGAATTTGCGGGGGTTTCCCAGCGCTTCCCCGATCTCTTCGGCGGTTTTCGCCGGGCCAATCACAGGGTGCTGCGGCTTGTAGAGCGCGCGCTTGATCTCATAGAGCAGCAACCCTTGGCGCACCGTCGCGCTCAGCTTGTTGGCGATCTGATAGGCGCGCGAGTTCTTGCCCGGGAAATGGATCGGCACGACCGAGGCCCCCGAGCGCGCCAGCATTTTGGCAGTGAAGGGGTTCCATTCCTGCTCAATCACTGGGCCGAAAAGCGTTTCGGAATGGGCAACCTGACCGGCGGGGAATAACACGACGACACCGCCACGTTTGAGCTGCGCCATGCAAGCCGCGCGCATCTTGAGACTGTCCTCGCGGGCGTTTTGCTCATGCGGGAAGGGCACTGGCAGCATGTATTGCTCAATTTCCGGAATGCCGGTCAAAAGCGAGCGCGTCAGGATCAGATAATCATCGCGCACCTGCCCGATCAAATAGGCAAGCACCATGCCATCCACCAAGCCGTGGGGGTGATTGGCAACCACAACCAGCGGCCCCTCTTTCGGGATATTGGCGATCTGTTCGGGCGGCGTCGTCACCTTGATCCCCATGATATCAAGCGCTTGTGGCCAAAAATCATGCCCGGTTGGGGCGCCGCGTTTTTCAAATTTCCGGATCAGATACAGCAAATACGCCTTGGCGGTCATCCATTCGAGAAACCGGATCGTTCCCACTTTGAACGGATTGGTAAACGTCCCGGCATAAGACAGCCGGCGCTTGTCATAGACCTTGGTTTGCGCTTGATCTGCGGTGAATTTGACCTGCTCATCCACGATATGGACCTCTCGGTTCCGAGCGGGTTACATGCCTTCGCCGAACTTGTCCTCAACCAGCGCCTGCAGCGCATTGGCGAGTTTTTCGGCTTCGGCCCCGCGTGTCGTGACCTCAATACTGGTTCCGCGAGAGGCTGCCAACATCAAAAGTCCCATGATCGAGTCGCCCGAAACGCTTTGGCCATCCTTCATCACCAGTGCCGAGGCGTCATGGGCCTCAACAACTTCAACAAATCGCGCCGAGGCACGGGCATGCAAACCCTTTTCATTCACAATTTCTAAGCGACGGGTCACGGACATTTGGCCCGCGCCTCTCGCAAATTGTAACTATTGATATATTTCCGGCCCGCATCCAGCGCGGCTTCAACTGCGGCATGTACGTTTAAACTGCGCGATTTCGCCAATTTGATAAGAAGGGGCAGATTGGCACCGTAGATGATTTCACGGCCATTCTGTTCGCACGCCAGCAGCGACAAGTTTGACGGTGATCCCCCAAACATATCAGTCACCACGACAACCCCCTCGCCCAAGTCAACGGCATCGGCGGCATCGCGAATTTCTGCCTGTTTTCGGGCGCGATCATGATCGTCCTCAATGGTGATCGCGCGGATGCCATCTTGCGGCCCCACGACATGTTCAACCGCCGCGAGATACTCCCGCGCAAGCCCCCCATGTGCCACGATCACGATCCCGATCACGCACGCTCTCCTGTCTTCGATCCTGCCCCGTCGGGCGCTTTACGTTCCAATTCTCTGTGACGCTTAGACACTTGCCAACCAGCTTCCGCAAGCGCTTTGGCAACGCTTTGCGTCATTGCAACCGAGCGATGTTGCCCGCCTGTGCACCCAAATCCGATAGACAGATGTGCCTTGCCTTCGGCGACAAAGGCCGGAAGGAGAAACAAAAGCAAATCCATCACCTTAGAGTGGAATTCTTGGTAGCGCGGATCACTGGCGACATAGGCGGCGACCGCAGGATCGCGCCCATCAAGGGGGCGCAGCGCGGGCTCCCAATGCGGATTGACGAGAAATCGGCAATCAAACAACAAATCCAGCCCGCGCGGTACACCACGTTTGTAGCTGAAAGAATGCACCGAAACGGCCAGTTTCTCGATCTTGCCAGTATCAAAGAAACGCCCCAACTCGGCGCGCAGATCGTGTGGACTCATCTCTGAGCTGTCGATCAGTACGTCGGCGCGCACCTTGATCGGCGCGAGAATGTCGATTTCTTGCGCAATCCCCGATCCAGGCGGCTCATCGGGGGACAGCGGATGGCGACGGCGGGTCTCGGAATAGCGCCGCTCCAAAACGTCCGGGCGCGCATCAAGATATAATAGCTCAAGCGTCAAATTGGGGTCGCGCGTCAATGTGTCGATCAACTCGATCAGCGCCGAGGCCGAAAAATCCCGTCCGCGCACATCAACACCCAAGGCAACCGGGTGGCCAATGTGACCCGAAAAAAGCCTTGGGATCAGGCTGAGCGGCAGGTTGACGATTGGCTCATAGCCCAAATCCTCGAGCGCGCCGATCGCCGTGGTGCGCCCAGCCCCAGACGGGCCAGTTACCAGTACGACGCGCTGGCCAGCCTGCTGTGTCGCCGGGTCTGATCGGGTCATGCCCATCGGCCGCCTTTCAGCCATTGCAAGATTGCTACGTCAAAATGGCCATGTTGCACGCGCAGCACAAGAGGCAGTTCGACCCCAAGCACCCTGTCTTTTCGATGGTTTGGAAGGCGTTCGGTCTCAATCTCATCCAGATTGACGCATAAAATGATGCGGGCCTGTTCCAATGTCTCGGCACGCAACAGACCCACCGCGCGCGCCTCAATCCGGCCTGCGATCTGAGGCGGTGCGCTGGCGATCAAATGCCCGTCTTCAACGCTCAGATCGACGCGATCATCTGCGACAAGATGCGCCCCAAACGCCATGAGGCGGAGAGCGAGGAGGGATTTACCTGATCCAGAGGGGCCCGTGATCAGAACGCCGCGTTCTGCATCCAGGGCGACTACGCTGGCATGGATGTTGGTACGCGCGATCGACGTGGCACCCTCCACCACATCAGACCGGGAGACCGACGACGAAGCGTGCCCCCAATGGGTCAGACGTCAGGTCGGCATCGGTCGGGCGAATATTTTCGGCCCAGATAACGCCGCCATGCGCCTCTACGATCTGTTTGGAGATCGCCAGACCCAACCCCGAGTGATCGCCAAACTGGCCCACCGGACGTTCCGAGTAAAAGCGCTTGAAGACCTTGGTCAGCGCCTCTTGCGGGATGCCGGGGCCGGTATCCTCGACCACGACCAGAACGCGATTATCGCGCCGACGTGCCCAGACCCGCACCGCATCGCCATCCTCACAGAACGAGGTCGCATTGGTAATCAAATTGACGAACACCTGCGCCAAGCGTGCCTCAAGACCGGAAATCTGGATTGGCTGCGCGGGAAGGTCGATGATGAAATCAACACCTTTCTTGCGCGCCTCTTGGCCCAAATATTCCGCCAGATTGCTGACCATTTTGACGAGGTCGAACGATTCTTCTTCCTCTTTCACCAGCTCGCTATCAAGGCGCGATGCGTTTGAAATATCGCTTACCAGACGATCGAGGCGGCGCACGTCATGCTCAATCACATCAAGCAGCTTGATACGCTGCTCTTCCTTTTTGACCATCCGCAAAGAGGCTACGGCAGAGCGCAGACTGGCGAGCGGATTCTTGATTTCATGACTCACATCGGCGGCGAATTGTTCGTTCGCATCAATCCGGTCATAGAGCGCCGCCACCATGCCGCGCATCGCGCCGGACAGCCGCCCAATCTCATCCGGGCGCCCGGTCAGATCCGGGATGCGCACCCGTGCCGGAGACATCTTGCGCGCATTTTTCTCACGCCCGATTTCGGCAGCGGCAGCAAGATCAGAGATCGGATTGGCAATCGTCGACGCCAGCACAAGGCTGAGCCCGATCGACACGATGATCGCGATCACGAACATCTGGATCACCTGCTCGCGCTCGACGCTGACCAAAGCGTCGATCTGCCCGGCAATCGAAGTCAGCCCGACAACGCCTACGACCCGATCCCCTTGCCGAATGGGCGTTGCGACAGCAAAGATCGTCGCCCCTGCCGCGTTTTTCTGCGAGGAAATTTGCGTGCGTCCATTCAGAGCGGCGGGCACAATCTGGCGCACCATGTCCAACGCCGTATCGCCAGTGTCGGTGCCCGGGCGGCTAATCACATTTGAGATGCCGTTCCAGATCCGGCTTAGAAAATCCGTTAAAAGCGTTGTGCGCCGGTCCATTTGCAGGCCGTCGACATGCTCGACCGGGGCACGATCACCGGTCGTGGTTGTGCCAATCAGCGCCTCGCCGGGATCAAACAGGTAAAGGTCAGCGCCATCGGGAAGCTCGATCCCCGCGATGGTCGCAGCTGGATCGATGCCATCGCCCGCGGCCAGATTGACCGGCGCGCCTTTGGGCAGTTGCGCCTCAAACACATCGGCGGCGAGCTGCGCCTCATTCACCAAGCCGCTTTCACGCTGCATCACCAGCGTGTCGCGGAATGGGTTCAAATACAGCACACCTACGACCAGAACGATCATCGCAAGCAGGTTGAAGGTGATGATCTTGCGCGCCAAAGGCGAGCGGTTCAAAGCGATAAAACCGCGCCGGGCGCGGCCCTTGCGCAGATCTTCGTCAACCACACCTTCCGGGCCAACCCAATCTTCGCCAAGGATCACATCCCCGCCCAAAGACCTAGACTTGGTGCTGCGTGCGCGTCCCAACCCAATTCTCCCCGCGATGCTCATACGCGCCTCACGTCATTCTTCATTATAGCGATAGCCGATGCCATAGAGCGTCTCGATGGCCGAAAACTCACCATCAGCAGAGCGCATTTTCTTGCGCAAACGCTTGATATGGCTGTCAATTGTTCGGTCATCGACATAGACTTGATCGTCATAAGCCACGTCCATCAATTGATCGCGCGACTTCACGAACCCGGGCCGTTGCGCGAGTGCCTGAAGCAACAAGAACTCAGTCACCGTCAAGGTAACATCATTGCCTTTCCAAGTCACAGCATGACGCAACGGATCCATTTCCAACCCGCCACGCACCATGACCTTGGTCTCTTCGGTGGTTGCGACTTCGCCAGTGCTGATCGCATCCTGACGGCGCAGAAGTGAGCGGATCCGTTCGACCAAAAGGCGTTGCGAGAATGGCTTTTTAACGTAGTCATCCGCGCCCATGCGCAGACCCAAAACCTCGTCGATCTCATCATCTTTCGAGGTCAGAAAAATCACCGGCATCGCGGTCTTCTGGCGCAGCTTTTGCAAAAGCTCCATCCCGTCCATCCGCGGCATTTTGATATCCAGTACAGCCATATCCGGTAGGCGTTTGTTAAACGCGTCGAATGCGGCCTGACCGTCATTATAAGTCTCGACCTCGTATCCCTCGGCCTCAAGTGTCATCGACACCGAAGTCAGAATATTGCGATCATCGTCGACCAGAGCGATCCTTGACATGCCCGTTCCCTCATTGCTGCTCTTTTGTTATTGGCCACATCATCTGCATTTGACGGACGCAAATCAACCAAGATGTGCGAATCACACCCGTTTCCCGAATCATCTGAGTCGAAAAAACCGAAGGTTTGACTAATTTACCTCACCTTGAGGCGACATTTTGCGATGGTGGCGCTAAACCTGCAAATGGTTGCGCTAACTGCGCCAATGCTTCCTGTTCCATCATGAAATTGTCATGCTATAGGCGAGCCATCCGGGTAACATTGTTGCTTGGATCGGCACCCCGAGGCCCCGGGATGCCGGGAGGAACCCAATGAACGCCGCACGACGGCATGGGGAGCGAAAAATGGACATCGGACGTGTAAACCCGGCGAAACGCCTTGAAGATCAAGGAATCGAAGGTCTGGGAAATGTCTATTATAACTTGCTGGAACCAGCCCTGATCGAAGAAGCGATCAAGCGCGACGAAGGCACATTGGGCAAAGGCGGGGCGTTTTACTGCACCACCGGCGCTCATACCGGGCGCTCGCCCAAAGACAAATTCGTCGTACGCACGCCCGGCGTGGAAGATACGATCTGGTGGGAAAACAACCAGCCGATGGAGCCCGAGGCGTTTGATCGTCTCCATGCCGACATGCTTGCCCATCTTAAGGGTCGCGACATGTTCGTTGAGGACCTGTATGGCGGGGCCGATCCTGCGCATCGCCTTGATGTGCGCCTTGTCGCCGAACTGGCTTGGCACGGTCTGTTCATGCGCACGATGCTGCGCCGCCCCGAGCGCGCCGAGCTGGACGGGTTCAGCCCCGAGTGGACGATCATCAACTGCCCCAGCTTCAAGGCCGATCCTGCACGTCATGGCTGCCGCTCGGAAACGGTGATTGCGCTCAATTTCGATCAGAAGATCATCTTGATCGGTAACACCGCCTACGCGGGTGAGAACAAAAAGGGCGTCTTCTCGCTGCTCAACTACATCCTACCCGGCAAGGGTGTGATGGCGATGCATTGCTCGGCCAACCACGCAATTGGCGATCCCGACGATGCGGCTGTGTTCTTTGGCCTGTCGGGCACCGGCAAAACCACGCTGTCGGCTGATCCCTCGCGCATCCTGATTGGCGATGACGAACATGGCTGGTCCGAAAAAGGCATCTTCAACTTTGAGGGTGGCTGCTATGCCAAGACGATCAATCTGAGCAAAGAGGCCGAGCCCGAAATCTACGCCACCTGTTCGATGTTTGGCACCGTGGTTGAAAACATGGTCTATGACGCTGAAACGCTGGAGCTGGACTTCGAGGACAACTCGCTGACCGACAACATGCGCTGCGCCTATCCACTGCACTACATTTCGAACGCGTCGCCGACGTCTTTGGGTGGTGAGCCGAAAAACGTCATCATGCTGACCTGTGATGCCTATGGCGTGCTGCCTCCGATCGCGCGGCTGACCCCGGCGCAGGCGATGTATCATTTCCTGTCGGGCTTTACCTCGAAGACGCCAGGCACCGAAGTGGGCGTGACCGAGCCGCTGCCGACCTTCTCGACCTGTTTTGGCGCGCCCTTCATGCCGCGCCGCCCTGAGGTATACGGCAAACTGCTGCAAGAGAAGATCCACAATACGGGTGCGTCGTGCTGGTTGGTTAACACTGGCTGGACCGGTGGTGCGTTTGGCACCGGGTCGCGGATGCCTATCCGGGCAACCCGCGCGCTGCTGACGGCGGCCCTTGATGGTTCGCTGCATGACGTCGAGTTCCGCAAAGACGTGAATTTCGGGTTTGACGTTCCTGTCGCGGTCAACGGTGTGTCTGATGTGCTGCTCGATCCGCGCCGCACTTGGGATGACGGAGCCGCTTATGACGCACAAGCCGCAAAGCTGGTGCAGATGTTTGCCGACAACTTTGCGCAATATGTGCCCTATATCGACGAAGACGTGAAAGCCGCCGCAATCGGCTGACACAAAGGCGGGCGTATAAAAAAGGCCGGGCAAAACGCCTGAGGCATTTTGCACTGTAGGACATAGCCCTATCCAACCTGTCGGCCTTCGGGTCGGCAGGTTTTTGATTTTCGGCCATATTTCCGGCTGATTTTACTGATTTAGAGGATACTCCTGTGGGAAGCTCGACCTTCCCGCGCGAAGGAGCCATTTTGCTCTTTGATGTCCTGTGCAGCCAAAACGGCCAATATCGGGGGCAGTGCAAGACTTTGACCCAGCAGACAAAAGGATCAAACGCGTTGCAGAGCCTCAAAAACCTAACGCTTGCACAATATTGCCCCGCAGTGCCGGGAAAAACATACTTGAACTGCTACGGGGACACTGACTTCGGCGCGATGCGCATGCTGGGTCGGTTCACAATGATTATGCTATGTGGGCTTCTGGCCGGCTTCCCGGTGATCGCGCAACCCCCGCAGACGGTAGAGCTTTCGACGCGAACCTTTTGGCTCGGCGAAGCGCCCAATACGATGAGCGTAGACCCGCCCTTCTTCGCGCCGCGGCGGGTTCAGTGGATCGAAAAGATCATAGAAGCAGACCCAGTGCTCAAGGACACAGTCATCCATGTCGAACTCGCTTTGCTTCCAGCGTCGAAGAATGCGGAGGCAATCAATATGTATTACGCACCCCTCCGCCGCGATAGACTTGACCCGCGCTACGACCTGCCGGGCTACCTTATCTTTGGCTCTCCTGTCTCGGTCGCTGATCCGACAAGACTCCCCAACAGGCTGCACTATATTCCCCAATCGCCCGACGCCGGATTCGACGTTACTTGCAGCGTCGATAACCTGCGCGAAAAGATGAGGCTCTGTATCGTTTACGCGACCTATCCGCCAGACGATGGCATCCGCCTCAAGGCGCGGCTCTATTTTCCGAAAGACCCTGCCACGCGGCCCGGCTATTTCCGCGAGGTGGCCGAGCGGATGCGCGATCTGGTCTACTGCCTAGATGTGACTGATGACCTGGTCGATGTGCAGAAGGCGCGCCCTTCGTTGACTGGATGCCGGCCTGACGTCAATTCGTAAGGATGTCTGGTAATCCGCTGAATGAAGCAGTGGAAGAAGTGGCCCCGGACGGAGATCACAGGGCGCATAGAGGTGGCTGGTGCCGAAGCATGTGATGGCTTCACCGTCAGCTCCCTGCCGCGCAGCGCGACCAATCTGCTCTGCCCGCGGCGCAGCAACTTGGCGTCAAAGTGAAAAAGACGCGACTTTGCTGCGAGCAGATGGCGAGAAAACTCGAGGTCACATTTGGGCTCTGAGCAGGGTTCAGACCCTGACGATGGCAACCGCTAAAATAGCATGGGTGACGATGAAAATCGCCGTCCATGCCCTCAGTGAGGGCTGCCTCACAAAACGCCCCGGCGTTTTCCCATTTCAGATCAGATCCGAGCGCGATCAGTCGACTTTGACGCCGACGCGGCTGGCCTGAAAAATCTTGATTTCAGTGCCGGGCTTCACCGCGGTCGCAAGCACTTGGCGCCCTTCGATTTGACCGCCGCAACGCTGGCTGTTCAGCGCGCCAACACCACCATCGGAATAGACGACCAGCTTTGAGTCCGGCAGGAGCGCTTCGATGTCTTTGAAGCTTGGCGCAGGGCCGTTGCAATCGCCGCCGATATAGCTGGCAAGCACTTTGCTTTCGCCGAGTTTGAGTTTCTCAACATGACCGGCCTGCGCAATCGCAGGCACGCCAAGCAATGACAGGGCACAGACACCCCAAGAGATGGTGCGTTTCATGTTCGCTCCTAAAATATCGTAACTCCCTGCGTGGGCACATGGCGTGACTCGGCGCGTGTGTCCAGTTCATGCTGCTATGCAGAAAAAGCATATCTCTCTCATATCAAATAATTGTAGGGGCACGCGCGGCCATTTGCTGCATCTGCAACGCCACACTTCCCTAACGCCCTGATCCACCTACATTGCACTAATATGGAACGAGACCTGATTCATTTGGTCCTATGGGCCCTATTGGCGGGCGTGATCGTGTTGATCGCGCTGACACTGATCGCTGCGCGGCTGTCACATCGCCGCCCGCGTGGCCCATTTGCGCAGGCGCAGACCCTGATCGCACCCGAAAGTGGCGCGGTAGCGCGGGCGCTACAGCCGCGTCTCGCCAACGCCCCCGCCGAGAAAACGGCGGTGCAGGTGCTGACCGATCCGATTGACGCCCTCGCGGCGCGACTGGAGTTGATCGGTGCCGCCGAGGTCTCGCTCGATCTGCAATATTACCTCTGGCAGAATGATACCGCAGGGGCGCTGATGCTTGGGGCCATGCGCAAGGCAGCCTCGCGGGGGGTGCGGGTGCGGCTGTTGATTGATGACAATGGCACCGCGGGGATGGATCGCATTTTGGCCGCTCTCGATCAGATGCCAAATATCCAAGTGCGGCTGTTCAACCCGTTTCCGTTGCGGCGCGCGCGCGTGCTTGGCTATCTGTCTGATTTCTATCGCCTCAATCGCCGGATGCATAATAAAGCCATGATCGTAGATGGTCGGATTGCGATTTTGGGGGGGCGCAATATCGGCAGTGACTATTTCGATCCACGCTCGGAAACCGGACTCTATATGGATCTGGATGTGGCCGTTTCGGGCCCCATTTTGGCGACAACATGTGATCAATTCGATCTCTATTGGAACGCACATTCCGCGATCCCGGCGCATCTGATGCTTGGGACGTGCCCCGAGGCCGAAGCCAAGGCCCTTTTGCGCGATGAAAAAAACCGCCTGAGCACTCCCGAGGTCTGCGCCTATTGCGACATGCTGAGCGCGCCCGAGCGCGCGCACCGCATCCTTGACCCCGAGGCAGAGGTGATCCTTGCCGAAGCTCAGTTGATCTATGATCACCCTGCCAAGATTCGAGGCATGATGCGCGGGCGCAAATTGCTGTGGCAATATCTGATTCGCGCTTTGGGCCAACCGAAACAGGAATTGGTGCTGATCACCCCCTATCTCGTGCCGACGCGCGCTGGCGTGCGGTTTCTGCGCCGGGTTGCGCGCACGGGCGTGGCGATCAAGGTGCTCACGAATTCCTATTCCGCGACCGACGTGCCGATCGTGCATTCGGGTTACGCGCATCGCCGCCGCGCAATGCTGCGCGCCGGGCTTGAGATTTACGAATACGCGCCTGATGCGCAGGCCGAACACGCGCGTGGGATGCGCCCGGGGCAATTCATGGGCAGCGCGATCAAGGGCACCTCGCCGTTCTCGCGCAACAAGCTGCATGCCAAGGTTTTTGCTGTGGATCGCGCGCGGGTGTTTATCGGCTCGTTCAACCTTGATCCGCGCTCAATGCGGTTGAATACCGAACTGGGCGTGGTGATCGCCGCGCCCGAAATCGCCGCGCGGATTTCCGACAGTTTCGCGCAGTTCATCCCCGAACGGGCGTGGCGGGTGCGGCTGGGCCGGGCGCAGCAACTGCGTTGGTCGCGCCCCGGCCAGCCCGAGTTGAAGCGTGAGCCCGGCGTGCCCTGGACGCATCGCGTGTTTCTGGCGATTGCCCAGCGCCTGCCGATCGAATGGATGCTGTAGCGTTTAGGGTTTGCGCGTGCGCTTGACCTTGAGGGCAATGGCGCGCTTCTTTGATGCCCCGCGCGCAACCTTGCGCGGCGGGCGGGTGCCCGGTCGGCGGCCTTTGCGCTTGCCCGAGGGCATATCTTGCCCGTCGATGTCGAGCAGTTCCAGCATCAGCCCGCCGGTGATCGGCACAGCCTCGGCAAGGCGCACGGTAACGCGCAACCCCGGCGTGATCGTCAGCCCGGTTTCCGAGCCTACCAATTCCTGAGCGTCGCGGTCGTAATGGAAAAACTCGCGTCCGATCTCGCGGATCGGGATCAGCCCGTCGGCCCCTGTCTCATCAAGCCGCACGAAGGCGCCGAATTTCTGCACCCCCGCGATCCGGCCGGTAAATTCGCTGCCCACGCGCTCGCTGAGATAAGCGGCGAGGTAGCGATCGGTGGTATCGCGTTCGGCTGCCATCGAGCGCCGCTCGGTATCGGAAATCATCTTGGCGGTCTCTTCGAGATGCTCGATATCCGACGCGCTCAGCCCGTCTTTGCCCCAGCCATGCCCGGAGATCAGCGCGCGATGCACGATCAGGTCGGAATAGCGCCGGATCGGCGAGGTGAAATGTGCATACGATCGCAACGCGAGCCCGAAATGCCCGTAATTCAGCGGGTGATAATAGGCCTGCGTCATTGAACGCAGCGTGGTCATATTGAGCAGTTCGTCAAATTCGCTGCCCTCGGATTGGCTGAGCAGATTGTTGAGATGCGAGGTCTTGAGCACCTGCCCCTTCGCCAGCGTAAAGCCAGACGCCTGCGCCACCTCGCGCAGAGCTTCGATCTTTTCGAGGCTGGGTTCTTCGTGCACGCGATACAGCAACGGGCGCTTGAGCCGTTCGAGTTCCTCGGCAGCTGCGACATTCGCCAGCACCATAAATTCCTCGATCAACTTATGCGCATCGAGGCGCTCCTTGAATTGGATCGAGGCGACTTTGCCATCTTCACCAATGACGATCTGGCGTTCGGGCAGTTCCAGTTCCAGCGGCTGACGTTGCGCGCGCGCATGCAGCAGGGATTGATAGCAGGCATAGATCGGCGCGATCACGTCCTCGACCAGATCCTCGGTTTTCGCATCCGGCGTGCCGTCTTGCGCGGCCTGCACCTGCGCATATTCCAGCGAGGCCACCGAGCGGATCATGCCACGCGTGAAGCGATGGCTGATCTTGCGCCCGAAGGAGTCGATCTTCATCCGCACGGCCAAAACCGCGCGATCCACGTTTTCGTGCAGCGAGCACAGATTGCCCGACAGGCTATCGGGCAGCATTGGCACCACGCGGTCGGGGAAATAGCTGGAATTGCCGCGCTTGCGCGCCTCGCGATCCAGTTCCGATCCCGGCGTGACGTAATGGGCCACATCGGCAATCGCGACCCACAGTACATGCCCGCCGGCATTCTTGGGATCGTCATCAGGAATCGCCAGACAGGCATCGTCGCGGTCGCGCGCATCCGCCGGATCGATGGTAATGAAGGGCAACTCGGTTAGATCCTCGCGCCCGTCCAGCGTGGCGGGTTTCGCCGCATCGGCCTCGGCCACGACGGCATCGGGGAAATCATCGGGGATGCCGTGCTGATGGATCGCAATCAGCGAAACGGCACGCGGCGCGCCCGGATCACCCAACACTTCAATCACGCGCGCCTTGGGGAGCCCCATGCGTGCGCGCGGGCCGGTTTGTTCGGCCTCGACCAACTCGCCATCCTTGGCACCCAGCGTCGCCGAAGCAGGCACCTGCCATTCATTCGCCAGCCCCTTGTCGATGGGCATGATCCGCCCACCCTCGGTCGATTTGCGAAACACGCCGAGAATGCGATGGGCCGCCTCGCCGATTTTGCGAATGAGGCGCGCTTGATAGCCATAGCTTTCACCCTCAACCGGGGTCAGACGCCCGAGGATGCGATCGCCTTGCGCCAGCGCGGGTTCGCCCTCCTTGGGCACGAACAGGACGGCCGGGGCAGGCCCCTCGCCCGACCATTCGGCAGGCTCGGCCCATTGATCGCCAGACGCGTCCTCGGACAGCATCCGCAAAACGGTGACGGGTGGCAGGCTGTCGGGGTCGCGGACCTTGCGGCTGCGCGTCTCGATCAGCCCCTCGGCCTGCATCTCGCGCAGCATCCGCTTGAGCTCGATCTTGGCCTGTCCCGTCACGCCAAAGGCCCGCGCGATGTCACGCTTGCCACTTTGGCCGGGGTTGTCGTTCAGCCAATCGAGAATCTCTTGGCGCGAGGGTGTGGAGGCGGATTTGTTCATGGCTCTGCCTAGCATGAGGCGCACGGGGCGTCACGCGGGGAAAGTAGGGCTTTTCGCCCGAGCGCAAACAAAGGCCCGCTCAACGAGGTGCGTGATCGAATGACGGCGTTTGCGGGGCGGCGCGGCAAACACGAATCTTCGGCCAATGCCCCCAGCGCCACACTGGCCCCGCCATCCAAGCCAGGGGCACTCCAACAAGATCGATAGGCGTTGGCCCTATGGTCGACAAAGCGCCCTCTCAGGCAACAGCGGCATGTGGATAGGTTAAATCGCGTTTTTGAAACGACAGGATCGTTGGCTTAACGACGGTGCCGGAATCGACATTCACCGCCCGTCGAATGGTCTCGTTTTTCTGCCAAGCGGCGCGCCCGTCAACCATTGTTGGCAAGTGCACGACGAGCGCTGCCGAGATCGAGCGTGACGCACTTTCCCACAGGTAGTTGGGGGTATGATCGACGGCATAATAGTCAGAGGTTTCGACCCGGAACATCGGGCTCTTGAAGGTCGTCGGTTTGGCGAAATAGAACCCCATCCCCTCATCGCAGCTTACATCCACGATCAGGCTGTGGGGTTTGAGGCAGGATTTCTCGGCTTCGGTTATGAAATCCAGCGGGTGATCTGGCTCTTGAAAAGTGCCGTTGACGATGATGTCTGATTGCGAAATCAGCTCGGTCAAGGGCTGCTCACTACCGTCATGTTCGACGATGATCATGCGCGCTTCATCGGCATTGCCCTCTCTGAGGCGGACGTAGTGACAATCCAGCACCTCTTCGCGCACTTCGTGATCGGGGCGTTGAATGCAGATTGTGATGTCTCTGAAACCGTGCGCCTTGAGCGCGTAGATCGCGCCTCGGCTGACCGCCCCAAAGCTGAAGATGATGCATTTGCGCTGATTGCCGTAGTGACCATCAATGCCCTTTAGGCTGAGCGCGTGCAAAATGGCGCAATAGCCTGCCATTTCGTTGTTCTTGTAAAACGTGTGCCGCCCGACTTGTCCGGAGGGGCCCCAGACGAACATATCCTCAAAAGCCACGAGGGTCAGCTTACGATCGATGGCCATCTGGGTGATCGCGCGTTGTTGGGCGCAATGCGGGTAGCCCCAGAGTATGCCGCCTTCGCGAAGTTCTGAAAGATCGCTCAATGTCGGCTTGGCGATAATCACATTGCCAAGCTCTGCCAAAAGCGTGCTGCGTGGGGCGACGCCGCCCGATAGCGCCGCGAGGTCAGAATCTGACACACCAAAAGACGCGCCATAGCCTTCTTCGAAGACAAGCTTCTTGCGATAAGCCTCGCTCAGGCGCGACAGGTGGTCGGGATGAATGGGCACGCGGCGCTCATCTTGTTTGCGCGATGTGGCGATGACGCCAAAGGTTAACTGGTTCACATAGAGTCCACTTCCGGGGGCTTGCCCCTGAATTCATTGTCGGTTTTGCGATGTCGAATTGAGCCACTGACGCAGGAAGCTATCAGTGGGCAGCGCATCGGACCAAATCTGGCTCAGCGTCAAAACAGACGTAGAGCGATACATTCGACTTGGAACATTGGCTGTAGGATGTGGACACTACCTGATTGGGCAAGGATTCACTAGGGTTTGTTGAGATTCATCTCAAAGCCATCAGTGCCGCGAGACGGGTGCAGATTGCGCCATGCATGCGAGACCTTGGAACACGATCCACCCGTGCGTGCCTGTGGCATCCCGCGGAACGCCACCGAGAGGGCGAACCCGCATTTCGATCGCGATTGCCCACTTGCACGATTTAATCTGACAGTTTAAAGAACGCGTCGCATGAACCCAGTGGCATAGCTGGACGTGCGCCTCGTTCTTCGCTCGCGGGTTTGCGCTGAAAAGCGCTTCAAAGCTAACGGGTTCGAGGCATGAGACTAAAAATAGCAGGGCCAAATCGGCCCCGTAAGCCGCTGTAGCTCAGATGGTAGAGCACGTCATTCGTAATGATGGGGTCGGGGGTTCGAGTCCCTTCAGCGGCACCAAAGTCAAAGCACAGAAACCCAGAAAAATTGGTTTCTTCAGGTTTTTTTGTGTCTGGGTGCACGATTTGTCCCACAACTGGTGAAAATAACGTTTTCCAAGCATCCTTGGCGCCCAAACCGTTACAGCTCACCTAGACATTCGATTCGCAGCCCGGAGCGTAAGCGGGCACCGAAGGCTTCACCCGAAATTTAGTAACAAAGCCTTAACCGGTTCAACGCACTCGGCACCGCCGACATCGAGGCCGTTGCATGAAGCCGGAAGGGTGAGGGGAAACTTCATCCTCTATGGGATTAGAGCAACAACGCCTTTCTGGAGCATTCCCCAAATCCTTGTAGGGGACACTTGTGGACGCCGATTTCCCCGTTACGAAGGCAAAATTGCACCCGTTCACACTTTGTGTTGCCAGTATGACTATTGCGGCTTGAGATACTTAGACATTTGGTTGCCGCGCAGATACACCGAGCGATCTCATCACAAAGACGCGGTTGGATTTATCATTGATCCGCGCGCGCGCTTGCACCAGAGTCCTGCCTCAAAAGAGCTACCGCGGCAAGCGGCGGACAAGACGGAGCGCCGGGGGCATGAACGAGCTTTTGCACATGCTGCAAAATCACCTCGCCAAAGAGGCCGTGGGCCTGATCGGCGGTGTCATCTTTTTTGGATCATGGATGTGGCAGGCTTGGCAGTCCCGTCAGGCAGGAACCCCGGTCGTCACGCAAAGCTTTTTTGCGATGCGTGCCACCGCGTCAGCACTGCTGACCGTTGAGGGGATCAGAACCAAGTCGCTTTCGATCACCCTCGTGATGGTCGCAACACTGCTGTTGATGCTGTACAACATCTACCTGATCCGAAAACGCGCACGCCGCGTGCAGACCGATCAGGCGGGATAAGACACAAGGGCTGTGCTGTCAGGCAGTGGCAAGCAGGCCGCCAGACCATCAAGCGTTTGAACGCTCAGACCACGACCCGAGACCGCCGCACGATACCGCGCGCGCTTGAAGTCATCGAACAAGATCCGTCCACCCGGGGCCAGACGCGCCAGCGCCTCGTCAAGACACGCTTCGCGAGCGCGACCATCAATTACGATCAGGTCAAACTGGCCCGGCACATTGCGGATTGCGGCGACATAGTCGTCGAAAAACTGTCCTTCGAAACCGAACTTACCTGAGCTGATATGCCCCTTCGCTTGTGCGTCCACACGGGTCAGCGTCACATGGCCGAACCCTGCGATCCGGGGGGCCACTACATCGGCCCAATCGCCGTCATGCTCGATCGAGATCACCTCGCCCGCGCGCTTGGCCAGCCAAACGGTGCTTGCACCCGATCCCCATTCAAACACCCGCGCACCGGGCTTTCCTGCCAGATACTGATCGACCGTGTCGATGGCATTAAAGGTCCACCAGGGCGTGTCGAGACGCACCAGATCGTCGATATCATAAATCGCAAAAAGCGAGCGGAACCAACGCGCCCCACGCCCCTCGCGGCGTTCGAGCCAGCCAAGAAAACCGATCGAACCAAGCACTTGGCGCGCACCGCGCAGGACGGAGACGTAAGCAGAACGAATGGCTTGTTTCACAGCGAGCCCTCCGAAAGATGCGGTTGATTTTGCGCTACAGTTTCATCGATGACGTATTTGTCGCTCTCTTTAAGACCCGAGGCTTGCAGCAATTCGGCCACCAGACCAACGCCCAGAATCTGGGTGCCCGTCACGGTCAGCAAGATGCCGATGAACAGCAAAGGCCGCGTGCCGATCGGCCCCATGCCCAGCAACCACAGCACCGAAAGATACGCGATAAAGCTGGTTCCCAGCAAAAACAGCGGCAGGCCGATCATCGCGAAGAAATGCAGCGGCCGCGACTGGTAACGGGTCAGCAATTTCACCGTGCCCAGATCAAGCAGCCCTTTGACCATGCGCATCATGCCATATTTCGACTGGCCATGTTCGCGAGCGTGGTGCTGCACGGTGATCTCGGTGCAGCGATAGCCCACGGCATGCAGTAGAGCCGGCGTAAACCGGTGCAGCTCGCCATACAGGTTTAGCCGCTTGGCGGCGCGGCGGGTGTATGCTTTGAAGCCGCAATTTATATCATGCAAGTCGATGTCAAACATTCTCGCGGTCATCCGGTTGAAGATGCGCGATGGCAGCGTCTTGCCGATCGGATCGTTGCGCGTCTGCTTCCAACCTGACACCACGTCGTGACCCTCCGACAGCTTTTCGAGAAAGCGCGGAATTTCGGCCGGATCGTCTTGCAGATCGGCATCCATCGTCACGACGATATCGCCACGGGCCTGCGCGATCCCCGCCGACAGCGCCGAGGCCTTGCCAAAATTGCGGGTAAACCGGATCAGCGTCACATTGCGATTGGCGCGCGCTAATTCGCTTGCGATCACATCACCCCCGTCACGACTGCCATCGTCGACAAAGATCATCTCCCAAGCGCGTCCGGTAGTACCCATCACATCACACACACGCGAGAACAGCGTCTCAAGCGTGGCGCATTCATCCAGAAAAGGCACTACGACCGACA
Organism: uncultured Thioclava sp.; assembly: GCF_913064665.1. GTDB lineage: Bacteria > Pseudomonadota > Alphaproteobacteria > Rhodobacterales > Rhodobacteraceae > Thioclava > Thioclava arctica. Next base: position 168,076 of record NZ_CAJYBT010000001.1, read on the forward strand.
CGCTCGTCGCGGTCGATACCGTTGGTTTTTGTCCCTCATCAGCTACAAGTCGCAGGTCAAAATTCATTTACTCACCGTTCGAGTTCAAGCTGGTTTGTGTCTACCTCACTGCGTAATCTCTTTGCGAAACCGGTCAGAATTAAGACGGAAGAAAGGCCAAAAGGACGTCGAGTGAAGATGCAGCCCCCCAGAGAAGCTGGTGGATGGCGCGGGTTTTCGCGCTCATAATCGTGCCGTTGATCGGCGCCTATTCTTTGCTGGAGCCATTTGGCCGCGATCAGGGCATTCATGCAACAATCGCCTATGCGCTCGACAATGGCTTGGTCACCTATCGCGATGTGTTCAACATCAAGCCACCATTGACGACGGCGGTGCATTGGCTGTCACAGGTGCTGTTTGGCCATTCGATGATGGCGATCCGCGAACTGGACCTGATTTTCGCGACGCTGACCGCGCTTGGCTTGGTCGAGATCGGGCGGCTGTTGCGGCGCGGCCTGGCGTTCGGTTTCGCGGCCCTGTGGGGTTTGCGCTGATTTATTACAGCTACGGATTTTGGGCGCATGCCCAGACCGATGGCTGGGCCGCGTTTCTCGTGGTGGCGGCGCTGTGGATGATGTTGCTGGGGTGGCGACGCTCCAAAGGCCGCGTGCGTCTGTGGCTTATGATCGGGTCTGGGGTGGCGCTGGGGTTGGCTTTTGGGCTCAAGTACACCATCGGTGGCGCTGGGGTTTTGATCGTTGCGCCCCTGATTGCCGGGCTGATCGGACAAACGCACACCCGTTTTTTGCTGCGGGATCTGCTCGCCTGCGTTCTGGGAGGGCTTGCGGTTTTGGCCCTGATCGTCGCCGTCATGGTGGCCTTTGGCGCGCTTGATCCATTCCTTGAGATCCAGTCTTTCATCGTCGGCTACGTCGGCTACGTCCCAAAGAACAAACCCGGCCTTCTATATGAATTTCTGCTGATTGGCATGTCATCGCCCTACCTGATTGCGACTGTGGCCGTCGGACTAATTGCAGCCGCGCTTGAATGGGCGGCCACGCGGCGGTCGCTGAGTCTGGTAGTGGCGCTGCTGTGGGTTCTTGCGGGTTGGGTGTCCGGGCATGTACAGGGCAAGGGAGCCAGCTATCACTTCTTGCCGATGTTACCAGCCTATGCGCTGTTGTTTGGGATCGCCATCGAGGCAATTGCGGGCCTACTGCGCAAACCCGCACATAGCCGCGCCTTTGTCATGCTGGCTCTGATCGCGCTGTATTTGCCAAGCCATGCCGCGAAGCTCGACAAGTACGGGCTGATCGCATTTGGGCAACCAGATCCGGCCAAAGTCTTTATCGCGGCCACGCCATCGTCATCGGATTTCGACCTTGCGGCGATTGTCGCGTTCGCAGATGTCGTCAAAGCGCATCGCAAGCCCGGCGACACTCTATTTTTATGGGGATATAGCACGATGCTCTATTTCCTGGCCGATGAACCGCCACGCTATCGCTACCCGTATTCTTGGCCGTTCATGGTGAACTATTACGACGGTCGCTATACGCAAGATCTGCTCAATCGGTTGCGCGCAAACCCGCCTACACAATTCGTGCTCCAATCGAGAGATGCTACGCCGTGGGTCACTCAGAACCCGAAGAGTTCGGATGAAATGCTGGCCGAATATCCCGCGCTTACGGAGTTCTTGGCACAAAACTATCATCTCGTAGCCAAACAAGCGCGCTTTGCGCTTTACGAGCGGAATGACTGATAGCAACTGCGTCTGATCAGCGAACTGCTGCCGCCAAGGGATGCTGATTTTGATGATTGCGTTGGTGATGGTCACCAGTCTGCGTGCGACTGCAATGATGACGAGTTTGTGTGGTTTTTCCCACTCTTGAGACGTTTTGCGACCAGCTTCAGGACCGGGGCATGATAGGCGGCGGCGAGCGCAGCCTGAAACAGCACATGCCCTAGAGACCGACGCCCGCCCGCAATAGCTCTTCGACCTCTCATCGCTCCACTGTCGAGAGGAACCGGTGCCAGGCCCGTCACCGCCGCGGCTTCGCCTGCTGTCATCCGGCCGAGTTCGGGCATCTCGGCGATTAACATTGCCGCAGAGACTGGGCCAATCCCTGGGATTGGTCTGAGAAGTCCTGCCCTTGCGACAAAAATCTCCACCCGCGCGATGACATTTTCGATGCGATGTTCGATGTCATCAATCTGAGTATCGAGCACATCTTTCAGGTTGTTATTCATAGCTTCAACATCCGTAGAAACACCCTGTTTCTGTCGAGCTCCGATCTGTGCAGTGAGCCGCTTTATCCTGTTATGGATGCCCCCGGCTGTCCGCATAGCGATCTCTGATGATCAGCAAAGTTTCACAGCCTCGCTTGAAGGCCTTCCGTTTCCCTTAGCCCATCATCCCCTATGCCGTCTGGGCGTACCATCGGTTTGCCCTGAGCCTGCGCGATGTCGACAATTTGTTGGCCGAACGGGGCGTGATCGTCTTCCACGGGGAGAAAAGGGCATGGATCGTTTCAGATCCCCACGCCAAGCGCAGCGTTTTCTATCCGTCATGACCAGACCGCCACTATCTTTCGCCCAAAACGTCACCGCCTTTCCGCACCATCCTATCGCCACACTCGGGCTGGCGCATTCAGCCTATGGAATAACTATGCAGCTGAAATAGCTGCCTAAACGGGACGCTGAGCCTGATCTCGTCGCAACATAACAACCTGACAAAGCCACCCAGGTTCCTCAGCCGATCGAGAGACCGAAAGTGGAGCCAAGCATCTGTCAGGTGGTGATTTCTCCGAGGCAACGAAAATAAGAATGCCCAAAAAAGAGCTTTCCTTCAGCGGCACCACTCTTTCAAAAACCTAATCTGATAGAGTTCGCCCGCAAGCGGTGTTTCGAAGAATTGTTCCTATGTGGCGGGATGGGGCCTGCGAGATTGCGTCGTGACGCGATCTCGTGGCGGAAATTCCCCCGTGTCTAGTTAGCAAAACTGACTGTCTTCACGCGGCCACAGTCCGGTTTCAGCATCATGCCTTCGATGTGGAAAAATGGACATCGCGCGGGATGCGTTTATAAAAAAATGCGTTCGGTTCGGAAAACGCGCACAGCGTTTCGCCAGATAGATAGACGAGGGATTGGTATGCGGATTGTAGTAATTGGAACCGGTTATGTCGGGCTCGTCTCGGGTGTTTGTTTTTCGGATTTCGGACATGACGTGGTTTGCGTCGACAAGGATGCCCGCAAGATTGACATGCTCAGGAATGGCAAAGTGCCGATCTTTGAGCCCGGCCTTGACCGGCTGATGATCCGCAATGTCGAAGCGGGTCGCTTGCGTTTCACGCTGGATCTGAACGAAGCGATGGAAGGGGCCGAGGCGGTTTTCATCGCGGTTGGCACGCCGACTCGTCGGGGCGACGGTCATGCGGATTTGACCTACGTGATGGCAGCCGCGCAGGAAGTGGCGCAGGTGGCCAAGGACTACATCGTGGTGGTGACGAAATCGACCGTGCCGGTCGGCACGAATCGCAAGGTTCGCGATGTCATGGCGGCAACCGCGCCGGATTTGGATTTTGATGTCGCTTCGAACCCCGAGTTTCTGCGCGAGGGGGCGGCGATTGACGATTTCATGAAGCCGGATCGCGTCGTTGTCGGGGTTGAGACAGAGCGCGCGGCCAAGGTCATGGCGGAAATCTACCGCCCGCTGTATCTGCGCGAATTCCCGATCGTGGTGACCGATTTGGAATCGGCCGAGATGATCAAATATGCCGCTAACGCGTTTCTTGCGACGAAAATCACCTTCATCAACGAGATCGCAGCGCTTTGTGAAAAAGTGGGCGCTGATGTGAAGCAAGTCGCAAGGGGGATGGGGCTCGATAACCGAATCGGCAAGAAATTCTTACATGCCGGGCCGGGCTATGGAGGGTCTTGTTTTCCGAAAGATACCAAGGCTTTGGCCCGAATTGGCCAAGAAAATGCGTCCCCGATGCTGATCACGGAAGCGGTGATCAACATCAATGAGCAAGTGAAGCGCCGGATGGTCGATAAGCTGCTGGATTTGTGTGATGGATCGTTCAACGGCAAGACCATCGCGATCATGGGGGTGACGTTTAAGCCAAATACCGATGACATGCGGGACGCGCCGAGTTTGACGGTTGTGCCTGCGCTACTGGGTGGTGGGGCCAAAGTACGTGTCGTGGACCCGCAGGGGCGTCACGAGGGTGAACATCTTTTGCCCGGCGTCGAATGGCTTGATGACCCTTATGCCGCGAGCGCGAACTGTGATCTTGTCGTGATCTTGACGGAATGGAACGAGTTTCGTGCGCTTGATCTTACCCGCATGGCCGGGGTGATGAAGTCGCCGCGCATGGCGGATTTGCGCAATGTCTATAGCGTAGAAGATGCCAAAAATGCTGGATTTGAGGCCTATAGCTCGATCGGGCGCCCCGGTATGGGGGCGTGATCTTTCGCGATTTTTGACGTCGGATTTTTGGGCTGATTTTGGGAGGCGCTTGCGCCTGAACCGCGTGCACTTTGGTTAATGACATATTACCGCCTCGGGCGGCGGAACCAGAATTTATAGAGGAAGCTGCCTCATAACGTGCTGAATTGATAACAGTGCAAGAGGCCCTCTCTCATGTCGGACAGTTCCGTACGGCTCGATCTGCCTTTCATGCTGCCCAGTCAGGCGCAGAAACATGTCACCTATAATGAGGCGCTTCAGCGGCTCGATGTCTTGACGCAGCTGGTGCTTGAAGGGCGAGGGGCAACGATTCCGCCCGCCGTGCCTCAGGCTGGACAAATCCACGCTTTGGCGCCGATTCCACAAGGCGATTGGGCGGGCAAAGGCGGGATGCTGGCGCAGTGGACCGGCTTTGAATGGCTCTTCATCGCGCCGCAGGAAGGCTGGCAGGCTTGGGATCTGAGCACTGCCATGCAATGCATCTTTGTCGATGGGGCGTGGCAAGAAATCGCCACGACACTGCAAAGCCTGGATGGGTTGGGAATTGGCACCGATTGGGATGCGACCAACCGGCTTGCGGTTGCGTCCGAAGCCTCGCTGTTTACGCATGCCGGGGCGGGCCATCAGCTAAAGCTCAACAAGGCGAGCGAAACCGATACGGCATCACTTTTGTATCAAAGCGATTTCACGGGCCATGCCGAGATGGGGCTCACGGGAGACAATGATTTTCTTATCAAGGTTTCGGATGACGGGAGCACTTGGACCGAGGCCCTGCGGGTCGACACGCAGAGCGGCCAACTCAGCGGGGCTGCGGTGCAGAGCAGCGCTGTCGATAAGACGCTCGGGCGGCTGATGACGGTCGGAGCCTTCGGGCTTGGTGAGACAGAGACTGCCCCTGTCCTGAGTGATCTGGATGCGACAGATATCGCAAGCGGGCTTTATACTTGGTCCACCTCGGGGACAGGAACACCACCGCTCGCAGTGAGCCTGTATGTGAAAGTCACGCGCTTCAACTCGTCCTTTTTCATAGAAGAGGTATCCCGCCCCTTTTTGGGGAAATCATGGGTGCGAGAGTGGCGTGGGAGTGCCTGGACAGCTTGGGTGGAAATCTACAGCAATCTCTCAATTCTCGGCACTGTGTCGCAATCAGGCGGCGTCCCGAAAGGGGCCCTGATCGAACGCGGGTCAAATGCGAATGGCACCTATGTGCGTTTCGCCGATGGGACGCAGATGTGCTGGAAAGATAACACCGCCCTCACGACTGCGCCTGCTGTGTTTGTCGGGACGATCACGAAAATCGACGGGAATAAACTGTGGATCGGTCGCTGGTTCTAAGGAGTAACGCCATGAAAATTAACCTCTCCCCCGTTCGCCTTGATACGCTACTAGAGCTGTCTGTCGCTGGCGATATGCTGACCCTCAATGGCGAGACGCTGGACCTTTCCGCAATCCCCGAGGGGGCGACGCTGCCAGCAGATGCCGTGATGTCGGATTGGGTCGTAGGCCCCGTTACGCGCATCAATGGCGAACTAAGCCTGACCTTGCGCCTGCCATGTGGCCCGGACGCCCCCGAGGAGACGCGGTTTCCGCAGCCGATTACCGTCACCGAAGACGGTCCGATTATGTTGCCAGCTTACGCACTTGAGGAGATCAGCGAATGAGCATCGAATTTGATATGAGCAAGCTGATTACGGCAGACGCAAAGGCGACAGAAGCCAAGGCCCTAAGAGCTAGCGCGATCAAGGGTGAATGTGCGACGCGCATCACCGAGATTCTGGATGGCAACACAATGACCAATCTGCAAAGCGCGGCAATCGTGGGGCTGTTGAGCAGCGAAGAAATGGACCTATTTCGCAGCGCGCAGCTATGGATTTCAACGATGCTGACCTCGGCCCGAACAGCGATTGCCGAGGGGGGGGAGCCGATCTGGCCCGAAAGTCCCGATGGGCTTGCAGCGCTCGTGGCCAAATTCTAGTCACGCGCACGAAATCAGGCGCGTCTGCGTGCGGATGGATAGACTTGTGCACGGGGACGACGCCCCCCGCTCATCCTTCGGCGGGGCCGGGTTGCACGGCTCCTTTTGGAGCATCACCTGCATTGAGAGGTAGCGCCGCGGCATCAAGCTTGAGCTTGGCTTGCCAGAAATCGAGCTGGGTCAGGTTGTCATATCCGCTGCGCCACGTTTTGCACAGGGAGTCGTGGTTTTGCCAAATCATCCACATCGCGCGCCAAATCGGCAGGCTGACTTTCAGCGCCCGGCGCATGGAATGGTGGACGGTGTAGCTACGTTTTCCATCACTCGAAATATAGGTGATTTGTGCGGCCCCCCAGATCGGGCGAATCTGGCCGCGCTTAACCGCAGCCAAAACGATACGGTTCCCAATCCGGCCAAAGCCAGGCAGGAGGTGACCGTTTAAAATGAATTTCATAAGACTGCGCGGCACCCAACGATGCGGCGAAATCCAAGACCACGGCGGCAAGCGATGTTGCGCCTCAGTCTCTTCGGGTCGCCAACGCTCTTGATCCGTCAGCGCGCCAATCTGCTGCCGTCGCACGCTCATATCTGCATTTTCGGCAAAAAAACTGGGTCCCGCCAAGGTATCTTGCAGCGCCAAGCCGATCGCTTCAAGCGTCTCATAATGGTGGGGCAGCAAGCTGCGGAAATAGAAGCGCAGCATCAGTTTAAAAATCCCTTTGCGTCCGATTTCCATCTCTGGCAGCGCGAAGTGATGCGCCAGATGGCTGCGCAGATCGAGATAGACGGTGAGAGGAGACTCTTTCACCGTGAAATCTTCGTCCTGATACGACATGACACCGGGCAAAGTGACGATGTTGAAATCATGCGCGAGGCTGAAGCTGACGTCATCTCCGCGCACGAAGAACGGGAAGGGCATGTGTTTCACTTCGGCGACCGGGAACGCGAAATACCACCACCCGCCGTAGAAATTATGCGGCTGCCGGGCGGTGCTATCGAATTCCAGCTCAAGAACCTGCGCGATTTCACGCAGATCAAGATCAATATGCTGCGGCTGACAGATCTTGTTAAACAGCGCGCCATTCTCCCAGAGTTTCCAATGGTATTGCGCATTTGAAACGGCGCCGGCGACGGCGGTTTTCGGATCTTTCGCGTAGGCGAGAAACATCCATGTGCGCTCAATCGCAGCCATGTGGACAGCCGCATCATCATCCATAAACAAGCAATGGGATGCTCCGCGCCTTTGCGCCTCGATCAGCCCACGCGCGAACCCACCCGAGCCCCCAAGATTTTCATTCTCTATCAGGCTCACATGGTCCGAGCGTTCGATTGAGGCGCTTTGCCCGTTATCGACAATGGTGAGGTGAAGATTGTCTTGCAGCGGCGATGTCGCGATGAAGGATTCAAACCGCTGCACGGTTCTTGCAACTGCAGCCTCACGCTTGAACGTGGTGATCGAGAGCATCAATTGAGGCGTGCATGTCGGAGCATCGTTTGTTTGCCAATGCGCATTGCGCAAGGTGCAATCATCGGCCAATGCCCGCAACTCGAAGTATAAAACGCCGCGGGTGTCAAAGCTCATCAGTGGCTCGAGGGGCAGTCGGAAGGACGTGCCATCTTTTAGCGAGATGATCTCATTGTAGAGCCGTTCAACGGAGCGTTCGGGCAAAGCCAGAGACACCACCAGTTCAAAAGTTCCAGTGCCATCCAGCGCCAGCAATACCGAAGCAAGGGCGCAATTCTTATGCCACTTTCCAATATTGAACAGGTTGTAATAGGTGTCAAAACTGGCATGGCCGCCCTTGAGGAAGCGGATTTCTTGCGTCTTTTGCGAGTATGCCGCGGCATCGGAAAGCCGCATATAAAGATCACGTTCGGTGCAAAGCCCGAGCTCGGGCCAGATCAGACTTTGCAGATTGGTCGCCTGTTCTGACATCAGTCTTTGCCTTTGATGGTGCCACTTTCAACCAACTGAACCAGCAGTGGCGCAACGATCCGATTGATCAGGGTCGCACTATCTGAGGGAATTTGAAGCTTTGCGAGCGGTCTGTCGGACTTGGGCGGCGGATCCAGGAAAAGCGCGTCGCGATTGAAGTAGCGCTTTGCCACGGCTTGATTTCCCACCTCGTATTCGCTCAAAAGCTTGCGCCGCTGCCGGGGTGTCATCAACAGCTCGCTTTGTTTCCCGCTATTGCCCAGATGGGTTCGATCCACAGCTTCGAACGCCCGACGCAGAAGATCGCGCTCAGGTGGCTCAAATTGATCCAGCGGCATATGGCGCACAAACTCGACCATTTCTGCGGACATGGACGAGTTCACATGCGGAGGATCACTGAATCCCTGAAGGTCAGTAAGCCCGATTTGACGGCAGAAGTTCACGACCGGGCCACCGGGCATCTGATCTTTCTCAAAGACACTCAACAGGATGTTTTCGGCACCAAACATGTTCTCTAGCATGCGGACATAGCGGTCGTAATGAATCCAGTGAAACGCCTCGCGCTGGGCCATAAATTCATCAAAGCTGCAGTGGCTTAGCGCCTTATTCCACTGCCATTTGATATTCTGGAAATACCAGCTTTCAAGCCACAGATCTTGCCTGCGCATCGAAAACAAAATCTTGACGTCGCAATGGTCTTTGAAGCCTTCAAGCGCGCTCAGATCATCGCGAATGCTGATATCCTCATCGCTCAGGACAATGGATTTGATCGGGTCTTTTCGCTCATCCGCGACCCGCGAAAGGTCTGCAGCGACTTCATCAGACTTCAATTTACCCGCAAAAATCTTGTTAATTAGGCGCTGATGTCGCGCGACGCGCAGAGGGTACAAAATGCCGTGAGCCTCGAGACGGTCCAAATTTTCATGCATGAATTGTTGGATTGACGTCGTTGCGGTGCGGTGGCTTCCAATATGGAGAAAAAGCTTTCTACGCATAGGTCTTTCTTACTTTTGAAGAGTCATAATGGGGAGCCGAAATGTCGGAAGTGGTCGCTTTGGATGTGACAGCTTTTCGGCATAACTTCAATTCTTAGATCAAATCCGCGTGATGGGCGCGGGCTATGGGCGGCATCTTGCCAAATCAGAAAACCTTGCGCGCTTGGCTAGCCAAGCAGTTCTCTCACCTTTCCAAGATAGCGCGAAACAAGCGTCTGCGCGGTCTCAGACCGATCAGCTTCGGCGTAGCAGCGAAATTCGGGGGCATTTCCTGACGGACGCAGATGCACGACGCTCCCCCCCTCAAAGCGCACGCGCAGACCGTCCGTCAAATCCAAGTCGGTCTGGGCGGCTTCCTCGGCGAAAAAGGCTTGGCGTGCGGACGTGTCTTGCGCGAGTTGGACAAGGAAAGTTTGCGCGGTCGCGCTGGCAATCCCGGCGATGCGGTCTGCAGCGGTGAAGCGTGGGGGAAGGGCTGCGACAATATCTGCCAAAGGCTGCCCGGCCGCGCGCGCCGTCACAAGCGGTGCGAGTATGGGCAGCAGGCAATCGCGCGTCATCAGGGGGGCGAGCGTCCCGGCGGGGCCTGCGGCTTCAAACCCCAGCAGGAAACCGCCATTGGCCTCGTATCCGACCACACGGGCGTTCGGGGTCTGGGCCCGCACTTGCTCCATCGCCTCGATGACAAAGGGCGAGCCGATCTTAGTAAGATGGATCGCTTCGAATTCAGGCATCTCGAAGATCATACTGTTCGAGGAGACCGGCGTGCAGATCACCTGCGCGCTAAGGCTGCGGGCCGTCAGCGCACCAAGCACATCCCCCACAACGATGCGGCCCGTCGCATCGGCCACCATCGGGCGATCCGCATCGCCATCGGTCGAGATGATCGCATCAAGCCCGTGTTCGCGACACCACCCCGACAGCATCGTGCGGGTTTGCGTATCAAGCGCTTCGGTATCGACGGGAATAAAAGTGTCGGAACGCCCCAGAGGAATCGCGGTGCCGCCCAACCCCTCAATCGCTGCAACCATCAGGTCGCGCGCAACTGAGCTGTGCTGATAGATCCCAATACGCATCCCCCGCAGCGCCTCGGGGCCATAGGCAGAGACGTAGCGCGCCAGATAGTCCGTTGCCGCCGTCGCGTCCTCGCGTTGGAAACCCGCGCTCACATTTGCGGGATTGCGCCCGAGATGAGCGTTGATCGCGCGCTCATCTTCCTTGGAAATCTCGCCCGTGGGCACATAGAACTTTAGCCCGTTGCGATCGGCAGGAATATGGCTGCCCGTCACCATGATTGCGGCGTGATCTTGTGCCATCGCCGAAAGCGCCAGCGCCGGGGTCGGCAAAGCCCCGCAATCAATGACGCTCATGCCATCGTCACGCAGGGCCGTGCGCACCGCTTGGGCGATGGCGGGCGAGGATGGGCGCAGATCGCGCCCCAAATGCACCGCGCCACCCGTTGGACAAGCCGCAAGAAATGCGCGGGTATAATCCCCGACAAGTGTGGGCGTCAGTTCGACAACAAGACCACGCAGGCCGCTGGTTCCGAATTTGGGCGCCATGAGTTCCTCCACTCGGCTGCGTGTGAGCCACGTCTGCTCGGCAAGCCTCAGTTGCGCGCGTAAACGTCTTCGTAGCGAATGATGTCATCCTCGCCCAAATAGGACCCGGTTTGCACTTCGATCAGGACCATTGGCACTTTGCCTGGGTTTTCCATGCGATGAACGGCACCAAGAGGAATATAGACCGACTGGTTCTCGCTCACGAGCCGCACGACGTCATCTGTCGTCACCTTGGCAGTCCCTTCGACCACGATCCAATGTTCAGAGCGGTGGTGATGAGACTGCAACGACAGCGCGCCGCCGGGCTTAACCACGATCCGTTTGACCTGAAAACGATTGCCAATCACGAGACTTTCAAACCAACCCCAAGGGCGATGGTCTTTTGGGAAATTCGTGGCTTGATGGGCATGCTTTTCCTTCAGCGCCGCGACCGCCAGCTTAACATCCTGCGCGCGCGTGCTGTCTGCGATAAGCACGGCATCCGGCATCGCGATCGCAATGATATTTTTCAGGCCGATTCCGACCACTTCCATCCCCGCATCCTCTGAGCGCAACAAGGTATCGTCGCAATCCAAAGCGGTCGCGTGCTCGGAGGTGACGACGCCGCGCGCATCTGGATGGCTTTCACGCCAGACCGCGTCCCATCCTCCAAGGTCACTCCAGCCAGCGGCAAAGGGCACGACCGACAGGTTATCGGCCTTTTCCATCACCGCGTAATCAATCGAAATATCCGCAGCTTTGGCCCAAGGGTCTGGCGCCAAGCGCAAAAACCCCAAATCCGGCGCGCCTTGATCGACGGCTGCCTGCACGGGCGCGATCAATTCGGGCGCATGGGCGCGAAACGCGGCCAAGATCGTCTTGACCGAGAACAGGAAAATCCCGGCGTTCCAAAGATATTTTCCCGCTGCCACCATCTCTTGGGCGCGCTCTGCATTTGGTTTCTCGACAAAGCGGCGCAGAGCCAAAGGTTGCGCCGCAAAATCCCGCGGATCCTCAGCCAGTTCAAGATACCCATAGCCGGTTTCGGCATGGGTTGGTTTGATCCCGAAGGTCACCAACTGCCCGGCGCGCGCTGCCTCTGCCCCGGCAAGGGTGGCCGCGCGAAACGCCTTGGTATCGGGAACAACGTGATCGGAGGGCGCGACAAGCATCAAACCCTCGGGGTCGCCTTTCTCCAGCCAAAGCGCTGCCGCGAGAATGGCAGGTGCCGTGTTGCGCCCCTCTGGCTCAATCAGGATCGCCCCGGGATCAACGCCAATCTCTGTCAATTGCTCAGCGACGATAAAGCGGAAATCCGAATTCGTCAGCACCAAGGGCGGCGCAAAATTGTCATCGCAAAGCCGCAAGGCCGACGCTTGAAAAAGCGTATTCTCGCCAACGAGGGGAACGAATTGTTTGGGATATGATTTGCGCGACAATGGCCAAAGACGCGTGCCAGATCCACCGCATAAAATGACAGGAGTGATCAATGGTCGGCCTTTCTGTTAGGTCTGCCGCCTTTGATATCTTATCAGATTGCCAGGGATTTCAAGTTTTATTCCGCTGCGCCAATCTGTGCGGGGGGCCATAGGTAGACAGTTTGATGATGGGATTGGGCGCATACAGCCCGGTTTTTACGTCCAGAGGGCCCAGAATACGGGCTAGAAGCTAAAATACGCCCGCATTTCAGCCGTGTGCAGACTCTTCTCAGATAAAAATGCGTAAATTTCTGATAGGGTGAGGGCAGTTATGTCTTTCTCCAAAGCGAACATTCGAACCGCAGGAGATCACCAAGGCTTGCGGACCTCACTCCGCAGACGCGACGCAAAACAGACGAGGGATTGGTAAATGGTAAAAAAAGCACTGATTACGGGCGTCACGGGGCAAGACGGCTCGTATCTCGCCGAACTGCTATTGGAAAAGGGCTATGAGGTGCATGGCATCAAACGCCGCGCTTCGCTGTTCAATACGCAACGCATTGACCACATCTACGAAGATCCGCATTCGCGTCACACAAGCCTGAAGCTGCATTACGGCGACCTCAGCGACACCTCAAATCTAACACGCATCTTGCGAGAAGTAGAGCCCGACGAGGTGTATAACCTTGGCGCCCAGTCCCATGTCGCGGTCAGTTTTGAAGCGCCGGAATACACCGCCGATGTCGACGCGCTTGGCACGCTGCGTATGCTTGAAGCGATCCGGTTTCTGGGTTTGGAGCAGAAAACCCGTTTCTACCAGGCCTCGACCTCGGAACTCTACGGTTTGGTGCGCGAAATCCCACAGACCGAAACCACGCCGTTTCACCCGCGCTCGCCCTACGCGGTTGCCAAGATGTATGCCTTTTGGATCGCGGTAAACTATCGCGAAGCTTACGGGATGTATGCTTGCAACGGGATTTTGTTCAACCACGAGTCGCCGCGCCGAGGCGAGACCTTTGTGACGCGCAAGATCACACGCGGCTTGTCCAATATCGCGCAAGGGCTCGAACCCTGTCTGTACATGGGCAATATCGACAGCCTGCGCGACTGGGGCCATGCCAAAGACTATGTGCGCATGCAGTGGATGATGCTGCAGCAAGATGAGCCGGAAGATTTTGTCATCGCGACGGGCAAGCAATATTCGGTGCGCGAATTCATTCAGTGGAGCGCGGCAGAATTGGGCCTCACGCTGGAATTTTCGGGCACTGGCGTGGATGAGATCGCAACCGTTTCCCATATTGAGGGCGACAAGGCCTCGGCGTTGAAGGTGGGGGATGTGATCATTCGGATCGACCCGCGTTATTTCCGGCCCGCCGAAGTAGAGACGCTGCTGGGAAATCCCGCCAAGGCGAAACAGAAACTCGGCTGGGAGCCAGAGATCACCGCGCAAGAGATGTGCGCCGAGATGGTGGCCGAAGATTTCAAAACCGCGCGGCGCTACGCTTTGCTCAAGGCGCATGGGCTGGAGCTGCCGGTCAGTCTGGAATGATCGACGCGGGGCAGCCCCGCCCCGTTTCAGGACGAATAGGCGCATATCCCAACTCAAGATATTGGAAGGCAGAGCCATGACCAAAATCTATATCGCTGGCCATCGTGGCATGGTGGGAGGCGCCATTTTGCGCCAACTCGAGGCGCGCAAAGCGGCTGGCGAAGACCTTGATCTGATCACGCGAACCTCATCTGAGTTGGATCTGACCAATCAGGCGGCGGTGCATGATTTCATGCAAAGCGAGACGCCCGATCAAGTTATCCTCGCCGCAGCAAAGGTCGGCGGGATCGTCGCCAATAACAGCTATCCTGCGCAGTTCATCTACGAAAACCTAATGATCGAATGCAATGTGATCCATCAGGCCTATGCCGCAGGGGTGCAGCGTTTGCTGCAATTGGGCTCATCTTGCATTTATCCCAAATTGGCCACCCAACCGATGGCAGAAGATGCGTTGCTGACGGGCACATTGGAGCCCACCAACGAGCCCTATGCGATCGCGAAAATCGCCGGAATCAAGATTTGCGAAAGCTATAATCGGCAATATGGCACCGATTACCGCTCGGTCATGCCAACCAATCTTTATGGGCCGGGTGACAATTTTCACCCAGAAAACAGCCATGTTCTGCCGGCTCTGATTCAACGGTTTCACAATGCTGCGCGCGATGGAACGTCCGAGGTTGTCGTTTGGGGGTCAGGCAAGCCGATGCGGGAATTCCTGCATGTCGATGATATGGCCGAAGCGTCGCTGTTCGTGCTGGGCCTTGATCGCGCGATCTATCTGCGCGAAACGCAAGAGATGCTGAGCCATATCAACGTCGGTTCAGGCAGCGATGTCACGATCCGTGAACTGGCCGAAACCGTCGCCAATGTGACCGGCTTTACTGGCAAGATCAGCTTTGACGCCACAAAACCCGATGGCACCCCGCGCAAACTTATGGATGTCTCGCGGCTCGCCCGTCTTGGCTGGACGGCCAAAATCGGCCTGCAAGAGGGCATCCGCGAGACTTACAAATGGTTCTTGGCTCAAGAGAGACCAAATCTGCGCACGAAGTAAATCGACCGCAGAGATCATAAAGGACGCTCACCGATTTTTACCGATGAGCGTCTTTTAAGCGGTTTGGTATCTTACAAAGGCGAGGTCGCGAAAGCAGGCAAGTCGGTTCCCTTGGCCAAGAAGGCCTCAGCGGTATCGAGCGCTTCGCGGATCGTCACGTCCATGTCGAGATATCGGTAGGTGCCCAAGCGCCCAACGAAGGTGACGCCCGACGTTTTCTCGGCGAGCGCGACATATTCGGCCAGCAGGGCTTTTTCCTTCACCTGACGGATCGGGTAGTAGGGGATATCCTCGGGTTCGCAGGCGCGCGAAAACTCGCGGTAGCAGACCGACCCCTCATGGCTTTCCCAAGGAGAGAAATGCTTGTGCTCGGTGATCCGGGTGAAAGGCACGGCCTCTTCGCCGTAATTCATCACCGCGCAACCCTGATAATCGCCCTCATAGGTGAAGCGTTCGAAATCAAGCGTGCGATAGCCAAGCCGACCCAGCTCATAATCGAAATAGCCATCGAGCGGGCCGGAATAGAAGACGTGGTCATAGTTGCCCGTCATATCGCGGGTAAACCGGGTGTTCAGATGCACCCTAATACCCGGATGATCGAGGATGCGCGCCACCATCTCGGTATAGCCATTCTCGGGCATGCCCTGGAAACGATGGAAGAAATAGTTGTCGTCATAGTTGAAGCGCACCGGCAGACGTTTGAGGATCGCGGCGGGCAGTTCGGTCGGCGACACACCCCATTGCTTGATCGTGTAGCCTTTGAAAAACGCCTCATACAGATCGCCGCCGACGAAACGCATCGCCTGCTCTTCAAAGTTCTGCGGCTCGGCAATGCTGGTATCGGCCTGCGTTTCGATGAAGGCGCGCGCCTCATCCGGGCGCATCGTGCGATTGTAGAACTGGTTGATCGTGTGCAGGTTGATTGGCAGCGAATACACCTGCCCGCCAGAAGTCGTCTTCACGCGGTTTTTGTAGGGCATAAAAGTTTCAAAGGAGTTGACGTAATCCCAGACCTCGGCGTCGTCGGTGTGGAAAATATGCGGGCCATAGATATGCACCATAACCCCGGTCTGCGCGTCACGCTCGGTATGGCAATTGCCGGCAACATGCGCGCGAATGTCGAGGATGGTAATGCTGTGACCAGCTTCGGCCAGTTTGCGACCAATCACGGCACCGGAAAGACCAGCCCCAACAAGCAATATATTCACGCCCAGCTCCTTATAAATTGGCTTGAAAAACGTGTTCCAACCGATGCTGAAAAGACAAACCGATAAGAGCGCCCATAGCCAAGCCCTCAAAGCACTATATCTTTGAGCACACGTTGACGCGAGTCATAACCGCGCTCAATCGCCATAAGGTTGTAGAAAGATGCCGTAGCGGAGACCTGCCACTGAACTTTCATCCAGTCGCGATCGGAGCCGTGTTGGTGTTTGCGCCATTTGGCGTAGGTTGAGCAATCGCTCGCCGCGCAGGGCTTTCATCTCTCGCGAGACGAGGCGGGCGATTGTGATGGTTCGGGCATGGTCATCCGGGGGCTGGTAGACCAACGCCGAATTCGGGTGTTCGGTGTTGTCGTCAGAAGCCCAAGCCGCGACCCCGAAATTGGCAAGTCCCAAGTTGTTGAACACGGTTTCATTGAGCCGTTCATCGCGCATGCGCCAGTTGAAACTTTCCACGAATCCGTTTGGCATTGGCGTGCCCGGCGCGATGTAGGGCCATTCGATCCGGCGCTCGAAGCACCACCTCAGAAAGTCGTTCGAGGGCAATTCCGTTGCGATGCCGCTGACAATCATTGAGTTTGCCCGGCGTTCGATCAGGGCCGTCAGTTCACGCGCCACTCGGTGTCCTGAGATCGAGATGTCAGGGGGCGCAGAGAGGCACTTCCGGGCGGCATCATCAACCACGTTGAGCACCCGGAAACGCTGGCCATTGGCGAACTGATCTTGGTCCATCCTCAAGCTCGGAAGACCTCTAATTGCAAACGGAGAAAAAATCCCGTGGCACCGGCTACTTTGTTTTGCGTAAGTTTATCGCTCGAACAACCAAAATCGGCGCCCTTATTGGGCGCCGTTTTTGTATTATTTTTGGATTGTTTATAGAGATGATTTTGATCGCTTCTTACTAGGTTTGGCGGTGACCTACTCTCCCACGTCTTAAGACGCAGTACCATTGGCGCGACGGCACTTAACGGCCGAGTTCGGGATGGGA
>NZ_CAJYBT010000002.1 GCF_913064665.1 uncultured Thioclava sp.
TGGATGGCCGGATGGTGCGGATCCTGAGCTGGTATGACAACGAATGGGGCTTTTCCAACCGCATGGCCGACACCGCCGTCGCGATGGGCAAGTTGATCTGAGCAAGCCGGGGGCCAGCCCCCGGACCAAGCTGACGCGATGAGGGGGCCCGTTGCGGCCCCCTCTTTTTTGCCCATCACGCGCGCCTCACAGGTAGCGCACGGTTGCTCACCCGCAATGCCCCCAGCTTGAAAAGGGTTGAGCGAACCCGATCCCACCCCAGACGTTTCTCAGACATCCAAAGCGGCACTGGGCTGCCTTGGACGTAACCCACCTTTGAAAAGGGATTTGAGTCATGAAACGGAACACCACATTGCTCGCCTTGGCGATGTCCGGGGCGCTTATTGCAGGGCCCATGAGCTATATCGCGCCCGCTTTTGCTGGCTCCACGCCCGCCGCCAGCACGCAAACCAAAGACTCTGTCGCCAAAGCCACCGCAAGTTCGGCCAACAAACAACTGCTGACCACAGTCAATGATGCCTATACCTCGATGCGCGATGTGCGCGCGGCGCGGCTTGCCTTGTTTGACGGCAATACCGACATGGCCGGCAAGATGACCAATGACGCGATCGCCAAGATGAAGTCAGCCCAAGCCTCTGAGGCGAAATGGGGCGTGACCTCGAAAGCGGGCAAACAGGGCGTCACCTATGTGCCCTTTGACAGCTCAATCGCACTGGGTGAAGATTTCTCCGTCACGCCGGACAACGCCAAAACGGTGAGCAAAGCCAATGACCAGATGGCCAAAGGCGATGCGAAAGGTGCTGCGGAGACGCTTAAATCCGGCGATATCGCAGTCTCGCTAAGCGCGGCATTGGTGCCTACGAAACTCTCGCTGACACATCTGCAAGATGCCGCCAATCTGATCAAGAAAGGCAGCTATTACGAGGCCAATCTTGCGCTCAAAGGTGTTGAAGAAGGCGTGGTGATTGACCAATGGGCGCTGAACGATCTACCCCAACAGGCCGGAAACACGCAAACGTCGCAAACCACCACGCCAAGCGCCAAAACAGCGGGCTAAGACTTTAGTCCTTTGAATAGGCTTGCGAAATAGCTTCGCGCACGGCGGGGGTTACGAATTTCGACACATCCCCGCCGAGCCGCGCGATCTCTTTGACCAGCTTGGAAGCAATCGCCTGACGGCGCGCATCTGCCATCAAGAACACAGTCTCGATCTGCGGATCCAGTGCCCGGTTCATCCCAACCATCTGAAATTCATATTCAAAATCGGCAACGGCGCGCAGTCCCCGAATGATCACATTGGCCCCAACATCGCGGGCGCAATCAATCAGCAGATTCTCGAACGGATGCACAACGATCTCACCGCCACATCGCGCGGTGATAGCGCCGCATTCGGCCTTGAGCATCGCCACCCGCTGTTCAAGCGTGAAAAGCGGCCCCTTGTCACGGTTGATCGCGACGCCAATCACCAACCGGTCCACCAGCGCCAAGGCGCGTTCGATGATATCGATATGACCAAGCGTGACCGGATCAAATGTTCCGGGATACAGACCGATGCGCATGGCAACCCTCCTCTAAGTCCCCGTTTTCGGGTGCGCGCACGCAACTATATTGCGCACCCGAATGCAAGACCATTGTTGCCGCGACGCAGCATCAGTTGCCCATGATCATGCCGGTGAGCGCTTCTTTTTCCATATGCAGCTCGGCCAGGCGAGCCTTGACTACATCGCCGATCGAGATCACGCCGATCATCTCACCCTTGTCGCGCACCGGCATGTGGCGGAAACGCCCTGCGGTCATGCGCTCCATCACCTCATCGGTGCTGTCCATCGGGCCACAGCATTTGATCTCGCGCGTCATCACGTCGGAGGCCTTGAGCGTCAGGCATGCCGCACCGCGCCGCGCCACTTCGCGCACGATATCGCGCTCGGACACGATACCGGCGACATTGTGACCATCGGACAACACAACCACCGCACCGATCCGTTTGGCCGACAAAGTCGCCACGACATCGGCCAAACTGGTGTCCGGAGTCACCGTGACCACCGATGTTTGGCCCTTATCCTTTAAAATTTGCATCACTTGCATGGCGGTCTCCCTGAAACTTCTCGTTGAATCAAGCGTCTCACCGCGAAGAGCGGTTTGTCAACGGAAAGGCGATCACGGCGTCGCCAGAGTTGTGTCAGCTGCACGACGCTCCAACCGGGAAACCTCGTCACGCAAGCCCTGCCCCAGCGCCTCGGCAAAGCGCGTCAGCCGTTCCGAGCGTCGGTCATCCGCGTGACGGATCAGCCAGAAAGCACGCTTGAGCGAGACCTCATCGGCCAGTACCCGCACCACACCGGGCGCAAAGGGAATGGCAAAATCATGCACGATGCCAATCCCCGCCCCGCTTTGCACCATGCGCGTCTGCACCGAGGCCGAGTTTGAGGCCAGCCCAACCACCTGCGCCTCAGTTTCGGCAAAGTAATCAAGCTCTTTGTCGAAAATCATGTCGGGAATATAGCCGATCATGCGATGCGCGCGCAGATCGCCCTTACAGGTCAGCGGCGCCGATCTGGCCAGATAATCGCGATGCGCGGCGAGATGCAGGTGATAATCGGTCAGCTTTTGCACCGTCAGCCGCCCCGCTGTCGGGCGCGACACGGTGATCGCCATATCGGCCTCGCGCTTGGAGAGGTTGAACACCCGGGGCAGTGCCACGATCTGAATTTCCAGCCCCGGGTTGGCGTCTGAAATCTTGGCGCAAACCTGTGGCAGCAGGTAATTCGCACAACCATCGGGCGCACCGATGCGCAACTGCCCGCTCAACTGGCCCGCGGTGCCCGACAGCTCTTCTTGCGCGCCCCCAAAGGCCTGCTCGGCGGCCTCGGCATGGGGCAACAAACGGTCCCCCGCCTCGGACAGCGCATAGCCCTGCGGCGATTTCACGAACAGCTTGGCCGACAGCGCTTCTTCGAGGCGCGCGACGCGCCGCCCCACCGTCGCGGCATCCAGTTTCAACGCGCGCCCCGCCCGCGACAGGCTTTCTGCCCGCGCCACAGCCAGGAATATGCGCAGATCATCCCAATCGAGCATCACTCACCTTTGCAAAACTGCAAAACGCTTTTGAGTTACTTCCCCTTTTATCTACATTTTCGCAAGGCTATTGTTATGCCAAACCACAATCCCGTTTGGAGGAGAACCCTATGGAAGAGATCGGTCACTGGATCAACGGCAAGCGCGTTGCAGGCACGTCGGGCCGCTTTAGCGATGTCTACAACCCCGCCACTGGTGAAGTGCAAGCGCGCGTAGCGCTGGCCTCTCCGGCGGAAATCGACGTCGCTGTCGCAGATGCCGCCAAGGCGCAGCTGGATTGGCAAAAGGTCAATCCGCAGCGCCGCGCCCGCGTGATGATGAAATTCGGCGCGCTGATCGAGCGCGACATGGACAAGCTCGCCGAAGTTCTCTCGCGCGAGCATGGCAAAACCCTGCCCGATGCACGCGGCGATGTGCAGCGCGGTCTTGAGGTGATCGAGGTCTGCATGGGCGCGCCTGCTTTCCTCAAGGGCGAATTTACCGGCGATGCGGGCCCCGGCATTGATCTGTATTCGATGCGTCAGCCGCTGGGCGTCGTGGCGGGTATCACGCCGTTCAACTTCCCCGCGATGATCCCGCTGTGGAAAATGGGCCCAGCCCTGTCCTCGGGCAACGCGATGATCCTCAAACCGTCCGAGCGCACGCCCAGCACGGCGCTGATGCTCGCTGAAATCGCTCAAGAGGCCGGTCTGCCCGATGGCGTCTTGCAGGTGATCAACGGCGATAAAGAGGCGGTCGATACGATCCTGGATCATGAAACGGTTCAGGCGGTCGGCTTTGTCGGCTCGACCCCGATTGCGCAATATATCTACGGTCGCGCCGCCAATAACGGCAAGCGCGCGCAATGTTTCGGCGGTGCCAAGAACCACATGCTGATCATGCCCGATGCCGATATGGACAAGGCGGCCGATGCGCTGATCGGTGCCGGTTTTGGCGCGGCGGGCGAACGCTGCATGGCGATTTCGGTCGCAGTGCCGGTGGGTGACGCAGCCGCAGACGCGTTGATCGAACGCCTCGTGCCGAAGATCGAAAAGCTCAAAGTCGGCCCCTACACGGGTGGCGATGATGTCGATTACGGCCCCGTCATCACCGCAGCCGCCAAAGAGCGCATCCTTGGCCTGATCAACTCGGGCGTCGAGCAAGGCGCGAATCTGGTCTGTGATGGCCGCGACTTCAGCCTGCAAGGCTATGAAGACGGCTATTTCGTCGGCCCGTCGCTGTTTGACAACGTCACCCCCGAGATGGACATCTACAAAGAAGAAATCTTTGGCCCCGTCCTGTCGATGGTGCGTGCGAAAACCTATGAAGAGGCGCTCGATCTGGTGATCGACAACCCTTATGGCAACGGCACCTCGATCTTCACCGCTGACGGCGACACCGCACGCGACTACGCCGCGAAAGTGAATGTGGGCATGGTCGGCATCAACTTCCCGATCCCGGTTCCGCTGAGCTATTACACCTTCGGTGGCTGGAAAAAGTCGGGCTTTGGCGATCTTAACCAATATGGCCCCGATGCGTTCCGCTTCTACACCAAGACCAAGACGGTCACGGCGCGCTGGTTCTCGGGCATCAAGGATGGCGCCAGCTTGAACTTCAAAGCGCTCGACTGATCGCGCCCCCGATACAAACGAAAAGGCCGCGCATCACGCGCGGCCTTTTTCTTTATCGCTAACCCAAACGACTATCCAAGCTTTGCCAGCCCCGGGAAAGTATCAAGCAGCCAGAAACTAATGTTCGAGAACGCATTGGTCAGCAGCAAAATCCCGACAATCACCAACAGCGCGCCCATCGTTTTTTCGATGATGCCCATGTAGGGCTTGATGCGGTTCATCACGCCAATCGCGCGCTGGATGAACAGCGCCGCCAGTAGGAACGGAATCCCCAGCCCCAGCGCATAGACCGCCAGCAATCCGGTGCCGCGCGCCATATCCCCGCCTTGTGCTGCAATCGACAAGATCGCACCCAGTTGCGGGCCGATGCAGGGCGTCCAGCCAAAGGCAAAGGCCAACCCAAGCACATAAGCGCCTAAGCTGGAGCCGCCGCGATCCCCCGCGTCCAGCCGCGCCTCACGGTCGAGAAACCCGATCCGGAACAGGCCAAGGAAATGCAGGCCCAGCACGACAATCACACCGCCCGCGATACGCCCGAACAGCACCTGATTGGTCAGAAAGAACCGCCCGAAAGCCGAGGCCGTGAAGCCGAGGAACAAAAACACCGTCGACAGGCCCAGCACGAAGAAGATCGCAGGCACGACAGCCGAGCGTTTCCCCTCGCGCAGCTCGCCCATGCTCACCCCGCCCATATAGGCCAGATAGGGCGGCACAATGGGCAGCACACAGGGCGACAAAAATGACAAAAGACCCGCAGACAACGCGACAAACGCGGCGGGCAGGAAGGCGGCACTGGCAAGATCGATTCCAAACATGCCACAGCCTTACCCTATCGCGCAGGCGCGGTCACCTGTCCGTGAGATAACAACCTCGTGGACAAATCCGCGCGGGCGGCCTAATGCGATTTTCATGAGCGATACCCTAGAGATCGACGCGCGTGGCCTGCTGTGCCCGCTGCCCGTTTTGCGGCTACGCAAGGCGCTGGAGGGGCGCGCCCCCGGCACTTTGGTGCGCCTTGAGGCGACCGATGGCGCCAGCTGGGTCGACGTACCCCATTTTTGCGCCCAATGCGGCCATACGCTGATCTCGGCCGAGGATTGGGAAGGCGTGAAGGTCTATTTGGTGCGCAAGGGCTGAGGCCACCCCGCCCACGGCTGACATGTGCCCCCACACCCAATAGCAAAAAGGCCGGGCGCTGTGCCCGGCCTTTTACATGTTTCACAGCGCGATCTTAACCCCGGCTCCACCAACCGCGACGGCGGGATTTGGCGGGCTCGGGCTTTGTCTCAACCATCGTGTCGCCTTGCGGAATCTCGATGGGGGCCTCGGGCGGTGCCTCGGGAGGCATCTCCACCGGCGCTTCGCTTGGCGGGCTTGCCGGGGTTTCGTCAGGCACCTGCACCGGCATTTCGCTGGGTGCGGGCGGGGTTTCGACCGGCGCATTCGGCTGCGGCGCAGGCGGCGTTTCAACCGGTGCGTCGGGCTGCGGCGTTGCAGGAACATCCGGCGTTTCAACAGCTTCGGCAGCGACCGGCTCGGGCTTTTTACGCGTGCGCGTCCGGCGTTTCGGCTTGGGGGCCTCTTCAGCCACCGGAGCCTCAGCCTCGCCTTCAGCCACGGCTTGCGCCTCGGCGTCGGGTTCAACCTTCTTGCGCGAGCGGGTGCGCCGTTTCGGCTTGGGTGCCTCTTCCTCGGCAGCCGGTTCAGCCGCCTCAGTCGCAGGCGCGGCCTCAGCAACGGCCTCTCCCTCAGTCACAGGGGCTTCGACCTTCTTGCGCGACCGCGTGCGGCGCTTGGGCTTGGGGGCCTCTTCAACGGCCTCTTCGCTCACGGCAGCCTCAACCGGGCTCGCAGCAGGCTGATCGGCCCCGTCCGCTTGCACCGCATCAGCGGCATTTTGCGAATCGCTCTCGCCCTCGTCGCCATTCTGCGCGCCCTCTTCGCCATTGCCGCGCTTCTTACGACGACGACGACGGCGTTTTTTCTTGGGCTGATCGTCTTCACTCAGCTCGGGCGTTTCGGCCTCGGCCTCAACGATTTCCGCCTCTTCAACGGCCTCGTCCTCTTCATCCAGATCAATCTCGGCCATCAGGCTTGCCGTGGCAGACACCACCGCGCTGGAGACTTCGGGCACCAGACGGGTCGCGGTTTTCAGCTTTTCCATCGTGAAGTCGGGCGAGATCAGATCGGGGGCCGCTTCGATGCGCACGGACATGCCATAGCGCGCCTCAATCGAGGCGATATGTTCGCGCTTGGCGTTGATCAGATAGTTGGCCACGGCCACCGGCGCACGCACCAGAACCTCGCGCGAGCGTTTGCGCGTGCCCTCTTCTTCGATCGCGCGCAGAACCGACAGCGCGAGGCTGTCATCCGAGCGGATAATCCCCGTGCCATGGCAATGCGAGCACGGCTGCGTGGTGCTTTCCAGCATCCCCGGACGCAGACGTTGGCGCGACATTTCCAGCAGACCAAAGCCCGAGATGCGCCCGACTTGAATGCGCGCACGGTCGGTTTTCAGCTTGTCTTTCAGACGCTTCTCAACCGCAGCATTGTTGCGCCGCTCATCCATGTCGATAAAGTCGATCACGATCAGACCGGCCAGATCGCGCAGGCGCAACTGGCGGGCCACCTCTTCGGCGGCCTCAAGGTTGGTCTTGGTCGCGGTTTCCTCGATCGAGCCCTCTTTGGTGGCCCGGCCCGAGTTCACGTCGATCGCCACCAGCGCCTCGGTGATCCCGATCACGATATAACCGCCCGATTTGAGCTGCACGGTCGGGTTGAACATGCCCGTCAGATAGCTTTCGACCTGATAGCGCGCGAAAAGCGGCAGCGATTCCTGGTAGTGCTTCACGTTTTTGGCGTGGCTCGGCATGATCATACGCATGAAGTCTTTGGCCACGCGATAACCGCGCTCGCCCTCAACCAGCACCTCGTCGATCTCTTTCGAATACAGATCACGGATCGAGCGTTTGATCAGATCGCCTTCTTCATAGATCGGCGCGGGGGCGATGGATTTCATCGTCAGATCGCGGATCTGCTCCCACAGGCGCATGAGATATTCGTAATCGCGCTTGATTTCCGTCTTGGTGCGTTGCGCGCCAGCGGTGCGCACGATCAGGCCCGCGCCCTTGGGCACGTCGAACTCACTGGCGATTTCCTTGAGCTTCTTGCGGTCTGCGGCATTGGTGATCTTGCGCGAAATGCCACCACCACGCGCGGTGTTGGGCATCAAGACGCAGTAGCGACCGGCAAGCGACAGATAGGTAGTAAGCGCCGCGCCTTTGTTGCCGCGCTCTTCCTTGACGACCTGCACCAGCATGATCTGGCGCACTTTGATGACTTCTTGAATCTTGTAGCGGCGTGCGCGGGCCTTGCGGGGCGTGCGCATTTCTTCCTGAACGTCCTCATCGGCAATCGA
Source organism: uncultured Thioclava sp. (assembly GCF_913064665.1). Classification (GTDB taxonomy): domain Bacteria; phylum Pseudomonadota; class Alphaproteobacteria; order Rhodobacterales; family Rhodobacteraceae; genus Thioclava; species Thioclava arctica. Next base: position 8,104 of record NZ_CAJYBT010000002.1, read on the forward strand.
TTCAATGCCGCTGTCTACGGCGCGTTCGGCGGCGTCACTGTCGTCATCGTCTTGCGCGTCATCGTCGGAATCATCGCTGGACTCGTCATCGCTGGCGTCAGAGTCGGCTTCATCAGCAACAGGTGCCTCTGCAACAGGCGCATCCTCGGCGGGGAGATCTGCTGCGACGATTTGCGCTGCATCATCTGTCTCGACCGGAGCGGCCACAGCTTGCGCCGCATCGCCATCCTGCGCGTCGTCGGCCTCGTGATCGACAATCGCCATGCCCGGGATTTCGTCCGAGCTGACAACGGCCTCATCGTTCGTGGCCTTTTCGGCCTTGGCCGGACGGCGCGAGCGGCGGCGGCGCGTCGGTTTGGGTTTGTCTTCTTCGGCGTCGGCGGCCTCAGCCAACTGGCGCTCTTCCTCGATCAGAGCCTCACGGTCAGCGACCGGGATTTGATAATAATCGGGGTGGATTTCCGCAAAGGCGAGAAATCCGTGACGATTGCCACCGTAATCGACAAAAGCGGCCTGGAGCGAAGGCTCCACCCGCGTTATTTTTGCCAGATAGATATTGCCGGCGAGTTGCCGTCTGTTGATGGTTTCAAAGTCAAATTCCTCGACCTTGTTGCCGTCTGCCACCACGACGCGGGTTTCTTCCGCGTGGGTTGCATCGATAAGCATCTTCTTTGCCATGTAATTCCATTGCCCATGCCCTTGGCGCCAAACCCGGAGGGTCCAACGTACAAGCAGCATGATGTGTCCATGAGGCGATGGGCGGGCGGCACAGGCAAGCGGGCGCGGCCATTTCTGGCCCACCCTTGATCATTTGCCTCAGCTCGACACGCATCATCGCGGTTCTTTCCCAGGCGCACGGTTGTTCCGGCACCCCATTCATAACCTCCTTGCCCTGAAATCGGCAGAGGGAGGCAAACTAGCGGCCTTGCGGCCAATCGGTTGATCCAAAACACGCGCCACCTGCGCGTATTTTGCGCATCGGGGCTGCTTGGAGATCAGCGAATTTCGGTGGGTCACATAGGGCAGTGCCAAAGTGCGACCGACTGTTTATGACCATAGCGGCACGTTTGCCCGAAATACAATCGAATTTTCGTTGCGCTTGCGTTAATCGCACCGCCCAAACCGCACAACGCCCCCTCGGAGGTCCTCCGAGGGGGCGTGCTGATTGCAAGGTTTCGCGCGCCGCGCGGGCGCGAAACTTAAAGCGAGTTGATCTTGAGCAGGCGCGCCAACTCGCCCACGATACCCCGGCGGAACAGCAACACGCAGGCGATGAAGGTGCCCCCGATCACGACCTGCACCCAGGACCCGATGCCGCTTAGGACATGCTGCAACGTGACCACGACGAACGCGCCCACGACGGGGCCAAAGATCGTGCCCATGCCGCCCAGAAGCGTCATCAAGATCACCTCACCCGACATCTGCCAATGCGCATCCGTCAGCGAGGCGAACTGGAACACCAGCGCCTTGGTCGAGCCCGCAAGCCCCGCCAGCGCCGCCGACAGCACGAAAGCCAACAGCTTGAAACGGTCCACATTATAGCCCAGCGACAGCGCGCGCGGCTCGTTCTCGCGGATTGCCTGCAAGACCTGACCGAAAGGCGAATGGATGATCCGATAGATCACTAGGAACCCGACAAGGAAGATCGCCGCGACCGTGTAATACATCGCCAGTGGTTGGTTGAGGTCGATGAAGCCCAGCAGATGGCCGCGCGGAATGCCTTGCAAGCCGTCCTCGCCGCCGGTGAAAGGCATCTGCAGCACGAAGAAATACACGATCTGCGCCAGCGCCAGCGTGATCATCGCAAAGTAAATCCCCTGACGGCGGATCGCCAATGATCCCACGGCCCAACCCAACGCAGCCGCAAACAGCGTGCCCGCAGCGATCCCCAAAAGCGGCGGAAAGCCCCAGACCTTGAGCGCGTGCCCCGCGATATAAGCCGCGCCGCCAAAGAAGGCGGCATGACCAAAGGACAACAGCCCGGTAAAGCCGATCAGCAGGTTGAAGGCGGCCGCAAACAGCGCGAAACACAGCAGTTGCATCACGAAGACCGGGTAGAAAAGCGTCGGGGCAATCAGCAAGAAGCCGATCAACGCGACCCAGAACACTCCTTGCCAGATCCGCGAGCGCGTGCGGTGTTCGGGTTCTCCGGTGTTTTCCTCGAACTCGCCGATTTCGGTGGTCGTATCGCTCATATCTTGCACCCCTTAACTCTGACGCCCGAACAGCCCATTGGGCCGAACCAGCAAGACGATCACCATCAACAGAAAGATCACGGTATTGGCGGCGGGTGCGTAAAAGACCTTGGTGATCCCCTCGACCAGACCCAGCGAGAAGCCAGTCACCACCGCCCCCGCAATCGAGCCCATACCCCCAATCACCACCACCGCAAAGATCACGATGATCAGGTTGGCCCCCATCAACGGGCTCACCGAATAGATCGGCGCGGCCAGCACGCCCGCAAGCCCCGCAAGCCCGGTGCCAAAGCCAAAGGTCAGCATCACCATCAAGGGCACGTTGATGCCAAACGCTTTCACCAGTTCCGGATTTTCCGTGCCTGCGCGCAGGCGCGAGCCGATCCGGGTGCGCTCGATAATGTACCAGACCACGAAACAGACGATGATCGAGAAGATGATCACGAACAGGCGGTATTTCGGGAACATCATAAAGCCAAGGTTCACCACCCCGCGCAGGCTTTCGGGCATACCCGGATAGGGCGTTCCCGAGGCGTTGAAGAAGTTGATGAACAGCCCTTGCAGCACCAGTGTGACGCCAAAGGTCAGCAGCAAGGAATAGATCGGATCGAGTTTATAGAGACGGCGCAGCATAAAGCGCTCGATCAGCATCCCGAACCCGGCCACCATCAGTGGCGCAAGGATCAGCGCGGGCCAGAAGCCGATATGCAGCGCATCCAGCCCCACCCATGCCCCGGCATAGGAATACAGGATCAGCGCCAGAAACGCGCCCAGCATATACAGCGCGCCATGGGCGAAATTGACCACGTTCAGCAGGCCAAAGATCACCGCCAAGCCAAGGCTTAGCATCGCGTAGAACACACCGTTATTTAGGCCCAGCATACCCTGGGCGAGGATCAGTCGGATCATAGGGTCCATGTTTGGTCTCCCTCCTTACACGCTCAGGTAATGGTTGAGGCGGTCCATGCTCGCCTCGACATCGGCGGCCTCGATCGTGTCGATCACCTCGCCATGTTCGATGACGTAATGACGATCGGCCAACGGCGCGGCAAAGCGGAAGTTCTGCTCCACCAGCACAATCGTGTAGCCCCGCGTCTTGAGGTCGCGAATGACCCGGCCCAGCGTTTTCACGATCACGGGGGCCAGCCCTTCGGTGATCTCATCGAGCAACAACAATCGCGCGCCGGTGCGCAAGATACGCGCAATCGCAAGCATCTGCTGCTCGCCCCCCGACAGCCGTGTGCCCATGCGTTTGCGCACATTGGCGAGGTTGGGGAACATGTCGAACAGCTCTTCAATCGACATGCCATCGGCGCCCACCATCGGCGGCAGCAGCAGGTTTTCTTCCACCGTAAGCGAGGCAAAGATGCCGCGTTCCTCGGGGCAAAACCCGATCCGGCCATCGGGCGAGATGCGATGCGCGGGCTTGGTGATGAACTCTTGACCGTTGATCGCAATCGAACCCGTCCGGCGATCCACCATCCCCATGATTGAACGCAGGGTCGTCGAGCGCCCTGCCCCGTTGCGCCCGAGCAGCGTGATCAGCTGCCCCTCGCCCAGTTCCAGATTGACCCCGTGCAGGACATGGGATTCGCCATACCACGCATGCAGGTTTTCGATTTTCAGCATCGGTTTGATCAGGGTTGTCGTGCTCATACGGCCTCCTCCTGCTCATCGGCAGAGACGCCCATATAGGCCTCCATGACATTCGGGTTCTTGGACACCTCGGAATATGGCCCCTCGGCTAGAACCTCGCCGCGCGCCAGCACGGTGATCGTGTCGGCCAGTTCGGCCACGACGCCAAGGTTATGCTCGACCATCACGATCGTGCGGCCATCGCGCACACGCCCGATCAACTCGGTCACAGCACCCACATCTTCGGTGCCCATGCCCTGCGTCGGCTCATCCAGCAGCATCAACTCGGGCTCCAGCCCCAGCGTTGTCGCGATTTCCAGCGCCCGCTTGCGCCCATAGGGCAGCTCGACCGCGCGCAGGGTGGCGTAATCAGCCAGCCCCACCTGTTCCAGACGCGCCATCGCCTGCGCATCCAGATCATGCAGCAACGCCTTGGAGCGCCAGAAATGATAGCTCACCCCCAGCCCGCGCTGCAGCGCCAGGCGCACGTTTTCCAGTACGGTGAGGTGGGGAAACACAGCCGAAATCTGGAATGAGCGCACAACACCCATATTCGCGATCTCGGCGGGTTTCTTATTGGTAATATCGGTGTCGTTGAACAATATCTTGCCCGATGTGGGCGTGATGAACTTGGTCAACAGGTTAAACATTGTCGTCTTGCCCGCGCCATTGGGCCCGATAATGGCATGGATCGAACCGCGCTGGATGCGCAGATCAACCCCGTTCACAGCCACAAAACCGCCAAAACTTTTGGTCAGGTTGCGGGCCTCGAGGATGATGTCACTCATGGTCTGGCCTTCGCACTGATACGCGTTCGGGGGCGGCCTGTCGGTCGCCCCCGTCCGAGTTTTGATTGGCTTATTTATTGACGAGCGGGCAACCGCCAGCCGCAAGCGACGCATAGGCTTCATCGCCCGGAATGGTGCGCACGACATCGGCCACATCCCACGGGTCGGTGCCGCCGTCTTTGACTTTGAGCAGATACATATCATGCACCAGCAAACCGTCTTGACGGATCTGACCGCCCTTGGCGAAGAAATCGTCGATCTTCATTTTGCCAAGCTGTTCGCGCACCTTGTCGGGATCATCCGTGCCAGCCGCCTTGATCGCCTCAAGATAGGCCATCGTCAGCGAGTAATCCGCCGCATGCACAAAGGTCGGAGCCTCACCGCCCGAGAATTTCTCGTATTCGGCTTTCCACGCTTTGGACTTGTCGTCAGAGTTCCAATACCAGCCGCTGGTGAATTGCAGCCCCTTGGCCACATCCGTGCCCAACGATTTCACGTCCGAAATCAGCACCAGCATACCCGCCAGCTGCTGACCGCCCTCGACGATACCGAATTCATGCGCCTGCTTGATCGCGTTCACGGTGTCTTGGCCCGCATTGGCCAGACCGATCACCTTCGCGCCCGAGCTTTGCGCCTGCAGCAGGTAAGACGAGAAATCGGTCGAGCTAAGCGGCACGTCCGAGCTGCCCAGAACCTTGCCACCAAGGCTGTTGATCACCTCGGTGGTGTTGTCTTGCAGCGCATGACCAAAGGCGTAATCGGCGGTGATGAAATACCAGCTATCGCCACCGTTTTTCACAACGGCCGTCGCCGTGCCCACGGGCAGAGCGTGCGTGTCATAACCGTAGTGGATGCCGTATTTCGTGCAATCCGCACCCGTGAGCGCAGCAGAGGCCGCGCCCGTTGCCATCGTGATCACATGCTTGTCGGAGGCCAGTTTCTGCACTGCCAGCGCCACCGCCGAGTTGGTGAGATCGGTGATCATGTCGACATGCTCTTCGTCGATCCACTGACGCGCGGTCGCCGAGGCCACATCGGCCTTGTTCTGGTGATCCGCCGAGATCACTTCGATCGGCTTACCCAGAACGGTGCCGCCGAAATCACGCACGGCCATGTTCACCGCATCCACAGCGCCCTTGCCCGAGAAACCGGTCGAATAGACGCCCGACATATCGCCCAGCACGCCGATTTTCACGACGCCGTCCGAAACCGCGTCCTGCGCCAGCGCGCCATTTGCAGCCAGCATCAGCGCTGCGGCACTCACACCTGCATAAATTGTTGATTTCATGAATCTTCCTCCCTGATTGTTGTCTATTGTCCGCCCGAAACCACCCGCAAGCGGCATCGTTTGGATCCGTCTTGATCGCGCGAGCCCCAGCCTTGGGGGGCGATACGCAATTCTTGCGCCATCCTCACACACCCCGGTCCCGTCCTCCAATGGGGTGCGTCGTGAAGTCTTGCCAGACCGGCACTCACACGTTCACGTGTTGCATAAACCGCCACGACCCTCACTCAGAGTCAACATAGCGTTATCACACGCAAAACAAGCAATCACCGATCTAGGCCTAAAGGATAGGTGGGAGACGCCGCGCGGCCATGCCACGATTTGCGAAGTTGATGTGCGCAAATGCCCATACCCGTTCAGGAGATGTTATGACTTTCGATTGGGACGATCTTCGCTATTTTCTGGCCGTGGCGCGCGCGGGTCGTCTGACGGCGGCAGCGCGGATCATCGGATCGGATCATGCGACCGTGTCGCGCCGGGTGGGGGCGCTGGAAAAACAGCTTGGCGCGCAGTTGTTTGAACGCAGCCCGCGCGGCTATGCACTGACGAGCGCGGGCGAGCGGCTGCTGCGTCATGGCGAGCAGATCGAAAGCGTCGCGGCCAAGGTGCATGACGATATCGCAGGCGAGCTATATGCGCTGTCGGGTTCGGTGCGAATCGGCGCGCCCGACGGGTTCGGTGCGTTTTTCCTCGCCCCACGGCTGGCCGATTTCGCGCGCGACAATCCCGACCTCGAGGTGCAACTGGTCGCCACGCCGCGCATTTTCAGCCTGTCCAAACGCGAAGCCGATATCGCCATCACCCTGTCACGGCCCGAAAAGGGGCGGCTGATTTCGCGCAAACTGACCGATTACACGCTGCATCTCTATGGCGCGCCCGATTATCTAGACGCTCATCCCGTCACCGATACCGAAACCTTGGGCCAGCATCTGCTGATCGGCTACATCCCCGAGCTGATCTACACGCCCGAGCTGGATTACCTGTCACTGGTGATGGGCGATCACGTGCCCCAGCTGTCTTCGACCAACCTGTTTGCGCAGATGCGCGCGGTGGCGGCAGGCAAAGGTTTGGGGATTTTGCCCGATTTCATGGCTCAACACAGCCCCGAATTGATCGCCGTTCTGCCCGAGCAGATCGAAATCCGGCGTTCATTCTGGCTGGTGGCGCATCAGGATTTACGCGACAGCGCGCGGGTGCGCACCACGATGCGCTTTATCGCCGATCAGGTGGGGGCGGCGCGCGGCGAGTTTCTGCCCGACGCGCCGCTGCCCTGTCACAAATAATCTGACCGCTGAAGCCCGTATTTCGCCATCTTCTCGTTCAGGGTGCGGCGCGGCAGGCACAGTTCTTCCATCACCGCCGCGATAGATCCCTTGTGACGGCGCATCGTGTTGTCGATCAGCATTTTTTCAAAGCTCTCGACATATTCTTTCAGCGGCTTGCCCTCGGTGGTGATCGCCGCAGGGCCGGTATCTTCGTCATCGGCCATCAGAAGCGAGGCAATCGAACCCGAACCGCGCCGCGATTGCAGCACCGCACGCTCGGCCACGTTGATGAGCTGGCGCACATTGCCCGGCCACGGCGCTTGCAGCAGTTGCGCGGCCTCTTGCGCGGTCACCTCGGGGACGTCGCAGCCATATTCATCGGCGAATTGCTCTGACATCCGGTTGAACAGTGTCAGAATATCTTCACCGCGCGCACGCAGCGGCGGCAGGGTGATTTTCAACGCGGCAAGGCGGTAATACAGGTCGGGACGCAGCGCATCCTCGACCGTCTTGCCCTCGCCATGGGTGTTGCAGATCGCCACGATCCGGGTCTCGGCGGGCGTGCCTTGATCGTTGATGAATTGCAGCAACCGCGCCTGAAGCGGTTGGCTCAGCGCCTCGACATCCTCAAGGCAAAGGGTGCCGCCGCGCGCCTCTTCGACAAGGGGCAAACCGCCCTCTTCGACGGGGCCAAACAGCTTGGCCGCCAGCGCCTCTTCGGTGAAGGCGGCACAGGAAACCATGACGAATTTCTTGCCCGCGCGCGGGCCCGTGGCATGCAGCGCATGCGCCACCAAGGTCTTGCCCGACCCGGTCTCGCCATCAATCAGCACATGGCCATCGGCCTGACTGAGATCAAGCACGTCCTCGCGCAGCCGCTCCATCGGTTCAGAGGTACCGATCAGTTTGCCGATCACCTTTTCGCCCTTGGCCAGATCGCGACGCAGCGCGCGGTTGTCCAGCGTGGTGCGCCGGGCTTGCGTGGCACGTTTGGCCAGCTCGGTCATCCGGTCGGGGCTAAAGGGTTTTTCCATGAAATCCATCGCGCCAAGGCGCATCGCCTCAACCGCCATGGGCACATCGCCATGCCCGGTGATCATGATCACCGGCAAACCGCTATCAATGCCCATCAACCGCTTGAGAAACGCCATCCCGTCCATCCCCGGCATCCGAATGTCGGAAATCACAACGCCCGGCCAATCCGCGCCAATTTCCTTGAGCGCATCCTCAGCAGTGGGATAGGTCTCGGTGTCAAACCCCGACAGCGCCAGCCATTGGCTGACCGATTGGCGCATGTCCTCTTCATCATCGACGATCGCGACCTTCATCATTCTAGCCATATCTTACTCCGCAGCCCTAATGGACCTGTTCTTATCCGACAAAAGCGGCAACTGCACTTCGAACACAGCGCCCCCACCCTCAGAATTATGCGCGGTCATGCGACCGCCGAAATCAGCCACGATGGACGAGGAAATCGCAAGGCCAAGCCCCGTTCCCTCGCCCGGTTTCTTTGTCGTCCAGAACGGCTCGAACAGCTTGTCGAGATCGCTGATCCCGGGGCCATTATCGCGCACGCTCAAAACGGCAGTCTCCCCCGCCGTCAGCATCAGCTCGACCTGGGGTTCGGCCACTGACTTGGTGGCGTCCAAGGCATTGCGCAACAGGTTAATGATAACCTGCTCCAAACGGATGCGATCAGCCATCACCATAACAGATCCGCGCGGCATCGTGCGGATGATGTGCAATTTGCGGGTTTTAAGCTGCGGTTCCATCATCGCGAGCGCCTCAGAGAGCGCGGCGCGCAGATCGACTGGCTCAAACGCCTCGCCGCCTTTTCGGGCATAAGATTTCAGCTGACGCGTGATCGCCCCCATCCGCCCGATCAGATCGTCAATCCGCTGGAACGAGGAGAGCGCCTCTTCGGTGCGCGCGCGCTGGAGCAGAAGCTTCGCCCCCGCCAGATAGGTTTTCATCGCAGCCAGCGGCTGATTCAACTCGTGGCTCACTGCCGCCGACATCTCGCCCAAAGCGGCGAGTTTGGAACTTTGCGCCAAGGTTTGTTCGGCCACGGCAAGGTCCATCTGGGCTTTCTCGCGCTCGGCAATCTCGCGCGACAGGCGCACGTTCAGAGTGCGCAGCTCTGCCGATTCGGCGCGCAGGGCCTGACTTTGGCGCCGCGCACGCCGTGACAGCGCGTAAAACACCAGCGCCAGCAAAATCGCGAACCCCATGATTTCCAGCGCCAGCACCGCATTCACCCGCTCGCGGACCGAATCATAGCTGGTAAACGCGATCATTTTCCAACCGCGGAACGGCACGCGCGCCTCGGTGCGCATCACGGCCTGCCCCTTGAGATAGGCATCCGGGGCCTCATTGGCCCAATCGGCTGTGGCTTGCAGCGCGCGCTGAATCGCCGTGGGGGCCGAGCGCGCCGCCAAAGCCTGCGCCATCGTCAACCCGCGCCAACGCGGCTCGGTCGTCAAAATGATCGTGCCCGCACTATCCGTCACCGCCACCGCATCCGAAATGCCCGCCCAAGAGCGCTCGAACTTCGACAGATCGGCCTCAACCACGATCACTCCGACGGGGCGATTATCTTGAACGACGGCGCGCGAATAGTCGAACTCCGCGCCCCCCGCCGTATTGCTGTTAAGCGAAAAGATCGTATCGCGCGAGCGCGTCGCATCGACGAAAAACGCCTCTGTGGAAAAGCCCATGCCGATCTGCGTGCGGTTGGTTGAGGCCACCACCCGCCCCTGCATGTCCAGCAAGCGGATCGAGGCCACCGCCACCTCTTTGCGCGCCGATATCAGCTGCGCCGAGGCCGTAGAATAGTCATTTGAATCAAGCGCTTGTATCAGTTGCGGGTCACGCGCCAGCAAGAGCGGCACAACATTGGTGCGCTGCAACTCGGACATGATGTTGCCGGTATAAAGGGCCAGTCGCAACTCGGCGCGCACGCGCGTGGTTTCGGTGAAGCGCTGCGTCAGCCAGAGATTGCTGACCCACATCACTGCCACGGCCAGCACCAAAACCGCCGCCACAGCGATCCGCATCAGCCAGCGGGCACGCACGCGGCGCGCATTGGGCGCGGGCTCGTCTGCCTCGGGCAATATCAGATCTTGCGATGTTTCATCAGACATGGCGCCAACTTACGCCAGTGCAATGAGCGCGGGCAAGCATGCGCTCTCAGGCGCTTGCCATGATCCCAGACAACGCGCGGAAAAGCGCCGCCCCATCGGCGCCACCTTGCGCAGGCTCAATCGCGCGCTCGGGATGGGGCATCATACCCAGAACCCGACGGTTTTCGCTAAGCACTCCGGCGATATCATCAACCGATCCATTGGGGTTGTCGACATAGCGAAACGCCACCCGATCCTCGGCTTTCAGCGCGGCCAACCCCTCGGGGTCGATCTGGTAATTGCCGTCGTGATGCGCGATCGGAAAGGTCACCTGCGCCCCCGCCCCGTAGCTTTCGGTATAGGGGCTGTTGGCACTGGCCACGGTCAAGGCGACCGGCTTGCAGATATATTTCAACGAAGCATTGCGCATCAACGCGCCCGGCAGCAGGCCCATTTCGGTCAAGATCTGGAACCCGTTGCAGATGCCCAGAACATAGCCACCCCGTGCGGCGAAATCGGCAATCGCCTGCCCCACCGGAGAGCGCGACGCAATCGCCCCACAGCGCAGATAATCGCCATAGGAAAACCCGCCCGGCACGCCGATCACATCGATCCCGTCGGGCAGTTCGGTTTCCTTGTGCCAGACCTTGATCACCTGCGCGCCGGCCTTTTCAAAGCCCACGGCCAGATCACGGTCGCAATTGGACCCGGGAAAGGTGATGACAGCGGCTTTCATCGCAGCGGCTCCTGCTTTCAAGTGTTTGAAATATCCCGAGGTTCGGAGCAGCGCCCCGGCGGGTTCAGACGATCTCGACGGTGTATTTTTCGATCACGGTATTGGCGAGCAGCTTGTCGCACATCTTTTGCACTTCCGCCTCTGCGCTCGCGGCATCGGTTGCGGCCAGATCCAGCTCGATCACCTTGCCCTGACGCACGCCCTCAACCCCCAAAAAGCCCAGATGGCCCAGTGCATGACGCACCGCCTCACCTTGCGGGTCAAGCACCCCATCCTTAAGCATCACATGCACGCGCGCTTTCATCGCCGGGGCTCCTTTCAGTTGATCAGGGTCGGTTTGATCTGCGCGGTATTGGTGGGCAATACGCCCAGCCGCCGCGCAACTTCGGTATAGGCGTCGGTCAAGTTGCCCAGATCGCGCCGGAACACATCCTTGTCCAGCTTCTCGCCAGTCTTCATGTCCCACAGGCGGCAACTATCGGGGCTGATTTCATCGGCGACCAGAAGGCGCATGAAATCACCTTCCCAAACGCGGCCAACCTCGATTTTGAAATCGATCAACTTGATACCAACGGCATAAAACACGCCAGTCAGGAAATCATTCACCCGCAGCGCCAACGCCACGATGTCATCCAGATCCTGCTGATTGGCCCAGCCGAACGCGATGATATATTCCTCGGGCACCAGCGGGTCACCCAGATCATCGTTCTTGTAGCTGTATTCCACGATCGGACGGGGCAAAGGCGTGCCCTCTTCCAGCCCAAGGCGTTTGGAAATCGAGCCGGCCGCAAAATTGCGCACGATCACTTCCAGCGGCACGATCTCGACCTGACGGATCAACTGCTCGCGCATATTGAGCCGTTTGATGAAGTGGTTTGGCACGCCGATATTGGTCAAACCCGTCATGAAATACTCAGAAAGGCGATTGTTGAGAACGCCTTTGCCCTCGATCGTTGCCTTTTTCTGAGCATTGAACGCGGTGGCGTCATCTTTGAAATACTGCACAAGCGTGCCCGGTTCAGGGCCCTCATACAGCGTTTTCGCCTTGCCTTCGTAGATTTTCTTGCGCCGCGGTGCCATGGCGTCTCCGTTCTCGCTGCGCTCCCTGTCAGCCCGGGCGCGGGCGGCATGGGAGACCCTTGCTTGCCCTATAGAACAGGCCCGCCGCTGGGGCAAGGCAAACTGCGCAAACTCTCATGCGCCCGCGCGCGGTTCCTCTTGCGATGTGGGGGAAGGGTGTGCATATCAAGAGATAACGAAAAACTTACTTCGGGGGAAACAGCCGATGACCACGTTCGATGATCGCGAAAACGCCTATGAGAACAAATTCGCCCATGATGCGGAATTGCAGTTCAAGGCCGATGCGCGCTGCAACAAGATGCTCGGCGTCTGGGCGGCAGATCTTTTGGGTAAGACCGGACCGGCAGCGGCTGACTATATCAGCTCCGTCGTGACGGCGGATTTCGAAGAAGCCGGGCATGAGGACGTCTATCGCAAGCTGGCCGCCGATCTGGATGGCAAAGCCGATGAAGCCGCGATCCGGGCCAAAATGGCGGAATGCATGCTTGAGGCCCGTCGTCAGGTCCTCGAAGAAATCTGATCCCACAGCCTCACGCCGATATCTCACGCCGGACGCACCCGTTGCGCCCGGCGTTTTGCTGTGTGGGCGTTAAGCGCCTGTGAACGGCTCTGCGCTAGCCTGTTCGACAAGTTGGGGTCGGCCAGGAGCAATTTAATGGCGCAACACAAGTCCAGCACGTCGCGAACAGGGTCCGCCCGTTCGGCGCTGCAAGCGCGCCAGATGCGCCTGCCCGGTTGGGCGGGCGCGCTTAGGCGTCAGATCGTGGTGATCGCGCTGTTGGCGGGCTTTGCGCTGTTGCTGCGCGAACGGATTGCGGCGCTTGACTGGGGCGCGATTGCGGCCGCTTTCGCGCAGGTGTCGCCGCTGCAATGGACCCTCGCCGCACTCGCCAGCGCCTGTTCCTTCGCGGCTTTGGCCAATTATGACGCGCTGTTGCATCGCGCGCTTGGCACGGGTCAGCCGCCCGAGCGGGCGCGCCGCGCCGGCTGGGTTGCCATCGCGATTTCGCAAACCGTGGGCTTTGGCCTGATTTCGGGCGCGCTGGTGCGCTGGCGGATGTTGCCGGGAATGTCGCTGCTCGAGGCGTCGCGCCTGACTGCCGCAGTCGCGGCCAGCTTTCTGGCTGCCTGGGCGGTGCTTGGCGCCTTGGTGCTGATCGCGTTGCCTGTGCCATTGGCGGACCAAGGGGCTTGGGCCGTGCGCGCCATGGCGGGCATCGCTTTGCTGTTGGGCGGTGTGCTGACCGGAGTGGCCCTTTGGAAGCCGGGGATGAAAATCGCGCGCTGGCATCTGCGCCTGCCAACGCTGCCCGTCATGGGGCGTCTTTTGTGGCTGTGCTTGCTCGATACCGCCTTTGCGGCACTGGCGCTGTGGCTTTTGCTGCCTACGGGCTGTGGGATTGGCGCGCTGGCGCTGTATCCGGCCTTTCTGATCGCACTTGGGGCGGGGTTTGTCTCTGGCTCACCCGGAGGGGTTGGTCCGTTCGAAGTGACGCTGCTGGCGCTGCTTCCGCAGCCCGAAACCGCTCCGTTGTTGGCGGCAATTCTTGCGTGGCGGCTGGTCTATTACGGGGCGCCTGCCCTTTTGGCGATGGCAGTGCTTGCACTCTCGGATCGCGCGCATCCCGCGCGCCTGCGGCCCCATCTCGTGCCGCCCGCCCCCGTGCTCACACCGCGTTTGGCGCATCTGATCGGGCAATCGGATCAACCAGAGCTTGGCTTGCTGCGTCAGGGCGAGCATTCGGTGCTGCTAAGCCCTGATGCGCGCAGCGGTTGGATGATCGGGCGCACATCCCAAGCGCTGATCGGTCTTCTTGACCCCTTTGGCGATGTCGATATGCCAACCCATTTGGCCCAACTGCGCGAAAATGCGCGCGATGAAGGACGTATCGCTTGCGCCTATAAGCTTGGCCCGCGCTCTGCCAGCATTGCGCGCAAATCCGGCTGGCATGTGACCCCCGTGGCCTTGGAATGCTGGCTGGATCTGTCAGAGTTTCAGCTCGCAACGCCCGCGCGCGCCGGTCTGCGACGCAAGCTGCGCAAGGCAGAAAAGGCTGGGGTCTGCTGCGCGTTCGAGGCCGCTCCGGATGCGGGTGATTTGGCACGGATCGCGGCAGTTTGGGCGCACGCACGCGGGGCCGAGCGGGGCTTTTCGATGGGCCGTTTCAACGCCGCATATGTCGCAGATCAGGCTGTGATTGTCGCGCGCCACAACGGCGCGATCATCGGATTTGCCAGCTTTCATACCGGTCACGCCGCTTGGGTTCTGGACCTGATGCGCCCAGCCCCAGATGCGCCCGATGGCACGATGCATGCGCTGATACTGGCGGCGATTGACGCCGCGCGTGCGTGCGGTGTTTCGCGCGTTTCGCTTGCCGCCCTGCCCCCACGCGCCGCCGATATCGCTGGGCCTGCGCGCAAGATCTGGGATCGCGCCGAAAAGGGCGCCAGCGCTGCTGGGCTGCGCCAGTTCAAGATGGGTTTTGCGCCCCGCCTGAGCCCGCGCTACATCGCCGCGCCCTCACGCGGGGCGTTAATGCTCGGGGCGGCGGATGTCGCGCGCGCAATCCATGCGCCACCCGCCCTATGCGTCCCCTCCCAAACGCCAGTTTCCGAGCCAAACGAGGGGCAAATTCATCCGCCTGCGCGCGCCCCGTTCAAATCCTGCTCAAGATCATCTTGAAGGAAAGGAATTTGCCAATTGTCGCCCAGCGTGGCAGGACAGAGAAAAGGGCCGCCCCACCGCGCGCCCCACAACGCCATGGAATCGAGGCACTGATGACCGATGCGCTAAGCCGCCTTCTGGAAACTCGCGATTGGCTGATGGCCGATGGCGCGACGGGTACCAACCTGTTCAATATGGGGCTGTCCTCGGGGGATGCGCCCGAGCTGTGGAATGCCGATGAGCCGGGCAAGATCAAGCAACTTTATTCGCTGGCTGTTGATGCGGGCTCGGATATTTTCCTCACCAACAGCTTTGGCGGCAATGCCTCGCGCCTCAAACTGCATGATGCGCAAAGCCGTGTGCGCGAGTTGAACCGACTGGCGGCCGAAATCGGGCGCGATGTCGCGGATGCCGCGGGCCGCCCGGTGATCGTGGCAGGCTCGATCGGGCCGACGGGCGATATTTTCGCGCCGATGGGCACGCTGACCCATGAGCTGGCAGTGGAAATGTTTCACGAACAGGCCGAGGGTCTGAAAGAAGGCGGCGCGGATGTGCTTTGGGCCGAAACGATCAGCGCGCCCGAGGAATACAAGGCCGCCGCCGAGGCCTGCCATTTGGCGGGTATGCCTTGGTGTGGCACGATGAGCTTTGACACCGCCGGGCGCACGATGATGGGGCTGACCTCGACCGCGATGGTAGCGATGGTCGAAAAGCTGGCGCATCCGCCGATGGCCTTTGGCGCCAATTGCGGGGTCGGCGCGGCGGATCTTTTGCGCACGATTCTGGGCTTTGCCGCGACGGGAACCGAACGCCCGATCATCGCCAAGGGCAATGCGGGCATTCCGAAATATGTCGATGGCCATATCCATTATGACGGCACGCCCGAATTGATGGGTGCCTATGCGGTGATGGCGCGCGATTGCGGCGCCACGATCATCGGCGGCTGCTGCGGCACAATGCCCGATCACCTGCGCGCGATGCGGGCCGCATTGGAAAACACCCCGCGTGGCGAGCGCCCGACGCTGGAAGAGATTTCCGCCAAGCTGGGCGGCTTCTCGTCAGAAGATGACGGGCTGGGTGAAGGTGGCGCTAAGCGCGAACGGCGTGGACGCCGCCGCAGCTAAGCGGAGCGCCTGTTGCGGGGGCAGGATGCCTCCGGCGGGAGTATTTCTTGCCAGATGAAACGGGCCACCGGAGACAGAAATCTTCGGTGCGGGAGAGATTGGATCATGGCCGTGCTTTCAGAACAATTCAAACTGATCGCCCGCACGCGGGGGCAGGTGGAATTGCGCGCAGTCCAGATCGGGCAAGGCACGCGCCAGCCCCAATCGCTTGCACGACAGTGCGAAACGCTGCGCGAGCAGCTCGGCCATCTCGCCCTCACCCTTCATCCGTGTACCAAACCGCGGATCATTCAGCTTGCCACCGCGCATGTCGCGCACGCGCCCAAGCACCTTTGCGGCCTGACCGGGGCGATGGCGTTCGAGCCAATCGGCAAACAGCGGCGCGACCTCATGGGGCAAGCGCAAAGGCATCATCGAGGCGGCTTTGGCTCCGGCCCGGCGCGCCTCGGTCAAAATCGCTTCGAGCTCGTGATCGGTGAGGCCGGGGATCATCGGCGCGGCCATCACCCGCACCGGGATACCGGCGCGCGCGAGTTCACGGATCATGCGGATGCGCGTCGGCGGGCTGGGGGCACGCGGCTCCATTGCGCGCGCAAGGCTGGCATCGAGCGTCGTGATCGAGATACCGACCTGCACCAGACCAGCAGCAGCCATGTCGCCCAGCAAATCCAGATCGCGCAAGATCAACGAGCCGCGCGTTACGATGGCGACGGGGTGGCGATGGGCCGCCAACACCTCAAGCACGCCGCGCATCACACCCCATTTTCGCTCAATCGGCTGGTAGGGGTCGGTATTGGTGCCAATCGCGATCGGACGCACCTTATAGCCCGGTTTGCGCAGCTCCGTCTCCAGCACGCGCGGGGCCTCGGGGCGCGCCACCAGCCGGGTTTCAAAATCCAGCCCCGCCGAGAGTCCCAGATAGCCATGGCTGGGGCGCGCGAAGCAATAGATGCAGCCATGTTCGCAGCCGCGATAGGGGTTGAGCGAGCGATCAAAGGGCAAATCGGGCGAGCCGTTGCGCGTGATAACAGAACGTGGGCGCTCGACACTGACCTCGGTGCGCGCCAGCCGCTCTTCCTCGGGGATGTCCCAGCCGTCATGCTCGGGTGCCCGCGCATAGGGTTCAAACCGGCCCGCAGGCTGCGCAGCGGCACCACGCGCGCGCAGTCGCAGGTTGGGATCGGTGGGCGGCAGATCAAATGGCAGACTCATGCCGCCAATCTAGAACGAAATAGGAACACTTGCCAAGACACCACCGCATAACAGCGCGTGACGTCGCACGAAACACCGCGTATGTCGCAATTCGCCAAGACTTGACGGGCCACGCGCCCCACCACAAGGTCAAGGCGGCTATCAGGAGATCAGGCACATGGCCGAAGACAACGAAGACATCATCCTCTCCGAGCTCGACGATGCCGAGCTGACCGCGCAGATGATGGACGACCTTTACGACGGTCTCAAGGAAGAGATCGAAGAGGCCACCCATATCCTGCTGGATCGTGGCTGGACCCCCTATGACATTCTGACCAAGGCACTGGTCGCAGGCATGACGATCGTGGGGCATGATTTCCGCGATGGCATCTTGTTTGTCCCCGAAGTGCTGCTGGCGGCGAATGCCATGAAGGGCGGCATGTCAATTCTCAAGCCGCTGCTGATCGAGACCGGTGCCCCGCGCATGGGCAAGATGGTCATCGGCACGGTCAAAGGCGACATCCATGACATCGGCAAGAACCTTGTCGCGATGATGATGGAAGGGGCCGGATTTGAGATTATCGACCTTGGCATTAACAACCCGGTCGAGAAATATCTTGAGACCGCAGCCGCCGAAGGCGCAGATATCATTGGCATGTCGGCCCTGCTGACCACCACGATGCCCTATATGAAAGTCGTGATCGACACGATGAAGGAACAGGGCATTCGCGACGACTACATCGTTCTGGTCGGCGGCGCGCCGCTGAATGAGGAATTCGGCCGCGCGATCGGTGCAGATGCCTATTGCCGCGATGCTGCCGTCGCGGTGGAAACGGCCAAGGATTTCATCGCACGCAAACATAACCAACTTTCGGCGTGATCTTGCCCACCTGCGCGGCGCGACCGCGACATTTGACCTGACAAAAGGCTCCGATTTTTTTCGTCGGGGCCTTTTCCTTTGGCTTCGCGCGCCCCATACTTAAGACAATGGAGGGACCGCGCATGCCGCTACCACATTTTCTTATGCTGATCGTATTTGTCATCGTGATGGCCGGGGTGACGATTTGGGCGTTTGCCATGTCAGGCATGCCGATTGCGACGCTGGGGTTGATGGTTCTGATTGCGGCGGGTGTGATGCGGTTGATGGCACGGGTGGAATGACCCAGCTTCCCGGGGACAGTGTCCTGTCCAAAGACGGGTTGGCCCCGCAAGGCTCTGGTCGGCTTTTGTTGATTGCCTGTGGCGCGTTGGCGCGTGAGATTTTGGACCTCAAGCGGATCAATCGCTGGGATCATCTGGATCTGACCTGCTTGCCCGCCAATCTCCACCTGTATCCCGACAAGATCACCCAAGCGGTGGCCGATGCGGTGGCCAAACATCGCGCGGATTACGATGATATTTTTGTCGTTTACGCAGATTGTGGCACGGGCGGACACTTGTTGGAAAAATGCAAGGAACTGGGCGTCGAGATGATCGCCGGGCCGCATTGTTATTCCTTTTTTGAAGGAAATGAGGCCTTCGCCAAGACTGCCGAGAGTGAAATCACCGCGTTCTACCTCACCGATTTTCTGGTGCGCCAGTTCGATGCTTTCGTGTGGCGCCCGATGGGGTTTGATCGCCATCCCGAGCTGATCGAGATGATGTTTGGCAATTACGACCGGCTGATCTATCAGGCGCAAACCAACGATCCAGCCCTTGATGCCAAGGCTGCCGAGGCGGCAGCGCGGTTGGGTCTGCACTATGAACGGCGCTTTACTGGCTATGGCGATTTGGCCACAAGCCTTGCAGATTTTGCGCATAAACCCGTCACATCGGCTTAATCGGCCTTAAGTTTCTCTGAAATCCGCCAAGGTTTGCTTGGCTTTTCGGCGTTGCGGCGATATGTCCAGCCTCAAATTGACGTCGTTCGGCCCGCGCCTCCCCCGCTGCGGGCCTTTGCATTCCCGGAGTGTCCTATGACCTTTTCAATCTGGCGGACCCAATGGTTCGGCAATGTCCGCACCGATATCCTGTCCGGCCTTGTCGTGGCGCTGGCGCTGATCCCCGAGGCCATCGCGTTTTCGATCATCGCCGGGGTGGATCCGAAAGTGGGGCTTTATGCCTCGTTCCTGATCGCCACGATCACCGCGTTTTTCGGTGGGCGGCCGGGGATGATCTCGGCGGCGACGGCAGCCACTGCGGTGTTGATGGGCAGCTTGGTGCGCGAGCACGGGCTCGATTACCTGTTGGCGGCCACGATTTTGGCGGGCGTGATCCAGATGATCGCGGGCTTGCTGAACTTGGGTCATGTGATGCGTTTCGTGTCGAAATCGGTGATGACGGGGTTCGTGAACGCGCTCGCGATCATGATTTTCATGGCGCAATGGCCCGAGTTGGACCCCTCCAAAGTGCCCCCGATCACCTATGCGCTGGTCGCGGCTGGCTTGGCGATCATCTATCTGCTGCCGCGCGTGTTTCGGGCGATCCCTTCGCCGCTGATCGCAATCTTGGTGCTGTCAGCGATCACGATGGGGCTGGGTTTGGGCGATGTGCACACCGTCTCGGATATGGGCGCGTTGCCTGATGAGCTGCCCTCCTTCCTGATCCCCAACGTGCCGTTCAACCTGCACACGCTGCAAATCATCCTGCCCTATTCGGTCGCCGTGGCGGTCGTGGGGCTGCTCGAAAGCCTGATGACGCAGAATATCGTGGATGAGATGACCGACACGATCTCGGATCGCCGTCAGGAATGTTACGGCCAAGGCATCGCCAATTTCGCGACCGGTTTTGTCGGCGGCATGGCGGGCTGTGCGATGATCGGGCAGTCGGTGATCAACGTGACCTCGGGCGGGCGCCAGCGTCTGTCGACGCTGGTGGCGGGCGTGTCGCTGCTGATCTTTTGCGTTGTACTGGGCGAATGGGTCGGGCGCATCCCGATGCCCGCGCTGGTTGCGATCATGATCATGGTGTCGATTGGCACGTTCAGCTGGGCCTCGCTGGGCCAGCTGCGCACGATGCCGATGTCCTCCAATATCGTGATGCTGGCCACCGTGGGCTTTGTCGTGGCCACGCACAATCTCGCCATCGGGGTGCTGGTGGGCGTGCTGCTGTCGGGGATCTTCTTTGCCGGCAAGATCGCGAAGATGACCGATATGTCCTCGCGTCTGAACGAGGAACACCGCCTGCGCACCTATTACATCAAGGGTCAGATCTTTTTCGCCACGGTCGAGGAATTCAACCGCGCCTTTGATTTCCGCGAGAAACTGGATCGCGTCGTGATCGACCTGACCCATGCCCATATCTGGGACATTTCCTCGGTGGCCGCACTGGATCGTGCGGTGGGCAAGTTCCGTATGCAAGGCACCGATGTGAAGGTCGTGGGCATGAACCAGGCGACCGAAACGATCATCGACCGGCTGTCCAATGGCGGCAAAGCGGTCGCCGATCACTAACCCAGGCTTTGGGGGCGCAGAGAGCTGCGCCCCCTGCCCTGACTGCCCGCCCCCGACTGCCCGGCTTGACGCAATCGCGACCCGGCGCTAACCAAGACCACAAGGGCGATGGCGTCGCCCGGCCTCTCCGCAGGTTTCACAGCCATCCTGAACGCCCGGATCAAAGATGTTGCCCCGTTTTCACGGTGCATTTGCGGGAGGTTTCAATGTCCAACGCCGATTTCAGCGCCCAGCCCGACGCCGCGCCCTCCCAGATCGCCGGCATGATGGCGATGTGTGCAGCGATGGCGCTGCTTCCGATCGGCGATGCGATTTCCAAGACGCTGACCGGGTTCGCTGCCCCCTTTGACGTAACGGTCTGGCGCACATTGGCGCAAGCGATCTGGTTTTTGCCCTTGCTGCTTTTGGCGCGCAAAGGGCTGCGGGGATCGGTGCTGTCTTGGCCTGCAGTGCTGTCCGGGGCGCTGGTGGCGGTGGTCTCGCTATGCTTGATTTATGCCTATCGAACCATGCCTATCGCCACGGCGATCTCGATTTTCTTTATCGAGCCCTTGGTGCTGACGCTGCTCGCGGGCCCGTTTCTGGGTGAGAAACCTGGGATGCGGCGCTACATTGCGGTGGCGATCGGGCTGATCGGCGCGCTGATCGTGATCCGCCCGAATTTCGAGATTTTCGGGCCGGTGGTGTTGCTGCCAGCCCTTGGCGCGCTGGCTTATGCGCTCAATATGATCGTGCTGCGCAAGGCCACGCGCAAGCACCGCTCGGCGCTGTCGTTTCAGATCGGAGTGGCGCTGTCGGGGGCGGCCATTCTCGGGGGGGCGCAGCTTGCGCTGGGGCTCATGGGGCGCCACACCACGCCGCTATCGGACCTGCCGGGCTGGGCGCTGGGGGCGCTATTTGCCTCGGGAGCGTTGATCGCTCTGACCTTTTTGCTGATCACTCTGGCCTTCAGCAAGGTCGAGGCCAGTCTGCTTGCACCGCTGCAATATCTCGAGATTCTGGGGGCCACGCTGGTGGGATATCTGGTCTTTGGCAATTTTCCCGATGCGCTGACGATACTGGGCACGTCGATCATCCTCGCATCCGGGATTTATGTGTTTTACCGCGAGCGCAAATCGGGCGCACCGGCGCGCAAGATCCGCGCCCGCATTGATCGCTAGCGACGCCGAAACAGCAGCGAGACCATGAAAATCACCGTCGCTGCGGACACGATCGAGGGGCCAGCGGGGGTGTCAAACTGCATTGAGGCCCAGAGCCCTAGCAACACCGACGCGATGCCGACACCCGTCGCGCCCGCCGCCATCGTCTCGGGGCTGCGCGCAAGTTGACGCGCGCTGGCGGCTGGCACGATCAGCAGGGCTGCGATCAGCAACGCCCCCACGATCTTGATCGAGACCGCTACTGTCAGCGCCAGCGCCACCGTCAGCACCAGTTGCTCGCGTTTGGGATTAATGCCCGAGGCCATCGCCAATTCATCATTGATTGTGGCCGTCAGCAGCCCTTGCCAGCGCCATGCTAGCAGCGCGAGCACCACCGCCGCCCCGCCCCACACGATCACCAGATCGGTTTTCGACACCGCCAGAATATCGCCAAACAGCCACGCGCTCAGATCGACGCGCAACCCCGTCTGGAACGAGGCCGCCAGCAGCCCCAGCGCCAGCGCCGAATGGGCCAGCACGCCCAGCATCGTATCCATCGCATGGCCCCGCCCCGACAGCCGCGCCACCGTCAGCGCCATCGCCAGCGCCACGCCCAGCGTGCCAAGATAGACCGAGGTGCCAAAGGCGAAACTCAGCGCCACGCCCAGGATCGCAGCATGCGCCGTCGCATCGCCAAAATAGGCCATGCGCCGCCACACCACGAATGCGCCCAGCGGCCCGGTTGCCAGCGTCAGGCCAATCCCGGCAAGCCCCGCGCGGATCAGAAAATCGTCAAACATGTTCGTGCTTATGCCCTTCATGGCTGCAAGCGGCACCCTCGGCACCCGCCTCATGCCCGTGATCGTGATCATGCTGATACAGCGCAAAGGCCCCGCGCGTGCCCATGCCAAACAGCGCGCGATATTCCGGTGCTTCGGCCACCACCTTGGGCGCGCCCTGACAGCAGACATGGCCATTGAGACAAATCACCCGGTCCGAGGCCGACATCACCACATGCAGATCATGGCTGACCATCAACACCGCCGCCCCGGTCTGCGCGCGCACCTCTTCAATCAGCTTGTAAAACGCCGCCGTGCCGGGCTGATCAAGCCCCTGCGTCGGCTCGTCCAGAATCAGGATTTCAGGGTCCACCAGCAAGGCGCGCGCCAGAAGCACGCGCTGAAACTGCCCCCCTGAGAGGCGCGCAATCGGGCGCGCGCCAAGACCTGCAACACCCGTGCGCTCCAGCGCTTCTTGGGCCTGTGCGTTTGAGACGCGCTTGGGCAGCGACAAGAACCGGCGCACCGTCAGCGGCAGGCTCGCGTCGATATGCAGCTTTTGGGGAACATAACCAATCGCCAGCCCCGGCGCGCGGACCACCTGCCCGGTTGCCGCAGGCTGCAGCCCGATCAGCGCGCGGATCAGCGTGGATTTGCCCGAGCCGTTGGGGCCGATCACGGTGACGATCTCGCCCTGGGCAATGGTGAAATTGACGTTTGAGAGCACCTCGGTCGCGCCATGGCGCACGGATAAATCCTGCGCGGTGATCAGGTCTTTCATGCCTCGGCCTCGGGTGTTTGCGCACAGCGCGGGCACAGGCCCAAAGCCTCGACCGTGGCGCGTTCGACGGTGAAATTATGGCGTGCGGCGGCGGCGAGCAAGGCGCTGCGCACCTCATCCGCGCCCGCCTCGGCGACCTCGCCACAGTCGCGACAAATCAGGAAAACCGGCGCGTGATCTTCGCCCGGTCGCATGCAGGCTGCAAAGGCATTGAGCCGACGCACCCGATGCGCCAAGCCGTTCTCGACCAGAAATTCCAGCGCGCGATAGGCCACGGGCGGCTGATTGCCAAAGCCATCTGCCGCCAGCCGATCCAGCACCTCATAGGCCCCCATCGCGCGATGCTCCTCAAGCAAAATCTCCAACGCGCGCTGGCGCACCGGGGTCAGCCGCGCCCCTTTTTCCTGTGCGACCTCTTGCGCGCGATGCAGCGTGCTTGCGGCACAACCAGCATGATCATGGGGCGCGAAAGCGCTGTTTGCATGGGATTTCGGGTCGCAAGGCTGGGCCACTGATATGTTACCTTATCACATTTTCACTTGACGTGTGATTTTATAACATACATCTATCAACGCCGAGATCAAGTTCAGGAGAGACAGATGCGTTTCATAATTCCGTTGTCGATTGCCGCCTTTGGCACATTTGCGAGCCTCGCTCAGGCCGAAGTGCCCAAAGTGGTGACGGATATCCCCCCGGTGCAGTCGCTTGTCGCGCAGGTGATGGGCAATTTGGGCACGCCTTCAGTGCTGCTGGGCCAGAATTCCGACGCCCATCACTATCAGCTCAAGCCAAGCCAAGCGGGGGCGCTACAGGATGCGGGCCTGATCGTATGGATCGGGCCGCGCCTGACCCCGTGGTTGGAGCGCGCGCTGAACGGGATCAACGCGCAGGATCACGCCCTGACCTTGCTGGGTGCGCCCGGCTCGCATACCCGCCAGTTCAGCGCCGCCGACCCCCATGATCACAGCGCCGATCTGGATGAGGATGAAGACCACGACGCGCATGACGCACACGCCACCGAGGCAACGCAACCCGATGCCAATACAGACCCCCATGCCTGGCTTGACCCCGACAATGCCAAGGTCTGGCTGGGCCTGATCGCGCAGGATCTGGGCAAGCTTGATCCCGAACATGCCCAAACCTATGCGGCCAATGCCAAAGCCGCCCAGGAACGCATCAGTGCGATGGACACCCGGATCAAGGCGCAATTTGCCCCGGTGCAGGACAAAGCCTTTCTCGTCTATCACGCCGCCTATGGCTATCTTGCGGATCACTACGAACTCAACGTGGCAGGGGCGCTTTCGCCCAGTGATGCAACCGCACCCGGGGCGGCGCATATGATCAGCCTGCGCAAGGAAGCGACGGCAACCGTCCCGGCGGCCAAGATCTATTGCGCCTTCCCCGAGGCGCAGCATGATCCCAAAATGGTCGATATTCTGGTCGATGGCACGCCCGTCAAGCTGGGCGGCGCGCTGGATCCTTCGGGCAGTTCGCTGACCTACGGGCCGGGCCTGTATGAAGCGCTGATGCAAAAGACCGCCGATACGATCACCACCTGCCTGTCCTCGCAGGATTGATCTGGCCGCGTAGGCATGCCATCTGCATCCGATGACTGATTGGATTGCATTGATAGAAGAAGCCGGGCGCTGGCGTGCTCTCAGCGTGGATGGCACGGGCGCGATCACAGGGTCGCGCACCAACCCATCGCCGCGCCCGCTTTTGCCCCAGACCGATCCCCAAACAGAGGTGGTGCTGGCCGCCGCCTCTGTCGGGCTTGAGGCGCGCGCGCTGCCTTGCACGCCGCTGCCCGAGGGGGCCTGGCCCGTGGCAGAAATCGCGGATCGCGCCCTGCCCGCCCTGCCCGGCTTGCTGCAAACCCAGCCGCGTGACCCGATCACCCCGCCCGAAGCTGCGCGCATCGCGGGCATTCTGGCGGGCGCACCGCAATTTGACGGGGTGATCTGGATTTGCGGTGCAACCGCGCTTTGGGCGCATATCTCAGCGGGCGAAGTCGTCAGCGCGGCGCGGGCCGGATCGGCGGCGATGCTGGCGGGGCTTGGCGCTGAATTGGACGCGGGGGCTGCGTTTGACGCCGCCCTTAGCGACGCGCTGTCACGCCCCGAACGGGCCAGCCGCGATCTTGGCGCGCTGGCGCTGAACGGACAATCAGAGCGCGCGGCGGGGGCGGTTCTGGGGCTGGAATTGGCCGCAACGCGCCCGTGGTGGCTTGGCCAGCCCGTGCTGGCGCTCAACTCACCCACCGCTCCGGGCTGGGGCGAGGTTTGCCTGCGTGCCTTGCAAAGCCAAGGTGCACAGGTCACGTTGGGCGATGGTGAGGCCGCGCTGATCGCAGGGCTGGCCCAAGCCCGCAACCGCTGAAGGGAGCCAGCCTCATGACCGATCTGGATCTGTCTGACAGCTTTGGCGAAATTGCTCCGCGCTTTGGGCTGAGCCGTCCGGCGGGGCGCTGTTTCGGGGCGATCTGGCGCGCCGCACAAGCGCCCAGCGCCGAGGATCTGGTCGATCAGCTTGGCCGGTCGCGCTCAAACATTTCGGTTGCGCTGAAAGAGCTGCGCGAGGCCGGGCTGATCCAAAGCGCGCGCACGCCGGGCTCGCGCAAGGAATTTTTCGTCGCCCCCGCCGATCCGTGGGAACTGGCACGGCTGGTGCTGGGCGAACGCGCGCGCCGCGTCATCGGACCTGCGCGCGATCAGTTGGCCGTGCTGGAAACCCGCAGCGCCGATCCGCGCGCAGCGGCCCTGTGCGAGGTGCTGGATGCCGTGGCAGGCCATATGGGCGCGCTGTCACGGCTCACCCCCGAGGCGCTGGCCACCCAGATCGATCCTGCGCGCAGCGCCCCGAAATCGAGCGGCAAGAAGAAGAAAAAGAAGGCCGATAAAGCGGCTACGTAAGCCCCCGGTCACGAGCCCGCATCTTCAAAGGCGCGAGCGGGCAATAGCTGCGCACCAACCATTAAAAAGGGCGCCACGCGGCGCCCCCTTTTCATACCCGGCCCAAGCCCCGAACCTTACTTGAAGTTGCGGCTTTCTTTAAGCTGTTCCCAAGCCCAAAGCACCTCTTGCAGCATGTCTTCCTGAGAACGATCCCCGCCGTTCATATCGGGATGCAGCACCTTGATCAGCGCCTTGTAGGTCTTGCGAATATCCGCCTTTGTGGTGCTGTCACGCAGATCCAGAATATCCAGCGCACGCTTTTCCGTGGGCGGCAATTTGCGCCCCAGCGAGCGACCCGGATTGAGCGTGGCATTCACGCCCAGCATCTCATGGGGGTCGGAAATGCCGTGACGCGCCCAGCCCTGTTCCTCTTTGGCCTTGGAAAATGGCTTGGTCGGGCGTTCCCACACCGTCGCATTATCAAGGAAATTCTGGAATTCTTCCTCGGACTGACCTTGGAAATAGTTCCAGTTCAAATTGTAATCGCGCACATGGTCTTTGCAGAACCAATAGTAATCATCCAACACTTTTGGACTTTTGGGCGCGCGGTATTTGCCGGGTTCTTCGCAGCCTGCGTGATCGCACACGCGGGTGGACGATTCAAACGCGCCTGACATGCCACGGCGCCCCTTAGAGCGGCGCTTCTTGTCGGCGGCGGCCGAAATATTGAACCCGAAAGGATCGCTCTTGCTCATGCTTGCCTCTTGTTCTGCCCGATGCCTGGTTCGGTGAAAGCGAGTGGACCTACACGCCGAGTCGGGCCACGCAGTTTAGTGGAAATAGCGCTTGAGGGAAGGGGGCGAGCCCTTTGAGCCAAACAAAAACGCCGATCCGCAAGAATTGCACCTCGACGCGCCCGGTTCGCCCTTGTTTCCTGCAAAGAAAGACGAAGGAGCGACGCGCGCGGCCCAAGAACAGGACCAGCCACCGCCTTTCATGCGGATTTCCTTGCCAGATCAATACCCTATCAGGCGTCGTTCACCCAAGCGCGCGCGCCCAATCTCTTAGCTGTCGTCCTCGGACCGGCTGGCGCGCAGGCTGGGCGCACGCCCTTCAGGCGCTTCGGCCTTCAGGCTACGCTCGACGGGTTTGTCGCCCTCAGCCATCAGGCTCACTTTCGGGGCGACCTTGGGCGCGCCTTCGGCATTCGCAGCCGTGTCATGGCTGCTCAGATGTGCGCCGATCCCCTGCGCGGGTTCCAGCGACAGCGCGCGACGAAACACCAGCAGGTTGTGATAGACGGTGGTCTTGCCCGTGAGGCCCGTGCGCTCTTCGGCAGGCAGGGTCTCGGCGCGCAGATACTCCCAGCCCTGCACGGCCATGTCGTTCATCAAACCCGACAGGGTATGGGCAAACCGATCGATCCCGGTCTTCAGCCCACGCTCTTTTTCTCCCCGCGCCGGGGCGGGAATGACTTTGTATTCGAAATGTTGCATTTGGCCACCTTTTGCTTGGGGGTCTTTCTATCGCATGCGCAGTCCCGGTCAACCGAAACACCCGTGAGGTGGCGGGAACGGGCCGAGCCGCGTGTAACTGAGACAATTGCGGCTCTTGAACCCCTCTCGCTGATGGTCCACAAATCGCGTCAAGCAAGGAAAGGACGCCCGAGATGCTCGATCAGAACGCCAAACCGACTGAAGAGGTTGATATCCGAGAAGTTTTCGGCGTCGAGTCCGATATGAAGGTCAAGGCATTCGCCGAAACCAGCGAGCGCGTGCCTGCCATCGATTCCACCTACAAGTTCGATCCCGACACCACCTTGGCGATTTTGGCAGGTTTTGCCTATAACCGCCGGGTGATGATTCAGGGCTATCACGGCACGGGAAAATCCACCCATATCGAGCAGGTGGCTGCGCGGCTGAACTGGCCCTGCGTGCGCGTCAACCTTGATAGTCATGTCAGCCGGATCGACCTGATCGGCAAGGATGCGATCAAGCTGGTCGATGGCAAGCAGGTCACGGTGTTCCACGAGGGCATCCTGCCTTGGGCGCTGCGCAACCCGACCGCGATCGTGTTTGACGAATACGACGCGGGGCGCGCGGATGTGATGTTCGTGATCCAGCGCGTGCTGGAAGCCGACGGTAAGCTGACGCTGCTGGATCAAAACGAGGTGATCACGCCGAACCCCTATTTCCGTCTGTTTGCGACCTCCAACACCGTGGGTCTGGGCGACACGACGGGCCTGTATCACGGCACACAGCAGATCAACCAAGGCCAGATGGACCGCTGGAGTCTGGTGTCGACGCTGAACTATCTCAGCCATGACGCCGAGGTCGCCATCGTTTTGTCGAAAAACCCGCAATACAACACCGAGACCGGGCGCAAGACGATCAGCCAGATGGTGACCGTCGCCGATCTGACGCGCACGGCGTTCATGAATGGCGATCTGTCCACCGTCATGAGCCCGCGCACGGTGATCGCTTGGGCGCAGAACGCGCGCATCTTCAACAATATCGGCTATGCGTTCCGCCTGTCCTTCCTGAACAAATGCGACGAGTTGGAGCGCCAGACCGTCGCCGAGTTCTACCAGCGCCTGTTTGACGAAGAACTGCCCGAATCTGCGGCCGCGATGGCGAAGTGATCCGGGCGCTGGCGGCACTGGTGTTGGGGCTCGCCCCCGCGCTTGCGGCGGCGCAAGACACCAGCGTCCCGGCCAAACCGGGCGAGCTGATCGCGGCGCTGTCGGGCGACTGGAACGGCGACGGGCTCCCTGATGCCGCCACGCTGACGCAAAATGATAGCGATGCCGCCGATTTGACGATCTACCTTGGCGATGCGGTCTATGGCCTGAAGCCTGCGCTGACGCTCACGCGCGTGGTGTTCTCGGGTCAGGGCGGCGGGCAGACCCCCAGTTTGGCCGCGCTCTCGCCCTCTGCCTTCTCGCTGCACCAAGAACAGATCGGCTTTGGCCGCACACCTTGGGAATCCACGTTTTCCATTGCTTGGCGCGACGAGCAGTTCACCGTCTCGGGCTACAGCTATCAATATTACGACCGTATCGACCCTGAATCTCAGGGCGCGTGCGACGTCAACCTGCTTACGGGCGGCTATGAGATCACGCTCGATGGCCAGACCAAAAAAGGCCAGCAAGACCTGCGCGCCTTTGATGCAAGCAAGCTGGGCCCGGATTTCATTCCCGGGATCTGTCAGCAGATTTTCGACCGCTAGAATCGCGACGGTGTGCGAAACGCCCGGCCTTGCGACCGGGCGTTTTATACTGTGACGGGTTTAACCTCAGACGTTGACCTCGGCCCATTTCGCCGCGCGCCCCCAGAACACCATATCGTCCAGCAGTTCTTTGGTCGGTCCGTTCAGGTGATCACCCAATTCGCCAATCGGCGTGCCTTGGCTGGCCTTTACGAAATCCGCGCCGCCAATCGTGACTGCGCCGCGCACCGGCACCATGCCGAAATTCACCGCGATCAGGCGCAGATGCTCGACCGCGCGCGCCGCCCCCACACCGCCATAGCCCACCGTGCCAATCGGTTTGCGATGCCAGCCCTTGAAGGCGTAATCAAAGGCGTTCTTGATCGTGGCCGGGATCGAGTGGTTATATTCCGCCGTGAGCACGATGAAGCCATCGCATTCCTCAAGCTTTTTCTCCCATGCCTGCGCGGCGACGTTGGTCACGGGCTTGGCAGCAGGCGGAGCGACCTCATCAAAGAACGGCAAGGCAGCGTCACGCAGATCCAGTACCTCATAGGTCAGATCATCGCGCGCCGCGATTTTGCCCTCAAACCACTCCAGCGCCCGATCAGCAAAGCGCCCGTCGCGCGTGGTGCCCACAACGATCCCTAATTTGAGTTTATCCGTCATAGCGCTCTCCTGTTTTGCCTCTGGCCTGCGCGGGACGGCAGGCGAAATTCTCAAACGAGATATTAGGTTTAGCAGGTCACGTTCCAACCCCGCAGACTGTGCGCCCCTGAACCGGGGGCGCGCGCATTTGCAGGGAACCCTTGCGCCCTCTTGCGGGCGCGCCCGAGCGGTGCTTTATCTGGGATATGAGCAAGCCCTCCGATAACCCCGCTGATCCGTTCAAGAAGGCGCTGGCCGAGGCCACCAAAACGATGGCCGATGCGCCTGAATTGACGGTGAGCTATTCGGTCGACCCATCTGGGATGACCTCTGACACGATGCGCCTGCCGCAGGTGTCGCGCCGAATGACGCGCGACGAGGTGCTGCTGGCGCGCGGCACCGCAGATGCGCTGGCGATGCGCCGTCGCCACCACAATGCGAAAATCGACGCCCGCTATGCGCCCACGGGCGAACTGGCGGCCTCGATTTATGAGGCGATGGAAACCGCGCGCTGCGAGGCTTTGGGCGCGCGCGACATGCCCGGCACGCTGACCAATATCGACGCCAAGATCGCCCATGAGGCCGAGCGCAAGGGCTATGCCCAGATTCGCGCTCCCGAAGAGGCCCCCTTGTCGGTCGCGGCGGGCTATTTCGTGCGCGAATTGGCGACGGGGCGCAAATTGCCCGCAGGCGCTGCAAATGTGCTTGATCTGTGGCGCCCCTTCATCGAGCAATCGGCAGGCGATGATCTGGAGGGCGTCGATCACGTTCTCTCAGATCAGGCGGCGTTCGCGCGTATGGCGCGCAAGGTGATCGCCGATCTGGGCTATGGCGATCAACTGGGTGACGATCCCGACGAAGAGGCCGGGGACGAGGGCGAGGACGACAATCAAGCCCAGCAAGACGACGAGCAGGGCGACAATCAGGGCCGCGACGAAAGCGAGGAAGACGACGCCGACGCCGCGCCTGAATCCAGTCAGGAAACCCAGCAAGATCAAAGCCAGACGACCGTCAGTTCCGACGATCTCGCCGATCAGGAGATGGGCGACGAGGTGGACATGCCTCAGGCCGATGCGCCACTGGAGCCCCCGCCACCGCCCCCCCATTCCGCTGCCGATCCGAATTACACGGTCTATTCAACCGCGTTCGACGAGGAAATCGCCGCCGAGGATCTGGCCGAACCCGCCGAGTTGGAACGCCTGCGTCTTTATCTCGATCAGCAGTTGGAACCGCTGAAAGGGGCCGTGTCGCGCCTCGCCAACAAGTTGCAGCGCCGCCTGCAAGCCCAGCAAAGCCGCTCGTGGGAGTTTGACCGCGAAGAAGGCATGCTGGACGCGGGCCGCTTGGCGCGCGTGGTTGCCAACCCGACGATGCCGCTGTCCTTCAAGGTCGAGAAGGATACCGAGTTTCGCGACACCGTGGTGACGCTGCTGCTGGACAATTCCGGCTCGATGCGGGGCCGCCCGATCTCGATTGCCGCGATCTGCGCCGATGTTCTGGCGCGCACCCTCGAGCGCTGCGACGTGAAAGTCGAAATCCTCGGCTTTACCACGCGGGCGTGGAAAGGTGGGCAATCGCGCGAGAAATGGCTCGCTGATGGGCGCCCGCAATCGCCCGGTCGCCTGAACGATCTGCGTCACATCATCTACAAGCGCGCCGACGCCCCGATGCGCCGCACGCGCACCAATCTGGGCCTGATGATGAAGGAAGGCCTGCTGAAGGAAAACATCGACGGCGAGGCGCTGGAATGGGCACATCGCCGGATGATGGCGCGTTCAGAAGCGCGCAAAATTCTGATGGTGATTTCCGATGGCGCGCCGGTGGATGACTCAACTTTGTCCGTCAACCCCGCGATTTATCTTGAAAAACACCTGCGCGACGTGATCGCAATGGTGGAAAAACGCCGCGCGGTCGAACTGATCGCCATCGGGATCGGCCATGACGTGACGCGCTATTACCAGCACGCCGTCACGATCACCGATGTCGAGCAATTGGCCGGCGCAATGACCGAGCAACTCGCCGGTCTGTTTGACAGCGATCCGCGCGCGCGCGCGCGCCTGCTGGGTATCAAAAAGGCAATGTGATGTTTCAGGATTTCTCGGTGCAGTCGCGCCCCGAGCTTGGCCCGCCCCGGCTGGCCGATTTGCGCGCCGCAATGGCCAAAGCCGATCTCGACGGGTTCATCGTGCCCCGCGCCGATGCCCATCAGGGCGAATATGTCGCCCCCTGCGATGCGCGTTTGGCATGGCTGACGGGCTTTACCGGATCGGCCGGATTTTGCATCGCTACCCGCGATCAGGCGGGCGTGTTCGTCGATGGCCGCTACCGCGTGCAAGTGCGCGCCGAGGTCGATCTGGCCCATTTTACCCCCGTCAACTGGCCCGAGGTCAAACCCGGCGCTTGGCTGCGCGACCACCTGCCCGAGGGCGCGACGGTGGGCTTTGATCCCTGGCTGCACACCCAATCCGAGATCGCCAAGATCCGCGCTGATCTGGAAGGCAGCGGCATCGCCCTCATTGAGAGCGCCAATCTGATCGACGCGATCTGGACCGACCGCCCTGCCCCGCCCAGCCAGCCCGCACGCCTCCATCCACCGGAATTCGCAGGCGAAACGGCTGCTGACAAACGCGCGCGTCTGGCCGCCGATCTGCACGCCCAAGGCGTTGCAGCGGCTATCCTCACCCTGCCCGATTCGATCTGCTGGCTGTTGAACATTCGTGGCAGCGATATTGCGCGCAACCCGGTGGTGCAGGCCTTCGCGGTGCTGTTTGCCAATGGCGGAGTCAAGCTGTTTGCCGATGCTGCAAAGTTCGACGACAGCCTGCGCGCCGATCTGGGCGATCAGATTGCCATTCTGCCACCACATGCATTCGAAGCGGCGCTTGAGGCGATCGAAGGCCCGGTGCTGGTCGATCCCGATACAGCCCCCCTTGCGGTCAGCCTGCGGCTGGCCGATCACGACACCCACATCACATGGGCGCGCGATCCCTGCATTTTGCCCAAGGCACGCAAGAACGCGACCGAAATCGCAGGCATGCAGACCGCCCATCATCGCGATGCCTGCGCGATGGTCGAATTTCTTGCTTGGCTGGATGCCGAGGCCCCCAAAGGCAAGCTGAACGAAATTGCCGTCGTCACCGCCCTAGAGGGGTTCCGCCGCGATACCAACGCCTTGCTGGATATCAGCTTTGATACGATTTGCGGCGCAGGCGGCAATGGCGCAATCGTGCATTACCGCGTCAACGAGGCCACCAACCGCCCCGTCAACCCCGGCGAATTGCTGCTGGTGGATTCGGGCGGGCAATATGTCGATGGCACGACCGACATCACCCGCACCGTGGCCGTGGGCGACGTGCCGCCCGAGGCTCGCGCGCCCTTCACCCGTGTGCTGCAAGGCATGATCGCTCTGTCGCGCGCGCGGTTTCCACGCGGGGTCGCAGGGGCGCATCTTGACGCTCTGGCCCGCGCACCGCTTTGGGCCGAGGGCTGGGATTACGATCACGGCACGGGTCATGGCGTGGGCGCAGCACTAAGTGTGCACGAGGGCCCTGCGCGGATCTCACGGGTCTCCGAAATCGCGTTGGAACCCGGCATGATCCTGTCGAACGAGCCCGGTTATTACCGCGAAGGACAGTTCGGCATCCGCATCGAAAACCTGATCGTCACACAGATTGCGCCCGCAAAGGGCGATAATCGCGACCAACTCAGCTTTGACACGCTCACCTGGGTGCCCATCGAGCGCCGTCTGATCGACTCGGGCCTGCTCTCACCAGATGAGCGCATCTGGCTGAACGCCTATCATGCGCAAGTGCTTGACCAGATTGGCCCGCATGTCAGCGCGGCTGCGAAAGTCTGGCTGGAGAGCGCCTGCGCGCCGCTTTGAATGCGGCCCTGCGTTGAAAATCTCGGATGCCTCCGGCGGGAGTATTTCTAGCTAGATGAAAGGGAGGTCGCTTTCATCTAGCCATTAAATACTCCCCGCGGAGCGTCCCGGAGGTCGGCCCAAGCCGCATCGGTTATTGGCTCAGCACCTGACGCGCCGCGCGCGCGATCACGATTTCCTCATTCGTCGGGATCACCAAGACGCGGACCCGATCAGATCCGATCTCGAGGGCATTTTGTGCATTCGCTTGAGGATCAAGTGCAATCCCGAGCCAGTCCATATTCGCACAGACCTCGGCGCGTAGCCGCGCCGAATTTTCCCCGATTCCGCCGCAAAACACGACCCCGTCTAGACCGCCCAAGGCGGCCGCCATCGCGCCGATCTCGCGTTTGATGCGGAACGCGAAATAGGCGATGGCTTGGGCGGCATGTGGATGATCGCTTGCCTCGAGCGTGCGCATATCATTGGAGATACCCGAGAGGCCAAGCAGCCCTGATTTCTTATAGAGCAGGTCCGAAATATCAGCGGCGCTCATCCCTTCCTGATCCATGAGATACAGCACGACGCCCGGGTCCAACTCGCCCGAGCGGGTGCCCATGGGCAGACCATCCAGCGCCGAAAACCCGAGGCTGGAGGCGATCGATTTACCGCCCTTGAGCGCGCAGATCGACGCGCCCGATCCCAGATGCGCCACCACCACGCGCCCCGCATGAAGGCCCGGTTCGCGACGCGCCAATTCACCGTTGATATAGTCATAGCTCAACCCATGAAACCCGTAGCGGCGCACGCCCTTGTCATAATAGGCGCGCGGCAGGGCGTAGACGTCAGACACAAATGGATGGCCGCGATGGAAGGCCGTGTCATAGCACACGATCTGGGGCACCCCGGGGAAGGCGTCGATTGCGGCGCGAATCCCGGCGAGATTGTGGGGTTGGTGCAAGGGCGCAAACGGGGCGAGCCGCGCAAGATCCTTGATCAGCGCGGGCGTCACCCTTTCGGGGGCGGCGTGATCGATCCCGCCATGCACCACGCGATGGCCAACCGCGACGATTTCGAGGCGCTCAAAATCGGCGTGAAAGGCGGCCAGCGCGGTCTTTAGCGCGGCGGCGTTTGTAGCGAAGGCCTCGGGGGCGGTCTCGGGCAGCGGCAGCGGCGCGCCATCCGATCCCGTCAATTTCATCGCCGCCTCACGGCGCCCGATCCGATCGACATGGCCCATCGCCAGCGCATTGAGATCTTCATCAAACAGCCCCAGCTTGAGCGAGGAAGACCCCGAATTCAGCGTCAGAATAGCGCGCGTCATTCCTGTTTCCCCCGCATCCGGTGGTAATGGATTGAGGCCACCGCCGCCGAGGCCAGCCGCGCCATGGCACTATCTGAGCGCGAATTGAGGATCACCGGCACCTTCGCCCCCAGCACCAACCCCGCTCCTTCGGCATGCGAAATATAGGCCAGTTGCTTGGCCAGCATATTGGCGGAATCAATGCCCGGCGCGACCAGAACCTCGGCGCGACCAGCGACCTGACCACGCAACCCCTTGATGCGCGCGGCCCCCAGATCCACCGCATTGTCCATCGCCAAGGGACCATCCACCTCACCGCCGGTGATCTGCCCACGCTCGGCCATTTTGGACAGCAAGGCGGCATCCAGCGAGGACGGGATCGAGGGCGTTACGGTCTCTACCGCGCTCAGCACGCCCACCTTGGGCACGGCAATGCCGATTGAGATCGCCACATCGATTGCGTTTTGCACGATATCGACCTTGGTCACCAGATCGGGCGCGATGTTGATGGCGGCATCGGTGACGATCAGCGGGTGCGAGATACCGGGCACATCCATCACGAAGACATGGGTAAAGCGGCGTCCCGTGCGCAGCCCGGTCGCCTTGTCCAGCATCGGCTTGAGCAGCGTGTCGGTATGCAGATGGCCCTTCATGATCGCCCCCGCACGCCCCTCATGCACGAGTTGCACGGCAAGGCGCGCTGCGTCGCGCGCGCTCTCGGCGGGAAGAATTTCAAAGCGGGTCGCATCAAGTCCACAATCTGCTGCGGCCCGCATGATCCGTTCAGGATCCCCGATCAACAGCGGCTCGATGATGCGCCGCTCAGCAGCTAGAATCGCGCCCTCCAGCGAGGCGGGTTCCTCGGGACAGACCACGGCGGTGACCAGATCGGGCAGCGGCTCGGCGCGCTCAAGCAGTTTCTCGAAATGGCGATGGCGCTGGCTGATCAGGCCGGGCACTTCGAGCGCGTCGAATTTCAGGTGTTTCTTGGGGGCGAACACCTCGGCGATACCATCCACGATCAGCGCGCCATCGGACACGCGCGTCACCTGCGTGGCAAAGCGCACCGCGCCATCGGCAAGTTTTTCCACCACCTCGACGCGCGCGCACAGCTCTTGGCCTGCCATCGCGTGATCATGAAAGTTCAGCATCTGCGAGCGATAGAGCGTGCCGGGACCGGGCAGCAGATTTCCCAGCACCGCCGTGATCAGCGAGGCCACGAACATGCCCGGCGCATAGGCCTCGCGCACCCCGTCGCCATCGCCGTCCTCGGCCTCAAGATGGACCGGGTTGTGATTGCCCGAAGCCGCGGCAAAGACGTAAAAGTCATCCGCCGTGCACAGCCGTTTCAGCTCTGCGCTCTGGCCGACCTCCATCTCATCCCATTTCCGGCTTTCCAAAATCATCGCGGTCTCCTGTTCCTTTTCGGAGCGCCCACCTTGACGGGTCGCGCGGCTTTCACCTAGCCCCTAAACCGTGACAAATCCTTGATCCGAGACAAAAACCGCCGAGTTTTTCCAGCCCCCCTTCCCTGTGCAAGCGCAGACGCCTAAGACTTGGGCAGCATCTAAAGGAGACTGGGACATGGCATTTTCTGAGTCGTTGAGCGCGCTCGAATCGCTGTTGGGGGAACGGTTGAATCGCTCGGCCGGGGATCGCGATCAGCATGGGCGCAATGAGACCTGGTTTCCCTTCAGCCCGCCCGATGCCGTGGCTTATCCCGAGACCACGCAAGAGGTCGCGGAGCTGGTGAAAATCTGTGCCGCCCATGATGTCGCGATCACGCCTTGGGGCACGGGCACCTCGCTTGAGGGGCATGCGGTGCCGTTGCGCGGCGGGATCAGTCTGGACATGAGCCGGATGAACCGCGTGCTCGAAGTGTTGGATGCGGATATGCAGGTGCGGGTCCAGCCCGGCGTGACGCGTATGGCGCTGAACGACGATCTGCGCGCGACGGGGCTGTTTTTTCCCGTCGATCCGGGCGCGAATGCTTCGCTTGGCGGGATGGCGGCGACGCGGGCCTCGGGCACAACGACGGTGCGCTATGGCTCGATGCGCGACAATGTGGCGGCGCTTGAGGTCGTGCTGGCAGACGGGCGCATCATTCGCACCGGAAGCCGCGCCAAGAAATCTGCCGCTGGCTATGATTTGACCGCGCTGATGGTGGGATCCGAGGGCACTTTGGGCATCATCACCGAGCTGACCCTGCGCCTGCACGGTCAGCCCGAGGCGATCTCATCTGCGGTCTGCGCCTTTGAGACGCTGGAGGCGGCGGTCGAAACCGTGCAGCTGACGATCCAGATGGGCATTCCGATGGCGCGGATCGAATTTGTCGACGCGCTGACGGCCGAGATTTTCAACGAGGCGAATGGCACTAATTTCCCCGCCAAACCGCATCTGATGATCGAGTTTCACGGCTCGGACGCGGCGGTGGCCGAGGCGTCGGAACGCTTTGGCGAGGTGGTGGCAGATATGGGCGGGGCCGATTTCCAATGGGCCACCACGACCGAGGATCGCAACAAGCTTTGGCGGATGCGTCATGGCGCCTATCCGGCCTCGATCGCGCATCGGCCCGGCTGCATGGGGTTGGTGACCGATATCTGCGTGCCGATCTCGCGCCTCGCCGAGGCCGTGGCCGAGATGGCGGGTGAAATCGCGGCGGCGGGGCTGATCGGGCCGATGGTGGGCCATGTGGGCGACGGGAATTTCCACTCGGTGATGCTGCTTGATCCCAATGATGAAGACGAATTCAAACGCGCCAAGGACGTGGCGGGCAAGATGGCCAAGCGCGCGCTTGAGATGGGCGGCACGGTCACCGGCGAGCACGGTATCGGCATGGGCAAGATCGGCTATATGCGCGCCGAACACGGGGCGGGTTGGGATGTGATGGGCACGCTTAAAGCCGCGCTTGATCCGCAAAATATCCTCAACCCCGGCAAGTTGGTGGAGCAAAAAGCATGAGCTTTGAGACGCCCGATGATCTACCGCGCGCCTTCGCACGCTCTTGGGGGGCGCGCGATGCGCTGACGCTGGCGAGCTATTTCGTGCCGGATGCAGATTTTCTGTCGCTCACCGGCGGCGCAGCGGTCGGGCGCGAGGAAATCGCCGAATTGCTGGCGGGCGAGTTAAGCGGGGCGTTCGCGCGCGCGCGCCTCGTGACGGGGCGCGTCAAGATGCGCCCTGTCGGATCAGAGGCCTGCGTGGTGATCCAGCGCTTTGTGCTATCGGGAATCGTGCATGCAGATGGCTCGGATGCGGGCCGTGTCGGGGCCGTGCTGGCTGCAACGATGGGGCTGTCGGACGCGGGTTGGCAGATCGTGGCGGCGCAATTCGTGGTCGAACCCGCAGTGTAATCGCCCGCGCCGCGTCAGCCTGCCAGCAGTGATTTCGCAGCAGCGCGCGCGGCGTCCGTCACTTCGGCGCCTGCGATCATGCGCGCGATCTCGTCGATGCGCTCGGCCTCGGGTAAGGCGCGCACTTGCGACGTCGTCATCTCATTTTGAACCGATTTCGCGACCCGGAAATGGGTGGCGCCACGCGCGGCGACCTGCGGGGAATGGGTGACAACAAGCACCTGCGCGCCCTCGGCCAGCTTGGCCAACCGACGGCCCACCGCATCTGCCGTCGCCCCGCCAACGCCGCGATCAATTTCATCAAAAATCAGCGTCAGCGCATCGGCCCCGCGTGACAACACCACCTTGAGCGCCAGCAAGAAGCGCGACAACTCGCCCCCCGAGGCGATCTTGTTCAGCGGACCTGCGGGCGCACCCGGGTTCGTGGCAACAGTGAAGGCCACCGTGTCGCGCCCATCCGGCCCCGGATCGCCTTGCGTGATATGGGTTTCAAACAGCGCGCGTTCCATCTTGAGCGGGGCCAACTCACCCGCCATCGCAGCATCAAGCCGGGTGGCGGCGGCTAGGCGCGCGCGGCTCAGATCACTGGCTGCGCGTTCGAATTCAGCGCCGGCCCGGGCCAACTCGACCTCCAGCTCTTCGATCCCCTCAGCCCCGGCATCAAGGGCCGCCAGCTTATCACGCAGACCCGCAGCAAAACTGCCCAGATCATCGGCCAAAACGCCGTGCTTGCGTGCCAGCGCGCGGATCGCAAACAAGCGCTCCTCGCAGGCCTCCAGTGCACGGGGATCAAAATCAAGCGCTTCCAGAGCGTCGTCGACCCCCTGCGCCGCCTCGCCCAGTTCAAACAACGCGCGTTCCAGCATTGTAAGCGGGCCATCCAGACGCCCCTCAGCGCGCGCAGCCGCCCCCTGTAACCAGCGATCCGCGTCGCGCATCGCACCCTCAGCTCCCTCGGGGCCCAAAGCCTGCGCGGCCTTGGCCACATCGTCGCGAATTTTTGCAGCCCCCTGCATCTGGCGGCGCTGAGTGTCCAACGCGCCCTCTTCGCCGGGCTGGGGATCAAGCGCGTCGAGTTCCTTGACGGCATGGCGCAGGAAATCTTCTTCAAGGCGCACCGCCTCAAGATCGGCGCGCGCGGCGTCCAGCTGGCGCTGCGCGCTTGAGCGCGCTTTCCACGCAGACCGGCTGGCAGCCAGTAGCGCGGGATGATCGGCGAACAGATCGAGCAGTGCGCGGTGTCCGCGTTCGTTCAAAAGCCCGCCATCATCTTGCTGACCATGCAATTCGACCAGCGATTGCGAGACCTGACGCAGCACTTCGCCACTGGCGCGCCGATCATTGATCCAGGCGGTTTTGCGGCCATCGCGCGCATTGACCCGGCGCAAGATCAGCTCGTCTTCGCAGGGCAACCCCGCCTCGGCCAAGATCGCGCGCACAGGATGGGTCAGGGGCAGTTCGAACACCGCCGTAACCTCGCCCTGATCGGCCCCTTGACGCACCAATTCCGCGCGCCCACGCCACCCCAGCACAAAGCCCAGACAGTCGAGCAAAATCGACTTGCCCGCCCCCGTCTCACCGGTCAGCACGTTCAGACCGGCTCCGAAACAGAGTTCGAGCCGGTCTATAATCAAGATGTCGCGGATTTCGAGCGAACGCAGCATGTCAGCCAGCCTCGCATGCGATCAGAGCCATTCGCCTTTGATCACCTGCCGATAGACCTTCGCCAGCCAACCATCCCCCTTGGCTTCGGGCTTGAGGCCCTTTTTCTCAAGCAGGTTATAGGCGTCTTGATAGAAGGGCGATGACTGGAAGTTATGGCCCAGAATGGCGCCCGCGGTCTGTGCCTGATCGTTGATGCCAAGGGCAAGATAGGCCTCGACCAGACGCTCCAGCGCCTCGGGGGTGTGTGCGGTGGTCTGGAATTGCTCTACCACGACGCGGAAACGGTTGATCGCGGCGGTATAATTGCCCCGCTTGAGGTAATAGCGCCCGATCTCCATCTCTTTACCGGCCAGATGGTCGAAGGCGAGATCGAATTTCAGAATCGCGGATTGCGCATATTCCGAGTTCGGATATTTCTCGATCACATCACGCAGCGACTGCAGCGCCTGATAGGTCAGCCCCTGATCGCGGCCCACCTCGTCGATCTGATCGTAATAGGACAGCGCGAGAAGATATTGCGCATAGGCTGCATCCTCATCGCCCGGATAGGTATCAAGGAAGCGCTGCGCCGAGGCCCGCGCCTCTTCGTATTTCTTCGCGCGATGCTGGGCATAGGCTTCCATGATCAGCGCGCGCTTGGCCCATTGTGAATAGGGGTAAAGCCGCTCGACCTCAGAGAAATACTTGAGCGCATCGGCGGGGCGGCGCGGATTGCCGACCTCTAGCTCATATTCGCCACGCTCATAGATTTGTTGCGCGGTGAAGTTTTCCAGATTGGGCGTTGCCTTTGAATTTCCACCGCACGCGGCCAAAACGGTCACAAGACCAAGAGCCCCGAGTTTCGCTGCCGCTGTTTTGCCGCGCCCCATGCCCTGCCCCATTCCTCTTCACTACCGGGGGAAAGGCCCCGGACCCGTATCCTGACACCCGCTTCGCGCGGGGGGTTTGGGTTGTCCTAGCACAGAAAAATCCGGGGCGCAAAATGCCTTTGATGCCTTTTTGCCCAAGGTTGCGTAGCGTGACAAACCGGTTCGACTGGCGCAGAGCAAATCAGGCCGAAACCAGCGCCTTTGCTGGGCAAACACCGGCACCCGGCAAGCTATAGGCCTGCGCGTCCGAACACTCTTCCCACGTCCAGGCGGTGGGATCCGCAAACAAGGCACGCAACAGTTTATTCGTTAGCGCGTGGCCCGAACGCGTTCCGGTGTAGCGCCCCAGAATCGGTGCCCCTGCCAGCGCGAGGTCGCCAAGCGCGTCGAGCATCTTGTGGCGCACCGCCTCATCGACATGGCGCAGACCGCCGGGGCTTAGTACTTTGTCGCCCTCGATCACAACTGCGTTTTCATAGGTGCCGCCAAGCGCAAGGCCATTGGCTTGCATCATATCCACGTCGGCGCGACGGCAGAATGTGCGGCTGTCCATCAACTCGCGCACGAACGCCCCGTTCGACATTTTCAACCGTTTGCGCTGCACACCGATCGCGGCATCGCTGAAATCAATGTGAAAGTCGATCTCAAGCGCTGCGGCCGGTTCCAGCCGGGCCACGGCAGCCCCCTCACGCACTTCAACCGATTTGAGCACCCGGATCGCGCGCACCGCACCGCTCAACTGGCGCAGCCCCGCCGCGCAGAACGCAGCGACGAAGGGCGCGGCAGAGCCATCAAGGATCGGGACTTCGGCACCGTCGATTTCGACCAGCGCGTTATGCACCCCCGAGCCGACAAGCGCCGCCATCACATGCTCGATCGTGGACACCTGAACGCCATCGGCGTTTTCGATCTTGGTGCACAGTTGGGCAGAGGGCACATTGCTCCAGAGCGCCGGGATACGCGGGTTCACACCGGTCACATCGGTGCGGCGAAACACAACTCCACTGCCCGCGGGTGCGGGATGCACACACATCTCGACCGCAGCCCCGGAATGGAGCCCGACGCCCGAAAAGCGCACGGATCTGGCAAGGGTTGTCTGCACGGGGTGACCTCACAACTTTTATCTCTGGCGGTAACGAAATATCAATTCCCGGTACCGCAGTCTCAGTTAGTCAGGTGGACGCCGCATCTCAACTCACTCTTTGTAACGGAGTGAAACAATGAGGCATGGCCGGGGCAAAACATCGCTCAGAGCCATTTAAGGTAATGTTTTTCATAAAGAAAGGGCCGGAAAAATCCGGCCCTTGTTACAGTTTTGTGATGACGTTTTTTTTAGTTTGCCTGACGACGCAGGAAGGCGGGGATCTCAACGCGATCCTGTTCGTCGGTTTGTTCGTCGTCATAGACCTCGGCGCGCGGTTGCGCGGGGGCTTGCGCGCGCGGTTGCGCAGGGGCTGGCGCGCGCGGCGCAGCTTGGGGTTGGGCAGCATGGCCCTCACCGCTGTGGCCGGTCATCCGATTGATCAGCGAGTTGATCCCAAAGCGCGGCTTATCGGCCTGCGGATGGGGCGCATCCTGGGGATGCGCAGGGCGGGTTGCTGCCATCGGGCGCTGCGACATCGGAGCCTTGCCCACGGCCGCTTCGAGACGACGCAGCGCTTCGGGGGACGGCGTGCCGGGCTGACGCGGACGCGGGGCGACATAGCCCTGTGCCTCATCCTCGACATA
This sequence comes from uncultured Thioclava sp., assembly GCF_913064665.1. Classification (GTDB taxonomy): domain Bacteria; phylum Pseudomonadota; class Alphaproteobacteria; order Rhodobacterales; family Rhodobacteraceae; genus Thioclava; species Thioclava arctica. The sequence goes on from NZ_CAJYBT010000002.1 coordinate 50,849, forward strand.
CAGATCGGGCTGGGGCTCACGCGGGGCGCTGTAGGCCGGGGGCGGCAGGTCGTCGCCCGCTTGTGCGGCAGTTGCGCGCGCGGCGGGGGCATCAAACAGCGTGCGCTCGGGGGCCTGTTGAGGCTGCTGAGGCGCGGGCTGTGCCATCTGCGGCTGCGGCGCGGGGCGCGCAGCCGGCTGAGCCGACAAGGCCGCAGGCTGCTGCTGAGGCTGCTGCGCCGGAGGCTGGGGGGCCGGAGCGGGCTCATAGGCTTGCTGCGGGGCGTAATCTTCGACGTGATGCGTCGCAGCTTCGATCGCCTCAGCGGCCGGCTTCAACGGCTGCGCCATTGAGCGGCGCGGCACCGGCAGATCGGTCGTGGCCACAACAGCGTCGATACCGGTGGCAACCACCGAAACGCGCATCGAACCTTCCATGTCGGGATCAAGCGTCGAGCCGACGATGATATTGGCTTCGGGATCGACCTCTTCGCGGATCCGGTTTGCGGCCTCGTCCAGTTCGAACAGGGTCAAATCGTAGCCACCGGTGATGTTGATCAGCACGCCTTTCGCGCCAGCCAGAGAAATCTCGTCCAGCAGCGGGTTGGCAATCGCCTTTTCGGCGGCTTGAACGGCGCGATCATCGCCATCTGCCTCGCCCGTGCCCATCATCGCCTTGCCCATTTCGTCCATCACGGCGCGCACATCGGCGAAATCAAGGTTGATCAGGCCGGGACGCACCATCAGGTCGGTCACGCCTTTGACGCCTTGATACAGAACGTCATCGGCCAGCGCGAAGGCTTCGGTGAAGGTGGTCTTTTCATTGGCCAGACGGAACAGGTTCTGGTTGGGGATGATGATCAGCGTATCGACGACCTTTTGCAGCGCCTCAAGCCCCTCTTCGGCCTGACGCATCCGCTTGGAGCCTTCAAACTGGAACGGCTTGGTCACAACGCCCACGGTCAACACGCCCAATTCGCGCGCAGCCTGCGCGATGATCGGCGCAGCGCCCGTGCCCGTACCACCGCCCATACCGGCAGTGATAAAGCACATATGCGCGCCCGCGAGGTGATCAACGATCGTCTCGATGCTTTCTTCGGCAGCGGCCGCACCCACCGAGGGGCGCGCGCCGGCACCCAAGCCTTCGGTCGCCTTCACACCCATCTGGATGCGTGATTGCGACTTGGACTGTTGCAGCGCCTGTGCATCGGTATTGGCGACCACGAACTCCACGCCCTCCAGCTTCTGTTCGATCATATTATTGACCGCGTTTCCGCCTGCGCCCCCGACACCGAAAACAGTGATCCGAGGCTTGAGGTCTTGATGCTCTGACATCATGAGATTCAACGTCATGTGGTTTATCCGCCTGTTGCTGCTGCCCGGCCCTGTCCCAGACCGTAATGAATAGAAATTAGGTCTAATTTAGCCTTGAATCGCTTCAGCGTCACGCAAAAACTGACCCCAAGACACAAAATCTGGAGTTCCCTTTCCCGTGACAAGCGGTATTTCGCGCATTGCGCTGAATATTGTGGGTGTTAGCGGGCATGATGCTGCCCCTGCGCTACATCATGAAAATGACATCCCGCTGCGTGTTTCCCGAAATTTCACTTTTTCAACATTTCACCAATTATCGCGAAACCACCGGATCGCCCGACGGATCGAGCGTCCGCCCATCGTTTCAGCGGGAATTTCGAAGTCCCACCATTCATCTTGCGGATGCGCAGCAAACAGCGCCAAGCCAACCACCGAGGAAAAGCCCGCCCCGGTCGCAGCCTGTGGCAGGCCCTGCACCCGCATGGGCCGTCCCAGACGCACATTCTGCCCCAAAATCCGTGCCGCCAGCCCGTCCAGACCCGGTATCTGGCTTGCGCCACCGGTCAGCACGATCTGCTGGCTTGGCAGATGCTCAAACTCTGCCGCATCCAGGATCGCGCGCACATCTTCAAGGATCTCCTCGACCCGTGGACGCATAATTCCAATCAGTTCAGCGCGGCTGATTTGACGGCGATCCTTTTCCCAATCACCGGAATCTCCGCCCAACTCGATCATCTCGCGGTCATCCATACCCGTTGCATGCACGCCGCCATGGAAGGTCTTGATCCGCTCGGCGACGGCCATCGGCACTTGCAGCCCGGCCGCGATATCGCGGGTGACGTGATCGCCCCCCAGCCGCACCGCATCGCCATAGATCATGTGCTTTTTCATGAAAATCGAGACGCCTGTCGCGCCACCGCCCATATCGATGCAGGCCGCGCCCAGTTCCTGTTCGTCCTCAACAAGGCTGGAAATGCCCGACACATAGGCCGAGCTGGCAATCCCGGCGAGTTCCAGATCGCAGCGCCGGATACAGTAGATCAGGTTTTGAATAGCGGTGTCGTCGACCGTCAACAGATGCATATCGACGGCCAAGCGCGCACCAGCATGGCCACGCGGATCGCTAAGCCCCGAGCGATGATCAAGCGCAAAGTTCACCGGTTGCGCGTGCAGCACCTCGCGGCCATGTCCGATCGGGGGCATGTCGCAGGCGGCCAGCACCCGGCCGACATCGCTCTCCGAAACCTGATCGCCTTGCAGCTCAATCGCGCCCTCAATGCCGTACGATCGCGGCTGAGCGCCCGAGAAACAGGCAATCACATGATCCACGCGGGTGTTGGCCATCTTTTGCGCGGCCTGAACGGCTGTGCGAATGGCGCGCTCGGTTTCCGCCATCGCGTCGATCTCACCAAAGCGCACGCCGCGCGAGCGGGTCGTCGCCGCGCCAATCACGCGCGCCGCCGCATGCCCGGCGAGCGAGCCTTCGCCCTCGGTGCCGCCGGGACTGTCAAAGCGCAGCACGAGACAGGCAATCTTAGAGGTGCCGATATCAAGCAGCGCGATCACCCCGCGCTGCATCGCCGCCTTACGCATGTTACGCATCGCGCGCTGGGACTCATACAAATCGGTCATTGGCTGGCCCTTACTTTGAGACTGTCGGATTGCACCTGACGGAACGCATCAAGCGCGTGTTCGCTCAGGCGGATCGTTGGGCGGTCCTTGTTTCGAAAATCAATCACGGTGAAATCACGTGCGAGCAGATCCTCGGCGGTATTGAGCGCTAGGATGCGATCAAGGGCTGCCTGCGGATCGGCCTCGGGCAGCATGATGCGCTGGTCATGATCAAGCACCAGATCCCAGCGCCGCTCACCGACCCGTTCCAGACCGCGCAAACGGGGCAAAATCGGCCCGGCATCCGCGATCAGACGCAGCGCTTCGGGCACCGCTTTGTCTGCGCCCTGCCCCACCATCAGCGGCAGACCCGGGCGCGCCTCGCGCGTCAGTAGCGTGGCGACGCGATGCCCGGTCACATCCAGCATCTCGATCCCTTGCGGCTTGCGCCACAAAATGGCGGGCACGCGCTGGGTCACATCGGCCTCAAGCACGCCGCCGGGACGGATCACCAGCGTCACATCGGCCACCGCATCCAGCTTGCGGATCGTGTCGCGATAGGCATCAAGGTTGAGATCAAAGCTAGAGGCGGGCAGCTGCGCGGGCAGCATGGTGCGGATCGCGCGCGACACTTCGGGGCCTGCGCCATCAATCTTGAGCAGCGAGACCATGAACTCGGGGCGATGCTCGATCTTGTCTTTCAGGTCCTGATATTGCGCGATCAGATCGGCACGCCGCCCCTGATCGCCCAGCCAGACACCAAGCCCCAAAACCACGATGAAAACGGGCACACCGATCCGCGTCAGCGCGCGCACGGCGGGCGTCAGCCAAAGCCGCTGCAGCCGGAAGGACAGCCGCGAGGGGGCCGGGTCGCGCGTGCCGGGGCGACGCGCGCGTTGATAGACATGCGCAGCCACCCCGCCGCGGTGATCGGCGGCCGCAAACAGCGGCAAGCGCGTCAACGATCGCATGAGGCATCCTCCACCAACCACGCACACAGCGCGGGGAAATCCATTCCGCAGGTGGCGGCATGTTCGGGGGAAAGCGAGGTCGGCGTCATGCCCGGCTGGGTGTTGGTTTCCAGCAGCACGAGACCAGCCAGTCCGCGTGTATCATCCCAGCGAAAGTCGGTGCGCGAGAGGCCACGGCAGCCCAATGCGTCATGGGCGCGCAGGGCGTAATCGAGGCAAGCCTCGGTGATCTCGTCGGGTAGCTCGGCGGGGCAGATATGGCGCGACCCGCCGACCTGATACTTTGCAGCGTAATCATACCAGCCAGAGGTGATAAGCTCGGTCACACAGAGCGCGCGATCCCCCAGCACCGAGCAGGTCAGTTCCCGGCCGGGAACATAGGTTTCCACCATCACCCGATCGGGCATTTCATCGGACAATTGCGGCGGGTCGTTGGCCCCCTCCATCACCAGATAAACGCCGACAGATGAGCCTTCGTTATTGGGTTTCACGACGTAGGGCGCAGGCAATACATGGCGCGCCATCACATCGGCCTTGGAGGCGATCACCGATTGCACCACCGGCAGGCCAATATTGGCGTAAATCTGCTTGGTGCGCGCCTTGTCCATCGCCAGCGCCGAGGCCAGTACGCCCGAATGGGTATAGGGAATACGCAGCCATTCGAGGATGCCCTGAACGCAGCCATCTTCGCCCCAACGGCCATGCAACGCGTTGAAAACGCAGTCGGGCTTCACGTCCAAAAGACGCTCAACGAGGTCCGCCCCCGCGTCAATCTCGATTGTTTCAAATCCCGCCGCGCGCAGTGCCTTGACGCATTCGCGCCCAGAGGACAAAGACACCTCCCGCTCAGCAGAAGGGCCGCCCAATAATACTGCCACACGTTGGGATGCCCTGCTCGACATGCCCGCCACTTTCGCCACTTGCGGGGGTTATCCCCCGTCTAACCTTATTCGGTATCCACGTCGCAGGCCGGTGATCTTACGTCCCGAATTCGCCCACGCGCTTGATTTCCCACTCTAACGAAATTCCGCTATTGTGCAAAACCTTTTTGCGCACCTCTTCACCAAGGTTTTCCAGATCAGCAGCACTTGCCTGCTCCGCATTGATCAAGAAATTGCTATGTTTTTCTGACATTTGCGCCCCGCCAAGGCGCGCGCCGCGCAGCCCCGCATCGTCAATCAATTTCCACGCCTTGAGATCATGCACGTCATCTTCGCGCCCAGTCGAGGAAAATCCGGCTGGATTGCGAAAGGTCGAACCGGCCGAGCGCTCCTTAGTCGGCTGGCTGGCGTCGCGACGCGCAAGCTGATCGTTCATGCGCGTTGCAAGCGCCGCAGGATCGCCGGGATCGGTGCGAAATACCGCCTCGATCAGCACAGCACCTTCGGGCAAGTCACTGTGACGATAGCCGAAATCCAGCTCTGCAGGCGGGAAGGTCACGATCTCGCCGCTGCGGGTCACGGCGCGCGCCGAAATCAGGTGATCGGCGACATAGGCACCATAGCAGCCCGCATTCATCACCACCGCGCCGCCAATACTGCCCGGAATGGTGCGCAAAAATGTCAGATCGCGCCCGGCCTCTGCGGCACGGCGCGCCACATGTGCATCCAGCGCGGCCGCCCCGGCAGTGACCTGCGCGCCCTCAATCTCAATCGCATTAAATCCACGCCCCAGCCGGATCACCACCGCGCGCAACCCGCCATCGCGTACGATCAGGTTTGAGCCCACGCCCATCGGGAATACCGCCACATCGTCTGGTAGCCCGCGCAAAAAATCGGCCAGATCATCGGCATCTGCAGGCTGAAACAGCCAATCCGCCGGGCCACCCACGCGCAGCCATGTCAGATCGGCCAAAGGCCGGTTCTGCGTAAGCGCGCCACGCGGCGTATAGCTGGACAGGTTGGTCATGGGCGCTCTCCTAGCGGGGTCACGCAAATCAGGCAAGAGACTAGGGGCGATCTGTCGAAGTGGCGACGCGGCGCAGCGCGCGCAGGAGAAAGATCACCGGCCAGCGCAGAACCGACATTCCGCCCGCCAGCACCAACAGCCCGACCACCGGCCCATGCACGAAGGTGATCCAGCCCAGCAACGGCACACCAAGCACGATCAGCACCCAAGCGGCAGGCCAATGAAAGCGCCCCGGCGCCATCGCCGCAAGGCTGGCAGCCAGTGCCCAGATACATGCGAGGGTCAAGGGAGTGGTCATATTACGCTTTCAGTTGTTCAGGCAGGTTATTGGCCCAGGTCGAGATCGTGCCCGCGCCAAGGCATACGACAATATCGCCGGGACGCGCCTGTTCGCGCACCAGCCGGGCAAGGTCGTCCTCAGAGAGGATCGCGCGCGCATGGCGGTGGCCATGTGCGATCAACCCTGCGACCAGATCGTCGCGCGACGCGCCCTCGATCGGGTCCTCGCCTGCGGCGTAAACCTCGGCGATGGCGACCACATCGGCCTCGTTAAAACAGGTGCAAAAATCGTCAAACAGCGAATGCAGGCGGGAATAGCGGTGCGGTTGATGCACCGCGATGACGCGCGCGCCGGGTTTCACAGATTGCCGCGCAGCCTTAAGAACAGCTGCGATTTCAACTGGATGGTGACCGTAATCATCAATGATCGTGACGCCACCCAGCACCTCGCCCACTTTGGTAAAGCGCCGGTTCACGCCACCAAACGCCGCCAGCGCCGCGCGAATTTCGCTGCGCTTCATGCCCAGATGACGCGCGACGGCCACAGCCGCCAAGGCGTTGGAGACGTTGTGGTCGCCCGGCATCGGCAGGGTGCAGCCCTCAATCACCGGCTTGCCCTCTTCGCCTTGCAGCGCGATGTCGAAATGGGCCACGCCCGCGTCGTAATGCAGGCTCACCGCGCGCACATCGGCCTGCGCGTTGAAGCCAAACGTCACCACGCGGCGGTCGTTGAGCTTGCCGACCAGCGTCTGCACTTCGGGGTGATCGGTGCAGCACACCGCCAGCCCGTAAAACGGGATGTTGGAGACGAAATCGTAAAACCCTTTGCGCAGCGCGGCGAAATCTCCCCAATGCTCCATATGCTCGGGGTCGATATTGGTCACGATGGCGATGGTCGCGGGCAAGCGATTGAAGCTGCCATCGCTCTCGTCGGCCTCCACCACCATCCATTCGCCCTCGCCCGCGCGCGCATTCGAGCCATAGGCATGAATGACACCGCCATTGATCACGGTGGGGTCGAAACCACCCTTATCTAGCAGCGTGGCCACCATCGTCGTGGTGGTCGTCTTGCCATGCGTGCCACCGATGGCGATGTTGGATTTGAGCCGCATCAGCTCGGCCAGCATCTCGGCGCGGCGCACCACGGGCAGGCCACGACGGCGCGCCTCTTCCAGTTCGGGATTGCCGCGTTTGATCGCGGTCGAGATCACGACAACGCCCGCCTCGCCCAGATTTTCGGCGCGCTGACCCTCGAAGAATGTCGCGCCAAGGCTTTCGAGCCGCTTGGTGATCTTGGACGCCTTTGCATCCGAGCCCTGCACGGTGAAGCCTTGGGTCATCAACACCTCGGCAATACCGGACATGCCGATCCCGCCGATGCCGACGAAATGGATGGGGCCGAGTTCTCCGGGCAGTTTGGTCGCGTTCATGTATTCTGTCCTGCTAGGTCTTGCACGAGCGCCACAAGCCGCTCGGTCGCATCGGGAACGCCGTAGGAAACGGCGGCGAGCGCCATTTGCAGCGCACCATCGGGATTGTCCAGCACCAGCGCGATCTGATCGCGCAGCGTATCGGGGTCGAGTTTGCTTTCGGGAATGGTGATCGCGCCGCCTGCTTTGGCCAGTCCCTTGGCATTGGCAACCTGATGATCGCCCGCGGCTGCCGCATAAGGGATCAAAATGGCAGGGCGCCCGATCACGGAGATATCGGCGATTGAACTGGCTCCGGCGCGCGAGATCACCAGTTGGCATTCGCTCAAGCGGCGGGGCACGTCATTGAAGAACGGTGCGACCTCGGCGTCGATCCCGGCCTGCTGATACGCCTCGTTCACACGATCCAAGTCCTCGGCCCGCGCCTGATGGGCGACGCGCAGATTGGCGCGCTGGTTTTCGGGCAGGCGCGCCATAGCTTCGGGCACCATGTCAGACAGGATCCGCGCACCTTGCGAGCCGCCGATTACTAGGATCGACATCGGGTAATCGCCGGGCGCGATATAGGCAGCCCCTGCGCGCTCCAGCACCGAGCCACGCACCGGATTGCCGGTATAATCCGCCTGCACGCCCTCGGGCACATCGGTGGGCCAAGTGCCACAGGCAAAGCGGTTCACCCGCTTGGCAAACACCCGGTTCACGCGCCCCATAATACCGTTTTGTTCATGAATGGCGCGCGGCAGCCCCAAGAACGTGGCCGAGGCCAGTGCTGGAATCGTCGGATATCCGCCAAAGCCGACGACCACCGTGGGGCGATCAGAGACATTGCGCAAAATGGCCGAGAGTATGCCGCCGAAAATCTTGAACGGGGTGGTCAGTTTCGCCAACACGCCACCGCGCGCGAAGGTCGCTGAACTGACCTGTTCGATCGTGACCACATGCGGAAATCCACCTGCGTAACGTGCGCCGCGCGCATCCGTAGACAGCTTAACCCGCCAGCCCCGGCGCACCATCGCTTCGGCCAAGGCTTGGGCGGGGAACATATGCCCGCCCGTGCCGCCTGCAGCGATTAACAATAACGGAGTTTTATCCTTGGCCATGTCACCCTCCTGGGTTAGCGGCCACGCCGCGCGAGGATATCAGAAATCTGCCCCTGCGGCCGCGTGCGCGTCAACGCAAGCAACATGCCCACCGCGATCCCCGAGGCAATCACCGACGAGCCACCATAGCTGACAAACGGCAAGGTCATACCTTTTGCAGGCAACAGCCGCACTGCAACACCCATATTGATGATCGCCTGAATGCCAAAGGCACAGGCCAAACCGGTGCCCGCAATCCGCGTAAACGGGTCGCGCTCGCGCGTCAGGCGCAACATCGAGCGGATCACGACAGTGGCGTAAAGCGCGATGATACACAGCACAAGGATCAGCCCGTATTCCTCGGCCGCCACGGCAATGATGAAATCGGTATGCGCATCGGGCAGCGACCACTTGACCGAGCCCTGCCCCACGCCGACCCCAAAGAACCCGCCCTCTTGAATGGCGTTGGTCGCATAGCCGATCTGCGTGCGCGGATCGACATCGGTCGAGAGAAACCCGTCAATCCGGCGCGCGAAGTGATCCGAGAAATTATAGGCGAAAAAGCCCCCCGTGATCGCCAGCCCGCCGATGCCCGTCAACAGCGCAATCGGCGCGCCCGAGACGAAATACATCACCGACCAGGCGAACAGCACCAATGAGGCCTGCCCAAAATCGGGCTGCAGCGCCAGCGCCACCACGATCACGCAGGTCAGCAAGAACGAATAGGCACGACCGGGCGGGCCGCCGACCTCATGCGCCGCCGCCATGAACCAAGCCGAAATGATCACAAATCCGGGCTTGAGAAATTCCGAGGGCTGAATCGACGCAAATCCCAAACTATACCAACGCACCGCGCCTTTGCCGAAATCCGTGCCCAAAATCGGCAGGAACATCACCGCAACAAACGCGCCCGCAAAGCCGATCACGCCAAGCCGGCGGATCTGGCGCGGGTCCAGCATCGAAATGCCCAGCATGATGATCAGCGCAATAGCGCCGAACACCGCTTGCCGTTTAACATAGTAAAATTGCTCCAGCCCATTGCGTTCAGCCAACGGAACCGAGGCCGCCAGCCCCAGCAACATGCCAACCCCAAACAGGATCAGCACCGCTGAAAGCGCCCATTTATCAATGGTGCGCCACCATTTCGGAAGAACAGGCTCCCCTGCGCGCACAGGCACAGTGCCAAAGGCCATCTCTGTCATCGGTAATACCGCCGTCTCTGCCTCAAATCGCCCGTTTGCCGGGTCTGCTTGAAACTCTAACCGAAATCGCTTGGGCTGGCTAGAAGAAAGGGCGCGCGGCGAAGGGGTTCGCGCGGCGCTTCTTGGCGCGATCGCGCAGGAAATCCCTTTCCCCTTCCCCTTGGTTCAAATATCCCGGGGGTGCGGGGGCTGGCCCCCGCTTGGCGCAGGAGACACGCATGATACCGGTTCAGGGCTATGACGGGCAAAAAGTGGCGGTGCTGGGTTTGGGCCGCTCGGGTCTGGCGAGTGCCGCAGCCCTGCGCGCAGGCGGGGCCGACCCAATCTGCTGGGATGACAGCCCCGAAGGGCGCGCGCGCGCGCAAGCGGCGGGTTTCACCTGCACCGATCTGAGCAAACAGGGCGCGTTTGACGATATTGCCGCACTGATCACCTCGCCCGGCATCCCCCATCTCTACCCCGTCCCCAACGCAGTGATCGCGGCGGCGATGACGGCTGGCGTACCGGTCGATAATGATATCGGGCTGTTTTTTGCCTCTTGGGCCACGCCCGAATGGGAGAATTTCGACATTGCCCCGCGCACGATCTGTGTCACCGGATCGAACGGGAAATCCACCACCACAGCGCTGATCCACCACATCCTGACCGAGGCCGGGCGGTCGTCGCAAATGGCGGGCAATATCGGGCGCGGCGTGCTTGATCTCGACCCGCCCGAAGCGGGTGAGGTCGTTGTGCTGGAGCTATCGAGCTATCAAACCGATCTGGCGCGCGCGCTGACCCCCGATATCGCCGTGTTCACCAATCTCTCGCCCGATCATCTGGATCGTCACGCCGGTTTGGGGGGCTATTTCGCCGCCAAGCGCCGCCTGTTTTCCGAGGGCGGGCCGGATCGTGCCGTGATTGGCGTGGATGAGCCCGAGGGCACCTATCTGGCCAATCAGCTGGCGGTGTCGCGCAGCGATGATCGCGTGATCCGGGTGTCGGCCGGACGCAAGCTGGGCGATTGGGGCTGGTCGGTTTTCGCGCGCAAGGGTTTCTTGAGCGAGTGGCGCAAGGGCCGCCAGATCGCCTCGATTGATCTGCGCGACGTGACGGGACTACCGGGCGCGCATAACCACCAAAACGCCTGCGCTGCCTACGCCGCCGTGCGCGCGCTTGGGGTCGCCCCGCGCGAGATCGAGGCCGCGTTTCACAGCTTTGGCGGTCTTCCCCATCGCAGCCAGACCTTGGCGGACAAAGCCGGCGTGCGCTATGTCAACGACTCCAAAGCGACCAATGTCGACAGTGCCTCCAAGGCCCTGCAAGCATTCAACAATATCCTCTGGATCGCGGGGGGCTTGGGCAAAGAAGGTGGCGTTTCAGGCGTAAAACCGCATCTGGGGTCCGTCAAGAAGGCCTATTTCATCGGACATTCGGCGCGCGATTTCGCGCTGGAACTTGCGCCGTTAAACCATGAAATCTGCGAAACGATGGAAGCCGCCGTGGCCGCAGCCGCACGCGATGCCGAGGCGGGAGACACGGTGCTGCTGGCCCCCGCCGCCGCCAGTTTCGATCAATATCCCAATTTCGAAAAGCGCGGCGAGCATTTCGCCGAACTGGTCGCGGCCCTCCCCGGCTAAGCCCCTGCCCGGCTAAGCTGATCAGCCGCAGAACCGCGCTTATTTACAGGCCAATGAACCCGGGATGTCGGCCAGAAGCGGCGCCATCTCGGCGCTTTGGTCTTGCATGTAATCAATGCGCAGCTCGGCCAAGATCGGACCGCCCTTGCAATTGAGACGCACGGTCTTGCGCAGCTCGACCTTGCCCAGCGCGGTCAAAGAGCGCAGATCAAACCCCGCCTTGTCATGCTGATCCGAGGTCACCTGATCGCCATCAAGCAGCAAAGACTGCAGCATCTGATCATGCGCCGCACCCAAATCTGCCCCGCTGTCGGGATGGGCGCGCAAGGCGACATGGGGGGCGACATGGCGCTCAAACCCCGGAGCGGTGAACAGATAGCCACCGCCATACATCTGCGCCGAGGGCCAGCCTTCGGGCACCTGCGCGGCAACCCCGAGACTGTCACTGGACCACGCCACCAGCCCCGCCGCCTGCGCCATCGGCGCGACCAGCACCAGCGCCGCTGCCAGCATCAGATCACAGCGCCGCATAGATCGCTGCGACCTTTTCGACCGCCTCCTCTGATGTCATCTCTTCGCTTTCGCCGGTGCGCCGCGAGGTCAGTTCGACCTTGCCCGACGCAATCCCGCGCGGGCCAACGGTGATGCGCCACGGCAGACCGATCAGATCCATCGTCGCGAATTTCGCGCCAGCGCGTTCCGCGCGATCATCATAAAGCGGCTCAAGTCCAGCCTCGACAAAGGCGCGATAAAGCGCCTCGCAGGCGCTGTCACAGCTGACATCGCCTTGCTTGAGGTTGACGATGCCGACATGGAACGGCGTCACGCCCTCGGGCCAGATGATGCCCTTGTCGTCGTGATTGGCCTCGATCAGCGCACCGACAAGGCGGCTGACGCCAATGCCGTGGCTGCCCATATGCACCGGCACGCGGCCCTGATCGGGGGTGTTGACGGTGGCCCCCATTGCCTCGGAATATTTGGTGCCGAAGTAGAAAATCTGGCCGACCTCGATGCCCCGGCCCACGCGGCGGCGCTCTTCGGGGATGGCGTTGAACAGCGCTTCATCATGGGTCTCATCGGTGCGCGCATAAAGGGTCGTGAACTCTTCGCAGATGCCAGCGACTTCATCGCGATTGTCGTAATCGACGCGGCGCTCACCCAGTTTCAGATCGGGCACTTGCGCATCGTAGAACACCTCGGATTCGCCAGTCTCGGCCAGCACGAGGAATTCATGCGTATCATCGCCGCCAATCGGGCCGCTATCGGCGCGCATCGGGATCGCGGTCAGCCCCATACGTTCGTAAGTGCGCAGATAGCTGACCATGTGGCGGTTATAGGCGTGCAGCGCATCTTCCTTGGTCAGGTCGAAATTATACCCGTCCTTCATCAGGAACTCGCGCCCGCGCATCACGCCGAAACGCGGACGGACCTCGTCGCGGAATTTCCACTGGATATGATACAGCGTAAGGGGCAGCGATTTATAGCTTTCCACATGCGAGCGGAAAATATCGGTGATCATTTCCTCGTTGGTCGGCCCATACAGCATGTCGCGACCATGGCGATCCTTGATGCGCAGCATCTCGGGGCCGTAGGCGTCATAGCGCCCCGATTCCTGCCACAGATCGGCAGGTTGCAGCGTGGGCATCAACAGCGGGATGTGACCGGCACGCACCTGTTCCTCATGCACGATCTGCTCAATGCGCTTAAGCACCTTGAAGCCCAGCGGCAGCCAGGAATAAATCCCGGCCTGCTGCTGCTTGATCATGCCCGCGCGCAGCATCAGCCGGTGGCTGGCGATTTGCGCATCGGCGGGGGTTTCCTTGAGAACGGGTAGAAAATAGCGGGACAGGCGCATGTGCGGTCCTTTGGGCGTTGGGTGATCTGTTGGCAAATGGCCTAGAGGAAATGGGGGGCGTGGGCAAGATGGCGGTTACGCACAAGCCCCTTGCGAAACAACAGCGCCCTTGCGCCCCGTTTGGGTCTGATCCAAGCAGGCAGTGCTTGATTTCCCCCGATTATCCGCCACGTTAAGACGACCGCTTTGAAAAGGAGCCCCGATGGCCCTGCCCGTTCGACAGCAAATGATCTATTGGACCCTCGCCGCTGTGGTGCTGGTTCTTGCATTGTGGCGCCTTGGGGATGTGATCTTGCCCTTCATCATGGGCGGCGCCATTGCCTATTTTCTGGACCCGCTTGCCGACTGGCTTGAACGGCTGGGGCTCAGCCGGGCGGTCTCGACCATCCTGATCGCACTGGTTGGGGTGCTGGCCTTTGTCGTGTTGTCGCTCGCGGTCCTGCCCATGCTGGTGCGCCAGTTAGGGCAGTTGATCGCGCTCGCTCCGGACTTGCTGGCATCGTTCCAGGCCTTTTTGACCGATCGCTTCCCCAATCTGGTGCAAAATTCGGTGGTCAGTGACACGCTCACCGCAGTGGGTGACGCGATCAAGGCGCAGGGCGGTCAATTGGCGAGCACGCTGCTGAGTTCGGCGATGACGGTTGTGAATCTGGTGATCTTCATCGTCGTGGTGCCGGTCGTGGCGTTTTACATGCTGCTGGACTGGGACCGGATCGTGGCCAAGGTCGATAGTTGGCTGCCGCGCGATCACGCCCCCACCATCCGCGAAATCGCACATAATATTGATCGGGTGCTGTCGGGTTTCGTGCGCGGACAGGTCACGGTCTGTCTGATTCTGGGCACGTTCTATGCGATCGCCTTGATGCTGGCGGGGCTGCAACTTGGGCTATTGGTGGGCGCGGTCGCGGGTGCGCTGACCTTCATTCCCTATATCGGCGCGATCATCGGGGGCACTCTGGCGATCGGCTTGGCGCTGTTTCAGTTTTGGGGCGATTGGCTCCAGATCGGGATCATTGCGGGGATCTTTGCCTTTGGCCAGTTCATGGAGGGCAATATCATCACCCCCAAGCTGGTCGGCGATTCCGTTGGGTTGCATCCGCTGTGGTTGCTGTTTGCCCTGTCGGCCTTTGGCACGCTGTTTGGCTTTGTCGGGATGTTGGTCGCGGTGCCGGTGGCAGCGGTGATCGGGGTGGTTGCAAGGTTCCTGATCAATCAATATCTGCATGGGGCGCTGTATGGCGGCGTAGTCGGGCAAATCCTGCCCTGCGACCCTGAGGACAACGAGAGCTGACATATGGCCGAGCAGTTGATCTTTCCCCTGCCAATCCGCTCGGCGCAGGGGCGAGAGGATTTCTTTATCGCCCCGGCGAATGCGCTGGCGCTCAGCACGCTTGATGCGCCAGCGAGCTGGCCAAACGGGCGGATGATCTTGATCGGGCCAGAGGGGGCGGGAAAAACGCATCTCGCCGCGATCTGGGCGCAGGAACAGGGCGCGCAAACCATCCGTGCCGCCGATCTGAGCGATGCCGACGCCCCGCGTCTCTCCGCCCAGGGCGCGGCTGTGGTTGAGGATGGCGATGACCTCCGCAACAACCCGACGTGCGAGAAAGCGCTGTTTCATCTGCACAATCTGATGCAGGCCGAAGGGGGCAAGCTGTTGATCACCGCACGCACCCCGCCGCGCGATTGGGGGCTAAGCCTGCCCGATCTGATCAGCCGGATGCAGGCCTGCGCCACCGTGCGCATCACGCCCCCCGATGACGCGCTGCTGGCCGCCGTTCTGGTCAAACTGTTTGGCGACCGCCAACTCAGCGTCACGCCCATGCTCATCGAGTGGCTGGTGACGCGCATGGATCGCTCGCTCTCGACCGCGCGCCGTCTGGTTGTCGCGCTTGATGCCCGCGCACTGGCCGAAAAACGCGCCATTACGCGCCCTTTAGCGGCGCAGGTGCTGGACAGTCTGGACTAAGCTGCGCACACTGTCACAGCGCCTTTACAAACCCTAACGATAAGCGCGGACATGACCCAAGCCGATTTCCTCAAGACCCCGTTCCCTGCGCCCGTCACCCTGCCCGAAGAGGAAATCTTGGGGCCGGGTCGGTTCTTTAACCGTGAACTGAGCTGGTTGGCCTTCAACTGGCGCGTGCTCGAAGAGGCCCGCAACCCGCGTGTGCCGCTGCTGGAACGGGTGCGGTTCCTGTCGATCTCGGCAACCAACCTGGATGAGTTCTATTCAGTGCGCGTCGCTGGCCTGATGGAGCTGGTGCGCGAGGGCAATATCAACCCCTCAGATGATGGGCTGACCCCGGCCGAGCAGCTGGACCGGATCAACGCCGACGCGCGCAAGCTGATGGACACGCAGCAAACGACGTGGTCCGCGCTAAAGCGCGAGATGGAGCGCGAAGGGATCACCGTTGTGTCGCGCTCTCGGTTGACCCGCGCCGATCTGAACTATCTCTCCGAGCATTTTCTCAACAAGGTGTTCCCGGTGCTCTCGCCCTTGGCGATCGACCCGGCCCACCCGTTCCCGTTCATCCCCAATACCGGCTTCTGTCTTGCGCTGGAATTGGAGCGCGACACCGACAAACGCCGCCTGCAGGCGCTGCTGCCGATCCCTCAGCAGATCGACCGTTTCGTGCGCCTGCCCGGCGAGGCGCGGTTCTTGCCGCTTGAACAGTTGCTGATGATCCACCTTGGATCGCTGTTTCCGGGCTATCGCGACGTTGGTTCGTGCAGCTTCCGGGTGCTGCGCGACAGCGATCTTGAGGTTGAAGACGAGGCCGAAGATCTGGTGCGCGAATTTGAAACCGCGCTCAAGCGGCGTCGGCGCGGTCAGGTCATTCGGATGTCGGTTTCCGCCGGCGCGCCCGCCGATCTGCAAGCGCTGGTGATGCGCGAATTGCATGTCGATCCCGATGAGGTGGTCGCCGAAAAGGGCCTTGTGGGCATCGCCGATGTCAAGGAACTGGTGCTCAACAACCGCACCGACCTGCTTTGGCCGCCCTTCACGCCCCGCGTGCCCGAGCGCGTGCAAGACCACGAGGGCGACATGTTCGCCGCGATCAAGCAAAAGGATATTTTGCTGCACCACCCCTATGAAACCTTCGATCTGGTGGTGCGCTTTCTCGATCAGGCGGCCAATGATCCTAATGTCTTGGCGATCAAACAGACGCTTTATCGCACCTCGAAAGACAGCCCGATCGTGTCCTCGCTCTGTGAGGCGGCCGAGGCGGGCAAATCCGTCACCGCGCTGGTCGAGCTGAAAGCGCGCTTTGACGAGGCCGCCAATATCCGCCAGTCGCGTCGGTTGGAACGCTCGGGGGCGCATGTTGTTTATGGCTTCATGAACTACAAAACCCACGCCAAGATCAGCACCGTGGTGCGCCGCGAGGGTGAGAATCTGGTGACCTATACCCATTACGGCACCGGCAATTATCACCCGATCACCGCCAAGATTTACACCGATCTCAGCTTTTTCACCTGCGACGCTGCGCTGGGGCGCGATGCGACCAAAGTGTTCAACTACCTGTCGGGCTATGTGCAGCCCGAAGGGCTTGAAAACCTTGCGATCTCGCCGATTTCGCTGAAACCGCGCCTGCTGGAGATGATCGCGCGCGAAAGCGCATTTGCCAAGGCGGGCAAGCCAGCCTCGATCTGGGCCAAGATGAACTCGGTGATCGATTCCGAGGTGATCGACGCGCTCTATGCCGCCTCGCAGGCGGGAGTGAAAATCTCGCTCGTGGTGCGCGGCATTTGCGGCATTCGCCCTGGCATCAAGGGATTGTCGGAAAATATCCGGGTGAAATCCATCGTCGGGCGGTTCTTGGAACATTCCCGCATCGTGTGTTTTGGCAATGGCCACGGCCTGCCCTCGGATCAGGCGCGGGTGTTCTTTTCCTCGGCCGATTGGATGGGGCGCAACCTCAACCGGCGCGTCGAAACGCTGGTCGAGGCGAAAAACCCCACCGTCAAAGCCCAGATCGTCAGCCAGATCATGGCCGCGAATATGGCCGATGAGGCGCAAAGCTGGATCTTGCAGCCCGATGGCAAATTCATCCGCCACCTGCCCGAAGATCGCGAAAAGCTGTTCTCGTGCCACCGCTTCTTCATGGAATTCCCCTCACTCTCGGGGCGGGGTTCCGCAGGGGCAAGCGACGTTCCAAAACTTGCTCATAGCTTCGACTAGCCCTAGCGTGCGCATAAGACGACTCAACCGGACGGGCCGATGAAATCCAAAAATAGTGCGCAGCCGACCACCCAAGGCAATGATGATTGGGACCCGTTTGGCCAGCCGCTTTTCGACGACCCCTCGGTGCGTGCGCTCAGCCGCGTCGGTGTTGTCGATATCGGCTCGAACTCGATCCGGATGGTGGTCTTTGACGGGGCCGCGCGCAGCCCGGCCTATTTCTTCAATGAAAAGGTGATGGCGGGTCTGGGCCAAGGTCTGGCCGAAACCGGCAAGTTGAGCGCTGACGGGCGGGTGCGGGGCTTGGCCGCGCTCAAACGCTTTGCCGCGCTCGCCGAGGGGATGGAGATCGGCCCGCTGACCTGCGTCGCCACCGCCGCCATGCGCGACGCCGAGGATGGCCCCGAATTTCACGCCGAGATCGAGCGCGAAACCGGCCTCAAGCTGCATGTGATCGACGGTATCGAAGAGGCGCGGCTTTCCGCGCAGGGCGTGCTTTTGGGCTGGCCCGAGGCCGAGGGGTTGGTCTGCGATATCGGCGGCAACTCGATGGAGCTGGCAGAGATCAAGAACGGCAAGGTCTGGCGACGCGCCACCTCGCAGCTTGGTCCCTTTCGCTTGCAGATGGTCGAAGGCGGCAAAAAGGCGCTCGCGGCGCATATCCGCGACACGATTGCCGATCTGGCCGCCCAAGTTGGCACCAATCACGACCGGATTTATCTGGTGGGCGGATCGTGGCGCGCGATTGCCCGACTCGATATGGAGCGGCGCGGATATCCGCTTTTGGTGCTTCACGAATACCGCATGAGCCCCGATGATCTGCGCGAAACGATCGACTGGATCGCCAAGTCCGACATGGACAAGCTGCGCGCGAAAACCGGCACCTCCTCGGCGCGGATGGAGCTTGTGCCGCTGGCCAGTCAGGTGCTGGGCGAATTGATCGAACAGTTCCAGCCCCGCGAGATTGACGTCTCGGCTTACGGAATCCGCGAGGGCCTGCTGTATGAGCAGATGCCCGAACGGTTGCGGCGGCGCGATCCGCTGGTCGAGGCCTGTCGCCACACCGAACGCCTGATGTCGCGCATGCCCGGTTTTGGCAAGAAACTGCATGCCTTTATCGAGCCGATCTTTGGCCCGCTGCCACCCGAGAAATTCCGCCTCGTGCGTGCCGCCTGCCTGCTGCACGACACCACATGGCGCACCCATCCGGATTACCGCGCCGAGGCCTGTTTTGAAAACGTCACGCGCGCGAATTACTCGGCGATGTCGCATACCGAGCGGGTGTTTCTGGGCCTTGCGCTGTTGCACCGCTACAAAAACTCGCGCTCCGGCTCGCAGCTTGAACCGCTGTTTGGCCTGCTCTCTGAGGAACGTCTGCAAGAGGCAGAGGTGCTGGGCAAAGCGATGCGGTTTGGCGCGATGTTTGCCACGCACAGCCCGGCCGATGCGGGTGAGTTGTCTTATTCGTCCAAGGCTGGCGTGTTGGAGCTCAAGCTAACCAAACGCGGCAAGGCGCTGTTTGGCGAGGTCGCCGAGGCGCGGTTCCGCTCGCTTGCCAGCGCGCTCAAGGCCGAGGCGAAAGTGTCCTAAAGCTCGATCCCGTCATTGGGAATTGGCGGGTGGCCCGGCGGCAAATTTGGCCGACCCGGACGCGGCATTTTCGGCTTTGGCGTGTCCGGAATCGGGGCCTCGGGCGGCTCGGTCAGAAGTGGCGGTGGTGGCGGCGCATCGGCACGGCGGCGCAACAGGATATCGCCATTGTCCAGCCGCTCGGGGGCTTCGTAGTTTTTCACATCGTCAATCAACGCCATGAATTGACGCAGCTTCGGGCCAAATTTCTCAGCCGCATCGCCCAGCCCTTTTTGCATGTCTTCCAATTCGGGACGCATCTGATCAATGATGCCGCGAAACAGCAGTTGCGCGCCCTGCTCAAGCAGCGAAAATCCGCGATCGGCATCGCTTTCGGGCGTCTGCGCCTGCGCTGGGCACGCGGCAAGACAGGCCATCAAAATGGGAACCGTAAATGCTTTCATACCTCCCAGCCTACGCCGAGAAACGACAAAAATCACGCCTCTTCGACAGGGCCGAACTGCAAATCGACCGAGACGGGAAAATGATCCGAAGCTTGCAGCAACGCCTCGCGCAATTCGGGCACGCGATAGATTGCCGGGTCGTCAAACGGGTGCCAAATGCGCCACGCTGACGCCTGCGCCACCAGATCAGGCGAGAGCATCACGAAATCCAGCATCGCCGAGAAATACTGTTTCTGCTCAACCAGATAGAAACGCGCAGAACTGGGCGCGGCAGAGGTTTGATGGGCGGCACTCAGGCGCGCATGCGGGTCGTGCAAGCGCCACGCCTCCGGCCCGCCCTCGCCCGCCACGATTTCCACGCCCGAGCGTCCAAACAGCTTTTCATATTCATCCAGCCCCGGACCGTCGTTGAAATCGCCCAGCACAACAAGGCTATCGCCCGCGCGCAGATGCTCTTCGATGCGACCGCGCAGCCAAATCGATTGCGCCAACTGCTTTCGCCGGTTCTCGATGCCGATCCGGATCGCGGCCTCGCGGCTGGTCACACCATGGGGCCCCTTGGATTTGATATGCACCCCGATCAGATGAATCACGCGACCTGCAATTGCTTCCAATCTCACCTCAAGTGGCGGCTTGGAAAAGGTCACCGTGTCCATTTGCGCATCAATATCGAGGTCGATTTTCAGCACACCATCAAAGCGCGGCCAAGCCTCGCTTTGCCCCGGGTCATGGCGTGCGCGCACCACATCCGGGTCATAGAGCAACGCAACTTCCTGCTGCGTCTCATTGGAAAACCCGATCAGCGCCTTGCGCTGGCGCAGCTCGAATTTCGCCGCGAACTCTTCAAGCATCGCGACCGTCTTGTGGCGGCGATTGTCGTCAGGTGCCTCGACGATGAGCAGCACATCGGCCTGCAAAGCGCTCAGCACGATGCCAATCGCCCCGATCTGCTCGGCACGCGTCACACTATAGCGCGCCGACCATTCGCCATCCTCCAACAAATGACCGTTGCGGTCGAACAGGTTGGTGAACCACTCGATATTCCAGGTGGCCACCCGCATCAGGGATGCGCCGTAGAATCGCGGATTTCTTCCCACGCGGCATTGAGTGCAATCAAGCGTTGTTCGGCCAGTTGCACAGCCTCGGGCGGCAGGCCACGGGCAATCGCGCGATCGGGATGGGCCTCGCGCACCTTGGCGCTCCAAATCTTGCGCACCTCGGCAATCGGCGTGCCGGGCGCCACTTCCAGTACCGACCACGGATCAGGCGCGGAATCGGGCACGAAAGCGGCCTTCATCGCGCGAAAACAGCACTCTTCCAGCCCGAAAATCCGCGCGACTTCGTGCAAGAACGCATCCTCGCCCTCGTGGTAATCGCCATCGGCCATCGCAATAAAGAACAGCCCCTCGAGCACATCTTTAAGCACATCCGCGCCGGGCCCGAACATCCGCGCGATCTTGCGCGCATAGGCGTCAAAGCCCGCCACATCGGTGCGCGCCATGTCAAAGACGCGCGCCGCGTTGACCTCTTCGCCCGCCGGAATCTGAAAGATGCGCCGGAACGCGGCGACCTCATCGCGGGTGACCTGCCCATCGGCCTTGGCCATCTTGGCCCCCAGCGCAATCACCGCGATGGTGAAGGCAACCGAGCGTTCTGGCGGTTCGCGCAGGTTGTCAAAGACACTCGAAAGCCCCTCACCCCGCCCAAGGGCGGACAAGGCTTGCGCGATACGCGACCAAAGTGAAAGTGGTTTATCCATACCATCCCAGATCTGACTCTGCGCAGCAAAGTTTACCCTGCGCGTTTCGGATTTGCACCCGTTCAAATACGCAGCCGGATTACAACGCTGTAATGTCGATAAAAGGACGCTCTGGGATAGATTACGATGCCCGAGTGTCTCAAAACATCGAAAAATGGAAATTTATGGCGCGCGGAGATGCCGTCATGCCCGCGCCTTTCGCATGCCAAGCCGCACTCTGCGCCCTCTGGCGGGGACGCCTTCATTTGGCTATGAACACTGCATGAGCAGTTTTCTCTCCGTTGATCATTCATTGAGCGGGCGGCGTTGGGTTGGTCCCACCCCCGAGACCGACCGCCTTGCCGAGGCGATGGCGCAAACCACCCGCCTGCCGCTGCCGCTTGCACGCATCCTTGTGGCGCGTGGCGTCAGCCCGCAGGAGGCCGAGGGGTTCCTTGAGCCGACCCTGCGCGACCTGCTACCCGATCCGCGCAGCCTCAAGGATATGGAGCGCGCCGCGACGCGGTTTCTCGCAGCGATAAATGCGCATGAAAACATTGCCATTTTTGCTGATTACGACGTGGATGGCGGTTCGTCGGCGGCGCTTTTGATCCATTGGTTACGCGGCATGGGCCGCCAAGCGACGCTGTATATTCCCGACCGGATTGACGAGGGCTATGGCCCCAACGAGCCCGCGATGGAGGCCTTGGCGCGCGATCATTCGCTGATCGTCTGCGTCGATTGCGGCACGCTCAGCCACGGCCCGGTTGCGGCCGCCAAACCCGCCGATGTGATCATTCTCGACCACCACTTAGGCGGCGAGACCCTGCCCGACGCGCTGGCCTGCGTGAACCCCAATCGGCTCGATGAAACCGGCGATCTGGGGCATCTTTGTGCTGCCTCGGTGGTGTTCTTGATGCTGGTTGAGGCCAATCGCCAATTGCGTGCGCAGGATGTGCAGGGCCCGCCCCTGATGGCGCTGCTTGATTTGGTGGCGCTGGCGACGGTGGCCGATGTCGCGCCACTGCAGGGCTGCAACCGCGCGCTGGTGCGCCAAGGGCTCAAAGTTATGGCGCGGCGCGAACGCCCCGGCCTTGTGGCGCTGTGTGATGTCGCCCGGCTGGATCGCGCGCCAAGCGCCTATTCGCTGGGCTTCGTGCTGGGGCCGCGGATCAATGCGGGCGGACGGATCGGTGCCGCCGATTTGGGCGCGCGGCTTTTGGCCACGGATGATCCCAACGAAGCGCTGGCACTGGCAGAGCGGCTTGATGTGCTCAACTCGGAACGTCGCGAGGTCGAGAACGCGGTGCGCGCCTCGGCGCTGGTTCAGGCCGAGCAACGCGGGTTGGACGGGCCGCTCGTTTGGGCGGCGGGTGAAGGCTGGCATCCCGGCGTGGTCGGCATCGTGGCCGCGCGGCTCAAAGAGGCCAGCAACCGCCCCGCCGTGGTGATCGGGCTGGAGGACGGTATCGGCAAAGGCTCGGCGCGCTCGATCAATGGCGTCGATATTGGCGCGGCCATTCAACGCGTCGCCGCCGAAGGGTTACTGCTCAAGGGCGGTGGGCATCGCATGGCCGCCGGGCTGACTGTTGAAGAGGGCAAACTGGAGGCCGCGATGGCGCGCCTGTCCGAATTGCTGGCCAAGCAAGGGGCTGGCACGCAGGGCCCGCGCGATTTGCGACTTGATGGGCTGTTGATGCCCGGCGCCGCAACCCCGCAACTGATCGAGGATATCGACCGCGCCGGCCCCTTCGGCCAAGGCGCGCCCGCCCCGCGATTTGCCTTTTCCAATATGGAAATCGTTTCGCCACGTCCGATCGGCGAAAGCCATCTGCGTTTCATGTTTGGCGATGGGATGGGCGCACGAATCGAGGCGATAAACTTTGGCGCGTTCGACGGCCCGCTTGGCCCCGCGCTCAGCGAACGCGGCGCACAGCGCTTTCATCTGGCTGGTCGTCTTGAGATCAATTCCTGGGGCGGGCGCAACAAGGTGCAGCTGCGTCTTGAAGATGCAGCGCGCGCCTGAAGCCGCTGTTTTCACACCGCATTCGGCGCGGATTCGATCTCGATGCGAAAGTTTCGCAAAAACATCAAAAACCCCCTTGCGAGTCACCAAGCTCTGGCCTAAACACCGCCCACGCTGACAAGCCAAGCGCTTGATCGTCGTAAGTGGCCCGTTCGTCTATCGGTTAGGACGCCAGGTTTTCAACCTGGAAAGAGGGGTTCGATTCCCCTACGGGCTGCCACTTTTCTGATAAATTCCATGAAATTAAGGCCCTGCGCGAACGCGTCAGGATTGGTCCACGACTTGCTACGTTGTGGGCTTTGTTTGATTCCCGAGACTTGTGGCGCCTACTCGGCCTCGCCATTGACCGACGCGACCCGATCTGGCCCGCGCGATTTGCGCCGGATGGCTTGCAGGAGCGACATCGCCAATAGGGCAGCCGTGGCCAGCACGAAAGCGGCCGCGATGGGGCGGTGCAGGAACACCATCGGATCGCCGCGCGAGATCAGAAGGGCGCGGCGCAGATTGGTCTCGATCAGCGGCCCCAGCACGAAGCCAAGCAATAGCAGCGCCGGGTTGAACCGCGCCAGCGACAGCGCGTAGCCGATGGCCCCAATCAGCGCGACCGCGAAGATGTCAAAGCTTGATCCGCGCACCGAATAGACGCCGAGGCAGACAAAAATCAGAATCGCCGGATAGAGCCAGCGAAACGGGATGCGCAGCATCGACACCCAGATGCCGATCAGCGGCAAGTTCAGCACCAACAACAGCAGGTTGCCGATCCCGAAGCTCGCGATCAGCCCCCAGAACATGTCGGGGCGCTCTGCCAGCATCAGGGGACCGGGTTGCACGCCGTGAATGACCAGCGCGCCCAGCATCAGTGCCATGATCGGATCGCCCGGAATGCCCAGCGTGAGTGTTGGGACAAAGGCGCTGATCGCAGCGGCGTTATTGGCGGCTTCGGGGCCTGCAACGCCCTCGATCGCTCCATTGCCGAACCGCTCGGGGTGGCGTGAGATGCGGCGCTCGGCGGCATAGGCGAGAAACGACGAGATCGTCGAGCCGGTGCCCGGAAGGGCGCCGAAGAAGCTGCCTAGGCTTGCGCCGCGCAGCGCCGGAAAGGGAATGCGGCGCAGCTCGGCCCGGCTGGGCAGCAACTCGCGCAGCGCAATGCGGCGCGGCACGCCGGTGCGTTCGGCGACGTGGATATTGGCAATCACCTCAGCCACGCCAAACAGCCCCATCGCCAGCGCCACAAGGTTCACACCGTCCATCAGCTCGGTCTGCCCAAAGGTGAATCGCTGCTCGCCCGAGTTCACATCGGTGCCAACGCAGCCCAAAATCAGCCCCAGCACCACCATCGCAAAGCCTTTGGCCGGGTGCTTGGCACCGATGGTTGAGGCGGCAACCAGCCCCAGCAGCATCATCGCGGCATAATCCGCCGCGCCAAAGGCCGTGGCCGCGCGCGACAAGACGCCCGACAACAAGATCAGCACGAAGATACCAAAGAACGAGCCCAGAAAACTTGAGATCATCGAGGTGAACAGCGCAACACCCGCGCGCCCCTGCTGCGCCAGCGGATAGCCATCCAGCGTGGTCACCGCCGATTGCGGCGTGCCCGGCAGGCGCAGCAAGATCGAGGCCACCGCGCCACCATATTGCGAGCCGTAATAGACCCCCGCCAGCATGATCAGCGCCGCCTCCGGGCTGAGGTAGTAGGTGATCGGCAGCAAAAGCGAGATCGTGGCCATCGCACCGATCCCCGGCAAGACGCCCACGAACGTGCCCAGCACCACGCCCAGCACGCAATAGATCAGCACGCCCGGTTGCAGCGCAACGCTCAAGCCATGCAGAAAGCCGTCCCAGCCGCTCATGCTTGCCCCGGCCAAAGCGGGACCGTCATTTTTAGTCCGAAATGAAACACCACGACCGACAGCACGGTGATGCCCAGCGCCAAAGCCAGCCGCCAGCCGACCCGACGATCAGGCGCGGCGATCGAGGCGATAAGAACGCTCGCCAGCGTCACCGGCACCAGCCCCACAGGTTCCAGCCCTGCCGCGAAAACAAGGATCGCGGCGAGAACGGCACCGGCCTCTTTCCACGCGATGCGCCCGCGATGGCCTGCGCGCGCCCAAGCGGGCAGCGCGATCATCAGCCCCAGCACCGCCAGTACGCCGCCCAGAATCGCCGGAAAGAACCCCGGCCCCATCCGGCGCAGCGAGCCGATATCGTAATGGCCAGCAGCATAGAGGGCGACAAACAGGCCAATCGCGGCAAGAAGAATGCCGCTCGCCAGATCGTGGATATCGTGCTTCATCGATCAGTTTTTCGCGTCGATCCGGTCCAGCACGGCCCCCCAGATCTTGGTGTCTTGCGCAATCCGCTGTTGCAGATCCTCGGGCGTGCCCCCCGCCGCCTGCCAGCCCATATCCTCAAGACGCTTTTGCACCGCCCCATCCGCGAGGATCGTGTTGATATCGGTGTTGAGCGTTTTGATGATCGCCGGATCGGTTCCGGTGGGGGCAATGAAAGCGTTCCACAATTCCGCCCGAAAATCGGCAGGCAGCCCGGCCTGCCCGGCCATCACCGGCACACCGGGGGCTTGGGCAAAGGGCTTTTGCGAGGTGATCCCGAGGATCTTCAGCGTGCCCGCCTTGACATATTGCATCGCCGCCGAGGGGGCCATGAAACCGGCGTCGATCTCATGACCGATGATCGCGGTGGTGACCGGAGCATACGAGGTAAAGGGCACGTGCAGCATCTCGACGCCCGCACGGTCCGAGAACAGCTCAGCCGTCAGATGCGCGCCAGATCCCTTGCCGACCGAGCCATAGCTAAGCGCTTCTGGCTCTTTGCCCGCAGCGGCGATGAAACCCGCCAGATCGTTGGCCGGGAAATCCGCCGCCACGACCAGCACCAGCGGCGAAGTGGCGACCAGCACGATGGGCATGATGTCGGTCGCGACGTCATAGCCCAGATTCGGCATCAGACGCGGCGCGGTCGTCATTGGCCCGTTGATCGTGGTACCAAACGTGTAGTCCTTGTCCTTGGCGTTCAGCATCTGCTGAATACCGATCACACCGCCCGCGCCGGGTTTATTCTCGATCACGATCGGCTGGCCCAAAGCGGTGGCGAGAGGGTCCGTCACGATCCGCGCCAACAAGTCCGGCGAAGAGCCCGCAGGAAAGCCCACGAAGGTGCGCAGCGGCTTGGTGGGCCATGCGGCTTGTGCGAAAGCAGGCTTGCAAAGCGTAAGGGCGGCCGCCCCCATAAAAGCCGCGCGGCGCGTGATGGTCATGGCTGTCTTCCCCCGGATGTGTCGTGCATCAAAGCACTGTCATCGCGCAAGATTGCGGAAACACTCCCCCTTGGCAAGGGTCGCGCAATTCAACGCGCGAAATCGCCGCGCGCAGGCCTGACCGTGGTCGGATCGTCATGCGCAGAGCTTGATCGACGCCTTCACCCCACTTGAGAGCAGCCCCATAAGGCCAACGCAAACCTATTGGCCTTGGGCGCTCTGCCCGGATCGGTTGGGCACGATCCTGAGCGCGCGCAAGGCGTTCAAGATGACGGCGACATCGATCAGTTCTTGCAAGAGCGCACCTTCAACCGGCGTCAGATAGCCAAACGCCGCCGCGGTCATGCCCAGTACCGAAAGCCCGATCCCGACCACGACACTTTGCAGCGCAATCTGGCGCGCGCGCTGCGCAATCTCGACCCCCGCCAACAGGCGGTCGAGATGGTCAACCAGCAAGACGATATCCGCCGCCTCCGCCGAGGCCGCAGTCCCACGCGCGCCCATTGCAACGCCAATATCGGCGGCGGCCAAAGCGGGCGCGTCGTTCACGCCATCGCCGACCATCATGACCGGGCCGTTCTTGCGCTCGCTTAGCACCAGCAAGACTTTTTGGTCCGGGGTCAGCTCGGCGCGCACGCCCTCCAGCCCAAGCCCCTTGGTCACCGCCGCGGCCACCGCTTGGCGATCACCGGTGGCCAGCAAGATGCGCCCGATCCCGAGCGCGCGCAGCCCCGCCAGCAGATCCCCCGTGCCTGCGCGCAACGCATCCGCCATCACCAGATGCCCCACCGCTTTGCCGTCAACCGCCAGCGACACGACCACCGACCCCGCCTCGATAATCGTGCGCTCCAGCGCCGGGGCTCCGGTCTGCGTGGCGACAAACGCAGCGCCACCCACCACAACCGCACGCCCGTCAACGGTTCCGGCCACGCCTTCGCCTGGTGTCTCAAGCACGTTTTGCGGGATCGGCAGTTCTGTCCCGCGCGCATGGGCCGCAGCAACGATTGCCTGCGCGATCGGATGTTTCGAGGCCTGATCGAGCGCGGCTGCGAAATACAAAACTTCGTCTTCAGACAGCTCCCCCGACGCCTCGATGGACACGATTTGCGGGCGCCCGTCGGTCAGTGTTCCCGTCTTATCAAGGATCAGCGTCTTGATCCGCGCCAGCGCCTCAAGCGGCTTGGCCCCTTTGATCAACACGCCGAAATGCGCCGCCCGCGACAGCCCCGCGACAAGTGCCACCGGAACCGCAAGGATCAGCGGGCAAGGCGTTGCGACCACCAGAACGGCGACCGCACGGATCGGATCGCCCGTCATCCACCACGCCGCCGTCGCCAGCACCACGGTGACGATCAGGAACAGCAGCGAATAGCGATCCGCCAGACGTGCCATCGGAGCCTTTGAGGCTTGCGCGGCCTCAACCAGCCGGACAATCCCGGCATAGGTGCTATCTGCCGCCCGCCGCGTGACCCGCAGATCAAACGCATCGCCCGCATTGGTGGCCCCACTCATGATCTCTTGCCCGCGCTGCATCCGCACCGGCATCGACTCGCCCGTCAGCGCGGACTGGTCCAGCATCGCCCACTCTGTCGCAAGCGTGCCATCGACAGGCACCGCGTCGCCCTGCCGGATCAGCAACAGGTCATCCGGCACGATCTCGTCCAGAGGAACGTCGTCCAGCGCGCCTTCGCGGTGTCGCGTGGCGCTGCGTGGCACGCGCGCGAGAAGATCGCTCATCTCGCGGCGGGCCCGGCCTTCGGCAAAGCTTTCGAGGTACGTGCCCCCGGAATACATCAGCGCCACCACCGCGGCCGCCAGTTCCTCGCCAAACAGCAGCGCTGCAGACATCGACAGCGCGGCCACAATATCGAGCCCAACCTCGCCCTTGGCCAAAGACTGCGCGATCTCGACCACAAGGCCGATCAGCACAGGCACGACAGCGCCCCACCAAATCAGCGTCGCCAGATCGGGTTTGCCCGCAAACATGACCCCCAAACCCGCGAACAGCCCGAGAGCCGCGATGACCAACAGGACCGTTTTCAGACGGTCTTGCAACTGAACCGGTTTCTTCATGGGCTTCCTTTTTCGGGCTTTCTTGGGAAGGTTAAGCCAGCACTGACATCATATGACAGGTCTTTCATATGTCATCCGCCCTGTTTCTGTCGCGCAAGAAAGATCGGCCTGTCTTTAGCCCTCAGAAATACCTGCCCCCGGCAAGAGCCAGCGCGAATTCAATCGCGCCCTTGCAGACACCGCATTTTTGGACATCGCGCCGAAATTCTGCAGCCGGGCCAAAGCTTTGAACAGCGATGTTCCCGCCGCGCGTT
The DNA here is from genome assembly GCF_913064665.1 of uncultured Thioclava sp. Lineage (GTDB taxonomy): Bacteria > Pseudomonadota > Alphaproteobacteria > Rhodobacterales > Rhodobacteraceae > Thioclava > Thioclava arctica. The sequence continues at coordinate 79,683 of NZ_CAJYBT010000002.1, forward strand.
TAATACCCTTTCGCCAGACCAGAGGGTCGACGGTTGTCATTGGCCCCCTCCAGCAGCCCGGTCGCGGGATTGGCCAAGATCGCCTCATCCGCGCCCCAAGGCGCGCGCTCTTTGAATGTATAGCCCATCGTCTCAAGCGCGGATTGCGTCTTGCGCGTCAGATAGCCGGGCTCGACAGAAACCAGATCGGGCAACCACTGATGATGGACACGCGGCGCATCGACAGCCTGCTGCATGTTCATCCCGAAATCGACCACGTTCAGGATGCTTTCCAGCACAGTCGAGATGATGGTCGAGCCGCCGGGGCTGCCAGTCACCATGAACAGCTTGCCATCCTTGAGCACAATCGTGGGCGTCATTGAACTCAGCGGGCGCTTACCGGGCGCGACCGCATTCGTCTTGCCCTGCACCAGACCGAAGGCGTTGGGCACACCCGGTTTGGCGGTGAAATCATCCATCTCATTGTTAAGGAAAAACCCGGTATCGCCCGCGATCTTGCCGCTCCCGAAAAAGAAGTTGAGCGTGTAGGTCACGGCCACCGCATTGCCCTTGGCGTCCACGATGGAATAATGCGTCGTGTGCTGCCCCTCATTCGCCCCCAGACTGCCTTTAACCTGCGAGGACGGCGTGGCGCGATCTGGCTGGATCGTGGCGCGCAGGCCGGCGGCATGTTCGGGCGAGATCAGCGTTTCAACCGGGTTTTTCACGAAGGCCGGGTCGCCCAGATAGGTGTTGCGATCCGCAAAAGCACGCCTCTCGGCCTCAACCAGCGCATGGGTGACCTCGCCAGAGGCATAGCCCCATTTCGCAAAAGGATAGGGTTTGATGATCTGCATGATCTCACATACCGTGGTGCCGCCAGAACTGGGCGGCGGGGCCGAAACGACCTGATAGCCGCGATAGTCACAGCTGACAGGTGCGCTCCAGGGGGCGGTGTATTGGGCGAAATCCTGCATCGTGAACAGCCCGCCCCCCGCCTGACTGGCGGCCACGATCGCCTTCGCAATCGGGCCGTCGTAAAACGCCTTGCGCCCTTGGTCTGAGATCAGCTCCAGCGTTTTGGCAAGCTCGGGCTGCTTAAGCCGCTCGCCCGCAGCGTAGGGCGTGCCATCGGGATGCAGGAAGGTTTTCGCGACATTGGGCTGGCTGGCAAATAGCTTGGTGCGCAGCTCCATGAGTTTCACATCCGCCGCGTTGAGCACAAACCCGTCGCGCGCCAGCTTGATCGCCGGGGCCATCACCTGCGCGCGCGTCATCGTGCCATATTTAGCCAGCGCCTCTTCCATCCCCATCACGGTGCCCGGCACGCCCGTTGCGAGCCACGAATCCCGGCTCAGCTTGGGGTCGGCATTGCCCTGTGCATCCAGAAACATATCCGCCGTCGCCGCCAACGGCGCCTTTTCGCGAAAATCGAGAAACAGGTTTTGGCCATCGGCCAGATGAACGGTCATGAAGCCGCCCCCGCCAAGATTGCCGCAACACGGATGCACCACCGCCAGCGCGTAGCCCACCGCGACCGCCGCATCCACCGCATTTCCCCCGCCCTGCAGGATATCGACGCCAATATCGGTGGCCAGATGCTGCGCCGTGACCACCATCGCATGTTTGGCCGTCACCGGTTGAGCGGCCGCCATCTTGGCGCGGCTCGCCCCGACCACGCCGAGATCGGGCAAGGCCGAGGCGGCACTGCCTTGGGTGTCGGCAAAGGCCGGAGATGCAAGCAGAAGACAGGCGGAGAAAAGGGCGACAGCGCGGCGCATGGGCAAGGCTCCTTGATGGCGTTCAGTCTTGCGCCAATCAGATAGAGCGGATCGCGGGCTTGAACAGCCGCCTATGCGCCCAGATCATGGACCAACGCCGCAAGCCCGTTCATGCGTCGCCCCCCTCGCCCACAATTTTGAACCCAAAGATTTCGCAATCCTCTAGGGTCTGGACCCATTGATTTCAGGCTCGCTGCGTGATTCACGACGCCGCAAACGGAGCGGTGCCGTGTCTGATCTTTTCTGGTTGAGCGATGCGCAGCTGGCGCGTCTTGAGCCCTGCTTCCCCAAGTCCCATGGCAAGCCACGGGTCGATGACCGCAGAGTATAGAGTGGAATTATCTTCATCAATCGCAATGGGTTACGTTGGCGAGATGCGCCTGCGGAATACGGACCGCACAAGACGCCATATAACCGCTGGAAGCGATGGAGTGAAAAGGGCGTTTTTGCCCGGATCATGGCCGGCCTCGCAGTGGAGCACCGCGAGGAGAAGACCGTCATGATTGACGCGACCTACCTCAAGGCCCACCGAACAGCGACCAGTATGGGCGTGAAAAAGGGGGGCGTGGCCGTCTGATTGGCCGAACCAAGGGCGGGATGAACCACTGCCCGGCAGGGCATTGCGCAGCAATGGCCCGAGAGGGACAAAACTGCATGCCATCTGTGACAGCCAGGGGCGCCCGCTCAACCTGTTCGTGACCGCAGGGCCCCCTCTCGGCGATGCTTGCATCGCCTGCCGGGCAGCGGGTCAGTGATTATATCGAAGCGCGGGCATTGCTCAGCAGCCTGCCAAACGTGGATTGGTTACTCGGAGATCGCGGCTATGACGCCGATTTGTTCAAAGAAGCGTTGGAAAACAAAGGGATACGCGCCTGTATCCCTGGCCGAAAGCAACGCAAGACGCCCGTGAAATACGACAAGCGCCGCTACAAACGACGCAACCGCATCAAGATCATGTTCGGTCGGCTCAAGGACTGGCGGCGCGTCGCAACCCGATACGACAGATGCCCAAAAGTCTTCCTCTCGGCCATCGCCCTCGCGGCAACCGTCATCTACTGGCTTTGAACCTCAATGAGCCAGACCCTAGCTGACCGACCAAGCCCATCGCGCCAATATAAAGAAAGACCGACAGTAAAATACGGGCGACGACACTGGCAATTTGTGCCAGCGGCAAGAAGCTGCCCACTTTCGGATACCCCTGCCGCAAGACGGCTTCGGTCGCTTCAAGATGGCGCAGAAGACGCGGATCCAGCTCCGGCCTTTGACTGGGCACCAACGCAACCGCCCCCTCGCATACCCATCCAAAACACTGCGCGGCCCGTGCCTGCCTTTCACGCCAAAACGTCTAGAATGATGCGTGGGCTGGGCACGACAGGCTTGAACCGGCCCTGCCTGCAACGCACTACTTGAGCAGTTTCAAAAGCCCCTTCTTGGCCTCGTCTTCCAGCCTTTGACGCACGGCGTCTTGCGCACTCTGGCCGTCTTGAGGCGTGATCCCAAGCTTCTTGGCAACCTCGGACTTAGCCCTGTTTTCAAGGTCTTTCTTGGCCGCATCGACCTTGTCGCCGGTAATCGCATTCATATCGAGGCCGAATTTCGGCTTGGCCCAGGACCCGGTAATTGTCAGCGGCACCTGCACGCCGCCGCTGCCATCAGCCTTACTCAGCGCGGTGGGTGTCAGCGTGTAATTCAGCGCCTGCGCGCCGACATTCACCTGCCCCTTGCCAGCCGCGCTTAGCAGCGGTGCCTTGAGCGCTAGATCATCATTGCTCAGCACCCCTTTATCAATGGTGAAGCTGGCACTGATCTGATCAAAAATCGTCTTCGCCCCCTCGCCCACATAGTTCAGGTTCAGCGTGCGCAGCATGCCCACCAGATCAAGCCCCTGCAACGCGCCCTTTCCCAGCGTGAAATTGCCCGAGCCCGACAGCGAGCGCGCCAGCGCCGCCTCGCTATTGCCCGAGGCCAGCAGCTTTACCGTCACATCGGCCGCGGAATCGAGGCGCTTGTAATCGACCAGATCGCTGAGAAACGGCTCTAATGAAACGCCTTTTGCCACCAGATTAGCCGCCACTGACAGCCCGCCGCGCGCATTGGCCACCACCTGCCCCGAGATGTCGCCGCCATAGGCCGACACTTGGCGCAGATCGGCCACCGCGCGGCCATTCTCCAGCGTGATCTGCGCGCGGGTCTGGCCCAGCTTACTTACCCCAAGGTCGATCGAAGGTGCGTTCAGCGTGATCTGCGCGTCCGCCATGTGCAAGGCGCTCAGGTCAATCGGCGCGGTTGACCAGCCGCTGGCCGCTTTGGTGCCAGAGCCCGTGCCTCCACCTCCGCCGCCCCCGTTTGATGCCGCCAGCGCGGACAGGTTCAGCGCATCCGCATCAATCTGCGCAGTAATCTTGGGCTTGCCCTTGGGAAATGTCAGAGCGCCCGCCACGCGCATCGCATTGCTATCGAGCGTAATCTGACCTGCCGTCAGGTTTAGCGCTCCGTTTGGCGAGAGCGTCACATCCCCCTTGGCGGTGATACTGTCATGGCCCAACCCTTGGGGCAGATCAGATATTGACTGGCCAACAAGGGCCGCCAGCGCCGCTGGATTTTTGAGAGTAGCGACCAGTTTGCCCTGCGCAGCCAGTGGCGACGTGCCCAGATTGCCCTTGAAGGCCACGTTTGAAGCCCCCATCCCAACCGTCACATCCGCTGGCACCGCCTTGCCCGTCAAGCTCGCCGCAAACTGCGCCAGCGTGCCCGTCAGGGTCATCGGCTGGCCATTGAGTTCGGCCTTGAGGTTGAAATTAGCCGGGCCGGTATAGGACGGGATTTCCAGCGTCGCGTCGATCTTGGACAGGGCGATGCGCTGGCCCGTCGCTTGGTCGATCCACGTCAGCGACCCATCGCTAATGATACCCTGATCCAAGCTGAAAGCCTGCCTCACGCCGCCCGTGCTCGGGACCTTCTTCCCGGCGGGGTCGGTGCTGGCGGGTTCGATGCTGGCGGGCTTGGCCGGGGGAGTAAATTCCCAATTGCCCGTGCCATCCCTGCGCCGCTCAAGCAGGATCCGGGGCGCCAGCAGCTTGACCTTGGAGACGCGGATCTCCCCGCCAAACAGCACCGCAGGCTCAACCCCGATTTCGACCTCTTTGGCAGACAGCATCGGCCCGTCCTTGGCCCAAGACGCATTGGCGATTTCCACCGGCCCCATGCGCACCCCCAACTGCGGCCATAGCGTTGCATGAACCGCGCCCGTCAGAGTCATTTTGCGCCCGGTCGCGGCCTCAAACTGGGTCTCGGCAATCTGGGCGATCTTTTTCGACGGGATCAGCAGCAGCGCCCCCCCGGCCGTCAGTGCAAGCAGCAAGATAAGAGCAATGGCGCGAACGATCCAACGCATGGGGCCTCCGGGGATTTGACGTTTGGCTCTGGTCGATGTGCAAGAAAAGGGGTGCAGGGCGCGCAAGGACAAACGGATTGCGCTGAGAACACCACGGAAGCGCTGCGGGGGCAAGTGTGGCGACAGGCATCCAAGACCCCGCATTTCTGGCGGCGCGCCGCGCAAAAACCAACTTCCGCGTGAGGCGCGCGCTGCGTGCATTGCTGCCAAAGCCTCACGCGGGTAGGTTTGGGGCTGGCGAAAATCGCAAGACCCCGTCCCCCGTCACAGACAGATCGAAAAGGGTAGAAACATCATGCGGATAGCTCTTGGCGGACTGATCGTGCTTAGCTGTCTGTCTTGCGCCAACGCGCAGCAATCAGCGCCCCAGCCCTTTGCCCGCCCCGATTACTCCGACAATCGCTCCAGCGCGGTTGATGTGATCAAATCCTATTACAACGCCATCAACCTGTCGCAATATGCCCGCGCCTATAGCTACAAACTGCGCGGCACGCCCGAGCTTGACGCAAACGCGCTTGCGGCGGATTACGCGAAATTTCGCGATGGATTTTCCGATACCGCGCATGTCTGGTTGAAGTTGGGCTTCGTGACGTCGGACACCGCAATGAGCACGACCCATTACGCGGTGCCCGTGGTGATCGAGACCCTCTCGGATTCCGGCACCCGCCAAGCCTATGCCGGCTGTTATGATGTCGTGCGCGTCTCAGCAGGGGTGCAGGATTTTGTGCCCTTCGATCCAATCCGCATTGCGGGTGGAACGCTGCACAAGATCAATGGCGACATGGCGTCGGCTGCGATGCCCAAGTGTCCCATCTGATTTCGCAATTTTCTGGACGGGCGCACCGCACGCTGCCTGTGAAGCAAGCGCCGTGACCATCAAAACCCGCTGAGCCACAACGCCTAGCCGTCGCCATGATAAACCGTCTCACCGCAATTTCTCGTTGGTGAAAACATGACTGCCCAGAGATGCCGTTTGCTACGGTATCGAACGCAAATGGAAGATTGACCTTAGCGGCGACGATCCACCAAATCAGCCATCACGCAAAGCAACTCAAACATCATAGTCGCGCCGACCAGCGCCGTCATGCCCGCCAGATCGAACGGAGGCGCGACCTCGACCACATCAGCGCCGATTATGTTCACCCCGGCCAATAGCCGGACCATCTCTTGCGCCTCGCGCGTGGTAAACCCGCCGATTTCAGGAGTGCCAGTGCCCGGCGCCATCGAAGGATCAATCGAATCCACATCGAAGGTGATATAGGTCGGGGCGTCCCCCACGATGGTATGCGCCTCAGCCATCACCTCGGCGACGCCGCGACGCACGAACTCTTCCATATAGATGATGCGGATGCCCTGAGCCTTGGCCCAATCATGCTCGCCCGGTTCATAAACCGATCCCCGGATGCCGATCTGCACAATCCGATGCGGGTCTAGCAGGCCTTCTTCGATGGCGCGCCGGAAGGGCGTGCCGTGGGTAAAGGGGTTGTCGCCGAAATAGCTGTCATTGGTGTCGGAATGCGCGTCGAAATGGATCAGCCCGACAGGCCCTGATTTGGCGAGGGCGCGCAACACCGGCAGCGTCGTCAAATGGTCGCCGCCACACGAGAGCGGCAGCGCACCGCTGGCCACGATCTTCGCCATCCCCGTCTCGATCAAATTCAACCCATCAAGCAGGTTAATCGGGTTCACCGGCAGATCTCCGACATCGGCGACATTGGCGATGCTGAACGGCGCTATGCCCGACGCATGATGCGCCGCGCGCATCAGGCTTGATTGATTGCGCACCTCGCGAGGGCCGTGACGCGCGCCCGCCCGATTGGTGGTGCCACCATCCCACGGAATGCCAACCAACGCGATATCAAGCCCCTCTGCTGTCGGCACGGCAGGCAGGCGCATGAAGGTCGAATGACCCGCAAAGCGGGGAACTTTTGCAGCGTCAACGGGCTGGTGAAAGGTCGTCATGGGTATGTCCTCAGTTGAATTCTCGCGCAGCAGCGGCTGTGATGCCCGCCACGCAATCGGCGAGCAACAGTTCGCCATTCTCGGCCGATGACCCTTCGGTCAGCGACAGCACGCCCGAGGGTGGGACCTCGGCGCAAGGTTTGGGGAAGCGGTCATAGGGCAGGAAGGCGGCGGGCCCGTCATGGCGCGCCTTGGACAGGTCCACCAACTCGGGGCGCAGCGCCATCATCATCGATGTTTCCAGCACCGAGGCATGCTCCAGCTCGATCCCCGGATAGCCATTGGGGAAGATGCGATCCAGCGTTTCGGGGCGCACCATATCCCAATGATCGACGCGCAAAATGACAAGGTCCGCAGCGCGGTCGCGACCGATCGCATCCAGCGCCAGTTCGATCCCCTCAATCGTCGGACCGATATTTTCGTAATGCCCATTCACGGTGACGATCTTGCGCACGTTCTGGCGAAACAACTCGCAGATCACATCGCGCACGATCAGCGAAAACGTATGCGCACTCAGATTGAGCGTGCCGGGAAAGCCCGGCCCCCCGCCCGTCTTGGGCTGCGAGCGATTGCCATAAGCAACGGTGGGCAAGACCAGCCCGCCCAGCTCAGCCGCCGAGCGTGCCGCAATCGCCGTGGGGATCACCACATCGACATTCAGCGCCATATGGCGACCATGCTGCTCGGTTGCGCCTAAGGGTAGAAAAACGGGCGCCCCGGCAGCAATGCGCGCCTCGACATCGGGCCAAGGAAGCTCTGCGTAAAATACACTATCTATCATACTCTGATCCATTATGTCATGGCCGCGCCGCCATTGGCGCCAAGGCATTGCCCGGTAAATAGGGTGGCTCCCGGCCCGGCCAGAAAGACCACCGCCGCGGCCACTTCTTCGGGGCGGCCAATGCGGCCAAGGGGGTTGTTGGTTTCCAAGGCCTTGCCCTCGGGGCTGAGGTTTTCGAAATCCAGCAGCGGTGTATCGGTGGGGCCCGGCGCGACCGCATTTACCAAAATGCGCGGCGCCAATTCGCGCGCCCAAGATCGGGTGGCCCCCAGCATCGCCGCCTTGGTGGCCGCATAGACAGAGCCCCCCGCGCGCCCCAGATAGGCCAGTTCCGATACGATATTGATGATCCGCCCGCCTTCGGGGAGATGCGCCAAAACCTCGCGCGCGACCAGCATTGGCGCGCGCAGATTGATGGCGGTCATTCGGTCGATATGATCGGCACTAAGATCGGCCAAGGACCGCTCTTCGAAGATGCCCGCATTGTTGATCAGAATGTCGATGCCACCCAAGCGCCGGGCCGCCTCGCCAATGGCGGTCTTGATCTGCGCTTCGTCGGCAAGATCACAGGGCAGGATCGCGATGTCGCCCTCGGACGCAGCCAGATCAAGCCCGATCACCTTGGCCCCGGCATCGTGCAACGCCAAGGCGATGGCCCGCCCGATCCCGCTGGCAGCCCCCGTGACCAACGCGCGTTTGCCTTGCAACGGTTTCACCACGGCACTTCTCCTCGGTCCACGCCCAGAGATTGGCCCGTGATATTGCTGGCCAAGTCCGAGGCCAGAAACAGATAGGTCTGGGCCATATCGGGTGGCTCCATCAGCCCCGGCAGAGCCTGCCCGGCAACGATGCTATCCAACAACACGGCCTCGTCCTCCCCTGACTCCGCTGCGATCCGGCCCAGTGAACGCATTGAGGCCTCGGTGCGCACCCAGCCGGGACAGACCGCGTTGACGCGAATGCCACGCGGCCCCAATTCGCGCGCCCAGGTCTTGGTCAGCCCGATGATCGCGTGTTTCGAGGCGACATAGGCACCAAAGCCCGGCTCGGCGACCCGACCCCAGATTGAAGCCGTATTCACGATCGCGCCCCCCGCGCCCATGTGCGGCAGGGCTGCGGCGGTCACCAAGGCCGTCCCGGTGACATTGATGTCGATCACCCGGCGAAACGCATCGCTGACCGCGTCAGAACCGTCACTGATGGGCGTCATCAGCTCCAAGCCGGCATTGTTGATCAGCACGTCGATCCGACCAAGTGGAGCCAGCGCTTCGGCAACCTGTCCCTTGTCAGAGATATCTGCCTGCGCCGATGTCGCGCCCAGTTCTGCCGCGCGCTCATGGATGGCGGCGTCATCGGCAATCAGATGTAGCTGCGCGCCCGCCTGCGCAAAGCCCTGTGCGATGCCAAATCCGATCCCGCGGCTTGAGCCGGTGATGACAACGCTGCGTCCGGAGAATGAGAGTGTCATCCGTGCTGCCCCTCTTCACGCATCATCCGCATGATCTTGCGTTCAATGTCGATATACCCCGGACATTCCAGCAACTCTTCCTTGCTGCGCAGTCGTTCTGCCGGTTTGAAATCGGGGATGATGTCTTCTTTGATCCGACCCGGATGGCTGGACAGAAAGACGATTTTATCCGCCAGAAAAATCGCCTCTTCGATGTCATGGGTCACGATGATCATCGTCGTTCCCGAGGCTTCGGCGACCTCGATCATCAATTCCTGCATCTGCCAGCGCGTTTCGGCATCCAGCGCGCCGAACGGTTCGTCCATCAGCAACACTTCGGGCGCATTCGCCAAGGTCCGCGCAATCGCCACCCTCTGACGCATCCCGCCCGAAAGCTGGGACGGATAGGTGTCGATGAACTTTGACAGCCCGACGAGACCTATGAAATGGGCCGCACGCTCGCGCCGTTCTTTGACCGGGACGCCGTTGACCTTCATCCCGAACTCGACATTTTTGCCAACCGACATCCAGTCAAACGACGTGTAGGCCTGAAAGACCATCCCGCGCTCGCGCGCCGGGCCGTCAATCTCGGCCCCCTTCAGCGCGATCGTCCCGCTGCTTTGCGTCTCAAGCCCCGCGATCATCCGCAGAATGGTTGATTTGCCGCTACCTGATGGCCCCAGAAGGACACAGATCGAGCCCTTCTCAACCGCAAACGAAACATTATCGACAGCCGTCAGCGACTGCCCTTTGGACAAGGCGAAGGTTTTCGAGACGTTATTAATCTGAAGCAAAGGTTGAGACATCAGCGCACCTCTTGCAGATAGGGAAAGAGGCGGCGGTGCAGGATCGCGAAGGCTTTGTCGAAGATAAGCCCCAAGACACCGATCACGATGATACCCGACAGGATTTCGTCGGTATGCAGAAAGCGACGTGCGCGCATCATCATCGCGCCGATACCCGTGGTTGAGGCGACGATCTCGGCGATCACCAGATAGGTCCAGACCACGGCCAACATCTGGCGCATCGCCGTCAGGATATTAGGGGCAACGGCGGGCAGCATCACGCCAAAGACGGTGGCCCACCGCCCGGCCCCCAGCGTAAGAGCCGTTTCAATCAACTCTTTGCGGATTTCTTTGGTGTGATCCGCGATCAGCGTGATGAGAAAGAAGATCACGCCCAGAAACAGCAGCGCCAGTTTCGGCGCCTCACCGGTGCCAAACCACATCAGCAGGATCGGGATGAACGAGGGCGCGGGCAGATAGCGCCAGGCGGAAACGAACGGCGCAAAGATCGCATCGACCGCCGGAAAGGCCCCCATCGCCACCCCCAGCGGGATGGCCACAAGGCAGGCCAGCGTAAACGACACCAGCACGCGCATCATCGAGATCAGAACATCGCTACCAAAACCGCTAGCGAACAGGCGAACAGTCGCACTCAGGACATCGCCGGGTGCCGGAACCAGAAGCGGGTTCACCCAGTGCAAGCTGGTCGCGAGGATCCAGATGCCAAAGAACCCGGCCCAAATCCCGATCGCCGAGATCAGCATTTGGCGCGATGACACCGGCACGCGCACCTGTAAGAATTTGGGCTTGCGCCGGGTTGGAAACTTTTGCCGCATGATGGGCTCCCGCAAGGGCCCCTCGACCGAAGTCGAGGGGAGGTAACTGACAAAGGGTTACTCAGTCGCTTGGAAGGACTGGCGATAGCCGGATTTGACCAAGTCGCCCATCAAGGAACAATCAATGCCGGCAGCCGGGTCGATCGTGTTCTTCATAAGGCCAAGCTTGATCCACCATTCGTTGGTCAGTGCCACCGATCCGGCCATTGAGCCATTGGGCAATCCAAAGGGCGGCGCCCCATCAAGAACACCACAGGTGCGCGCCGATTCATCGAAATCAAACATATAGATGCCGCCCGAAAGGCTTTTGCCATTGGTGCCAATCACCGAGGCCACATCGGCAGCCGGCCATTGCAGATATTCGGCGATCATCTGGTTGGTCTCTTCGACATTTGCGTGCCAGTAGGCGCGGGCATCCCACTCGGCCTTCAGCACGGCCAATGCCGCGGGACGGTTCTTGGCGATGAAGTCTTTGTTCATGAAAAGCGAATCCATGAAAATGCCGGTCTTGAGCATTTCCGGATCCGTGGTGTCGACGATTGACTTGGTGCCAGGTGCGGCCTCGATCACCTTCGAGATCCACGGCTCATACATATAGGCCGCAGCAAGGTCACCCGAGAGCATCGGCCCCACGGCCTCATCCGCGTTCAGGTTCACCCAATCCACATCGCCCGGCGCGATGCCCACGCGGTCCAGCCACAACCCCATCAGCAATTGACCAATATATGCTTGCGGTGCGGCGACCTTCTTTCCCTTAAGCGTCTCTGGCGTCATCCCGGCGGCAAGAACCACGTGATCAACACCGTAAGACGGGTTGAGATAGGCGACGTTGACTTCATTCAGGCCCGCATCGACGGCAACGGGGATATAATCCGCCGTGCAGCCATAGACGTCGATCTGCCCCGCCGCGAGCGCAGCATGCCCACCCAGCGGATCCTCGAAGTTCACGATGTTCAGGTCATAGCCGGAAATCAGGTTTTTCTGCTTGGCTACGTCCATCATGGCATAGCCCGGCCAAGATACGCAGATTCCGACATTGATGGTTTCGTTTGCCTGCGCAGCAGCAGCGCTGCCCAACATGGCGCTGGCGATCGACAGGGCGAAGGTGAGTTTACGCATGATCAGCTCCCAGATGCGGTTACTCGAAAAAATATACGCAACAAAATTTTTTAGTCTACTAAAAATTTTACATCACTAAAATTTAGGTTGCATTTCCCGCCGCACATCTCGAAAATACGCCTATGGAACGATCACAAACATTGAGCCTGCGAGAGCGGCAAAAAGAGGGCAGACGCGCGCGCATCATCGCCGCGGCCAAAAGCCTTTTCGTTGAGGCTGGGCTCGACAATATCACTATCGAAGCGATTGCCGAGATTGCCGGTGTCTCAAGCGTCACGGTGCATAATTACTATGGCACGAAATCAGGCGTGCTCCTTGCACTGGTCGCCGAAAGTGACCGCGAGCTTCTTGAAACGCTTGATCGAAATCTGGCGGCCCCACCGCCCGATCTGGTTAATCTTGTGCTGCGGTTCTTTACGCTCATCTGCGACCACACGCTGACGCATCTCGATAAACCTGTTTGGCGACAGGTAATTTCGGCGTCCATCAGCGGAACCGAACCACGTTTCAGCAAGCTTTACCGTGAGCTTGACCACCGTCTGGCCTCGGTTTTGATCCGCGAGATTGAGAATATGAAAGCGGCAGGGAGGCTTGATGACGACACCAATTCGATCCATCTCGGTTGGGCGCTATTCAACCTGCAAAACGCTCGCTTCATCGAGTTTATCGCCTCCGACAGTAAGCATCAGGATCAGGCATTGCGGGATTTGCGCAACGATCTGAACGCCTTGCTACCTCGCTAGGAGCCAGATTTTTAAGGCCTTCGCGTCTGAAACGCGAAGACCCGTGCAGAAAGTGGACGGACTTCTACAGTCACGATTGACGCTATTGGGCATATGGCGGGGCACACCCCGTTTTGGCCAAGCCGCGCCAACATAATGCGCCCCACCAAATCAGCAGATTCAAAGAGCCGTCATTAAACCCGAACGCTTACTTAGCCAGTGACAAACGCATCAGCGACCAGATGCCCGTCACCGACATTGCGCAACGCCATCCGCGCGGGACTGGCACCCAACTTGTAAATCGGACTTGGGATTTCTGAGGCAAGACGCGCAACGGGCGGGCGGGAATAGGTCGGATCGGGCACCGGAACTGCCGCCATAAGGCGCTTGGTATAGGGATGGCGCGGATCACCAAAAATCTGCGCCCGTGTGCCCATTTCGACGATCTGGCCCATATACATGACCGCTACCCGGTCCGAGATATTCTCGACCACCGCCATATCGTGGCTGATAAACAGATAGGCGATGCCAAATTCACTCTTGAGCGCATCAAGGAGATCAAGCACCCGCGCCTGCACTGACACATCCAGCGCCGAGACGCTTTCATCGGCGATGATCAACTTGGGTTGCAGCGCAAGGGCGCGCGCGATGCAGATGCGCTGGCGCTGGCCGCCGGAAAACTCGTGGGGGTAGCGATCAAGGTGATCGGGTGCCAGTCCGACGCGTTCGAACAGTTCCGCCACGCGATTACGGCGTTGCTCGGGTGTGTCGATCGCGTGAATAACCAGCGGCTCTGCCACCAGATCGCCCACCCGCATACGTGGGTCCAGCGCGGCCATCGGGTCTTGAAAAACGATTTGGACGTCGCGCCGTAACGCTTTCATATCCTTGCCGTTTAGCCCACCAAGCGTATGGCCCGCCACCTCGATGCGGCCCTGATGCGGCACCAGCCCGACAAGCGCTTTGGCAATGGTGGATTTCCCACAGCCTGACTCGCCGACAAGCGAAAACGTTTGGCCCGCGCGGAGATCAAAGCTGACATTTTCGACCGCATGCACCCGGTGCGTGACCCGCGACAAGATCCCGCCGCGAATGTCAAAGCGCACCTGCACATCGCGCAGGCTGGCCACGATGTCCGTTTGCGCATCGCCTAAACTGGCCCCGCTACCATCGCCCATGCGCGGCACGGCAGCCAAAAGATCGCGGGTATACTGGGCGCGCGGGGTGGCGAAAATATCATTCACCGCGCCCTGTTCAACAGCGCGGCCCTGCTGCATCACAATCACCCGCTCGGCCATCTCGGCCACCACGCCCATATCATGGGTGATCAGGATAATCGCGGTGCCCATTTCGCGTTGCAGATCGCGCAAAAGGTCTAACACCTCGCGCTGCACCGTTACATCAAGCGCGGTTGTGGGTTCATCCGCAATCAGCACATCGGGGCGCAAGGCCAGCGCCATTGCAATCATCACCCGCTGACGCATTCCGCCAGACAATTCATGCGGATATTGCGTCATCCTGCGTTCCGGCTCGGAAATGCGCACCGCTTTGAGCGCCTCAAGCGCACGTGCCTCAGCCTCGCTCTTGGAGATCGGCTCGTGGGCGCGAATAGCCTCGGTCAGTTGTAGCCCTATGCTCAGCACAGGGTTGAGCGAGGTCATCGGCTCTTGAAAAATCATCGCGATGCGATCGCCGCGAATGGCACGCATCTTGGTCTCGGGCAGCGCCGTCAGATCGGTGCCATTAAGCGTGATCGCCCCGGCACTGACGCGCAGCGCAGGTGGCGGCAACAGCCCCATGATCGCGAGCGATGTCAAAGACTTGCCAGAGCCGCTTTCACCCGCAATGGCGATGGTCTCGCCGCGCGCAAGGGTGAAACTCAGATCACTGACCAAGGCCCGCTCGACGCCCTCGGCGCGCACGGAAATCGTCAGCCCCGCAACCTCGAGAACGGTCGGGGCGACATCTGGGGCCGGCACGGCCCCAGACTGAACTGTAGGGTTCTGGTTCATTCGAAGACACATCTCGGGAAATAGAAGCTGACAACCCAGTTGGGCATATCGACGATCTCGGAGATCCGCAGATCGCCACAGGTCGAGACCAGCATATAGGCATCAACCGGGGCCATGCCGCGCTGCGCACAGAGCAGATCGACCATACCCGCCACCGCGTCGCGCGCCGCCGACATCAGGTCGGGGCCAATGCCCGTCGTGACCTCATAGCCCGCGCTGTCAAGATGACGCGTAACCGGGCCCGGCGTGGTGAAGCGCGGGAATTTCAGCGGCTCGTTCTTGATTACATCAAAGCTGAGCACGGTGTTCATCGGGCTTTCAATCGCGGTGCCGCAGACCTCTCCATCGCCCTGCGCGGCATGGGTATCACCGACCGAAAACAGCGCGCCCTCGACCTCGACGGGCAGATAAAGCGTGGTGCCCGCCGCCAGATCACGGATATCAAGATTGCCCCCTACGCGCCGGGGCGGCACGATGGAATGCAGCCCGGCCTCGGCAGGGGCGACCCCGATCGTGCCGCAAAACGGCTTGAGCGGCACCTTGCCCTCGCGTCCCCACAGCGCCTTATCAGGCGATACGGCATCATATTTCCAGATCGTCAGCGCAGGGTCGGTGAACTGATCGGCCAACAGCCCGAAGCCGGGAATATTGGCCGTCCAGCCCCAAGCGGACCCCTCGGCCTCCCGCGGGGTGAAGCTGTCGATCGTTACTTTTAGCACATCACCGGGCATAGCGCCGTCAACATAGATCGGCCCGGAGACCGGGTTGATCTTGCCGAAATCCAGCGTTGCAACATCGGCCACGGTCGAGGACGGGCCAAGCTGACCGGCTGAACTATCATGGCAGTAAAATTCGATGGTCGATCCCGGGGCTACCGTCTCGGCCGGGACAAGCGAATTGTCCCAGCCGAAATGGTGTTGTGCGCCATGGATCGTGTAGTCACAGGCTTTGCACATGTTCTCTCACTTCGTCACATAAACATAGTCATAGTTGACCGGAATCGAGACCGGATCGACGTAGAGGTTGTCTGCCCCGCCCATCCGTTCAGATTTCATGGTGTAGCGCTGCTCGTTAAAGACCGGCACCCATGGGGCTTGCTCCATCACCTTGGCATAGACATCCGACCACATCGCAAGACGCTTGGGATCGGCGGGATCGGTAAAGCTGTCGGCCTTTGTGGCCTCGGCGTCGATCTCGGGGTCGCAGAATTTCGACCAGTTCCAGCCGCCCTCGCCCGCGCCCGCACAGCCCAGGATCGGGCCATAGAAGTTCGAGGGATCGGGGAAGTCGGCAATCCACGCCATGCCGCCCGACCAGATCATCGGTGCTTTGCCCGCGCCACCCGCCTCGATCACATTGGCCTGAGCTAGCGATTTGATCTCGGCGGTAATACCAATCGCCTTCAGATCCTGCTGGATCGCCTGCGCGATGCGCGGATTGGGATCGGTGTTCATGACGTAAAGCTCGGTCGTGAACCCATCGGCAAACCCGGCCTCGGCCAGCAGTTTTTTGGCGGCGGCATCGTCAAAGGAATAGCCTTTGTAGTCTTTGATATAGCCGGGCATCGAGGGCGGCAGCGGCTGATTGGCCGGAATCGCGCGCCCGTTGATCATCTGCGTGATGCGCTTCTTGTTGATCGCCATATTGACCGCTTCGCGCACCTTGAGATTGTCAAAGGGCGGCATTTTGACATTGAGCGTGATATAACCGGTCTGCAGCTGACCGCCCTCGACCACGCGGGCTTTTTCGGCGGGGTTGTTCATGACCTCTTCGAATTTCGCAGGCGGAATGCCATCGCCGGGCACGTCCACCTCGCCTTTTTGCAAGCGCAGCAGCGCCACGATGGGCTCTTGACCGACTTCAAAGGTGATCTGGTCGAGATAGGGCACGCCCGCGCGCCAGTAATCGGTGTTCTTGGCAAAGACCAACTGCTGCCCGATGGTCCAATCCGCCAGCTTGTAGGCGCCGGTGCCAACGGGGTGTTTGCCGAAATCGGCGCCCCATTTCTCGACTGCTTCTTTCGGCACGATCGAGGCGAAATTCAGAGCCATCACATGCAGGAAGGTCGCATCGGGACGGCTGAGCGTGATCTTGACGGTCGCAGGATCCACCACCTCGACACCGCTAAGTTCGCTGGCGGAACCATCCGCCATCGCGTCATAGCCCATGATCGAGCCAAAGAAGCCCGCGCCGGGCGATTGCGTGGCCGGGTTGGTGACGCGATCAAGCGAGTATTTCACATCCTCGGCGGTCATCTCGCGCCCATTGTGGAATTTCACGCCGGGACGCAGGTGAAAGGTAAAGGTCATCCCGTCATCAGAGACGTCATAGCTTTCGGCCAGCCCCGGGCGCAGCTCGGTCGTGCCGGGGACGTAATCCATCAGCCCGTCAAACAGCGATTTGATCATCGACCAGTTCTGCCAGTCATAGCCGATCGCGGGATCAAGCGTGGCCACGTCATCCTTGTAGGTGACGATGATATTGCCGCCGGGCTTGGCATTGGGGTCGGGCTGGTAATCTTGCGCCAGCGCGGCACCGGCGAATGACAGCGACACCGCCAGCGCGCTTGTCGTCAGCATGGTTTTCATCAGGCTCATTTTTCTCTCCGTCTGTTGAACGTTTCTTGCAGTCTTGCCCCGTTTTGCCGGGGGTCTGGTTGCGATCAGCGCAGCTTGATGCGCGGGTCGATGAAGGGGGTGATCATGTCGGCAATCAGGTTTCCCAGCACGATGGCGCAGGCCGAGACCAGCGTGACGCCCATGATGATCGGGATATCCACGCGCTGGATCGCCTGCCACGCGAGCTGGCCGATGCCCGGCCAGCCAAAGACGCTTTCGACGACGACGATGCCCGACATGAAAATGCCGATATCAATGCCGATCATCGCGATAATGGGCAAAATGGCGTTGGGCATGGCGTGCAACACCAGCACGCGCGACCGGCGCAGCCCCTTGGCGCGTGCGGTACGAATATAGTCTGAGCGCAGCACGTCGATCATGCTTGATCGCATCATCCGGCTATACCAACCCGACCCCATGATCCCCAGCGTCAGTGCGGGCAGCACAAGGTTGGAAAAGCTGCCATAGCCGCCGATTGGGAACCAGCTTAGCTTGACCGCAAAGACATAAAGCAGCAGCAGACCAACCACGAATTGCGGCGCAGACACCGCTACGAAAGAGGTGATCATCAGCGTCTGATCCAACGCGCCGCCACGCCGGATTGCGGCGATAATGCCCAGTGTCAAACCGATCACCAACTCGGCCACGATAGCGCCCAGCATCAACAGTAGTGTAGCAGGCAAGCGCGCCATGATCAGCGTAGCGACATCCGTTTTTTGCAGGTAGCTGCGCCCCATGTCGCCCTGCACCAATCCGACCAGATAGCGCCAGTATTGCACCACAAACGGCTGATCGAGCCCCAATTGATGGCGGATATTCTCGACCGTCTGCGCGGTGGCGGACCGTCCCGCAATCTGACGCACCGGGTCGGCGGGCAGCACGTAGAGCAGGAAGAAGGTGATGAAGGACACACCCAGTAGGATCAGCGCAGCCTGGATCAGGCGGCGGGCAAGATAGGCCAGCATTACGAACGCCCCCTTTGCGTCGGGTCGAGCACATCACGCAGCGCATCGCCCACAAGGTTGAAGGCCAGCGCCAGCAACAAGATCGCAGCGCCCGGAATAAACACGAGCCAAGGTGCGGCCTGAAAATAGGTCTGGTTTTCGAAGATGATGTTGCCCCAGCTTGGCGTTGGGGGCTGCACGCCGACGCCAAGGTAGCTAAGCGTGGCCTCCAGCAGCACCGTGGTCGAAATCCCCAGCGTGCCCCAAACGATGATCATCGGCACGAGATGGGGCAGGATATGGCGAAACAGGATGCGCGCCGTTCCCGCGCCCAGCGTCTTTTCAGCCGCGACGAATTCGCGCTCGGCCAGCGCCGAGGTTTCAGTATAGACCACACGTGCCGTCTGCACCCAGTTCACCAGCGCGATCACCATCGCCACGATCCACAGAGAAGGCGTGAAAATCGCCGCAAGACAAATTGCCAGCAATAGCGCGGGAAACGCCATCATCAGATCGGTGAAGCGCATCAGCACCGCGCCAATCCAACCGCGGAAATATCCCGCCGTGACGCCAATCAAGGTGCCGATAATCAGCGACAGCCCATTGGCGACCACCCCGATAATCAGTGAGGTGCGCGCGCCATACAGGATGCGCGAGAACAGATCGCGCCCCAACAAATCGGTGCCCAGCCAAAACTGTGCCCCCGGCGGCATCGGCGCGCCTTCCAGCGTGAGCCCGTCAAACATTTGCTCTTGTGGCTGATAGGGCGCAATCCAGGGCGCAAAAATCGCTCCGCCGACAACGACCGCAATCAACGCCAACCCCAACAGGGCCAGCTTGCGTCCCAGCAAACGACGCCAAGCGCTTTGCGGGCCAGTCGCACCCTTAGCCAAGGTCAGATCGGTCATTTGCACCTCCTTGCGCATCGTGGCTGGCAACAACGCGGCGCGCGCCATCTTCAAAACTCACCCGCCACGCCATCGCCATCTGGCGCAACTGGTCATAGGCTTCGGACTCGGATTTGCCGCGCGCGGCAAGCAGCGTGACCGCGCGCACGACGGTTTGGCGCTCATCAAGGCGGCGGCGCAGATCGGCGATCTCGGCGGATAAGGACTGGCGCGCCTCAAAGGCGATGCGGGCAATCAGGAGCGCCGAATAGGCCCCACCATCGCCCACAGGTTTGAGCAG
This sequence comes from uncultured Thioclava sp., assembly GCF_913064665.1. Lineage (GTDB taxonomy): Bacteria > Pseudomonadota > Alphaproteobacteria > Rhodobacterales > Rhodobacteraceae > Thioclava > Thioclava arctica. Next base: position 99,251 of record NZ_CAJYBT010000002.1, read on the forward strand.
TTGCGCATGCGCGCCCGTCTCAAGCGACCACTCGATGCGTCCGGGCGCTTCTGAGCCGATCAGCGCAATCATCGGCATTGGGCTTTGCCCGGTAGGCCAAGGAAATTGCGCGTCATAGCCTTGATCGGCATCAAAAAAGACGAAATCCCCCGACAGCGCTTCGGCGGGCAGTTCGGGCCAGCACTGAACCACATCCAACCCGATTGCGCGCAATTGCCGATCCAGCGCTTGCAGCGTGGGATGAGGACGGTGCAGCACATAGACGCGCGCACCGCCCAGAACGGGAATGCGAATGCGCCTTGTCATGACACCACCCGTAAGCTGGAAGCCCCCTGCAAGATCGCCTCGCGCCCATGTGCGAGGTAGGGATCGCCCGCCACCGGCGCAAAGCGTTCACGCGGGACGAATGCGCCATTTTCGACCTGCGCGATCAGCACAGGAAGCTGCGTGTGATGGGTGGCCAAATCGATCCCTTCGCTGCCACCGGGCGCATGGGCCAGAAGCTGCGACAGGCTTTCCCGCGCCGCCCCTGCATGCCCCGACAGCAAGCGCGCCAGTCGATGCACCGCAGAATAGGCCGCCGCCTCATGCGAGGAGCCGAAATTCTGTCCGCCATCGGGCCAGCCCTGCACACCGCGAAAATAAGGCCCCGCCGCCACCAGCCCTTCGGCAGCATCGGGATGGATCGCGGGCAATTCGCATTCGGTCAGGTTGCACGACAGGATCGGGCACGTCTCGGGGCGGAAATGCGCATCCTCCTGACCCAGACGGTGATAGGCCTCAAGGAACGCATATTGCGACGGACCAATCAGGTTATTGAGCACGAAATCGGGACGTGTGGCGCGGATCTCGGCAATCAGGCGCTCGATTTCCAGCGCGCCAAGCGGCAGGTAACGCTCGCCCAGCACCTCGCCACCCGCACCCGAAATAACCTCGCGGGCGAGGCGGTTCATCTCCCAGCCCCAGATGTAATTCGACCCCATCAGGTAGCCCCGCCGCCCCAGCCGCGCAAAGGCCCAGCCCAGCAGCGGCAACAGATGCTGGTTCGGGCAGGCATGGGTGTAAACCACGTGATCGGAGGCCTCGAACCCTTCGTAAGGAATGGTGTACCACAGCGTGCCGCCCGCGCGTTCGAGCGTCGGGATGACCTCTTTGCGACTCCATGAGGTAACGCAGCCGATCACATGACGCGCCGAACTTTGGTTCAAAATTTCCTCGCAAAGCGGGCCGTAAGCATCGGCATTGCCCTGCGGGTCGCGCTCGACAGCAACGAAACTAAGCGGCATGTCGGGATCGGCGTTGATCTTGGCAATCGCGCCCAATACGCCGCTGCGGCAAGCCTCGGAGATCAGCGAATAGCTTCCCGACCGCGAGTAAAGCAAACCCAGTTCAATGCGTTCTTTCATGACGTTCCTTCGACTTGTCGAAACCCCAAAAATGCAAAACGCCCCGCTGACCGACCGCTGAAAAGCGGAGTCAAAGCGAGGCGCAAATGCCGTTCGGACCTTTCCGATGTGTCTTTAGCGTGCCATTTCGCTACGTTTCAAAACAAGGGGCAAAATCACAAACCTGTATGCAAGGTGACCCTGCATGAGAGAAAACAGTGCCATTGCATAATTTTTAAGCTGGTATGGTTATCTTTGCATCAGATGCTAACTTACCGAGCGGCGCAGAACTCTGCCATGACGAGAAATACACTCCCACAACTCTCGCTCTAGATGGCAAACCATGAAAGGGTTCGTTTCGGTGCGACTTCGAGCGTGGGGTCCTGTCCTGCACGTCCAGACCGCCCAGCCGTAGTGCCGGGTGGCACGCAAGGCTTCGATTCGACCCCGTGCAACCGGGCAATCGTCCTTCCACGCCCGCCCATTTTTGCGGATTAGATTGATCGAAATAGCGTCACGCACGCAGCTGGCGGCATGCCATCAGGTAAAGATATTTATCCTAGTACTGGCGCAGATCTTTGAACTGGACCGACATCACCTCTGGCGGATACTCAGCCCGGTGCGGGATGTCTGCAACGAGCATTGTGGGCCCTGTGCCGCCCTGCGCCAACGGCTGCCCATCTGGCCCGGCAATAATTGACCTCCCTCCGAAACTGATTTCGCCATCGGGCCCTGAATAATTTGCATAGACCACCGTCACGGCGTTCTCATTCGCGCGTGCACGCACCAGCAGATCGGGCACATGATCGTAGCCCACCGGGTTCGCCGTGGGCACGAGGATCAGCTCGCATCCCGCTCGCGCGAGCGCCCGCGCGTGTTCGGGAAACTCAATATCGTAGCAGATCAGCAGTCCCATCCGTGTGCCGTTCAGCTCAAAGACGGGCGGCGCTTGGGTGCCAAAGGCGAAACTCGCCTTTTCCATAGCCCCGAACAGCTGGATCTTGCGGTAATGCGCGATCCGCGCGCCGGTCTTGTCCAGCACCGACGCCACATTGAAAACCTGATCCCCCAGCCGTTCGGCCCAGCCATAACAGATCGCACACCCCGTCTGACGCGCAATCTCTCCCATGGCGCGGCACCAGACTCCGTCTAATGGCTGGGCCTCTGCGTGATGGGCCTCGGGGCGATTATAGCCGGGCAGGATCAGTTCGGGCAGCACCACAAGATCGGCGCCTAGCGAGGCCAGCCCTTTGACCCAAACCTCTATGACCGACAGAATCTGCGCTGTGTCAGAAGAAAGCGGCTGCGGCTGAACGAGGGCGAGTTTCATGGCGTTCTCCTGTTGGCGCTGATTTGCTTGCCCCGCGCGGACCGGATCAAGCTGGCTCAAAGTGCGGCGCGCAGAATCTGCTCAACCCCAGCCGCCGTCAAGGGAACGGGGTTTCCGCCCGCGCACGGGTCACGCAAGGCATCGGCCACCAGCGCCGCAATATCGGACTCGGCTACGTCAACACCCATGCCGCTAAGCGTCGAAGGCATGTCGATACGCGCCCGCAACGTCTCTAGCCAGTCCAGCACAGCCGCGCCGGGATCATCGCCTACCAGCCGCAATTCATGTGCCAGCGTCGCCATCTGCGCGCCCACCGCCGAGAGATTGAAGCGCAGCACATGCGCCATCAGCACGGCGTTGAGCATCCCGTGATGGGCACCATGGCGCGCGCCCAACGGGTGTGCCAGCGCGTGAACTGCCCCCAGCCCTTTTTGCAAAGCGGTGCAAGCCATGGCCGAGGCGGCCAGCATGTTGGCACGCGCGCCAAGGTTACCCGGCTGCGAATAGGCCGTCGCCAAGGACTCGTCGATCATCTTTAGCGCCGTCAGCGCCAGACCATCTGCCATCGGATGCCAGCCCGGCGCACAGAGCGCTTCAAGCGCGTGCGAGAGCGCATCCATTCCCGTCGCGGCCGTCAAACGAGGCGGCAGACCGACCGTCACCTGCGGGTCGAGGATCACCAGCTCGGGAAGCATCTCGGGGTGGAAAATGATGACCTTGCGATGGCTGTCCGCGTCGGTGATCACCGAGGAGCGCCCGAATTCAGAACCGGTCCCGGCTGTGGTCGGAATGGCGATCACCGGCACCATCCCTTCGGTTTGGACGCGGCGGAAATTGTCGCCGACATCCTCGAAATCCAGCAATGGGCGATCCTGCCCGGCCATCATCGCGACCGCCTTAGCCGCATCCATCGCCGAGCCGCCGCCCAGCGCGATCACGCAATCATGCCCCCCTGCGCGCAAGGCCGTGAGACCGGACATGACGTTTTCAACGCTCGGGTTGGGTTGCACATCGCAAAACAGGCCGGGCGCAATGCCGACACTTTCAAACGCCGCCTTCGCCTGCGCGACGATGTCCGAGGCCGCAAGCCCGCGATCACTGATGATCAGCGGCGCGCGCGCCCCGATCTCGGCCAGCCCGGCGGGCAGATCGGCCAGCCGCCCTGCCCCGAACCAGACCAGCGTCGGGAAACTCCAGCGGGTTTGCAGCGTCGTAAAATCATGTGCAGTCATCGGACAAACTCCGTTGGATGGGTCAGCCCTCAGCGATCTTGATCAGGCGACGGCGGGCGGCGCGTTTGCGCAGACTGCCGACGGCAAAGATCAGCACCAAGGCTGGCAGAAAGGTCAACGTGGCCAGCGCCGGATAGATCGGCGACGATCCCACAGCGATGCCCGAGAACACGAAAGTGGGCAGCGTGCGTGTCGATCCTGACAGGCTGTAAGTGATGTAGAAATTCCCCCAAGACAGCAGGAAGGCAAAGATCGCGGCCGAGAAGATTCCGGGCCAGATCAGCGGCAAGGTAATCTCGCGCAATATCTGCCAGCGCGTCGCCCCCGCATCCTCGGCGGCGTAATCAAGCGTGTCGTCATAGCCCTGCATTTGAACCGAGATAATGACGATGCAGAACGGCGTGATGTAAATCACATGGCCGATCACCGCCGACCAAAGCCCCGGCGACAGGTTCAGCCACCCCGCCAGCACGGAAAACCACAGCAGCATCACAACCCCAAGCAGCAATTGCGGGAACAGGAGCGGCGCGAAGGTCAGAATGCGGAAGCCCCACTGAAACCGAAACTTGTAGCGGCTCCAAGCAAAGGCTCCGCCAATCCCGAGAAGTGTAGCGAACACGGTCGCAAGCACCGCCAACAAAGCGGAATTGCCCAGCGACGACCAGAAATCCCGATCCGCCAGCAACGCGCCATACCAGCGCGTCGAGAACTCGGAAATCGGCCAGGACAGGAACCGGCTTTGGGTGAAGGAGAACAGGATCAGTGTCGCGATCGGGATATAGAAGAAGATCAGCACCGCGATCACCGAGCCATACAGGACGAAATCCGCAAGACGTTTTTCCATCTGATCAGTCATTGGAGCCCCTCCGTGCCTGCCAGAAAGCCAGAGCCCCGGCCACAGCCAGAACCGCGGCCCCGATCACGATCAGAACAAGCGTCAGCGCCGCACCGAGAGGCCAGTTCACCCGCGTCTCAAAGCTTTGACGGATCAGTTCGGCCGCAAGCGGCGACGTGCCCCCACCCATCACCTTGGGTTCCAGAAACACGCCAAGGCTAAGCACGAACACCAGCACCGCGCCCGCCCAGATGCCGGGTTTGGCCAGCGGCAAGGTCACTTCGACAAAGGCCCGCAGCCGCGTCGCACCGGCATCGCGCGCCGCCAGAACCAGATCGCGGTCAATTCGCGCCATCGACAGCGCCGTGGTGAAGATGGTGTAGGGCAACAGGTTGTACACCATGCCGATCATCGTCGCATTTGGCGAAAACAGCACATTCACCGCAGCCGGAGGAAACCCGATCGACTCAAGCGTGCCGTTAAGCACGCCGGAGCGATCCAGAAACAGCACCCAGCCAAAGGTTTTCAACACCGCATCGGTCAGGAATGCAAAGACCATAAGCAGCGTGATCTGATCGGACCAACGCGACAGGCGATGCAGCATCCCATAGGCAATCGGGATTGCCAGCACTGTGCAGAGCAGCGTGCAAACCAGCGCCATCGTCAAGGTGCGCCACATGATCTTCCAATAGTGGATCTGGCTGAACACATCGGTCCAGACGTTCAGATCCCAAGTCCAGACAAGCCGGTAATACTGCGTACCCTGAAAGCTGAGGAGTGCCGTCATGATCAGCGGGATCACGAAGAACAGGCCCATAAGCACCAGCAAGGGCAAGGTCGAGAGCCGCAAAGCTCCGTCGCGCCACGATTTCTGCATCTCGGCCATGGCTCAGGCCTCCACAGCGAACAGATCGCTCAGCGAGAGACCAAGCTGCACCGCGTCGCCCTGCTTGGCGGGTAGAACGGAGGTGCCCGGAACATCCATCACGATCTCGGTGTCAGCGACTGTGATGCGATACTGGATTGAGGCACCACGGATGAAATACTCGCTCACCGTGCCCGCAAGGGTGCAATCGGCGCTTTCACCCGGCGCCAGAAGCCGCAGCATCTCGGGGCGGATCATCAGCAGCGCATCTGCCCCGGCAGCAACCCCCGCGGCAACCTGATCGGCGCCAAGTCGCGGCGCGCTGCACTGCAAGATGTCGCATGAGAACTCAAACCCCTCGCCCGCGCGCGTAATTTTGGCGGGCAGAAGGTTCGTGTCGCCGATGAACCCGGCGACAAAGGCATCCGCCGGTCGGTAGTAAATCTCGGACGGCTCTCCGATCTGCACGATCTTGCCCGCGCGCATCACGCAGATCCGGTCGGCCAGCATCATTGCTTCTTCCAGATCATGGGTGACATGGACAAAACTGGTGCCGACATGGCGATGCAAGTGTTTCAACTCTGCCTGCAGCGATTTCTTGAGCTTGGCATCGAGCGCGCTCATCGGCTCATCAAGCAGCAGCACGGGCGGTTGCGAGATCATCGAGCGCGCCAGTGCCACACGCTGTTGCTCGCCGCCCGACAGCTCATGCGGGTAGCGGTTGAGATAGCTTTCCTTCAGATGCATCAGCTCAAGCATCCGACGCACAGCAGTGTCGATCTCAGACTTGGGGCGCTTGGCCAGATGCAGCGGAAAGCCGATATTCTGCGCGACGGTCTTGTGCGGGAACAAGGCCAGCTTTTGAAACACCATGCGTGTCGGGCGCGCCGAGGCCGGCATGCCCGCCATGTCCTGCCCGTCGATGATCAGACTGCCGCCGGACAAATCCTCGAACCCGGCAAGGATCTTGAGCAGCGAGGTCTTGCCGCAGCCCGAGGGCCCGACCAGCGCGAGGAACTCGCCATTGGCCACGCTCAGCGTGATGTTGCTCAGGGCGCGATAGGTGCCGTAATATTTTTCGATTCCGGTGGCTTGGATGATGGGAGAAGCCAAGGCGTGTTTCCTGTCTCAGATAAGGGAGCAAGGGCGGCACGCGCCGCCCCTGCAACGCATAGGATCAATTCGCAGCAGCCAATTCCTGCGACCAGATTTCAAGCATCTGGTCCATATTGGGCGCGACATTATGGAAGTGAGACTTATCCCAGGCCTCCCACATGTAATCCATTTGCAAGACGTCCTTCTGCTCGTCTGTGAACAGCGCTTCGGCCTTTTGCGAGGGAACGAGGTTGCAGGTCGCTTCGGTCCAGGCCAGCTCGACCGCCACCTCCGGCGAGGTCAGCGTGCGCAGCAATGCATTGGCTTTGGCGCCATCGACCGGGTCCTTGACCACGCCGCCCGCTTCCATCCAGATGATGCCCTGATTGAGACCGTCCTTCGGCTCGGGGACGATCGACATGATGTCTTTCTGCCCATCCTTGCGCAGCGCCGAGGTGCAGTAGGTGCCGCCCCCGATCAGCGTGCGGAACGATCCATCCATAAGCCCCTTCTGCGCGACCGAAAGATCGCCCACGACCGCGCGGGTATTCTTGAAGAGCGCGCGCAACACGAGGCGGATCTCGTTCAGCTCCTTGTCATCCAGTTCTTTGTAGGGGTCGATCCCGGCATACAGCGCCATCGGCATGATCGGCCAGTCGCCCCAATCAAGCACGCAGATCTTGTCCCGATAGGCCGGATCAAAGCAAGGCGCGTAGCTGCGCCACGTTTCCAGCTTGTCGAACTTGGTGTTAACCGTCGGTCCGACCCAGCCCCAGCGGGTGGGAAGACCGGTCGTCTTGCCCTCGAATTCAAGCGGCGCGAAGGGCGCGCGGAACTGCGGATAGAAGTCCTCGTAAACATCGGCAAATTCGCCATCATCAAGGAATTCAGCGATCCCAGCCGGTCCCATCCGCTGCACCCAGGGGCTGTCCGTCGCCACCACGTCGAAATCGCGCCATGCACCTGCTGCCAGCTTGGCAAACCCGCCGGGGCTGTCGGTGATCAGGTCGATCGAGACCGAAACATCATTGGCTTTCTCGAAGGGTTTGATGATTGCCGGGCTGTCATAGCCCTCCCAGCACATGAATTTCATCGAGGTCGCGGCCTCGGCCCGCCCCGGCACAAGGCCAGCCCCCGCCAGACCAGCCGCGCCCATCCCTTGCAGGAAGGTGCGGCGGTTCGGAGAGAACATCGGTATTCCCTTGGTTTTCTTCATCTTTCTTTACTCCCGGTTGGATTGATAAGCGCCTGTTATCGTTTTTCTATTTCAGACGACTTCTAGATATCGTTCACGCTCCCAAGCGCTTACATGGCGCGCAAAAGCAGCATACTCGTGTCGGCGCGCGCGCACGAAGCTGTCGATAAAGACATCCCCAAAGATCGCCCGGGCGACCTTGCTCTCATTCAGCCAATCGGCGGCCATGCCGAGATCGGTGGGGAAGCGGGTCTCGGGCGCGGGCGTGGCAAGGTATTGATCCCCGCATATGGGCGCCCCCGGCTCGATTTCGTTCTCGATCCCCCAAAGGCCGGCCCCCAAGCACATCGCCAGGGCAACATGCGGGTTGGTATCTGCAGAGGGGACGCGAAATTCCACCCGCGTTGCATCGGGACTGTCATTCATCACCCGGGCTGCGACCGTGCGATTCTGGATACCCCAAGAGGCCGAGATCGGCGCCCACATTCCCGGCACCATCCGACGGTAAGCATTCACCGTCTGGCTGCACATCGCGAGCATCTCTGGCATCAAGGTGACCAACCCGCCAATGAAATGGCGCGCAGTGCGGCTTAGCCCGTCAGTATCGTTCAGATCGACAAAAGCGGGGCTGTTATCGGCCAAGTTGCGCAGCGAGACATGCAGGTGGCCGGACTGCCCCGACAGGTTTTCATTCAGCTTCGACATAAAACAGGCGGTCAGCCCGTTGCGCCGGAAATAGGTTTTGGCAAAGTTCTTGAACAGCGCGGCATCATCAGCCGCCTTAACCCCCTGCGCATGGGTCAGCGGCACCTCAAAACAGCCCGGACCCAGCTCGGTATGCAGCGCATCCATCCCAATCCCCAGCCGATCCATCATCGCCTCGAGACCCGTCAAAAGCGCATGTTCATTGGCCAGCGTTTCAAGCGAATAAGTCCTGTTGCCCAGCGCGTAATGTTTCGGTGCGGCAAAGCCGCCCTCGCGCAGGCTCGCGGCGGTTTCGTCCAGCAGGTTGAACTCAAATTCAAACGCCGAATGGACCGAGAACCCCATATCCTTGGCCTTCTTGATCTGCCCGATCAGCTGGTTGCGCGCTGAGTGTTCTCCGAAGGGCATCGCGAAATCGGCAATGCAGATCGCCTGATCGCCCTCAAAAGGCCAAGCCCGGACCGTATCGGGGAAAATTTGCGCGGGGACATCGATATAATCGCCCCCGCCATAGGTTTCCTCGGCACTGTCCCATTTATAAAGCACGTCGCAAAACGGGTAGCCGCCTTGCGCCAGCTTTTCGGCCTTGGCGCGCGCCACCCGTTTGACGCGGAACATCCCGTCCTGATCGAAAATCCCGATATGAACATGCTGAGCGCCGATCCGGTCGAGCATTTCGTGCATATCGCTGTCATTTGGGCTATCGGCTTGCATTCGGGCGCATTCCATTTTTTCCTGATACAGTTCAGCTTAGGGAATTGCGCGCCCCCACCAATACCCCCCGAGGGGTAGAGCATTCCCCAAAGGCTTGGCCCCGCAACGAAGCGAGACCCAAAACGATGTCAGACTGGAACGAGCGCTTGGCCGAAGCGATTACCGCCGTAGGAACGGAGGGTTTCGCATGCGCGCTCGATCGGGCGACAGAGGCGCTGTTTGGCTATAAAATCTGCATGATCTTTGCCTATGAAGGCAATGCGACCCCGCAATCTCTGTATCACAACTTGCCGCCCGAGACGGCGCAGATCGTCATATGGGATTACTGCACGGGTCCCTATTTGCTGGACCCGTTTTATGCCCAGACCGAGGCGGGCCGCTGCTCGGGGATGGTCGGGTTGCGACAGATGGCGCCGGACAAATTCTTTCAGTCGGAATATTACGCCAAGCATTACAGTCGCACGGGTATTCGTGACGAAATCGGTATCTTTGCCGAGATCGGCCCGCGCCGGGTGGCGGTGATCAGCTTTGCGCGCGAACGTGGGCAGCCGGTGTTCAGCGCGCGCGAGCGCGAACGGCTGGCCGTGGTGGGCCCGGTGATTGAAGCATTGATGCGCGCCCATTGGGGGGGCGCGGCGGCGCGCGGCGCGCTTGCCAATCCGCTAGCCCCTGCCCTTCCACCCTTGCAAATTCTGCTGGATCGGATCGCCGGTGGCGTGCTGACCCCGCGCGAAACCGAGGTGATCGCCATGGTGCTGCGCGGCTATTCAACCGCAGCGATTGGCGCGCATCTTTCGATCAGCGACGAGACGGTGAAGGTCCATCGCAAGAACGCGTATCGCAAACTGTCGATATCGTCCCAAGCCCAGCTCTTTTCGCTATTTCTAAGCGCGCTGGAACCATCTTGATCGTCTAACAGCCAAGCTATCAGAATATCGCGTCGGCGGTTCTTGGAAGGACCGTATTACTTGCGACACCTGACCCTATCAGGTCACTGCCTTCGACTTTGCTGGGTCGAAGGTCAAGACGACAAGTGGCAAGACCATGGGGTATGACTACAGCGTCGTCTCAACAGGCTGCATCCCGGCCCCCTCATCGGACGTCCCCCTATCTATTGGCGCGTCCGGCGGGATACAGGCCGACAGATCCGGACGTTATGGATCGTCAGCCTGTCGGCCCTTCCGCGTCAAGCGCCTGGCAAAGCCGCGCCGTCACCTGCGCGGTGCTGCACGCCCCGCCAAGGTCACGCGGGCGGCTTTCGGGATCGCTGGTGACCACCTCGATCGCGCGCATCAAGCGCGCCTCGGCCTCTGTCTCACCAAGATAGCCCAGCATCATCGCCGCGCTCCAGAATGTCCCGATCGGATTCGCGACACCCTTGCCCGTGATGTCAAAGGCCGAGCCGTGGATCGGCTCGAACATCGAGGGCGCGGCGCGCTCTGGGTTGAGATTGGCCGTTGGCGCAATCCCGATAGAGCCTGCAAGCGCCGCAGCAAGATCCGAGAGGATGTCTGCATGCAGGTTCGTCGCGACAATCGTGTCGAGCGAGCCGGGATCGAGTGTCATACGCACGGTCATCGCATCGACCAGCATCCGGTCCCATGTCACATCGGGAAACTCGGTCGCGACCTCGGCGGCAATCTCATCCCACAGCACGAGTCCGTAGCGTTGCGCGTTGGATTTCGTCACCACCGTCAGGTGCTTGCGCGGGCGCGCGCGGGCCTGCGAGAAGGCCACGCGCATGATCCGCTCGACACCCGCGCGGGTAAAGATGGCGGTCTCGGTCGCGACCTCATGGGGCTGGCCGCGATGGCTGCGCCCGCCCTGCCCGGCATATTCTCCCTCGGAGTTCTCGCGCACGATCAGCCAGTCAAGATCGCCCGGGCCGACGCCCGAAAGCGGGCTCGACAGCCCCGGCAAAATCCGGGTGGGGCGCAGGTTGGCATACTGATCAAGCCCCTGGCAAATCGCGAGGCGCAAGCCCCAGAGCGTTACGTGATCGGGCACATCGGGGGCACCAACCGCGCCAAACAGGATCGCATCGAAGGCGCGCAGGGCCGCGACTCCGTTCTCGGGCATCAGCGCCCCTTCCCGCAGATAGCGCTTGGACCCCCAGTCGAAGCGCTCCACCTCGAGGCGAAATGCGTTGCTCTGTCGGCCAAGATGGTCAAGCACATCCAGCGCGGCCTCAATCACCTCGGGGCCGATCCCGTCGCCGGGAATGGCCGCAATGCGGTGCACACGCGTCATCGCGGCGCTCATTTCTTCAGCCAAGCCTTGAAGGCATCCCCGTAATCGGGATGCCAGCGCGAGAGCGGCGGGCGGTTCTCTGTGATGTCACCGGCGGCCCAGAGAATGCGCTTCACATCGGTGGCACGATCAACATCGTTGTCGGGGCACAGGATGTAGAAATCCCCACGCTCGACCGACTCGAAGAGAAATGCCACGACCTGTTCGGGCGTCCAGGCGTCGTCGGGTTTCTCGGTGCGACCATTCGCGGTAAGCGGCGTGTAGACGAACCCCGGAATGAACAGCCGCGCCTCGACGCGGGCCCCCTCGCGGTTGCGCAATTCATGCTGCAGGGCCTCGGTGAAGGCCTTTACCCCGGCCTTCGAGACATTATAGGCCGGGTCGCCCGGCGGTGTGGTGATGCCTTGCTTCGAGCCGGTATTGATGATCAGCCCCGGCGCGCCCGAGGCGATCATGCGCGGCGCAAAGATCTGGCTGCCACGGATGATCCCACCCATATTGACCTCTAGGATGCGGTCCCAGTTGCCCTCGGCGTCGAAGATCGAGCTGCCCGGCTGCATCCCGGCATTATTCATCAGCACATTGACCGAGCCAAAGCGTGCCTCGACCGCATCGGCCAGCGCGGTGAGTTGTGCACGGTCCGATACATCGGTGGCCAGAGCCATCACATCCGCCTCGGCGGCGCCCTGTGCGATCAAGACGCTTGGCGCCGCATCAAGTGCAGGCCCCGGCAGATCGGCGATGCAGACGCGCAACCCAAGCCCCGCAAGGTGGCTGGCGGCGGCAAGGCCAATGCCCGAAGCACCACCTGTGACGACTGCGACATTGCCATTGGCGAGAGCGGAATGCATGGGAAGCTCCTTTCTGATCGATATCCGGGTGAACCGGCGGGCCGCATTCAGGCGGTTGCGCCGGCGAACACCTCAAAATCGGTGTCGATAATTGTGGGATTTGGCGGACGTTCGGGCGAGGCCAGAACCTCCTCGATCGACTTCTTGCCGATCAGATAGCGGTTCGAGCGCACGGTCGAAAGAGGTTGCGGAAGCTCCTTGCCGATATCGAGCCCGTTGAAGCCGAAAACGGCGAACTCGTCGGGCAATCGAATGCCCTCGGATAGACAATGGAACACGCCGCCCACCGCCATGTCGTCGTTGGAATAGACCGCTACATCGATTTGCGGCGCTTGGGCGCGCAGCCGTGCGGTCTGCGCCCGGCCCTCTGCGACCGAACTGGCGCCATCGGTCATTGCCTTGGATTCAATTGACAGGCCAGATTCGGCAAGCGCTTCGCAAAGCCCATCATACCGCAGCCGGGCGCGGCGATCGGCAGTCCAGTCATGACCGACATAGCCGAAATGGCGATAGCCGCGCGCGATCAGGTGGCGTCCAATCGCATGACCCGCGCGGTGATGGGACATGCCGACGGCGATATCGATCGGGGTGCTGTCAATATCCATCATCTCGACGACGCGGATCGCACTTTGATCGAGCATCTTTCGGGTGGCTTCGGTATGTTCGAACCCCGCCAGCAGGATCGCGGCGGGTTTCCACGCGAGAATGCCGCGCACCACGACCTCCTCGCGGTCGATGTCGTAGTCGGTGGTCGAGATCACGGGTTGCAGATCGCTTCCTTCGAGCCCGGCATGGACGCCCTGCAACACCTCAGGAAAGACTATATTGGAGAGCGACGGGATCACCACGCCGATCAGGAACGAGTCGAGCGAAGCAAGCGAGCCAGCGATGCGGTTGGGCACGTAGCCCATCGCGCGGACTGTCTCCATCACCTTCTCGCGGGTGGCCTCGGCGACCAGCCCCTTGTTGCGCATGATGCGCGATACCGTCGACTCGCTGACATTGGCACGGCGCGCGACCTCGCGCACCGTGATCTTGCTTTTGCGGTCGGGCAATCGCTGCTTGGTTCCCATGACGCTTTCCTCCAGCTCGGTTCGGACAAGCCCGTTGATGACAAGCAATGCATCTTGCGGACGTGTTTGCCTAGACTCTCTAAGTCCGACCCGAAAGTCCCGACCCGCTCTCGTCGATCACAGATCGACGTAGTTACGCCACGGATGGGCCTCTTTGAAGCCGAGAACCTCGCGTGCCTTGCGGTTCGAAATCGGTGCCTCGTCGGGGCCCATTTCGCGCGTGATCGGCGTGTTCGGGCAGTATTTCTGCAAGAACTCGGTGGTCGGCATATCGGCGGTGATGGTGTCGTTGACCGCGTTGAACGCCTGATAGCCCAAACCGTCTTTCTCGATGCACAGATGCACGATCTCGCCCAGATCGCGGGCATCGATATAGCTCCAGGCGTTGCGCTTGCGGCTCATCGGGTCGGCAAGGAAATTCTTGAACATGCCGTATTCATCGGGCTCGATCACATTGCCGATGCGCAGCGCATAGATATCCGCACCGTAACGGGCTGCGAAGGCGCGGGCGGTCTTTTCGTTGCAAACCTTCGAGAGACCGTAGCTGTCCATCGGGTCGCTATCGTAATCCTCTTCGAGCGGGAAGGAATGGAAATCCTTGTCGCCCTCGGCGAAACACACGCCATAGGTCGTCTCGGAGGATGCAATGATCACCTTGCGAACGCCCAGCTTCATCGCCGCCTCGATCACGTTATACGTGCTCATGACATTGGCCTGATAGGTGACATTATCGGGCTCGATCAACACCCGCGGGATCGCGGCGAAATGCACCACCGCATCGGGGGCCGAGGGCGGCGCGCCCTTTTCGAACCCGCCGAAGTCGTGATGCGTGGTCAATGCGTTGAACACCGCGCCGCTATCGGTCACATCGGTGATCAGCGTATTCACGCCGGGCACATCAAGCGGCTTGAGGTCGAGGTTGAGCACATCGTAGCCCTTGCTCAGCAGATATGGCACCGCATGACGCCCCGCCTTGCCGGTTCCGCCTGTAAACACTACGCGCTTGGTCATTTCAGTCTCCGTTTCATTCTTTCGGTTCTAAGGTTTTGCGGGATGGCCTTAGCCGGTCGCCGCCAGCATCACACTTTCCTGCGTTGCGTCTTTTCGGGGTAGCTCTCCGCTGATCTGTCCTTCTTTCAGTACAATCACCCGGTCGCTGATCGCCAAGATCTCTGGCAGATCCGACGAGACCACGATGATCGACATGCCTTCCTCGGCCATCTTGCCCAGCAACGCATGAACCTCGGCCTTGGCGCCGATGTCGATCCCGCGAGTGGGTTCGTCCACGATCAGGATCTGCGGGCGCCGCGCGGCCCATTTCGCCAGCACAACCTTCTGCTGATTGCCGCCCGAAAGATTGAGCACCTTCTGCTCGGGCGACGGGGTCTTGATGCCAAGCGACCGGATGTAGTCGGCGCAGGCTGCGGTCTCCTTGCTGCGGTTCACGAAGTTCAGGCTGCAATAGTCACTCAAATGCGTCAGGGAGAAGTTTTCGCGCACGGACATGCCGAGGACAAGCCCCCGCGACTGCCGATCCTCGGTCACGAAACCGATACCCTGCGTGATCGCGTCCGAGGGCGAGCCGATGCGCACCTGGGTGCCGTTGATGGAAATCTCGCCGCTATAGGGCCGACTGCCGAAGATCATCTCCATCACCTCGGTCCGGCCCGCACCGACCAGCCCGAAGAAGCCGAGCACTTCGCCACGATGCAGATCAAATTCGATATCGCGCACGAATACGCCTTCGTCTTTCGCGCGCTTTTCAGTCAGGTTGCGCACCGACAGCAGCACCTCGTCGGTGGCGTGACTGCGATGATGCCCGAAGAGCTGATCGAGTTCGCGGTCAACCATCAGCCGCACCAGTAAGTCGCTCGTCATGTCGCTGATCGGGCGGGTATCCACGGTGCGCCCGTCGCGCAGCACGGTAACGCGGTCGGCGATCTCGAAGATTTCCTCGAGCTTATGTGAGATGAAGACAATGCCCACACCTTGCGCGGTCAGCTTGCGCGCCATGCGCAAAAGTGTGGATGACTCGTGATGGCTTAGTGAGGCGGTCGGCTCGTCCATGATGATGAGCTTGGATTTATAGGAAATCGCGCGGGCGATCTCGATGAGCTGGCGCTGCCCGATCGAGAGCGTGCCGACCAGTGCCTCGGGGTCGATCTCGACGCCCAGCTCGGCCAGCACCGCACGGGTGTCAGCGTTCATCCGTTTCCGGTTGATCAGGCCAGTCGGTCCCAGCGGCTCACGCGCCAGAAAGACGTTCTCGGAGACGGTAAGATTGTTCACCACCGCGAGTTCTTGGTAGATGATCGAGATGCCGAGCGCGCGGGCATGCACCGGGTTCTTGATGACGACCGTTTCGCCATCAACCCGGATCTCACCGCCCGGATCGGCGCGCAGCACCCCGGTCATGATCTTCATGAGAGTGCTCTTGCCGGCCCCGTTCTCACCGGCCAGGACATGCACCTCCCCGGCGTTAAGATGCAGGTCGACACGGTCGAGCGCCTTGACCCCCGGAAAGGTCTTGGAGATGCCGGTCATTTCGAGAAACGGTTTCATCGCAGCCTCGGGCATGGGGAATATTGGGCGGGACCATTTTCGGCCCCGCCCAGATCTTGTCAGAGCTTACTTGGTGTAGCTATCGAGGTTGTCGGCCGTCACGACGGTCACACCGGTATCGACGTTCTGGGGATCGGTCTCTTCGCCCTTGATCTGGGCCACGAGATGCTCAACCGCCAGCTTGCCCATCGTGATCGGGCGCTGCACCATGATGCCGTCGATGAAGCCTTCCTTCACGCCCTTGATCGTGTCGGGCAGATCGTCAAAGGCAAAGACCTTGATCTTACCCTTCATGTCGCTGAATTCCTGCTGCGCGAGCACTTTGGCCACAGCCGGACCACCGACCTGACTGATGCCGAAGATGCCCGACAGGTTGGGATTGCCGCGCAGGAGCGCCTCGGTGACGGAGACGGCGCGTGCCAGATCGTCCTCGGTGCCCTCGGTTGCGACCAACTTGATGTCGGGATATTGCGCCAGCGCTTCCTTCACGCCGTCGATCCGCTCATTGAGGTTCGATGCGCCAAGCTGACCGGTGACGATCGCCACCTCGCCCTTACCGCCAAGCGCCTTGGCCATAGTGTTGCCCATGGTCACGCCGGCCTGTTTGTTGATCGTGCCGATATACATGCTGCGGCTGCTATTGGCGCTGTCGCTGTCGAAGGTGACGACCTTGATGCCAGCGGCAGTGGCCTGCTTGATGATGCCCTCGACCGATTTCGGCTCGTTGACCGAGATTCCGATGCCATCAACGTGGCGCGCCATCAGATCTTCGATGATCTTTACCTGGGTCGCGCCTTGCGTGTTGGCGGGCACCACCCACTGGTAGTTCACACCCATCTGCTTGGCGGCCTCGGCACCGCCAGTGTTGCAGTCATCAAAGAACGGCACAGCCACCTTCGGCACCAGTGCCACGGTGATGTCCTTGGCAAGCGCGGCGCCCGCCCCCATGCCCGTTGCGAGGGCCATAACCGCCGCGGCGGCTTTCATTCCAATACGCATCTTTTTTCCTCCTCCGGACTCGACCTTTGTTGCGGCGAGCCCCTGTTGTTGATGCAGTTTCAGTTTCACACCCCGCACCGGGGCCTTGTGGTCGTTCGGATTTCGCGCGCGCCCTCTCCTCTGGCGAGACGCGGCCCGACTTCTTGGTCTTTATTTCTCCCGAGCAGGGCGGCTCAGCCGCGCCCACCCATCCGATTGCGCAGCACATCCAGGCTGACCGCGATCAAGATCACGCCGCCAGTAATGGCCTGCTGGGCATAAGTGTTGATATTGAGAAGCACGACGCCGTTGGCGATTTCGCCGATCAAGGCCGCGCCGATGACCGCGCCAAGCACCGAGCCGATCCCACCTGCGAGGCTTGCCCCACCGATCGCGGCCGCGGCGATCACCTCAAGTTCAGAGCCGAAACCCGAGGCAGGTTCTGCCGACAGGTAGCGCGAGAAGGCGATCACCCCGGCAAGCGCGGAAATCGTCGAGGACAAGACATAGACCGCAAGCTTGACGCGCTGCACCTTGACCCCGCTCAGGCTGGCGGCGTTTTCGTTGCCGCCGGTTGCATAGACGTGGCGACCAAAGCGGGTGCGCGTCATGACAATCGTGAACACAAGCGTCAGCACCAGCAAGATCACCACCGGCACCGGGACCGGCCCAACATAGCCCTGCCCCAGCACGCTGAAGCTTTCAGGGGTGTCGGGGGTGAGCGGCACACCATGCGTAATCATGTACATCATCCCGCGACCGATACTGAGCGTGCCCAGCGTCGCGATGAAGGGCGGCAAGCCAATCGCGGTGATCAGCAGCCCGTTGGTCAAGCCGAAGGCTAACCCAACGCCAAGCCCCGCGGCGACCGCGACATATTGCGAAAAACCCGCATCGAAACACAGCGCGGTAATCAATCCCGCCAACCCCATAGCAGAGCCGACGGACAGATCGATCCCGCCCGTGATGATGACCATCACCATGCCAATACTCATGATCGCGGTGAGCGAGAATGCCCGCGACACCCCCATCAGGTTCGACACGGTAAGGAAATACGGCGTGAACAGACTGATCAGCACTCCCATTAGGACCAGCGCGATCAGCACGTTGAATTCGCGCATTTGCCGCAGTTGAAGCAATTGTTGCAGAACTCGCATGGATTTCCTTTCCGTCGGCGCGACCGAATTATCAGACAGTGCCAAAACGCCCCTCCCTTCTCGGCTTCCCCGACGCTCTCCGCACAGATCCCAGAGCCGAACGTATCGGTTGGGGACTGGAGGGACGGACGAGGAATCATCCGAAATGCTAGCGCTGCCATTTCTTTTGTGACAGCGCTGTCATACTGCGGTGGACATAATAGAGTTGTCAATTAGCAAATAGCAAAAACTTGACTTCAGAGGCACACCGCAAGGCCACCTACCCCTTGCCGGAACGCGGTTCAGAGGCCGCTAAAGGCGTTTCATACAAGGCTTTCGGGACATTGGGCTTGTCATCCGAGCATCACCGTGGTGATAATCGACAAAAATGACAGCGCTGTCATGCCTTACTGGATGACCGCGCCACCGCAAGCCCGACAGGAGCCACACCATGCCCGAACGAAGACACGAATCACCGAACCAACTGGCAATGATCCATACCGTCGCGGGATTGATTCCCGATCTTGAGACGCTGACCCGGAGACACCTGCCGGAGTGGCAGGTCTTCAACATGCTCGACGAAAGCCTGCTGCGCCTAACGATCCGCGACGGCGCCGTCAGCGCAATGACCGCGCGTCGACTGACAGGGATAATATGGTCGGCCGTCGACGCCGGGGCCGACGCAGTGCTTGTGACCTGCTCGAGCCTCGGAAATGCGGTCGAGATGATCGCCCCGCTCTGCCCTGTGCCGCTGTTGCGGATCGATGCCGGGATGGCGCAGGCGGCGGTGGCGAATGGCGGTCGCATTGGCGTGCTCGCCACCTTGCAAACCACGCTGACGCCCACCGCCGACCTGATCGCAGCAGTGGCCCGCGAGACCGGCGCGTCCTGTACGGTGACGAGCCAACTGGTCGAGGGCGCCTTCGAGACGCTGCAGTCGGGCGACCGCGAAAAGCACGACGCGCAGGTGGCCGAGGGAATCGCCCGACTTGCCCGAGAAAGTGACGTGGTGGTGCTGGCGCAAGCCTCGATGGCACGCGCGCTCGACCGGCTCGAACCCCGCCCGAACGGCCCGCCAGTGCTGACAAGCCCGGCCCTCGGCATCGCCCATATCGCAAAAATTCTGCCGCGCTGATCCCGGCCGGCGAAAAGACATCCAACAGGAGGAGATAGCAATGAAATACAGAACACTCGGACGATCGGGCCTCAAAGTCTCGGTGCTCACGATGGGCACTTTCACCTTCGGCGGCGCGGGGGCCTTTAAGGCCGTCGGCAGCCAAGGCGTGCCCGAAGCAAAGCGCCTGGTCGACACCTGCATCGACGCCGGGATCAACCTTTATGACACGGCCAACATGTATTCGACGGGCCTCTCGGAAGAGATCCTCGGCGAGGTGCTCGACGGGCGGCGCGACGATGTGCTGATCTCCTCTAAGGCGCGGATGCGCATCGCCGACGGACCCAACGACGAGGGGGTCTCGCGCTACCATCTGATCCGTGAGTGCGAACGCTCGCTCAAGCGGCTGCGCACCGACCGGATCGACATCTACCACATGCACGAATGGGACGGCGTGACCCCGATGGAGGAGATGATTTCAGCGCTCGACACGCTCGTGCAGCAAGGCAAGGTGCGCTACATCGCTTGCTCGAACTTCTCGGGCTGGCACATCATGAAGGCGCTCGGCGTCAGCGACCGCGCTTTTCGCGAGCGCTTCGTGGCGCAACAGATCCACTACACGCTGGAAGCCCGCGAGGCGGAATACGAGCTGCTGCCGATCTCGGTCGATCAGGGGCTTGGCGTGCTCGTCTGGAGCCCGCTGGCCGCGGGCCTGCTCTCAGGCAAACACCGTAGGGGCGCGGGCGCACCCGAAGGCTCGCGGCAATTCGCCGGCTGGACCGAACCGCCGATCCGCGATGAAGAGAAACTGTGGAACATTGTCGATACACTGGTCGAGATCGGCGATGCGCATGGCGTCTCGGCGGCGCAGGTCGCGTTGGCTTGGCTGCTGACCCGTCCCGCGGTCAGCTCGCTGGTGATCGGCGGGCGTAACGAGCAGCAGTTCCGCGACAATTTCCGCGCCGTGGATCTGGAACTGAGCGAGGACGAGCTGAAACGACTGCACGAGGTCAGCAAACTGCCGCTGATTTACCCTTACTGGCACCAGCAACAATTCGCTTCGGGTCGGTTCAGCCCGGGTGATTGGGCGCTCCATCGCGACTACATGGGCAGCTAAGGTCGGGCGCGCTTTCGTCTCAGGCGAAGGCGCGCATCCAACCCAGACCTTCCTCGGTCCGTCCCGCAGGATGGTATTCGCACCCCACGTAGCCGTCATAGCCCAGCGCATCGAGTGCGCGCAGCACCCGTATATCATCAAGCTCGCCGCTCCCCGGCTCGTGCCGGTCGGGAACCGCCGCGATCTGCACATGCCCGATGATTGGCGCCAACTCTCGCAGTCCCATAAGCACGTCGCCATGCAGGATCTGTCGATGGTAGATGTCGAATTGTAGCTTGAGGTTGGGCAGGCCTAATGCATCGATCAACTCGGCAGCGAACGCGAAATCATTCAGGAAATAGCCCGGAATATCCCGGCTGTTGATCGGCTCAATCACCACATCAAGCCCCTTCGCGCCAGCCGCATCGCAAAGCCGCCGCAGCGCCTCGCGATAAGCCTCCTGCGCCGCTGGTTCCTGGCGCGGCGCGAGGCCGCTCATCATGTGCACCCGCCCGACCCCGGTCGCCTCAGCATAGCGCAGCGCGGTATCGATCGACGCGCGGAATTCCTCGGCTCGCTCGGGAAGCGCGGCCAGCCCCCGGTCACCTGCCGCCCAGTTTCCGGGCGGCAGGTTAAAGAGCGCCTGCGTCAGCCCATGGGCCTGCAAGCGTTCGGCAATCGCCTCCGGCGGGTGATCGTAGGGAAACAGGTATTCGACCGCGTCGAACCCTGCCTGCCGGGCCGCCCCGAACCGGTCGAGGAAATCGTGCTCGGTGAACATCATCGTCAGGTTGGCGGCAAATTTCGGCATCGTTCAACCCTCGCCCGCCAAGCCGCCCGCCGCGGGCAGTTCAAGCCCCGCGATATTGGCCAGCATCCGTGCCACAGACGCGTCGTCGTCGCGCCCCATCCCGGCCGCGGCGGTCATGACGAACATCTGCAAGGCGGTGCTTGCTATCGGGGTCGGAAACTTCAGGTGCCGTCCGATATCGGCGACGATCCCGAGATCCTTGGTAAAGATGTCCACCGCGCTGCGTGGGCTGTAATCGCCCTCAAGCACATGCGGCACGCGGTTCTCAAACATCCAGGAATTTCCGGCTGAGGCGGTGATCACCTCGTAGACCTTCTCAAGATCGAGACCCATCGCCTTGGCGAAGGTGATCGCCTCGCAGGCGGCCGCGATATGCACTCCGGCAAGAAGCTGATTGACCACCTTGAAGGCAGCCCCCGTGCCCGCTTCCTCGCCCAATTCATAGACCTTGGCCGCAACGCAATCGAGCACCGGGCGGATCCGGGCGAAGACCTCGGACGGCCCCGAGCCCATGACCGTCAACTCGCCGCTTGCCGCACGCAGGGCCCCGCCGCTGATTGGCGTATCAAGAAAATCCTGCCCCGCCTCGACGCAACGCGCCGCAAACTGGCGCGCGCGGTCAGGGGCCATCGTGGCGCATGACATCACGACGCCGCCCGACCCCATAGCCGCGACAGCCCCGCGCGGGCCAAACAGCACCTGCTCGGTCTGATCGGCATTGACGACCACCGCGATCACAAGGTCCGCAGCCTGCGCTCCGGTCATGGGATCGGGCGCCACGGCACCGCCCAGGGCTGCGAATCGCTCCATCGCTTCGACATTCACATCGACGCCCGTCACTGCGAACCCAGCGCGCAGCAAGCTCTCGGCCATGCCGAATCCCATCGATCCCAGACCGATAACGCAGACCTTCGTCTCATGGGGTGACTTCATCCAGAATACCTCTCAATAGCCGATTTTTTATCTCAATCCCGCACCCCTCCAGCGTCGTTCTTGCGCTTGCATTGCTGGAATGATAGCGTTGTCATTACATCGTTAGCCCGAGCCATGATGGCATTGCAAGGGCTATGTGAAATCACCGCCCCGAGCTATCGGGGCGACCAGTGAGGCATGCATTGAGGGGGGGAATTTTATGCTGATAGGAGCGGTGGCCGACGATATTACCGGCGCCACGGACCTGTGCCTGATGCTGTCGCGCAGTGGGCTGAAGACCCGGCAAGTGATCGGCCTGCCCGGGCCGCATACGGACCTGTCGGGCGCCGACGCGGTGGTGGTAGCGCTCAAGTCGCGCACGATCCCCGCAGCGGAGGCCGTCGAGATGTCGCTGCAAGCCGCGCAAGCCCTGCGCGATGCCGGGGCGCAGCGTCTCATGTTCAAATATTGCTCGACCTTCGACTCAACCGATGCGGGCAATATCGGCCCTGTCATCGAGGCGCTGATGGACTTCACCGGCGCGGAGCAGACAATCGCCTGCCCCGCCTTCCCCGCCACCGGGCGCACAGTCTACAAGGGCCATCTCTTCGTGGGTGACCGGCTGCTCTCGGAAAGCCCGCTCAAGGATCACCCGCTCACGCCGATGCGCGATTCTGACCTCGTGCGGGTATTGGGGCGGCAGACCCGACTCCCGGTCGGTTGCATCGATATCACGACGATCCGGCAGGGAGAGGGGGCGCTGCGCGCGGCCCTCGACGCGGCGCGCAAAGCTGGCACGCGTATCGTTGTCACCGACACGCTTGACGAAACGGACCTGATGGTTCTCGGCGCGGCCTGCGCCGACATGCCGCTGATCACGGGCGGTTCGGGGATCGGTCTGGGCTTGGCCGCCGCGCTGCGCGCACAGACCGATCCGCGCCCTGCCCCGACCCGAATGCCAGCACCGGCGGGTCGCACAGCGATCCTTGCGGGATCCTGCTCGGTTGCGACGCGCGGCCAGATCGCGACCGCGCAGGCCGCGGGTCTGCCGAGCTACGCGATTGATGTGAACGCGCTAAGCGAGGGACTACAGGAAGCATCTGAGATCGCCGACTGGGCAATCGCGCAGCCTGCCAACAGCACGCCGCTCATCTATTCGAGCGCCGAGCCCGGGCAGCTTGCCAAAATCCAGTCCCGTCTGGGCCGTGAGGCCTCAGGTGCGCTGGTTGAGGACACGCTCGCGACTGTCGCCAAGCGCCTGAGCGACGCAGGTTTCACCCGGATGCTGATCGCGGGCGGCGAGACCTCGGGGGCAGTCACCGCAGCCCTTGGCGTCAGCCTGCTCGAGATCGGCCCCGAAATCGATCCCGGTGTGCCCTGGACGGCGAGCCTGTCAGAACCGCACCTCGCACTGGCCCTGAAATCGGGGAATTTCGGCTCCGAGGATTTCTTCCTCAAGGCGTGGGACCTGCTGGAGCCGGAGGCAGAACATGTCTGACGAAACCCGCCTGCGCGACCAGATCTGCACCATCGGGCGTTCGCTCTTTGATCGCGGCCTGACCGCCGGTTCGTCGGGCAATATCTCTGCCAGACTGCCTGATGGCGGCTGGTTGATGACGCCCACGAATGCCTCCCTCGGCACGCTCGACCCGGCGCGCATTTCGCAATTCGACGGCGATGGCAACTTCGTCTCGGGCGACAAGCCGACCAAGGAATCCTTCCTGCATTTCGCGATGTATGACGAGCGCCGCGACGCCGGGGCGGTGATCCACCTGCATTCAACGCATTCGACTGCCGTCTCGATCCTGCGCGACATCGACCCCGAGGACGTATTGCCACCGCTGACCGCCTATCACATTATGCGCGTGGGCAAGCTGCCGCTGGTGCCCTATTACGCGCCGGGCGACCCCGAACTGGCTGAGGCCGTGCGCTCCCTTGCGAGCGCCCATCACTCGGTCCTGTTGGCCAATCACGGCCCCGTCGTCGCTGGCACCAGCCTGTCAAACGCACAATATGCTGCCGAGGAGCTGGAGGAGACCTCCAAGCTGTTCCTCGCGTTGCAAGGGCACGCCATTCGCCCGCTGACCCCGGCGCAGGTCTCTGACTTGCGTGCACGCTTCAATCTCTGACCCATCGACCTTAGCGGAGTATCCAATGACTAAACCCCAAGAAACCATCGGCTTCATCGGCACCGGCCTGATGGGCCATGGCATGGCCAAAAACATCGTCGAGAAAGGCTTTCCGCTTACCGTGATTGCCCATCGCAACCGCAAGCCGATCGAGGATCTGGTGTCGCGCGGCGCGACCGAGGCGAGCTCCTACGAAGAGCTTGCCAGCCGTTCCTCAATCATCTTCTTGTGCCTGACCGGTGCCCCCGAGGCTGCCGAGGCGGTGGCAAAATTGCGGCCCGGATTGCAGCCCGGCAGCGTGATCGTGGATTGCTCGACGGGCGAGCCCACGGTGACGATGAAGCTTGCGCAGGACATGGAGGCGATCGGCGTGGCCTATGCTGACGCTCCGCTCAGCCGCACCCCGAAGGAAGCCTGGGAAGGAACGCTCGATTGCATGGTCGGCGCGGACGAGGACTTGTTCGCGCGGCTCGAGCCGGTAATCGACACCTGGGCTGGCAAAATCGTGCGCGTGGGCGGCTTGGGTGACGGGCACCGCATGAAGCTGCTCAACAACTTTATCTCGCTGGGCTATGCCGCGCTCTATTCCGAGGCGCTCGCGCTCTCGCGCAAAGTCGGCATACCTATCGAGCAATTCGACAAGGTGATCCGCGGCGGCCGAATGGATTGCGGCTTTTACCAGACCTTCATGGGCTACGCGCTTGAGGGCAACCGCGAGGCGCACCGCTTCACGCTGTCGAATGCCTACAAGGACCTACGCTACATCGAATCGATGGCCAACGCCGCCACGGTCGCCACCCCGCTGACCAGCTCCGTCAAGAACGCCTTCGCGATGGCGATGGCCACAGGCGGCGACGGCTCTGAAGATTACGTACCGCACCTCGCGGATTTCGTGGCCCGCGCAAACGGGCTCGATTAACAGGGCGCAGAAGATGCGCGAAGGCGGCCCGGCATTGCATTGCCGGGCTGCCGAAACTGTCGACGCGAAAACACCGCATCAGCGCGCGAAACCCGCCTATACGTGCGCGAGATCAAAATCACCGACTCCATCATCCCCAGGACATAGCGAGCAGCCCTATACATCCCAGTGCCCCGATGCGCGCGACAAGGATATGCGTCGGCTAGCACAGACGGACGAATTGCGCTGCCATTGTCTGCCGAACCGAGCATGAGACCAACTGCCGGCGCAGGCTCTTGCGTGCAGCCGTAACAAACCTTCTCTCGCGTCATGCCCGGCGCCGCCACCCTCAGAAGAGCCAGACTGTGGTCAGCATCTGCTGTATGACTATTTCCCCACCGCATCTGGGATGCGCTGACCACAAGCCGCTGTGGAATATCCGAGCTAAGCGCCACTGCATCGACAAACCCTTGACGAGGGCAGAACCCGTTTACGCCCCTATGCATGGTCAAATTTGCGCAACGCCACACATCGCCTCAAGGAGCGCCTAGGCATTCTCATGCGTCTGATTGAAGACGGGAAGCGCATGCGCGTCGTCAAACGCATGAGCCGCGATGGGTATGAACCTATCCTCATCACCGTCGACGAAGTGGAGCCGCTTCTGCTGCGTCCATAGGCCCCGGGCGTGAGCCCCGACATCTTCGCGCGGCTACGACCCTTCGAAATAAGCGGGGGTGCCACGGGCTTCCACGGATTCCGCGATCCGACGAAGGCCATGGGTATAGGCCGCATCACGCATCGACAGGCCCATTTCGTTGTGTAAAGCCCAGATCGCTTGCGTTTCGGTCTCCATCGTTTGTTTCAGGTGATCGCGGACACGCGAACTGTCCCAATAGAAACCGGACCTGTTCTGAACCCATTCCAAGTGCGAAACCGTGACCCCGCCAGAATTCGCGAGGATATCGGGCACGATAATTTGCCCTGCTTCGCTCAGCTTTCGATCGGCCTCGGGTGACACGGGCCCGTTTGCCATTTCAAGAATGATGCGGGCGTTGATCTTGTCGCAATTGTCGAGCGTGATCTGTCGCTCCAATGCGGCGGGCACCAACACGTCGCACTCAAGCTCCAACAGCTCGGCGTTTGAAATCTCCTTCGTCTTACCTTGACCCTTTGCCCCTTTCACGCCGCCTGTCTCATGCTTGTGCTGCATGACAGCCAGCGGATCCAAACCGCTTTTGTCGTAAATGCCGCCGCCAGAATCCGAGATGGCGATGATTTTATATCCGTCTGCATGAAGGAGCTTGGCGCAGTGATAGCCGACATTTCCAAACCCTTGGATCGCCACGGTGGCGGTATCGGGGTCGAGCGCAAGCGAGGATTCCAGATGGCGCAGGGTATAATATCCACCGCGCGCCGTCGCATCGACGCGTCCGTTCGTGCCACCGAAGGCCAACGGCTTGCCGGTAATTGCGCTCGGAGACGCCTGCCCTGAAATCGAACTGTATTCGTCCGCCATCCAAGCAATGACGATGCCATTGGTATACATGTCCGGCGCCAGAATATCGCGATCGGGGCCAATGAACGGGGCGAATGCCTCGATATAAGCCCGGCTCAACCGCTCTAACTCGTTGGCCGAAAGCGCCTTTGTGTCCACGCAAACCCCGCCCTTCCCGCCGCCAAACGGCAGGTTGGCGACGGCACATTTGAACGTCATCCAAAAAGAAAGTGTCTCGATTTCGTCGAGCGAGACGTTTGGATGAAATCGGACGCCGCCCTTGGTTGGTCCACGCCGATCATTGTAGCGACACCGCCAAGACTTGAAGGCCCGACGGCTCCCGTCGTCCATCCGGATCAAAAGAGTGGCGGCCAGCGTTTCGCGCGGCCATTTCAGCTCTTCGAACACATCGGGGTGGATGCTGAGCCGCTCACAAGCGCTGCGCAGAGACTCGCGGGATTTCGCCAGCATCCCGATGGTTGGAAGCACGTTTTCCTCTAGAGCTTTCTTCTGGGTCGGCATTGTTTCGGACCTCCATGATGTGGCCTGCAAGCACGATATGCGCACAGTCTGGTTCGATTATCGTCAGACATGCCGCAGTGTCGTTGATATGTCTCAATCTCTCATCGCAAAACCAGCGAGGCCCGCTTCAGGACCATAGCCGCTTAGCGGAGGTGCGACACTCGGATAGTCGCTTTCGGCCACCGCCAGCCGGTCATCGGTGTCGCCCCCCTTGACCGCTACCAGCCAAAACACGACATTCCTATCTTGCGCAGCATAAGGCTCCGTCCAGACCATGACGGGCGCAGACCGGACTATCACTGCACGTAGCATAGACGTCTGCTTTGCCCCGTGGTTAGCCCGAAAAGAAGCTCAAGCCAGCGTTGGCGTTTGCTTCCGGTCGGCATTGAAGCGCCATTGGTCCGAGCGGCAATGTCGACTCGGCAAACGACCGGAATGGTGTCGGTCATCCTGCCTTTGGCTGGGCTGGATTGGCCGCCCCCCCCCGCAAATAGAAGAACATCACTGTTAGGATCTCGAACCGTGGGACGCAGGGGCCCCTCAACCTGCTGGTGCCCTGCCGGGTGACAGACAGCACCGACATCAAGGTCCTTGGTGACGGAGCCCTCTGGACCGATTGCTTTGCATTCGCCTGCCGGGCAATGGGTGGAGCCCTCGACCCGAGGCTCCTCCTGTTCAGGGCTGAAGCGATCCACTGGATCCTATCCAAGACGCCCTTCACCCCGTTGATGCCACACTGCGATCCTTGAACGCGGCGGCAAAAAGAAGCCTAAATCACGTCGTAAGCTGTTCGAAGGACAGAGAGCAGTTCAGTGATCGCTGACATTCGCAAGACCGAAAAGCTGCCTGTGGTGCTGGGCGGTGATCTTAATGAAACGTTAAACACCGACGTGCTTGGCCCTCTCACCGTTGCATCCGATCTATTCACCCTTACCGCGGGTGATCCGCATGGTCCGCCGCGAAGTGCCGATACAGATCGGCAGTACAGGGAAGAAATGGCATCTAGGAACCATTCACGGTGAAAGCCTTGGATCGCATAAGCCAAGGTCCGATTTGTCCGCATAACAGCCCTCAGCCAAGGTGATTTCTGCGCTATGCATGAAAGTCCGCTTGCGCAAGGCCCGCAGGGGCGCGTCAAAGCCGGGGTTGCGCCGATGATCTACCTTTCACAGCACCTGTCATTGACGGATGCGCTGCGATTTAGCGACGCTCAAACCAAGGTTGCTGCGGCTTTTGAATGCCTGTGGGCTGATCCTGTTCCACCTTGCGCCAGACGGTGCTCTCGACAGGGGCAATCGTCGCATCGCGGCCTTTCACAAAGCTCTGCTCGCG
This sequence comes from uncultured Thioclava sp., assembly GCF_913064665.1. Taxonomy (GTDB): domain Bacteria; phylum Pseudomonadota; class Alphaproteobacteria; order Rhodobacterales; family Rhodobacteraceae; genus Thioclava; species Thioclava arctica. The sequence goes on from NZ_CAJYBT010000002.1 coordinate 127,766, forward strand.
CACGATCAAACGATAGGCGGCGTTGAGGGCATCGGCGCGCTCCGGTGAGGGCAGGATCAGTGCGCCGATATCGTCGCGCAACGCGGCGGCGCGGACGGGCGGCAGTTCGCCATTCTTAAGCCATGCCTCAATCACCTCGGCATTGGCGCGGAACTCATCCCCGGCGGCGTTGCTCGTGAGGTAATGGGCGTAGTCGCCCGTACCGTCGGCGCGGATCAGATCTGGTGTACCGACAAGGCTCTTTTGGCTCCAGTGATACCAGCCATCACGGAACGCGCCTTTGCCGAGCTTGCGCGCGAAGGCAAAGGTGGAATCGTCATTCGTGCCTAAGGTGCCATGGCAGCCGATGCAAAACACGGTTTCCTCAAAGCTCTGCGGGCGCAGGTCGCCGCTGGTATCCTCGATGAAGCCCTGCAGGCGCCAGCCGAAGGCGTTGGGGATACCGGTCTCGGAGTTGCCGAAAAACTGTTTCGTGCGATCCGGGAAGGCGTTGTCTTCTTTCAGTTCGGCCAGCGCGGTTTCCTCAAGCGCGGCATAGGTGATCCAGTCTGTTTTGCGCATGTAGCGCAGCTCTTTCAGCCGCGCCGCCATGGCGATGCCCGCTGGCATCGGGTCAATATAACGCACCGTATGCACAAACTCAGTGCCCTTGGGATAAAGCCCGGCGGCCAGCTTCGCCCCCTCGGCCCCGGCGCGCCCCGCATAGTGCATCGTGATGCCGTCGAGCGGTGCGAAGGCAAATTTCACGCGCGATGCGGTGCCCATCAACCCGTCACGGTCGAGATCAACGCCCATGGCGCTCTCGTCGGTGGGCGTGATCGCCACGTCCTTGCGGGTGATCAGCGCCTCTATGATCGCGAAATTGGTCTTGTAGATGGTCAAATCGGGGGTGCCGTCTACCCTCTCGCGAAAGGCCTTGGGCAAACGGATCAGCACATCATCGGTCGAACCATTGGTGGGCCAGAACGTGCCGGGCAGCGGCTGATAGGCGAAGGCGCGCCACCCCGTCAGCGCACCATTGGGGCTGCGGTCAAAGCCCTCGTCGTCAATGGAAAACTGCACATCCGGCGTGTAACCATCCCATGCGCCGTTCCCATCGACATCCCAAGCGGCTGGCGGCACGGCCAGTTTCGCAGCAAGCGCGATGTCGCCTTGCGCGTCGTGGTAATTGTCTTGACGCACATAGGCGCGGATCTCGGCGCTTTTGGTCGCGGCGACCTTGGCGCGACGATCCACGAAAAGGTTCGTCCAAGGGTTTTCCAGCGCAGGCGCGGGAAAGGCGTATTCGGTCTGAAGATCGGCGTCGCGCACGTAATTGGGGCTGCGCGGATAGGTGTGACAGGTCTGGCACGGGTTATGCGCATTGCCCACCTCGTCCTGCGTCTTGGTGTAGCATTGCGAGGGGATATAGGCCGTTGGATTGCCCAGGATCGTGGTCTTCAGATCGACCGCCCCGGCCATTGTGACAGAGCCCAGCAAGGCTAATATCGAGATACGCAGCATCGGGTTTGGTCCTGTTCGCGTTCGAAAAAGCGAGGCCCGGTTGCCCGGGCCTCGCCAATGCCATGTGGAAGGCCCAATCAGTGGGTCTTGGCGGCCTCATCCATCGGCGGGAACGGGCCGACATAGCCGACATAGGCGCGCGCCTGAGCCGGGTCCGTCAGCTTGTCCTCATCGCTTTCGCCATAGGGGTGCTGGATCACCGCCATCAGGTAGCCGTGGCCTTTGATATTCGGATACCAGTAGGTCGAGGTGGTCTCGGACCCGTAGGGCGTGGACAGGATACGGGTCAGCTCTTTGGTGTCGGTGTTCATCGCCCAGATCGCATCGTTCTGGTGGCCCGAGCCGGTATCTTCGCCGATGATCAGCGTATTATAGCCCGGGATATAGGTGATGTTATCGGGGTTCGCGATGCCGTTGATATCGCAGGAGTTCAGTTCAGCCGTGTCGCCACACATATCGTGCGTGGGATCGCAGTTCGCATCCATCGCACTGGCCTTGCGCTCTTCGGTCAACGGCTTGCCCGAAATGAAGCCCATGATCTTCGTGGCGTCATACTTGTCATCAAGCGAGAGCGAATAGACCGTGCCGCACTTGTTCTTGGGCAGACGGATTGCGTTCATGCCGCCCTTGTCCTGCTTGGCGCCGTCTTCCATGCCCTTCTCGACCGCCGACATCGATAGATACATCTGGTGCTTGTCGGGATCGTAGGTGATGCCTTCCATCTTGCGGAACTCGGTCGTCGCGCCCTTCATCGAGGCATAACGGCGGGTTTCCAGACGCGACGCCAGCATATCCATGCCGTCTTTGACCCTCAGGCATTCGGCATTGCCTTTGGCGTTCGTGGCCGAAAAGCCCTCGGGGCATGTGCCGTCATCACCGATCTCGGCGGTCTCGAAGATATCCGAGAACTGGATGCCGGATTCGATGGCCTTTTGAACGCTCGCATCATCTGCATGACCCAGATCGACCCATTCGAGATCGGCGGCTCCGCCGTCCTGATCCGAGGTCTGGTTCCATTTCGCGGCATAAAGCGTGCCTGCCGAAAGATCGCCTTCCTTATCTGCCTCAAAGCGGAACAGGCCCACATTCGTGCCGTCATCCGAGATATAGGCGGTCTTGCGGTCGGGCATGACATAGGCCAGCTCGACAGCCACCCGGCCCATCGAGAAATGCTTATGCGCGGTGCCTTCGCCGTCATCGGAAATCGCGATCTCGGTTGGGAAGCCATAGCGATAGGGTTTGTAGGCATCGCGGAACTGATCAAGCGTCATATCCTCGGGGTTCAGCCCCGCATACCGCACCATCGGAAAATCATAATCGTCGATCTCATCAAGCGAGGTGGCCGCTTCGATGACGCGTGCATCGGCGGGGTATTCCTCAGAGCCCAGATGGGTCTCCCACGGGGTCACCGAGCCTGCGCAAGGCACCCAGAGGCCGTGGAATTCGGCGAAATTGATCGGCTTGGTCGAGATCAGCTTGAGGTTGCCCTCGCCATCCTGCTCGACCTCGCTGAGATACATCGCACCGGGGCGCGATTCAAAATTCGTGACCGAATACAGCTTGTCGCCCTGACGGAGCAACGAGGTGAAATCCGCGTCTTCCGAGATATGCTCGGAGCCGTCGGCGGACTTGATCGGGTTGCCGTCCTTGTCGGTCAGCAGGGCGAATGTGTGATCGCCGATCTTGTCGCCCGAGCGCGCCATCACATGATAACCAATGGCGTAATCCTTGCCGTCGACGGTGACCTTTTCAGAGGCGATAGCGGCACGTTTGGCTGCGTCATCCTTGGCAAAAGGCACAGGCGCGAAGGACAGATCCCCTGCTTGAGCCGCAAGCGGCAGCAGGGCAATGGCGGTGGCTTGAAGAAGAGCGGAACGAAGCGACATAGCTGGTCCTTGATTGGTTGCGTTCACCTTCTCATAACGAGATTGTGATTCCGTTTTGTGACGCTTTCCCTCTCAAATTCTTCTCAAAGCGCTCCGCTCCAAATGCGTCTCAAACATCGCGTTGCGCTAAATTGGGCGAACGTCCAGACATCGGGCGACAGCGTGGGGCATTCTGAATTCAGACGTTTCAGAAGGCAGCCTGCTGAGCTGAGGCAGAGCGTTCGAATTTACGGATCGCGGACAGGATTGCGAGCGGGATGAGTGTCGTCACGACGATGGCAAGGAAGGCCACCGCCATGCCTTCGCCCACTGATCCCTGATCGAACTGGCGCCAGATATAGGTGCCGATCGTATCGGTGCCGACGGGCGCAATAAGGAGCGACGCGACAAGTTCACGCGCGGCCACCGTAAAGACCAACAGCATCGCGGCCAGCACGCTCGGGGCGACCAGCGGCATCAGGATGCGCTGCGCCGTACGAGCGGCACTCGCCCCATGCACCCGCGCTGCGGCCTCCAGCGACGGATTGACCTGCTGAAAAGCCGCGACCGTGTAGCGCACCGGCTGGGGCAGCAGGATACACACATAGGCGAGCACCAGAATAGCCAGCGTATTATAGGGCGTGATTGGCAGCGCAGGTTGGTTCCACAGCAAGATCAGACCCAGCGCGACCACCACCCCGGGGGCGGCATTGGGCAACATGGCGAGTGCTTCGATCACGCCGCCACCGGGTTTTGGACCGCGCCGCGTGACATATGCGATGGCAATCCCAAGAAGTCCTGCAAGCAGCGCCGCGATCACCCCGAGACCAAGGCTTGTGCCCATCGCGGACAGCGCGCCGGACCGATCGCTCAGCACGGCCTCGAAGTTCTGCAAGCCCATATTCGACACCGCAAGCCCACCGGACAGCGTGCGGCTTAACGCGGTGGCGAGAATGGCCAGCAACGGCGCGCCGGTTGACAGGAACGCTACAAACGCGAACGCGCCAAGCGCCGGGCCGCGCCAGACCCCAAGACTGCGCGTCGGGGCGCGCGGGGTTTTGCCGCCCACCACATCAAAATCGCGCGCCGTCGCAATCCGTTTTTGCATCGCAAACGCCGCAAGCGAGATCGCCATCAGTGCAAGCGACAGAAGAGCCGCCTTGGGCAGATCGATCGGCCAGTCCGAGATCGACGTGTCGATCCCGGTCACCAGAACCTCGAAACCAAACTGCGCGCCCAGCACGGCCGGCGTGCCGTATTCCTCAATCGACATCGCAAAGACGAGCAGCAAGCTGGCCGCCAGTGCGGGCGTGGCAAGGGGAAGCGTGACACGCCAAAATGCCCGGCCCGGCCCAGCGCCAAAAACGCGGCTTACATCCGAGAACCGCGACCCGATTGCCGCGAAACTGCGCGAGGCGGCAAAATAGATCACCGGGAAGGAATGCAGCGCCATGACAAAGACGATGCCGGGATAAGAGAACAGGAATGGCGCAAGATTGACCCCGGTGAGCTGTTGCAAATAGCCCATCGGTTGCAAGCTGAGGATCCAGCCGAGCGTCGCGATATAGGGCGGGATCATGAACGGCACCAGAAACAGCAGATCCCAGATCAGCGCGCCGGGCAGTCGGTAAAGCGCGCGGATCGCCGCAAGGGGCACGGCAATCACGCTGGACGCGAGCACGACACCGACGCCCAGCAGCAGGGTGTTGCGCGCTTGGCGGGTGAAATCTTCCGAGGCGAGCGTGGCGTGCAGATGATCGAAAGGCCGGGCAAAAGACCCGGCCCCGATCTCGGGAAATATCGCCTGAAGCAAGATGAAGACGAAGGGCAGGACCACGACGACGATCAGGGCCGCAGCCGTGAGCGGTCTCAAAATGCCGCGCGGTGCCTGCCCCCCTTGCATCGCTTACTTCCCAAAGGCCTTGGCGAAGCTGTCGAGAATTGCGCCACGCTTGGCATAGACCGCATCATCGCCGGGCAGCAGGTTGAGTTCCGTGATCGTCGGGCGCAGCGCCTTGATGTCGGTGCGCGCGGGCATCAGGTAGGTCTTGGCGACCTCTTCCTGACCCTTCTCGGACAGAACGAAATCGATGAACTTCTTCGCGTCCTCAGCGTTCTTTGTCGATTTCAGGATCATCATCGGGCGTGGTGCGACGACAGTGCCCGATTTCGGGAAGATCACGTCAATCGCCTCGCCCTTGGCCTTGGCCCCAAGCGCGATGTAGTCGACCGCCCCAAAGACTGCGGCCTTGGCGCCTTGCAGAACCGGGTTCAGCGCGGCCTTGTTGGCCCCCGCCACCAGCGCGCCATTGGATGCCAGATCGCCAAACAGCGCGTCCTGACCAGCGCCCGAAAGGGCTGCCACCAGCTCAAATGCCGACCCCGATTGGGCCGGATCGGGCATGGTCACCATGCTTTTATAGGCGGGCTTGGCAAGATCGGACCAATCTTCGGGCTTGGGCGTGCCCGATTTCGGGTTCCAGGCGATCGCCAGCGCGGCTGCGCCTTGCGCAACGGCGGTGTCGGTTTTCAGGAAATCGGGAACCTTGGCCGCGTTGGGCGAGGTATAGGGCAGCAGCAGCCCTTGTTTCGCGAATGACGTCGCGGTGTCCCAAGAGGCCGAGATCAGAACATCGGCCTGCGGATTGGATTCTTCCGCCTTGAGGCGCGCCATGACCTTGCCGGTGGTCGCCTGATAGAGGTTCACCTTGATGCCCGATTGGGCGGTGAAATCTACCGCAAGCGCCTTGGCAAGCCCCGCAGGCCCCGCCGTGTAGACGGTGACATCGGCTTGGGCGCTAACGCCCATAAGGCTGAGCGTGAGGGCCAGAAGGCCGCTGCGAAGGGTCGTTTTCATCGGTATCTCTCCGTTGGATCGGGACGTCAGTTAGCGTTTGGCGTGTGAAACCAGCGCAGCGCCTCGGGGGCGATGTGCAGATTGAGTTGCGCGCCGCGCGCGACGCGGCGCGGCGAAGCGATCTGGAGTTCTACGTTGCCGGGCAAAGCGACCGTGACCTGGTAATCTTCGCCCCGATACAGGCAGCGCAGCACATGCGCAGAAAAGACCGCCTCTGCGGGCGCGCAAATGCTCAAGGCACGCCGGGGCAGCAGAACGCTGGTCGCGCCCTCGGGCGGGGTGATATACGCGAAAAGCACCCCGTTGGCCCCGACTGGCAGCACCGCGCCAAGGCGCAAGAACTCGGCAATCCAAGGCGTGGCAGGTTCGTTTACCAGTGTCTCTGGCGTGCCCCTTTGCGCGATCTGACCTGCGCGCAGGATTGCGACCTCATCGGCCAGCGAAAAGGCCTCGGCGTGATCATGGGTGACGTAAAGGGCCGTCAGACCGAGATCCGCGACGAGGCTGGCAATCTCGTCGACCATGCTTTCGCGCAGCTCGCGATCAAGGTTCGACAGCGGCTCGTCGAAGAGGATGGTTTTCGCACCCGAGGCAATTGCTCGCGCGATCCCGACGCGTTGCTGCTGCCCGCCTGACAGCGCCGAGGGACGGCGCGTGCCCATAGCCCCAAGCCCGACCTGATCCAGCGCGTCCTTGGTGCGCTGCTCGCGCTCAGAGCGCCCGACCCCCTGCATTTCAAGCGGGAAGGCGACGTTGCGGGCCACGCTCATATGCGGCCAAAGCGCGTAATCCTGAAACACCATGCCAAGTCCGCGCCGTTCGGGCGGCACGAAAAGGTTTTGCGCAGGCGCGGCCACGCACTTGCCGTGAACGGACACTTCCCCCGCACTGGGCGTCTCAAGCCCCGCCAGAACCCGCAGCAGCGTCGTCTTGCCACTGCCGGACGGGCCCAGCAGCGCCAGCGCCTTGCCGGGCTGAATCGTCAGATCAATGCCGCGCAATATCTGTGCTGCGCCATAGTTGAGGTGCAGGGCGCTGACCGCAATAGCGCTGGGTATTGCGCCATCGGCTCTGGCCTCTGGTTGGCGATCGATTTGGCGTTTGTTAAATTCGAGCATTGTCCGGTCCGATTGTCACGGACAGGACATATTCAAGCGATGTAACGGCTGGGTGACAGCGCCCGCACCTGTTAGAGCGTTTCTATCCGTTGACGCCTTGCGCCTGCCATTGAGGAAACCATCGGCTACGACACGGCCTTCCCTCTGCCCGAGTGGAAGGGCGCAGTGAGTTGCAGATGACTGCGCGCCCTTCCGTGACAATGGCTATGGGACCGTCAGCTAGCGATCTGGATCCCGATTTTGCCGATATGCGACTTCTCAAGAAACGCCTCTTGCGCCGCTCGTAGCTCGCTTAGCGGGTAGGTTTCGGCGATAACGGGCCGGATTTCACCAGCCTCGATATAGCCAATCAGGTCGGTAAAGACGCGTGGGTCCTGTCGCGTGCTTCCAATCAGCGTCAGGTCTTTGAGATAGAGGGTTCTCAGGTCAAGCTCGACAATCGGTCCGGCAATGGCACCCGAGGTCACATAGCGGCCCCGGAGTGCGAGCGCATTGAGAAGGTCGGGCCAACGCGCTCCGCCCACAAGATCAAGCACCACATCGAAGGCATCCTCGGGGAATGCGTCATTGCGCTCCAACGTTGCGTCAGCCCCAAGCGCCTTCAGCGCATCCATCTTGGCCGGGCTGGTCACAGCCGTGACATGCGCGCCGCGCCGCTTGGCAAGCTGCACCGCCGCTGATCCGACACCCCCGGATGCGCCCGTGATCAGCACGCGCTCTCGGCCCAAACTCGCGCGCTGAATCATCCCCTCGGCGGTCGAGAACGCGCAGGGAAAAGAGGCAAGTTCGATATCTGTGAGCGCGCTGTCGATCCGCAATGCATGTCCGGCGTCCACGGTCGTGAACTCGGCAAACGCGCCGTCGCGTTCCGAGCCGAAGGTCTCGAGCGCGTCGGAGTCTCCGCCCTCGGGGCGATACATCGGTCGCACCAATACGCGCTCGCCCAATCGTGCGGCGTCCACGCCCTTGCCAAGCGCAATGATTTCACCGCAGCAATCGGCCCCTTGGATACGCGGGAAGCTGAGCGCACCGGACCAGCCCCCATCGGCGTCCGAGGCACCAGCATAACCTTGCGTCGCCGCCGAGCCGGTCTCGCCCCGCACGGCTTTGGAATACCAGCCCGTGCGGGTGTTGACGTCGGTGTTATTCACCGCCGAGGCGCCCACGCGGATCAACACCTCACCTGTGCCCGGCCGCGGAACTGGCACATCCTCGCGCCATTCAAGCGTGTCCAGCCCACCATGGCCCGTCAAAAGGACAGCTTTCATCGTTGCAGGAAGGGTCATTGTCGCAAGCTCCCGTGTAGAATGATCTCTCTACTTGCGTAGGTAGAGGGATCATTCTACATCGTCAAGTATGACAGATACGATGCGCAAAATATCCGATGGGCTCGAGCGTGCTTTTGCAAGTCGCGGCTTTGCTGAGCCCAGCGTAGAAGACTTGCGGGACGCCGCCGGTGTAAGCCTGCGCACGCTTTACAAATACACGCCATCGCGCGCCGAAATGGTGCTGGCCGCGCTGGAAAACCGACAGCAGCGCTACCTTCATCGTGTCTTCGACGGCTTGCCGGAGGAGCCTGACGTCGCGCTCTACACGATCCTGAGTCGCGTCGGAGATTGGATGGCGACTGAGACCTCCCATGGTTGTCTCTTTCATGCGGCTGTGGCCGCTGATCCAGAAAGCCCTGCCCTGCGCGCTCTTCTTGAGCGCCATAAGGCAGAGGTCGCGACACGGGCCGCAACAGCATGTGGGCTTGGTGGCAATGATACCGCGCTTCTGGTGATCATCGAAGGGCTAACGCAGGCATGGCCGCTGCGCGGCGCGGCGGCGGTCGAGGCGGCCAAGCGGCTGGGCCACGCGCTGCAGGCCACAACCAGCTGAACGAAACAATATCAGATTGGGCCGCTTGATCTAGCATCCAACCAAGGCGCTGTGGTCGAAGCACATTTTACAATTGTGCAGCAACAAACGCTGTCTTTATCAGAACCCGGTCTTTCACACTCAGAATTGCTGCGCGTTTGAACCGGTCTTTTCACGGTTAAGTGCTGGTCTTTTTCGAGCAATGTTTGCGATGAAAGAGACAATGAATGGCAACACAATACACAGACGATTTTCGCCGTGACGCGGTGTGCATCGCCACCACGAGCGGCCTGACACGACCTCAGGTTTCATCTGATTTGGATGTTGGCCTTTCGACGCTGAACAAGTGGGTTCACAAGCATCCGCATGACGATCCGGTGTCTGGGCGGCATGAAGATGTCGAGCAAGAGAACGAGCGCCTGCGAAGGAAGTCCGCTTGCTGTACGCGGAGAGCGAAGTGCTAAAAAAGCGGCGATCATCTTTGCAGGCCAAACCCGGTGAGATTTGCGGTCATCGACATCTGGAAGGAAGACTGGCCGGTCGCATTTCTGTGCCGAATTATGCAGGTCACATCGCGTGGCTTTCATGCATGGAGGGCTCGACCAAAGAGCCGACGACAACGCGATGATATGGTGATTTTGGCGCCTATCCGAGAACAACATCGTCACAACAGACAGCAACCATGCCTTCAATATTACCCCTAATCTGTTGGATCAGGATTTCTCTGCGGATGGGCCTAACCAGAAGTGGGTTGGCTGTATCTTGCCGTTATCTTGGATCTATATTCCATTCCCGCCGTGTCATTGCCCTGCGTGATTTGCACGCAAATCCCTTCCGGGTAACAGCATGGGCCGTTCGCAATCGCAGGAAACGGGATCTGGCAATCCGCGCTTTGGGTATGGCTGTGGCGCTCCGACAAGCTCCAAAAGGGTGCATTCACCACACCGATCGCAGAGCCCAATACTGTTTCACATGACGACCCAAAACGCCTGGCAAAGCATGGCTTCGAAGTCTCCATAAGCGGCAAGGGAAATTGTTACGATAATTCCAGGGTCGAAACGTTCTTCAAATCTCTCAAGGCTGAGCTGATCTGGCGCAACCACTGGGCAACCAGACGCCAAGCAGAAGGAGCGATCTTTAAGTATATCAATGGGGTCTATAATCCACAGCGGTGGCACTCATCTCTGGGTGGGTAAACTCGCTTGGCCTTCGAACGAAAGGCAGCCTAAATGAGTGAGCAGACCGGGACGAAAGCGCGACAAGATCAGTTTCGCTCGCCGCAGTTTCTTGCGCAAGACCGCTCGACCTGCGCCATCTGCTTCATGACCCTGAAACAGATTCTTCGCCAGCCTATCGGCGATTGCTACGCATTCGCCTGTCAGCCAACGGATCGAGCCCGACCGTGGTAATCTCCGACATGACCGTCCCCCTTTGTGGTTCATTGCAGACCCACCTTGGCGCATCGATGCCGCCGGGGGGCGGTCATGTCATCAAATCCCCTCCTCGTCACCAAAGACGATTACCTCGACCGGGTGTTCGGGTCCTCTAACGCACCACGAGGACCGAACAGCTCGAATGGCGCACGACGCGTGCGGCATTGGGGCCGAGCAGATAGTCGCTGAGATCGGGGCGATGAGCCCCCAGAACGATCATATCCGCGCCGTCCTTTGAAGCGACCGAGAGAATCTCGTGATACGCGGTGCCGACGCCAACGATGTGGCGAACCTTGGCGTTCACTTCCTCGCCCAAAACCTCGCCGACATAGGATTCGAGTAGCTCATGGGCTTGGGCGCGCGCCTTTTTCATGTGATCGCCCGAAAAGAAGCCGCCCACGACTGACATTCCGTAATCGGGAATAACGGTGATCACATCAAGCTGCGCCCCTTCCACCTCAGCCAGACGTGCGGCCCATTTCAGAACTTTGCGCTCTGGTTCGGGGCGGTTCACGTCGATCGCGCATAAAATCGTATCGGTCATGCCAGGTCTCCTTGAGCAAGAGTGGCGTCATCATCTTCTTTGCGACGATATTGCAAGAAGGCGATAAGGGCGAGCAACAGGAAGGCGGGGATGAACATCAGCTCCTTGGGCGTTTGTTCATTGGGGAGTTTCACCGTCGAAAGCGTGACCGGCGTATCCCCGTAGAAGTCAAAGCCGCTGAGTTTCTTCTGCAACTCCGAGCCAAACATCGGTTCATCCGCCACGGCCTTGCCGTCTTGATCGGTAATGGACAGCCCAAGCGCATCAAGCCGCGCCTGACCGTCTGCCCCTGCGGGCACCTTGACCAATACCGTCAGATCCTTGGGTTTGCCGGTGTCGTAATCTGGCCCCGAGAAGACCAGTCGCAACTCCTTGCCCACCGGTGCCTTGTCAAGTTGCGTAGAAATCTGTGCGGGGGGCACCTCGTGATAAGGTGCCTCGATCTTGTCCATGAAGAAGCCGGGACGGAACAAGGTAAAGGCGATCAGAAGCAGCGCCACCGTCTCCCAGATCCGCGAGCGGGTGATGAAGAAATTCATCGTTGCCGCCGTGAACACGAGAATGCCAATCGTCGCGACGATGAACACCACAATGGCCTTGTACCACGTCACATCAATCAAAAGCAGGTCAGTGTTAAAGATGAACACGAAGGGCAGCGCGACGGTGCGCAAGCTATAGAAAAACGCGATGAAGCCGGTTTTCATCGCATCGCCCCCCGAGATCGCTGCGGCGGCAAAGCTCGCTAGTCCCACGGGGGGCGTGACATCCGCCATGATCCCGAAATAGAACACGAACAGGTGGACTGCGATGAGCGGCACCACGAGCCCCGATTGGGCGCCAAGATGCACAACCACCCCGACCATCAGCGAACTGACGACGATGTAGTTGGCTGTCGTCGGCAGGCCCATCCCAAGAATGAGCGACAAGATCGCCACCAGGATCAGCATCAAGATCAGGTTGCCGCCCGAGAGGAACTCGACGAAATCGGCCATGACCTGACCAATCCCGGTCAGTGAAACCGTGCCCACGATGATGCCAGCCGTTGCGGTTGCCAGACCGATCCCGATCATATTGCGCGACCCGTCGATCATGCCCCCGATCAGATCGGAAAGCCCCTCACGCAGCAGCGCTATCGTGTCGCTTTGGCCTCGGAACATCGCCTTGAGCGGCTTTTGCGTCAGCAGGATGGCAAACAGCAGGAACGAAGCCCAGAACGCTGACAGCCCCGGTGATTTACGCTCGATCATCAGGAAATAGACGAGCACCACAATGGGCAGCAGATAGTAAAGTCCCGCTTTGTAGATTTTGCTCACTTCGGGAAGTTTGACGATCTCGGATGTGGGATCATCGGGTTCCAGATCGGGCACCTTGGCCGCCACCCAAACAAGCGCCACATAGGCCGCAAGTACCAACAGCGCGAGCACCCAAGCCGCCCCTTCCGGGACCAGCGAGGAAATGAGGCGCACCGGATATTGTGTGACGTAGCACAGCGCCGCAAAGCCTGCGAAAAACATGAACATGCCAAAGGCCGTGCGCCAGACCGAGACCACGCGATCCCCGATGGTCGGCATCTTGTTTTTCACCGCTTCAAGATGGACGATGTAAAACAGCGCGATATACGAGATGACCGCAGGGATGAAAGCGTGCTTGATCACCTCAAGATACGAAATCCCCACATATTCCACCATCAAGAAGGCCGCAGCCCCCATGACCGGCGGCATGATCTGCCCGTTCACCGACGAGGCGACCTCAACCGAGCCAGCCTTTTCGGCGCTAAAGCCCACGCGCTTCATCAGCGGAATGGTAAACGTGCCGGTCGTGACCACATTGGCAATCGAGCTGCCCGAGATAAGACCCGTCGCAGCCGAGCCAACAACAGCAGCCTTAGCCGGACCGCCGCGCAAATGCCCCAGCGCGCCAAACGCCATCTGGATGAAATAATTGCCTGCGCCCGCCTTTTCCAGCAGCGCGCCAAACAGCACAAAGAGAAAGACGAACTTCGTAGAGACACCAAGCGCAATCCCGAACACGCCCTCAGACGTGATCCACATATGGCTCATCGCCTTGCGCAAACTTGCACCGGCCCAGCGGATCTGTTCGGGGAATATCTCGGAAGAGCCGAAGAAGACATAGGCGAGAAAGACGACCGCAAGCGCCACCATCACCGGACCGAGGGTGCGGTACGCTGCGATGAATAGCAGGAAGATACCGGCGAGGGCAGCATAGGTGTCTTGCGTATCGGCCAAACCGCCGTTGTTGACGATCTTCTGGTAGAAGAAATAGCCATACATCGCCACCAGAGCACCGCCGATGGCGAGCACCCAATCATACCAAGGCACGTAATTCTTGGGGGCTGATTTGAACAACGGATAGGCCATCGCCGACAGGAAAATGGCATAGGCCAGATGAATCTGGCGGGCGTTGTTGATCATATTTCCCGGCAACACGTAGGGACCGATTGGTGACGCCAGCAGGATCTGAAAGATCGACCAGCTCAGCGCGACCACGGCAACCATGATGCCAACCCAGCCGCGCGGGTTGCGTGCTCCGCTATCGGAGCTTTGCACCAATTCCTGTAACTCTTGTTCATTCAAGGCGCGATTTTCCGCCATCGGTTCCCCCTGCAGCCTTAGCTGGCCACCCGCATATTCGCGGCTTGTTTGTCTCGTAAAAGTCTAAAAAGGGCGGGCGCGTCAAACGCACCCGCCCAAGTTATGCGCAGCTTATTTAATCCAGCCGCGTTCTTTGTAATACTTCAGCGCACCCGGATGGATCGGGGCGGACAGACCGGCCGAGATCATCTCTTCGGGCTTGAGATGGGCGAAGGCCGGGTGGAGTTTCTTGAACTCGTCGAAATTATTGAACACCGAAGCGGTCAGCGCATAAACGACATCGTCAGACACGTCTGCCGAAGTCACGAGCGTCGCGCGCACACCAAAGGTCTGGGTGTCATCAGGGTTGCCGCGATACATGCCGCCCGGGATCGTCGCCTTAGCATAGTAGGGGTTATCGGCGACCAGCTTATCCACAGCCGGACCGGTGACATTCACCAACACCGCATCGCACGAGGTCGTCGCCTCTTGGATCGAACCCGAGGGGTGACCCACGGTGTAAACCATCGCGTCGATCTGGTTGTCGCAAAGGGCTTTGGACTGCTCAGAGGCTTTCAACTCGGTCGCAAGCGCGAAGTCGGATTTTTTCCAACCCATCGCATCCATCAGCACTTCCATCGTGCCGCGCTGGCCAGACCCCGGATTGCCGATATTGACGCGTTTGCCTTTGAGATCAGCAAAGTTCTTGATGCCGCTATCGGCGCGCGCGACCACGGTGAAGGGCTCGGGGTGGATCGAGAACACGGCACGCAACTTGTCGAACGGGCCTTTTTCGGCGAATTTCGAGTCACCCTTGTAGGCGTGATACTGCCAGTCCGACTGAGCGATGCCGAAATCCAGTTCACCGTCACGGATCGTGTTGAGGTTGTAAACCGAGCCGCCCGTGGATTCGACCGAGCAGCGAACGTGGTATTCCTTGCGATTTTTGTTCATCAGACGACAGATTGCGCCGCCCGTGGGGTAGTAGACCCCGGTCACGCCACCGGTGCCGATGGTGATGAACTGGTCCTTGTTCTGTGCCTGCGCGGCGGGGGCGAACAGCGCCCCTGCGACCGCGGCAACAAGGCCGAGTTTGAGGAACTTCTTCATATTTGACTCCCGTTGGTCGTTTTCAGTCTTGGGTTACGATCACACCGGGCGGCTCAGCGCACATAGACTTCTTCCAGAAGTCTGTTGCGCCGCTCCACCTCGGCGACACGTTCGGTTGCGCGGGGTCCCGCGCGGCGTGCCACCATTGCCAGAATAGCCTCTAGCAGAAACATGGTGGCGACATAGGATGTGTAGAAATGCGGACTGTCGGTGGGCACGATAAAACTGTCATCGGCCGCATGCAGCGCCGGGCAGGCCCGGCTATCGGTGATCAATGTGACATAGGCACCTTGTTCATGGGCCAAAATGGCACCCCGGATCGAGGAGCGCGCGAAGGGCGGTTTGGTGATGACCAGAACCGCATCGCGCTCGTCCAACCCGGTCAAGGTGGCGCCCAGAGAGGCCCCTGCCCGTGCGCCGATCTCCCAGTTGTCACCCAGAAAATTCGCGATATAGGCGGTGTATTCGGCGATCCCGGTTGATCCGAGCGCGCCCAACAAAACGACACGGCGCGCCCCCGCCAGCCGGTCCGCCACGCGCTCAAGCTGTTCCGGTTCGATAGCGGCTGAGAGGGCTGCAATATTGTCCTGACACGCAGTGCCATAAAGCGTCAGAAAGCTTTCCTGCGGGTTCAGCGAATCTTTTTGCAACCGATCTGCGCGATCCGCAAAGGGAAGCACCCGACGCCCGATCTGGTCGCGCATGACTTCGCGCAGCGCCTCAAAGTTTTCATACTGTAACGCATGGGCAAGGCGCGTGAATGTTGCAGGGGCCAGTTTTGAATCGCTCGCGAGCGCCCGCAGCGACCGCGTCGCGATGCTTATCGGGTTGTCGGCAATATAATCGCCAGCCTGACGCAAACGTGTGCTCAGACTGCCGTATTGCGCGGCCAATCGCTGTTCGAAGCTGCCCGACAATGCCCCTCCCCAGGTTCCATCACCATTAATCTCGTTGCGGTGAGCGTTTCAGTTGTTTCATCTATTGTCAACTCATGATCCATATGTTTCATTTCCGTATAAGCGAGTTTCACGCTTTCTTGTCCCAAAGGGGGGACCGACATGACCCATGTATTTCCGCGCCACACCAAAGCGACTTTGCCCATAGCCACAAGGGGTGAAGGGGCCTACATCATCGATGCCCAAGGCAAGCGCTATCTCGACGGTTCAGGCGGCGCCGCCGTTTCGTGCCTTGGTCACTCTGACGAGGATGTGATCGGCGCGATCAAGGATCAGCTCGATCAACTCGCCTTCGCGCATACCGGATTTTTTACCTCCCACCCTGCGGAACGGCTGGCAGATCGCCTGATCGCTCACGCGCCCGGCACCCTGGATCGGGTCTATTTTCTGTCGGGCGGATCGGAGGCCGTGGAAACCGCACTCAAGATGGCGCGGCAATATTTTGTCGAGAAGGGCGAGCCGAGCCGAAAGCATTTCATCGCACGCCGCCAAAGCTATCATGGCAACACGCTGGGCGCTCTGGCGGCGGGGGGCAACGAATGGCGTCGCGCGAAGTTCAATCCGCTTTTGATCGACGTAAGCCACATTGCCCCCGTGCATGAATATCGCTGGCGCGAAGACGGCGAGAGCGCCGAGGATTATGGCCTGCGCGTAGCCAATGAACTTGAAACGGAAATCCAGCGCCTCGGCGCAGAAAATGTGATCGCATTCATCGCCGAGCCGGTGGTGGGGGCAACGATGGGTGCGGTGCCCCCGGTGCCGGGCTATTTCAAGCGCATCCGAGAGATTTGCGATCAATATGGTATCTTGCTGATCCTTGATGAAGTGATGTGCGGGATGGGGCGCACCGGCACCTTGTTTGCCTGTGAGCAAGACGAGATCGCGCCCGATATAGTCACCATCGCCAAGGGGTTGGGCGCAGGGTATCAGCCGATTGGCGCGACGCTGTGCACCAGTGAAATCTATGACGCTTTTGTGCAGGGTTCGGGGTTTTTCCAGCACGGCCACACCTATATCGGCCATCCGACAGCCTGCGCCGCCGCCGATGCGGTGCTTACCAAGCTGACCGAGGGCGGGATGGTCGCGCGCTCGGCGGCTCAAGGCGAAAAGCTGGATGCGGCCCTGCGCGCGGCGTTCGGCGAGCATCCCAATATCGGTGACATTCGCGGGCGCGGCATGTTTCGCGGCCTCGAAATCGTTGCGGATCGCGCAACCAAAGCGCCGTTCGATCCCGCCCGTGCCGTGCACAAGCAGATCAAGGGCGGGGCGTTTGAGGCCGGGCTGATCTGCTACCCGATGGGGGGCACAATCGACGGGCAACGCGGCGATCACATTCTGCTCGCGCCGCCCTTCATTCTTAGCGACGACCAGATTGGCGAGTTGATCGATAAATTGGACACGGCCATCCGGAGCGTGCTGGGATGAGCTTGCCGCGCATCATGGTTGCCCCCAACGGGGCCCGCAAAACCCGCGCCGATCATCCGGCGCTGCCGATCACGCTTGATGAGATCACCGACACGGCGCTCGCCTGCCGCGCGGAAGGTGCGGGCGCATTGCATTTGCATCTGCGCGATGATGCGGGTGGGCATCTTCTGGATAGCGGCGCTTACCGCGAGGCGCTGGCCCATCTGCGCCCGCGTCTTGGCGACATGGCGATCCAGATCACAACCGAGGCTGCGGGGCTCTATCTTCCCGGACATCAACGCTATATCGCGCTGAACTCCGGCGCGGATATGGTGTCGGTCTCAACGCGGGAAATGCTGCGCGATGATAGCGCGCTCGCAACCCGGTTTTACACGCAGGCCGACGCGCAAGGCATCGCCGTTCAGCACATTCTATATGCGCGCGAAGATGCAGAATCGCTGGCTCAGGTGCTCCCCGCGCGCTTATTGCACAGCCCAAATTTGCAGCTGATTTTCGTACTCGGGCGCTATGTTGAGGGGCAGGTTTCAACGCCCGATATGCTGACGCCCTTCATCGACTGGATGGCGCACATCGCGATCGCACCGGATTGGGCGCTTTGTGCGTTTGGGCAAGGGGAAACGGCTTGCCTAGAGGCCGCGCTGCGTATGGGCGGCAAAGCAAGGGTCGGGTTTGAGAACGCGCTTCAAATGGCCGATGGTCGCATCGCCCCGGACAATGCCGCACGTGTTGCACAAATTGCAGCCCTCGAAATCGGCACCTAGGTCGAATTCAAGGACGCGCCAGGTGATGAGAACGGCGGTGCAAAATTGGACAACGCTAGCGGCGGGATAGTCCTGCTGCGGGCGGAGTAAAATCCGGTAGGGTGCCCCTAGTTTCCTAGACACCTGCCTCGTTCAGTTTCTGCTGTCTGGTTTCGAGGTCAATCATTGCCGGCAGGTGACAGCAGGCAATCACCGAGAGGGGGCGACAGCATGCCCTTGTTAGTGTGTTTGCGTTTTTGGGTTGTAGAACATCTCGATGTAATCCGCTGCCCGGCAGCGTATGCTTCGCATGCGCGAGAGGGGAACACATCCTGCCTAGCGGCCTCGCATGTGGGTATGTCCGGCGGCGGATCCGTTCCCGCTTCAAAGACTGAAAGAAGCTCTCGGCCACGACGTTGTCATGACAATTCCCCCGCTGGCTCATGCTGAGTTCGATGGTTATGCTGGCGCAGAAAACCAGCCGCGAACCTTGATCCGAGTGGATCATGACCCGGTGCGTGGGGTTCCCCCAAAAACAAAACCTCGCGTCATTGCGGGGCCGTTCACTCATCAAGTGATTGAATTTATGGTGCCGGCGGAGAGACTCGAACTCCCGACCCCCTGATTACAAATCAGATTGCCTAGTAAATTTCCGATGTCACGCGACGTCACGGGAAGCAACTAATACATTGAAAGACAATTTAATTTTGTGCCAGATAGCCACGAGTAGCGATCGCTGCTGTCACTAACTATCACTCCCTGATGCTTACAAGGTGCTTACATGATCAATCATCGGATCAAGCTGACGAAGCGTGCTGTCGATCAAGCCTCAGCGCCGATCGAGGTTGATCAGGCTTTCATTTGGGATACTGATGTCAGCGGCTTTGGCTTGCGCATCACTAAGGCTGGAACAAAGAGCTACATCTTCCAGTACCGCAATGCTTCTGGAAGAGTAAAACGCAAGACGATCGGCAAGCACGGTGCCATTACAGCGGAAAATGCGAGACAGATCGCACGCGAGTGGTATTTCGACGCTAAGAAAGGTGGCGACCCTGCCGCCGACGCACGCTCAGCCCGCGACGCACCATCCATCAGTGACCTGTGCGACGACTATCTTAGCCGACACGCCCAAAGGAATAAGAGAGCGCGTTCGCTCGAAGGCGATATAGATTACATCAATCGCTTCATCAAGCCGGCTTGGGGGCGAAAGAAGGTTCTTGAGGTCAGCCTCGCGGACGTCGAGCGCCTAGCCGCTTCGCTCGGGGAGCGGAAGACCACCGCCAACCGGCTCGTGTCCTTGCTCAGCAAGATGTTCAATCTCGCCCGGAAATGGGGATGGAGTGAGCAAAATCCGACCGAAGGATGGCAGAAGAACCCTGAGACAAAGCGCGAGCGCTACTTGTCGACAGAAGAGCTTACCCGGCTACTGACCCTGCTCGAGGACCATCCCAATCAGCGCGCCTGCTACATCGTACGACTGCTCCTGCTGACTGGTGCACGCAGCGGCGAGGTGCTTGGCATGAAATGGTCGAATGTCGACCTTGAACTGGGGCGCTGGATAAAACCAGCACATACGACCAAGCAAAAGCGAACCGAAATAATCCCGCTGTCGGAAGCTGCTCTCGGCCTCCTTCGTGAACTCCGCAGCGGTGCGCCGGTTGAGGCCATTTACGTCTTTCCGGGTAATTCTCTTGGTAAGCCCATGACAACGATCAAGACGTTCTGGGGACAAGTTCGGCGTGATGCCGGCATTAATGACGTACGTCTTCACGACTTGCGCCATACGTTTGCCTCGCACCTCGTCAGTAGCGGCCAATCACTTGAGACAATCGGCCGGCTCCTCGGTCATACTCAGGCGCAGACGACCGCCCGATACGCTCACCTCCAAGACGATGCCCTGCGCAAGGCGACCAATCTCTTCGCCAGCGCAAGCGGTTACACAGCGAAAAACCACAATGAAAATTGAATACGAAATGCTCTCCATCAGCGCGGCGGAAACGCGGGGAGCTGAAGACGAGGAGCGTACAGGCATTCTCAGGCCCGCCATCCAAGTCCGCCTGATCGACATGACAGCAGAGCGAAAGTGCTACCTGTTCGAGGAGCTAGCCTGTGAGGACGAAGGGCGGCTCAATGAGCTCGTGCTTCAGGTCGAGCAAATTCTCCATACGTTCTTATATCATAAGAACATCAGAACACGGAACAGCGGGCTGGATTCCTTCACATCCGGCGCAGCGAAGAAGACCTTCGCTACGATCCATCAGCACCTCAACAAGGCGCACGAGTTGATGGAGACGCTTGAGGACCGATCGCTAGACTTTCTGACGCCGGATGATGTTGCAGAATTTAACGATGTGAGCTTCGACGACTTTGATATTGAGGCGTTTCAACTAGCTTTGCGCCTCGTCGCTGAAAGGGCCGGCCAGATTTCGAACGAGATCGCCCCGGCACGAGGGCGGCCAGCTCGGGATGATCTATTTGACGCTCTGATAGACCTAGCCTGTGTATACGAGCGCGAGACAGGCCGGAAAGCTGGCTATTCGAGCCGGCCCGAAAAGAAGCCCGGCGCGACGGGACACGAGGTCCACGGCCCATTTGTTCGCTTTGTGCATCGCGTCTTCGACATCGTCGACCATAAGGGCGTGCGAGTCGAGCCATCGCCGCCAAGCACGATCGACAACGCCATTCGTCGCTATGTCGACACTCGCAACAGCCGAACGCGTTAGTCTAAAACAGCAGTGGGAAATATGCACGACTGAGGGCCTATTTGTTCCTCTGCATAAGGCACGCCGGGTTTTGCGATCTTTTCAGCACTCACATTACTATGGAGCTGAAATACAATGCCTACAAAGTCCAACGTTCGCCGCGCAGTGAATAGCGCTCGCGCATGCCCTTCGCACGGCGCCACGGAGAGCATTCGCCTCCCCCACACACTACCTCACATGATGAAAGAACAAGATGTCTGCGCACTACTTGGCATTGCCCAGGGCACCTTGCGCAATTGGCGCGTCTCCGGCTGCGGACCTCGCTTCTGCAAGTTGACGGGCTCAGCAGTGCGCTACCCGAGGCAGCTTCTTGAAGACTGGCTCAACGCCTGTAGCCGACGCAGCACCTCGGAGGGCGCACGATGAGAGTGGATCACCAGACTTGCGACCATAAGCAAGAAACACTTCAGAGCGTAGCTGATACGTCTCAATGTGGCCAAAACTTGCAGGTATTCCCTGTTAGTTTCAACCGAACGGAACAGTGTCTTGTTGAAACGAGAGACAAGAACTCCAAGCGAGAGAGAGAAGCTCTTCAACTCCTACAGCTAAGTGTTGTCTCTGAATTTCTAAGTGCATTCGAGCACGCCCCTACGGCCATTAGGTTAAGTGATCTCTCCAAGTACGAGGAGTTCAGACTAATAGTCGCCGGTGCGGTAGCTTCAGTAGTTCAAGCCGAGCAGGGTGAGGCTGATCTTGTATCTGCAACTATCAACCTAAGGGACGCGGAGCCGCGCACAAAGGTCTTGCAGAACATGCGCGACCGCGTTCTTGCAAAGACCGGCATAAGAATTCGATGGGTTGGAGTTTTTATACCCGAAGTTGGCGACAAGGTACCGATCGGCCGTCACCTCCATGTTATATTATTGAACGTCAAAGTTCATGGGCCGGCATGGGCGGCGATCAATCGTTTTATGGACGGTAGAAACAGAAAGTTTCCGCGCAGTTGTCATATGAAGTGGGTATATGAGCTCGATGGCTTTGCCAAGTACATGGAAAGCGAAAAGAACCTTCGCCGGAGAGGCGCAAAAGTTGTCAAATCGCCTGAAGTCTTACCCTATGCACGCCAGCTGTGCCACAACGGCTTAGCGCCCCTTCGGGAACTAGTCCGCAATCGACTTGAAGCGATACGAAGTAGACGGTGAGGTGACCAGCTCATAGGTTTTTATCGTGCTAAGAGGCGCGCGCGGAGCTCGAAAGTCAGCGCTTCATAAGCGAGGGCGCACAACCAACCCCGCCAATAGAGATCGCGCCGCTCCAGCATGCCCTACAGCGGCGGAGAGTGCACCCCCGACCAATATCGACAACGAAAGAAAAAAACGGGCCCCACATCACGCCCCTGACCATGGTCCTCTCATTGCACAGGGTGGTTCAGTGGGCCCTTGCGCCACTTGAGATCAGGCATGCATTGAAGGGCGCCGGTAGACTTAAAACCCACCAGCGCCCTTCCGAGCCACATAGCAACTCGCCACTTGCACAACATGTAGCAATTCCGCATTGTAAAACTACAATACTTTCAACCATTACGGGCGTAGCGTGTCAAATTTTCAGCTTAATGAAATCTATTCCCCTCCGAACGGACTACCTGCCGCAGACATCGTGTTTTTGCACGGCCTAAGCGACGCTTTCGAAAGCTGTTGGCAAAGCTTTTCAAATTCAGACGAAACTGCCTGGCCGGTCTGGTTGTCAGAAGCATTTCCAGGAGTATCAATTTGGGGTGTGGACTACCCGACTTCTAAGTTTAGCACCCTCTTGAACAAGCCTGACCTGTCTCTCTTAACCATCGCAGCTAGTCTTGCTGAGCTTCTGAGAGCGAAGAAAATTGGGAAACGTCCTGTGATCTTTGTCTGCCACAGCTTGGGTGGCGTGATAACAAAGGCCATGCTGCGTGCTTGCGAGAGCACAACCACGCCAAGCAAAAAGGCCATCTTTGGAAACTGCAAAGGAGTCGTCTTCATTGCCAGCCCACATTCCGGCTCATCTCTGGCTTCCATACTTTCCATGATACCGGGATTCGCTTCGAAACAGGCTAGCGAGCTCGGCAAGGGTGGAGCAATACTAATTGAACTTCATGATTGGTATAGAAATAAGGTGCCTTTATCGGGAATATGTTCATGCGCTTTGTATGAAACGATACCAACAAAAGGCGCAATTGTGGTCGACGCGGGTTCTGCCAATCCGGGTGTCCCGAATTGTGACCCTGTTCCAATTGATGCAAACCACAGCGATATTTGCAAGTTCAAGACAAAGGATGATCTTGGATATCTAGCAATCAAGAACTTTATAGAAGAAGTTTTCGACGCTGACGGCATCGATGCTACTGATCAATTAACTCTCGACGATCTGGAGTATTATATCAATTCTGTTAAAGGAGATCGTCTAAGTCTAGCAGAAAAGCTAGAAGTAGGCGGAAAAAGCGAGCATGAGATCAGCGACGCCGAGGCTGAAAAAGAACGTATATTCAAACTTGTGCGACGTAACGCGGTTTCTGCAAGCGCGAGGAAAAAGTATCGACAATTCCTAAGTGAGGTTCTCACACTTTTCAGGCTATATATTTCTCCGCTAATTCGATCAGGCGCGGATGAAAATATCGTAAACGACACTATTTACAACAAAATCCTTTTCCCGCTTAGCCAGAAAGCTGGGACTAACGACCTCTTCAACATCGCAGACATACATAGTGCGATCTATTATCTCACCGGGAATTGTCACATCGATTGGGCGAAAAAAGATGATTAGAATATGGCATCCAATGAGAGACCCACACCATTGTTCCTTCAGAATTTTGGCCATGTTGGTCGCTTCTAAAAAAGACCTATCTGTGTCTCGTGCTTCGATACTCGATACATTTTTACTATTTCCAGAATATCTCCACGATGTTCAATATACGGGTTTTGGGAAATTGAGGGAGTCTTTGACGCGACTTAACCTTCCAAAAGCCAAGGATAGCTTCCTCAATCTTCCAGATATTCGTACTATTTACCGCGAGCTTCAAGTATTCCAGAAAGCAGCATTCCATCAGCTGGTCGCTCGAAATATTCTTTCGTCTTCCTCATTTAAGGTTAATAAGCTCCAACTATCTGACAAGGGAATTCCTAGCGAACTCAATCGAGCGATAGAGGAATATGTAAGCGAAAACTCTGATCGATTGGCCTTCATTGTGGGCGATTTAGGAGAGATACCACTTGATGGTCCAACTGGGCTATTTCGTAGGATAAATTTGGAAATGGGGGGGCGTTTCAGATAATGTCATCAATTCTGAAACTGAATCAGCTTGTAGTTATGAAAAGCGGTCAGCGTGCTTATGATGAGAAGTTCCACTCGGGCCTAAACATCATTCACGGCACAAACGGCTCCGGAAAGTCAACGATTCTGGATTTTATTTTCTACGCGATGGGTGGTGACCTGACTGACTGGAAGCAGTACGCTCAATACTGCGATACCGTTTTTGCAGAGATTTCTGCTAATGGAACGATACTCACGCTCAAACGTGATATTTCGAAAGAAAAAAACCGTCCAATGTCGATCTACTTTGGCAAGCTAGAAGATGGATTGAAGAGCGCTGCAGATGGATGGCAACGATTTCCATACGCTCGTAACGAGCATTCTCGCACTTTCAGCCAGGTGTTATTTAAGGCTCTGGGCCTTCCCGAGATACCCGGCGATGAGGGATCAAACATAACAATGCATCAGATACTTAGGCTGATGTATGTTGACCAAACAACACCATTTCAACGAATTTTCCGTAGCGAACGATTTGATCCAAGAGATACAAGGGAGGCAGTATCAGAATTGCTCTGCGGTATTGGTGATAATGACCTATACTCAAAACGTATTTCGCTTAGGGAGAATATAAAACTTGAAGGCGAACTTGGAGCGAAGTTAACTAATCTTTTGAAGGCTACTTCCAATTTGGGCGAAAATTTCAGTGACGGCGCATTCGAAGCAGAATTGAGGAATCTATCACTTCAAGGAAGCAAACTACAGGATGAGATTGTTGCGCTACACAATGATGATATCGACAGCTCTAAGGTAGCAAAAGCCGCTGAGGATGACCGTCGAAAACTCTACCAAGCTATCAGCAGTGATCGTGACACGCTGGTTTCCATCGAGCACAATATCACATCGCTAGAATTTGAAATCAAGGATAGTGATCATTTCCTGACACATCTCGAACAACTACTCAAAGATTTTGATCGCACTGCAGTAACATATTCCGCTATCGGCGACGTCGCCTTTGAGTTGTGCCCGGCATGTTTGCAGCCCCTGACTGATACGGATGACGAGCACTGTCACCTTTGCAAGGAAACACTACCTCAAGAGGAAAAGGATACGAAATTATTTGAGCTTCGAATGGATATCGAAGGTCAGATAGTTGAGAGCAAACGCCTTCAAGTCAAGCGTGTAGAAAAACTCGAAATAGCAAAAAAGTCAGCGGCTAGTATCAAGTCACGAATGACTCGATCAATGAAGCAGCTTGATGAACTAAGAAATTCATCGGTTGACGGTCGCACTGCGCTGGTCTCAGAAAAGAGCCGTGAGTTGGGAAAAATTGACGCAAGACTAGACGAACTAAATAAGTTCACTGATCTCCGAAAACAAATCGACGAAATCAGGGACGCCAAAGAATTGGTCTCATTGGAAGTGAAAAAACTTCGAAATTCCATTGAAAGCCTCGAATTGTCGCGTGAAAGCAGAAGGCGTGATGTGAAATCCGCGATCGCGTCCCAAACTAAACGAGTTTTGGAGAAAGACCTCAAGGAGCACAACGACTTCGAGGCTTTAGATAAGTTTGATTTTAGCTTTGAAGACGATTGGTTCGCTATCAACGGCGACCCTAATATCACCGCAAGCGCTAGCGGCATGGTAGTAGTTAAAAATAGCTTATTTTTGGGGATGTTACTTGCATCACTGAAAGACTCGAAGATGATGTACCCCCGCTTCTTGCTACTGGACAATGTAGAAGACAAAGGAATGGTTGGAGATCGAGTTAGAAACTTTCAGAAGGTCATTGCGGATCTAATGGATCAAGCAAGTGAGCCGCATCAAATTATAATGACTACTTCAACATTGAATCCTGCCTTAGCACGCGAGGACTATATAGTTGGTCCATCTTACTCAAAGCAAAACCGAACGTTGAAAATTCAGGGTGGTGCGCTGGCGACATGATGTGAAGTCTGCAGTATCCATTTAGAATCCCGCTCGACTCGAGAATTGCTAGCCGGCCACCTTTGACATAGCACCTTCCAA
>NZ_CAJYBT010000003.1 GCF_913064665.1 uncultured Thioclava sp.
GGTGTGGTGTTGGATGAAGACACGCCCCAGCGCCCGATCAACGCCTATGGCGGCTCGAAACGCGCGATCGAAGATATGCTGCGCGACTTCGGAGCGAGTCACGGGCTCAACTCGGTGATCTTTCGCTATTTCAACGTAGCAGGCGCTGATCCCGATGGCGAGGTCGGCGAGCAGCACGTGCCCGAGACCCATCTGATCCCGCTGATGCTGGATGCGATTGATGGAAAACGCCCCGCGCTGACGGTGTTTGGCTCGGATTATCCGACGCCCGATGGCACCTGCGTGCGCGATTATGTTCATGTCTCTGATCTTGTGGACGCGCATGTTCTGGGACTGCGCTGGCTTGAGCACGACAAGGGCAATGCCGTTTTCTGTCTTGGCTCTGGCAAAGGGTTTTCCGTGCGCGAAGTGATAGATGCCTCGCGCGCGGTGACCAATCGCGATGTGCCCATCGTCGAGGGGGCGCGCCGTGCCGGAGACGCTGCTTGCTTGGTATCAGGCTCGCGCCGTGCCTTGTCAGATTTGGGCTGGGCCCCGCAACGCTCTGATATGGCAACAATGATTGCAGATGCGTGGCGCTGGCATCAAGCGCCAGAGTATGAATACTGACCCTCTGAAAGGGTCTGGTATGAGCGTT
Organism: uncultured Thioclava sp.; assembly: GCF_913064665.1. GTDB lineage: Bacteria > Pseudomonadota > Alphaproteobacteria > Rhodobacterales > Rhodobacteraceae > Thioclava > Thioclava arctica. The sequence goes on from NZ_CAJYBT010000003.1 coordinate 638, forward strand.
CAATCAGCTTGGCGCGCCGCGTATCGGCTGCGCCTGAAACGGCGGCAATTGCTGTGGCGTGCTTTGCGAAGCCGCCACGCTTTGCAGGTGCAACACAATCAAACGGCCCAGATCGGACGCGGCGATATCCTGTTATTCGCCAGCATGCGCAATGAGGCCCGGCGTCTACCCTATTTCCTGCAGCATTATCGCCAACTGGGCGTGCGTCATTTCCTGATCGTCCTGAATGACAGCACCGATGAGAGCGCCGAGATATTGCGCGCTCAGCCCGATGTCTCGGTGTGGAGCACGCAACGCAGCTATCGCGAGGCGCGCTTTGGGATGGATTGGATGAACTGGCTGCTGATGCGCTATGGGCGGCGTCATTGGTGCCTCACCGTCGATGCCGATGAACTGCTCGTCTATCCCGGTTGTGACACCCGCGCCCTGCCCGCGCTGACCGGTTGGTTAGAGGCGCGTGGCGCATCTGCGATGGCCGCGATGATGCTGGATATGTATCCTGAAGGGCCACTTTCCAGCGCCCACTCAGCGCCTGGCGATGATCCGACCAAAGCGCTACCGCTGTTTGATACACAGGGATATTCTTGGGAATATCAGCCCCGATTTGGCAATATCTCGATCCGGGGTGGGCCGCGCAAACGGGTGTTTTTCGCCAAACACCCCGAACGCGCCCCGCATTTGCATAAGGTGCCTTTGATCAAATGGGATTGGCGCTATGCCTATGTCAGCTCAACCCATGTGGCGCTGCCGCGCCACCTCAATGGTGGGTTTGATCTGCGCAGCGGCTTGCCCAGCGGGGTCTTGCTGCATTCCAAATTTCTCGATGGCGCGTTGCAACGTGCGCGTGAGGAAAAGGCGCGGGGCGAACATTTCACCCATCGCGACCGTTATAATGCCTATTATGATCGTATCAGCGACGATCCTGATCTGTCTTGCGAACACTCTGCGCGCTATCGCGGGCCCGAGAGTTTGATTGCCCACGGCTTGATGCGCGCCGGCGACTGGACCTGACGCAGGGGACAGTTTACGCAAGCGGACGTTCTGCGTATTCTTGGGGTGATTTTCTGTTTCGCCCACGCGTATTTGCATCCTGCCGCAAACGCCGCCAAGGTGCCAAACGGGAAACAATTAATAGACCGGAAACCAATTTCGGCGAAAAGACGTAAGTGCGGCAGAAGGAACGGGTTTTGAGATCGAGGGAGCTGATCAAACTGCGTCGAATGCGCAGGATCCGCCAGATACGTGCCTTTCGCAAAAGGCGTGAGATGGCGGTGGTCGCCGATCGCACCGGGCAGATCGGTGGCGATGATATTCTTGTCTTCGCAACCCTGCGCAACGAGCGCGTCCGCCTGCCCTATTTCCTGCGCTATTACCGCAACATGGGCATCCGTCATTTCCTGTTTGTCGATAACGGTTCGGATGACGGATCACGCGATTATTTGGCCGATCAAGAGGATTGTTCGGTCTGGGTCACCAATGCCTCATATAAAGTAGCCAATTTCGGGATGGATTGGCTCAACTGGTTGCTGCGCAAATATGGCACCGGGCATTGGACGCTTACGATCGATCCTGACGAGTTTTTCGTCTACCCCTTCAGCGATACCCGCCCGATCAATGCCTTGACCGATTGGCTTGATACCTACGACATCCGGTCCTTTCCGGCGATGTTGCTGGATATGTATCCCAAGGGGCCGATTGACGCGGTGCCTTATGTCGAGGGGCAAAACCCGTTCGAACATGCCTGCTGGTTCGATGCCGGGAACTACATGATTTCGCGCAATCAAAAGATGCACAATCTGTGGATTCAGGGTGGGCCGCGCACGCGGATGTTCTTTGCTGATGACCCATTGGCGGCGCCGTCCTTGAACAAGATTCCGCTTGTGAAATGGCAGCGCGGGTTCGTCTACACCTCCTCGACCCATATGCTGCTGCCGCGCGGGCTGAACCATACCTATGACACGGGCGGCGGCGAAATGGTTTCGGGCTGCTTGATGCACGCCAAGTTCCTGTCGCCCCTCACTGCGAAGGTCGAGGAAGAGTTGGATCGCGCTCAGCATTACGCCGGATCACGGGAATATCGCGCCTATGCGCAGACCGTCGGCAAACAGCCTGATTTGTGGTGCAAATGGTCCGAAAAGTATATCAACTGGCGGCAGCTCGAAATTCTCGGGCTGATGTCAAAGGGCAATTGGGCATAGGGGTCAGGGCAGGTGACTGTCGGTTTCATCATGATGTGTCACACGGCGCTGGATCGTGCAGCCCAGGTCGCGCGCTATTGGGCAACCAGTGGTGCGCCGGTGGTGATTCATGTCGATGCGCGCGTGAGTGAACATGACTACTCTGCGCTAGGGCGCAGCCTTGCCGATCTTGAAGACGTCTCGTTCTCGCGCCGCTATAAATGCGAATGGGGCACCTGGTCCTTGGTGGCCGCCGCCCAATCCGCAGCCGAGCAGATGCTGGATCGCCACCGCGAGGTGCGCCACGTTTATCTGGCGTCCGGTTCGTGTCTGCCCTTGCGCCCGCTCAGCGAATTAACTGATTATCTTGCCGCGCGCCCCTATACCGATTTCATCGAAAGCGTGACCACGACCGAGGTCGGTTGGACCGTCGGTGGCATCGATATCGAGCGGTTCACCCTACGCTTTCCTTTTTCGTGGAAGAAACAGCGCCGATTGTTTGATCGCTATGTCGAGTTTCAACGCCGCGTCGGGTTTAAGCGCCGGATTCCGCATGGGTTGGTGCCGCATCTGGGCAGCCAATGGTGGTGCCTGACGCGCCAAACGCTGAGCGCGATTTTGCAAGACCCGGATCGGGATCTGTATGACCGCTATTTCAAACGCGTCTGGATCCCCGATGAAAGCTATTTTCAGACACTGACAAGGCTCTATGCGACCTCGGTTGAGAGCCGCTCTTTGACGCTGACCAAGTTCGACTTTCAGGGCAAACCGCATATTTTCTACGACGACCACTTGCAGCTTCTGCGCCGCTCGGATTGCTTCGTCGCACGCAAGATATGGCCCAAGGCAGAGCGGCTGTATTCCACCTTCCTTGCGCCCGGAAATGGCAGTTCGGTGATGGCCGAACCCAACCCGGCCAAGATTGACCGGCTGTTCTCAAAATCGATTGAGCGGCGCACCAAAGGGCGGCCCGGCTTGTATATGCAAAGCCGCTTTCCCAAGAAGGACCACGAAAACGGCAAGACCTCGGCGCCCTATTCGATCTTTCACGGCTTTTCTGACCTGTTTGAAAATTTTGACGGTTGGCTGGCGAAATATGTCGGGGCGCGGGTACATGGCCATCTGTTCGCGCCAGAGCGTGCGGAGTTTGCAGGTGGCGAAGAAATGTTCAACGGCTGCCTGACCGATAGCGCGGTGCTGCGCGACTATAATGCGCGGGCTTTCTTGACGAATGTGATCTGGAATTCGCGCGGCGAGCGGCAGTGTTTCATGTCTAGCCCACGCGACAACCAAGACAATAACTGGTTCACTGCGACCGACCCGAACGCGCAGATCTCGGTGATTAGCGGCGCTTGGGCGCTGCCGCTGTCGCGGATGAACGAAAATTTCGCAACCATCCGGCGCGAGGCTGCGCGACTGCAAAAACGTGAACTGGATCATCTGGAAATTCTGCGTTCGATGTATGTGAAGGCGCGGGTGCGGATCTGGTCGATCGCGGAATTCATCGAAAACCCGATGGAGCCGTTGCAAACCATCATCGACGAGATTTCGCCCCGCAGCACCCGTCGCCTGACCGAAGCGCCTCAGATGGTGGATCTCGCTGGCTTCGGGCAATTCCTGCAAAACCTTAAAAATCAGGGAATGCAGCCGCTGGTGATGGGCGATTTCCCCTTGGATGAGGGCGCGCGCCAAACCGCGACGCGGCGCGGCCGCCCCTATCTGGTGAAGTGAGCCCATGGCAAAATTCGAAACATTCGTGATCTTTGCGGAGATGCGCACCGGCTCTAACTTGCTAGAGGCTGCGCTGAATGCGCTGCCGGGCGTGACCTGTCATGGTGAGGCGTTTAACCCGGTGCTGATCGGCTATCCCAATCGCAAGGATCTACTGGGCATCACCCAAACCCTGCGCGATTCCGACCCGATGGTGTTGTGGAAAGCCATCAAACAAGGAGACGGGTTGAACGGCTGTCGCTATTTCCATGACCATGATCCGCGCATGCTTTCAAAATTTCTGGACGATCCGAAATGCGCCAAGGTGGTGCTGACCCGAAACCCCATCGAAAGCTATGTCAGCCTCAAGATTGCCAAGGCGACGGGGCAATGGAAGCTGGGCGATGCCAAGCACCGCAAACCGGGTAAGGCGCGCTTTGAGGCTGCCGAGTTTGAAGAGCATCTCGAGCAGTTGCAAAGCTTTCAGATCCAGCTGATGAATGCGCTGCAAAAATCCGGTCAGACCGCGTTCTATATCGACTACGAAGACGCGCAATCTGTCGAAATTATCAACGGCTTGGCAGAGTGGTTGGGCGTCGAGGCGCGGCTTTCGGCGATGCCCGATTCATTGAAAGTGCAAAACCCCGAACCGCTAGAGGCGAAGGTTTCGAATTTTCCGGGCATGGAAGCGTCGCTGGCGCGGCTCGATCGGTTCAACCTGTCGCGCACCCCGAATTTCGAACCTCGGCGCGGCCCCGGTGTGCCCGGTTTTATCGCCTGCAAAGAGGCCGGGCTTTTGTATATGCCGATGCGCCCGGCGTTGGAAGCGTCGGTCCGGGCTTGGATGGGCAAGATCGGCGGCTTGGAAGAGGGTTTTTCACAAAAGACGCTGCGCCAATGGAAGCGGCGCCATAGCGGCCATCGCAGTTTCACCGTGCTGCGCCATCCGTTGATGCGCGCGCATCTGGCCTTTGCCGCCGTGCTGGAATGGGACTCCATGTTCGAAACCCGCGCGGTTTTGCGCAAAAGCTACAAGCTGGCGATCCCGGACGAAGGACAGACGCTAGAGGCAGATCAGCTCGCCGAAGCGCTGATAGGGTTCCTGGGCTGGCTCAAGGCCAATATCGCCAATCAGACAAGCCTGCCCGTGAACGCGCTTTGGGCGACGCAATCAGCGCTACTACAGGGTTTGGCGCAGTTCGCGCTGCCCGATCTCTTGGTGCGCGAAGACCGAATGGCTCTGGATCTGGCCTATCTCGCACAAAGCGTGGGGATTGAGAATGCGCCTGAATTCGACCCCACGGATGGCGATGTGGCTGCGGTGAAACTGGCGGAGTATTGGACGCCCGATCTCGAAGCGGCCGCGCGCGAATGCTATCCGCGCGATTTCATGCAGTTTGGGTTCGGCGATTGGAAACGGGCCGATTAAAAAAGCGCGCCCGTGAAGGGCGCGCTGTGTTTTCGGTGTCTGGCTTCGCTCAGGCAGCTTGGCGACCCTGCGCCTCTGTCAGAACGGCATGCAGCGCTGACGGGTCGGAATTTGCGCGCAGCTTCTCGCAGGTTTCCGGGTCCCGCATCGTGCGTGAGACCAAAGCCAAGGCTTTGAGATGTTCCACGCCCGAATCCTTGGGCGCAAACAGGGCAAAGACCAGATCCACTGGAAGGCGATCCACCGCGTCGAAATCAAGCGGCTTTTCGAGCCGCAAGAACACGCCAACGACCTCGTCCAGGGCATCAAGCCGTGCATGCGGCAACGCTACCCCGTGACCGACACCCGTCGGCCCAAGGCTTTCGCGTTCCTGCAGGGCATCGACGGTCTGCGCAGCATCGAGCCCATAGCCCGCCGCCGCGATGTCGCCGAGATCCTGAAAAAGGCGCTTCTTGCTCGTTACATTGGACAGCACCTTGACGGCGCCAGGTTTGAGCAACCTCGAAAGATCCATATATCCCGTCTTTTCCGCGCCTTCTTCGTTGGAGGCGCTCATTTGCTGTTGCGCGGGTCTATCCAGCCGACATTGCCGTCGTCGCGACGATGCACGACATTGACCCCACCGTGTTTTTCATTTCGGAAAACAAGCATGGATGCATCGGAAAGCTCCATCTGCATCACTGCCTCGCCGACCGAGAGAGTGGGCACCTTTGTCTCCATCTCTGCTACGATCACTGGCGCCACATTGGCGGCTTCGCCCGACTCGTCTTCCTGCTCTGCCGCGAGCACATACATCCCTGCCGCCCCGAATTCAACCGGTTCGATCCGATCGCGGTGGTGATCCTTGAGCCGACGTTTATGGCGACGCAGTTGTTTCCCCATCTTTTCGCGGCAGCTGTCAAACGCGGCATAGATTTCGTTCGCGTGGCCTTTGGCCGATGCGGTCAGTCCGGTGGACAGGTGCACGGTGGATTCACAAATGAATTCATGTGCGTTCTTCGAGAAGGTGATCGTCGCGTCCGTGGGTCGCTGCATATATTTGTCGACCGTCTCGCCCAGTTCGGATTTGACATGAGATTGCAGCGCCTCGCCAATATCGATTTGCTTGCCAGTGATCTGGTACCGCATGGATTTTCTCCTTCACGCATTGGGCCACGCCGCTTGACCGTGACACGGACAAGTTGCGAGCCGGTTAATTTCCCTAAGGAAAATGCAGATCATTCCCCCCTCTGTCTGGCGCTTAGGCCAAAGGCGGACGCTGGCCGAGTTGGGCTCGGCGGACGTGCGCAGGAGATGGGGGCGACAATCACGCATGTAAGTATATTTGGGGATGGATGGGGCGGGCTGTCAACGGGTGACCTGCAAAGTGGTGGTTAGGTTCGCTCACGCCGGGGTCAAAGAATGCGGAAATTCTGCCCAAGATAGACCCGGCGCACATTTTCATCCTGCACGACTTCCTCGGTCGTGCCCGACATCAGCACCTTTCCGTCATGCAAAATATAAGCGCGTTCCACAATTTCGAGCGTTTCGCGCACGTTATGATCGGTAATCAACACCCCGATACCACGATCTTTCAGTTGCGACACCAAAGCGCGGATTTCTGATACCGCGATCGGGTCGACGCCGGCGAAAGGCTCATCCAGCAGCAGATATTTCGGATCAGCGGCCAGACAGCGCGCAATTTCACAGCGCCGCCGCTCACCGCCTGACAGGGCGATCGCCGGGGCCTGACGCAGATGCCCGATCGAAAAATCGCCGAGCAACTCTTCAAGCCTCTCGCGCCGACCATGCGGGTCAGAGACCGCGATTTCCAACACCGCCATGATGTTTTGTTCGACCGTCAGCCCGCGAAAAATAGAGGCTTCCTGAGGCAGATACCCAATGCCCAGCCGGGCGCGGCGATACATCGGCAGGCCGGTGACATCGCGCCCATCCAGCATCACCTGCCCCGCATCTGGGCGGATCAACCCGGCGATATTGTAAAAACACGTCGTCTTGCCAGAGCCGTTCGGCCCCAGCAGCGCCACCACCTCGCCACGCGACACATCCAGCGAAACATCGCGAATCACCGGGCGGCGGCGATAGCTTTTGCGCAGGCCGCGCACATGCAGACCCTCGGTGCTTTCATGCGCGAGCACCGGCTCGTGTTGATTGTCAATTTGGGCATTCATTATTTTGTTCCGGGTTTGAGGATCGTGCGCACGCGCCCGTCCATTTGCCCTGAGCCGGTGCGCAGGTCGACGTTCAGCCGATTGCCCGACATCACGTTCTCGCCTTGCGTCAACAAGACGTTGCCCGTCAGAACCACTGTGCCTGCGGGCACATCGTAGACGGCTTGCTGCGCCTCTGCTGCCTCGGTTTCTGAGACCAGCGTGACGCCACCGGTGGCGACAAGCTGCGAGATTTTCGTGCGATCCCCTTTGGCATATTGCACTTCGACCTGCTCCGCCTTGAGGCGCATCGTGCCTTGGCCAACCAGAACACTGCCACTGAAAACGGCCTTACCGCTTTCCTGATTGACGTTGAGTTTGTCTGCAGTGATCTCAACCGGGGCCTTGGTATCGGCACGGATGCCGCCGAAGGTGACCTGTTGGGCCTGCGTGATCGCGGGGATCAGCAGGAACGCACTCAAGATAAGAAAACTCGCAAGGCTTCGCATCACACCCTCATTGCTTTGGCTGATATATCAGCTTCACACCCTTGTTGAAATCCAGATCATGCCCGCCGCCATTCGCAAGCGTTGTCATCGTCATCGACCCAGCATCCAGCGTGCCAAACGGCGCAGCGCCATGAACCGCCCCCGGCGAGACAATCTTGCCGCGATTGGTCTGCATCGTGATCAATTCAGACGTCAGATGATAGCCCTGCGAGGTTTGCATCGCGACCGAGCCTTGCAAGGTAATTTCACCCGCTGCGGTGGCAAAGCGACCCTGTTGCGCGCTCAGATCAGTGACGAGCCCGTTCTTTGCGGTCAGCTTGGCAATAAGCTGTTGCGCAGAGGCACCGCCCCCGTTCTCGGGTTCGGGGCGCGCAAGCTGCGCTGTCACAGACAGAGTCGCGCCGTCTTGTGTCACACCTGAAAATTCAGGCCGCGTCAGCGCGGAATCACGTGCAAGCTTTTCCACATCGACCTGCGCGTAGGGAATGGCCGCACTCGGGTCGATCCGGTTTGAAAACAAGAACAGAGTCGACAACAGCATCAGCGCAACCAGAGGCAGGGCAACCTTGGCCCAACCCACAAGCTGCGAATGGCGGTTGTCATAGTCCATCAGACGATCCCGGCACGCAAACAATCATGGATTTGGATGAACCCTACGGGCTGATCATCTTGAACCACAAATAGGCTGGTGATCTTGCGGTCATTCATCTGCGCCACGGCGGCCTCGGCAAGTTGCTCGGGCGTGATTGTGCGCGGCTTAGCAGTCATCACCTCGGCCACCGTATGTTGCAACAGACCATCCATATGGCGGCGCAAATCGCCGTCGGTGACGATGCCGCTAAGGCGACCTTGCGCATCCAGCGCGCCGATCACGCCAAAGCCCTTCTGGCTCATGACCAGTAGTGCCTCTGACATCGGCGTGGCTTCGGGCACCAGCGGCAGATCGGTGTGCATCAGGTCCGACACCTTGGCAAGGCGCGCCCCCAGCTTGCCGCCGGGATGGAAGGTGCGGAAATGTTCTGCGGTAAAATGACGATGCTCCATCAGCGCCACCGCCAAGGCATCGCCCAGCGCCAGCGTCATCGTCGTTGAGGTGGTGGGCACCACGCCCGTGCCACAGGCCTCTTCGGCTTGCGGCAGCACCAGCGCCAGATCGGCCTGTTTCAGCAGCGTCGACTCTGGCCGACTGGCCACCCCGATCATCGGGATCGAAAACCGTCGCGTATGCGCGATCAGATCGGCCAATTCAGGGGTTTCGCCGGAATTGGACAGCACCAGCGCCAGATCGGTCGGTGTGATCATGCCCAGATCACCATGGCTTGCCTCGGCAGGATGCACGAAATGCGCAGGCGTCCCGGTAGAGGCGAGCGTGGCCGCAATCTTGCGCCCGATATGGCCCGATTTCCCCATGCCCGAAACAATCACGCGACCCTTGGTGGCCAAGATCATCTCGACCGCACGGGAAAATTCGCCGTTCAGGCTGTCGGCCAGTGCCGTCATGCCCGCGATTTCAATCGCGATCACCCGGCGCGCCGTTGCGCTGTAATCAGTGGTGGAAGATGTCATTGGGCTCTCCCCATCCTAGCAAATCAAGCTGCGCCCGCGCGGGCAGAAAATCGAAACAGGATTGCGCCAGCGCGCGGCGATCTTCGCGGATCAGGCGGCGTTCCAACTCCTCGCGCAGCTTGTGCAGATATAAAACATCGCTCGCCGCGTAGTCTTTTTGTGCCGTACTTAGTGTCGCTGCACCCCAATCCGAGCTTTGCTGTTGCTTGGAAATATCGACTCCAACTAACTCTTGTAGCAACTGCTTGAGTCCGTGGCGATCGGTGTAGCTGCGCACCATTTTCGAGGCGATCTTGGTGCAAAATATCGGCTGGGTCACAACGCCAAAGGCATTGAACAAAGCGGCCAGATCGAAGCGCGCAAAATGAAACAGCTTTTCAGTGTGCGGATCGGCCAGCAACGCGCATAACCGCGGTGCCTCGGTTTGCCCCTTGGCAATCTTGACCAGATGGGCGCTGCCATCCCCCGAGGACAGCTGCACCAGGCACAATCGGTCCCGGCGCGGGTCAAGCCCCATCGTTTCGGTATCAACGGCCACGACCGGCCCCAGATCAAGCCCTTCGGGCAGGTCGTTCTCGTGCAGATGGATCGCCACAGCTTGTCCTTTTTGGTCGTCCTGACAAGCATATAAGCGCTTTGTGACCGCCTTGCCAACGCGCGAGGTGATCTGCATAGCCGCACCATTTCGCACAGGGTGCCAAGCGCGCTTCGGAGTGGCGATGACACAAGGTCTTAGCTTGGTCCGAAACGCGCAGCGACCAGGCTGTTTAGGTCTTTTTCTTCTCGCCGAGTCCAGATCCCGGTTGAAGCCCTTTGCTAAACAGATCGCTCGTTTTCGAAACGGCCGGTTTGGTCTGTTTCGGCTTCTTGACTTCTTTATTGCCTTTGCTTCTTCCCTTGGCCATGTCTGTCACTCCTGTTGATGCGCCCGCTCCGGAAGGGGACGGGTCGTCTTTCCGGGCAGGCGTCACGCCCCGGCGCATGGTATCAGACGATCTGGTCAGTCCAGACCTCGAACCCCGTCAGAACATTCGATCCGAAACTGTGGATCAGGGGTACATCCGCCGCATCACGACCACGCGCCATCAGCACGCGCCCGATCCGCGGGACATTGTTGCGCGGGTCAAACACCCACCACGCGCCGTCAAGCCAGACCTCCATCCACGCGGCAAAATCGCCGGATGCGTAGGGGGGAGGCATGCCGATATCGCCCAGATAGCCCGTGCAATAGCGCGCCGGGATGTTCATGCAGCGACAGAAGGTGATCGCAAGATGGGCGTAGTCACGGCACACGCCGCGCGCTTCGTCATAGGCTTGCGCGGCGCTGCGGGTTGCACGCGCCTGCAGGTAGTCAAAGCGGATATGGTTGTGCACGAAATCACAGATCGCCTGAACGCGTGCTGCACCGGGCGGGCTATTTTGAAACAAACGCCACGCCTCGGGCGACATCAGATCAGTCTCGCAATAGCGGCTGCCCAGAAGATATTGCAGCGTGTCATCTGGCAGGGCCTCAACCGGGGTTTGCGCGCTCTGGGGTGGGCGCAAATCGCAGGTGCCGGGATCTCGCACGATGGTTTCGGTGCTGATCGTGAAGTCACCTGCCGGGGCCAGAAGCCGGGTGCACCAATTGCCAAACCCATCGCGATAGGCTGTCAGCGGCACAGCTGGATTGGTAACGATGCGGTCGGGATATTCCAGATCGCTCGCGCGCGAAAAATGCACGTTCAGCAGTGCAATCATGGGTGTCGGTTGCTCTAGGTGTAACTGGAACCGGCATCCAAGTTGGATGCGCATATCAGTCTCTCCCATGGCGCGCCTCATCTGTGCCATGCGCCACAAGCTGCGCAGAGAGATGTGATCGCGGCACCAATTTCATCGCTTCTTTGCATCCAGACGCGACCATGCCTTGCGCCGCTCAGCCCCTTCGGGCGCATATGAGCTGTCAAAAATGGATCGGCTGGGCGGAATAACCGTACTTTCGGGAATTTCAGAGCGCTTTGCGGTAGGTTTGACCCCGCGCTTGGTGGTGGGACCGGGTGTTTTGCCTGATTTAAGGCTTGCGGACTCGGAACTGGTCATCTTGCAGTTTCCTTTCTCATGCAAAGCCGAAAATGCCCATGGCGATGCGGATGGCGGTCGTGAAGTCTGAGCCTGCCCGTGCCTATCAACAAAACCAGCCATAGCCCCGCACGCATAGCGCGGAGCACTTCCAAATCTGTTTCGAAATCAAGGTTGTCGGGTCGTAGCCAGTCGACTGGCACAAGTCAAAATCGCAAAGAGATTTCTCGATCCGGTCAATAAAACGATTGCCGGGGGTCAACTTTGCTTAAACGTAATATATGCGTTTCGCGAAAAAATACGAGAGCAAAGCCAAAAGAAATCGGCCACGTCTTTGGCGCAGACTGTGCCGATCGCTGTGAAACGAAAAGACCCGCCGCGACATATCTGTCTGGCGGGTCTTTCAAAGATGCACTTGGGAAGGCGTCAGATCCGAAAGATCGGCTGCAACAAGCGGGGCAGGAGACTGTTGAATTTCAATGGTGCGCTTGTAGCCGCCAGACAAATACAAGCCTCGCCCATGCCAGCAATCGGGGTGTGATCAAGATCATCCTCGGCCACTTCGACATCGCCCACGCCATACTCGCCCGTTTCGTCGCTGAACGAACCTTGCAGCACCAGCGTCAATTCCAGCCCGGTATGGCTGTGATCGGGCACGGCCATTCCCGGTGGGATGTAAAGCAGACGCGCCGAACCCTCTTTGTCTGCACTTAGGATCGCCTGACGAATACCGCCGCCCAAGGACCGCCAGCGCGGCGTGTCCGAGCCCATCTCGGCGATCAGCGCACCGGGATAGATGCCGGCTTTCTGCGGTGCGGGGGGTGCAGGTGCGACAATCTCGTCAAGCCCATCAAAGACGCGCGCGCGCAGATCGTCTGAGGCCTCGACAGCCTCAAGCGTTTCCAGCACGACGCCGCCCGCCAATTCCTCGGCTTCAAGTCGTGCCCGGCATTCGTCGCATTGGCTGACATGCGTCGCCACAACCAACGAAAACGCATGACCAAGGCTTCCGGCGGCATACGACCGGACCAGCCATTCTGGAAGATGATGCGTAATCTCTTTCATTCGTCCCTCAGATCTCTCAATTCGTGCCGTAACTTCTCCAGTGCGAGCCGAATTCGTGACTTAATTGTTCCCAAGGCAAGGCCGGTGGCCTCACGTATTTCCGCCTGTGTCAGCTCGCCAACATAGGCGCGCTCAATAATGTCGCGCTGCGATTTTGGCAGCGTCGCAAGCGCCTCACGCAGTTGCACGGCCTCTTGCTCTAAGGAGACCGCCGCGTCCGCATCATGGGTTTCGCGGCTTTCTGCCTCGATGACCATTTCATCGGGCACCGGGCGCGGGCGCCGTCTGATCACGTCAATCTGGCGATTGCGCGCGATCCGATAAATCCAAGCGGATGCACGCGCCCGGCTCTCATCATAAAGATCGGCCTTGCGCCAGATCGTCAGCATCACGTCCTGCACGACATCCTCTGCTGCCGCTCCAGACATGCCCGAACGAATCAGCATTCCTTTCAGGCGTGGCGTGAAATGATCATACAGCCGCCCAAAGGCCGCCTTGTCGCGGTGATCGCGGACGGCCACCAACCATTCCGTCTGCTCGCAACCTTCAGATCTCTGTTCGCTCGCCGCGACGCTGTCGTTCATATTCTTCCCAGAATGCCCCGGCCACATGCCTTGCGGCAGCGGCGATTTCAGATCGGAGCCTATGGTCATCGTGTTAAACATGACAAGACTACGGATCGTTTTATCACCCGGATCACCCTATGGCGAAAAAACTTCTGATCCAAAGCCTAGTACCGGGCGTTATCGCTTCAAGTGATTGGGAGTTTTGATATGTCCTTCGACGCACCGCATCCGAGCGCACAGCGCATCGCCATCATCGGATCGGGCATTTCCGGGTTGGCGGCTGCATGGCAGCTTGCACCGCATAACCAAGTGACGATTTACGAAGCCGAAGCCCGATTGGGTGGCCACTCGCGCACGATCTATGCGGGTCGGCGGGGCGATCAGCCCGTCGATACAGGATTTATCGTGTTCAACTACGCCAATTATCCCCATCTGACGCGGATGTTCGCAGAGCTTGATGTGCCGGTGGAACGCTCCGACATGAGCTTTGGTGTCAGCATCGATCAGGGCCGAATCGAATATGCGCTGCGCGATTTGCGCGGTCTGGTGGCGCAAAAGCGCAATCTAGCGCGGCCCGGATTTTATCGGATGGTCGCCGATATTGCTAAGTTCAACGCCCGCGCCGTTGAATTGGCGCAGACCGATGACATGACAATCGATGCGCTGATGGATGGGCTGCAAATGGGCGACTGGTTTCGCCGCTATTATTTACTGCCGATTTGCGGAGCGATCTGGTCCACGCCCGCCGCCGAGATCGGCGCGTTTCCCGCCCGCAGCCTGATGCGTTTCTTTGAAAACCACGCGCTGTTGTCGGCCACAGGGCAACACCAATGGTGGACCGTTTCGGGCGGCTCGATCGAATATGTCCGTCGACTGGAGGCTGCTTTGCGCCTGAGGGGCGTGGTGTTCCGGCCTAGAACGCCCGTCACCTCTGTGCAGCGTCGTGCGAATAACGTCACTATTACGGCGCAAAACTGCCTTCCAGAGACATTTGATCAGGTGATCATCGCGACGCATTCCGATCAGGCCTTGCGCATCTTGGCGCAACCGACGGCGCAGGAGAAAGCGGCGCTTAGCGCAATTCGCTATCAGCCAAATGACGTTTTTCTGCATCGCGACATTCGGCAGATGCCGCGGCGGCGGGCTTGTTGGTCAAGTTGGACTTATCAAGCCTCGCAAAATCAAACCGAGACGCGCTTGGGCGTTACCTATTGGATGAACAAGCTGCAAAACATTCCCCAAGACGACCCGCTTTTTGTCACGCTCAACCCCGAGGCCGAAATCGCGCAAGAAACGATCTATGATCACGAGGTATTCTGGCATCCGGTCTTTGACCGCGCAGCCTTGCGGGCTCAAGGCGAGATACAGGCAATTCAGGGCTTGAACAGAACGTGGTATGCAGGTGCATGGCTGCGTCATGGTTTTCATGAAGACGGCTTTGCTTCGGCGGTGCGGGTGGCGCGTGGCATCAGCTGCGGCGCGTTGACCCAACCCGCGCTTGAGGCGGTGCCCGCATGAACGCCGAGTTTTGCCCAGGTTACACCGGCCACGCACGGCGCGGCGCGATTGCTCACAGCTTCCGCTACCATGTCGACTATGTGTTGATTGACCCGGATTCTAACGGCCCTTGGCCGCGCTTGTTTTCGCGCAAAGGTCACAATCTGGCGGTCCTGCGCGATCGTGACTACGGAGGTGTGCGCGGGCAGGGCGAGGGGGCAAAATGGGCGCGTCGCAAGCTGGCCGAGGCTGGTGCGCCCGATCCGCATGCCATCTGCCTGTTAACCCAGCCGCGCATCTTTGGTGCTGTGTTTAACCCGGTGAATTTCTGGCTGTCCTTCGACGCGCAAAACCAGTTGCGCGCAGTAATTGCCGAGGTGAACAACACTTTTGGCGACCGTCACTCTTACCTCTGCGCAACGCCAAATTTCGACCCTATTACGGCGACAACTGTGCTGCATAGCCGGAAGGTTTTCCATGTATCGCCGTTTCAGGACATCGCGGGTGACTATCAGTTTCGGTTCCACATCACCGATGACACGATCCGCATTCGCATCGCGCATGAGAACGGTGGCGAGGGAGTGGTTGCAACGCTCGTCACCACGCGTCGACCGCTGCGCTCTCGCGATTTGATCGGCATTGCCTTGCGCCGCCCGCTGACCCCGATCCGCACGATCGCGCTGATCCATTGGCAAGCGCTGCGCCTGAAACTCAAAGGGGCGGTCTATCGCCCGCATCCGGCCCCCCCGAATGAGGAGATCTCCTGATGATGCCTTTCGTCACCAACAGAATCCGCAAGGAATTCTTGGATACCTGCGAAAAGATTGAACACGGCACGCTTAGTCTGCGGCTGCCAGACGGCGAGACACGTCATTTCGGGCGCGGCGCGCCGCATGCTGAGATGATCATTCGCGATTGGCAGGCGGTTCTGATGATGGCCGCGCGGGGCGATGTCGGTCTGGGAGAGGCCTATGTCGCGGGAATGTGGGACACGCCTTCGATCGAGGGCCTGCTGACGCTTGCGCTGAAAAATCTTTCGATAGCGGATAGCTACGCCTATGCCGGATTCTGGTCGAACCTGCGTTTCAAGATCATCGACCGGTTGATGCGGGCCAATTCCTTGCGCGGGTCATCGCGCAATATCCGGGCGCATTACGATGTTGGAAACGAGTTTTACCAAATCTGGCTTGATGAGGGGATGAGTTATTCCTCAGCGCTGTTTGCGCCGGGCGATCGCGACCTGCACCGCGCGCAAAATCGCAAGCTCGACCGCATTCTCGATACGCTGGGCGAGGGCGAACGTGTACTGGAAATCGGCTGTGGTTGGGGCCATTTCGCAGAGCGCGCGGCCGAGCAGGGGCGGGATGTCACGGGGATCACGATCTCGCCCAGCCAAAAAGGGTATGCCGATGCGCGCCTAGATGGCCGCGCCGAAATTCGGCTGCAAGACTATCGCCGCACCCCCGGAAAATTCGATCATATAGTCTCGATTGAGATGATCGAGGCAGTGGGGGAGCGTTATTGGCCGACCTATTTCGAAACCCTCAAACAACGCTTGTCCGAGGGTGGAACAGCGATGATTCAGGCCATAACAGTCTCTGATTCCTACTTTCCGACCTATCGCAAAACGTCTGACTTCATCCGCCAATATACTTTTCCCGGTGGGATGTTGCTGTCCGATAGCGTGATCCGCGATCAAGCGGCCCGGGCGGGGCTGATGGTCAAGGAAAGCTTTGGCTTTGGTCAGGATTATGCCGAGACCTGCCGGCAATGGGCCGAGCGTCTTCGGGAGCGGGCAGGGCGGGCGTCGCAGATGGGCTATGGTCCCGATTTCCTGCGCGGTTGGCTTTACTATCTCGAGGCCTGCGCGGCAGCATTCGCGGTCAACCACACGGATGTGGTTCAGGTCCAACTTGTACATGCGAGGGCGTGAACGATGATCAAGATACTCTTGGCGATTGCCGTTTTGATTTTGGCCGCGGTGTTGATCCGGCACGTGTTTCTCAGCTTTCCGGCGCAGCGCCTTTCCGATTACGCCAGTGACACACCGCGTTTCGATATTCGCCAGGCCTTTGACGGGCCGGTTGAGGCGCATGGTATGATTTACGGGCCAACCGGTCGGGTGACCTCGCGGTTTCGCGCGATGATGGTGGGATCGTTCACCAATGATGGCGGCGTGATTAACGAAGAGTTTGATTATGCCTCGGGACGCATCCAAAGCCGCGCCTGGAAGATCAAATTCGCCGAAGATGGCACGATCAGCTCGACCGCCGATGACATCGAAGGCATCGCGAGCATGGAGCAACGTGGCAATGCGCTTGAGATGCATTACAGGCTGCGACTGCCCGAAGATGCAGGCGGGTATGTGCTGGATGTGACCGACTGGATCTATCAGATGCCTGACGGCACGCTGCTGAACCGTTCGCAGATGCGCAAATTCGGGATCAAGGTCGCGGAATTGTTCGCCGTGATGCGCCGTGTTCCTGAGAACCAGCCCGCGGAGTGATCACTCAAAACAGGCGGCGCGACCATCGTTCTTGATCGTCGCTGCGCCGTCGATAATCGCCCTCGCACGACGTTGCATGAAAGCCGACGGTTTCGCTGCCGAGCGCCCCTTGGGATCAGGGAGAACCGCGGCAATCAGAGCCGCTTGGCGGGCGCTTAGCTTATCTGGCGAGGTGCGGAAATACCGAAACGCGGCGGCATCAACGCCGAACGCACCCTCGTCGAATTCCGCGACATTGAGATAGACCTCAAGAATGCGCCGCTTGGACCAAACGGCTTCGACGGCGGGGGTCAAAGCCGCCTCCATCGCTTTACGAATCCAACTGCGGCCCTGCCAAAGAAAGACGTTTTTCACGACCTGCTGAGAGATCGTAGACGCGCCGCGATTGGCGCCATCATCAAGCGCCTCGCGGATCGCATGCATGTCAAAACCCCAATGGTTGCAGAAATTCGCATCTTCCGCAGCCACGACCGAGCGCGCCATGACCGGGGCGATATCCTCTATCGGGACCCATTGCTGATCGACCGCGCCAAGGCGGTGACGTTCAGACCACATGTAGTAATCGGTGGGCGGGTTGATAAATTTAAAGACCACGATCAGGGCCAGATAGATTGCAATCACCACCAATGCGGCTCGGCCCAACCACTTAAGGATGAGCCGAAACGGAGCTGTCATGCCTGCGATCAGACCCGGAGTTGCGCTGCCCCGGCGGGTCTTTTTTCTCGATTTTTTTGTTCTCGCCATGCAGGTATAAGTCACGCCCGCACGGGGGTGGTCAAGCCGCCAAAAGCGAAACCTCTGCACCACGCGCGACTTGTCGCGCGGTTACCATAGCTTCGATTGGCTCAGGATGGCGCTCGGCCCAAGCCTTGCGGATTTCATCGTGAATGGTGCGATCTTCATCCAGAATCATCTGGCCGGGGAAAAGGCTTTCGCAGGGCGCGCCCTCGGCGTTGAGAACGTGATGGGCGTCCAGCAGCAAATGCACATAGTATAGACGCTGTGTGGGCACGATGCGAATGCTATGGCCATTGACCAGATGCTTGGCGGCCACCAGAACTTCGGGGTTGCCGCAGGCAAGCTCGGCGCGCCATCCCTCGATCAGCATGCGGTGCTGTTGGGACACGAGAAGTGGGCGCAGATTGCCGATCGCGCCGGTTTCAAACCGCACCGGGGCGTAGTTCCCGAGGCCCACAACGTGCCGCCCACCGGCCCATAGGATCGGTTGCGCACCGTCATCGCGGGTCAAGACCTCGTCGCCTGCGCGCAGCCATTCGACTGGAACCGCGCCATTCGGTGTGTCGATCAGACTGCCAGCGACAAAACACTCTGGCCCAAGGTCTCCGACCGGAAGCTGTGTTGAGGTGGTGACATAGGTCGAGCTGACAAAGGTCGCGTTATGCAGGATCGAACCATCGCTCGGCGTAAACACACGATCGCCGTTGCGCAGGTAAAACGTGTCGCCAGTGATCGTGAACTCGTTGCCGTTCGCATCGGCCAATGTGATCGTATCACCGCGCCAGACGTCATCCACGCGCTGCCCATCAACCCGGTCACGCCAAGTCGTCGAAATATAATTGTCGTTATTCCCATCGGTCAACGACAACGTCTCGGGCGACAAGGCTGTCCCCGCGGCCGGGGGGTTTCCCGGGTCCATATGATAAAACTGGTCGTAATATGTAGCCACGTTGGGCGCCTGTTTTAGTCTGCTCTTATTGTTTCCAAAAAAGCTGTAAATTGCGGCATAAATGAGGCGACGTGATCATATTCCCGATTGGTCGTTAACTATTCCTCTTAGCTTCCTGAAAGGAGCGAGCCACCAACGACGTGTTTCGCGGCCCCGGATGCCCCTTCGGTGACCTCTTCGCCGTCAAAGGTTGCGGCCCCGCCAGTGATCAGCGCAGTCTCAAGCCGGTCGCGGAAATCGGGATGCAAATCAGACCGCAGCACCTGCGCATCGGTATGACCCAAGGTTTTGAGCTGGGCCATCAGCGGCGCGGCCCCGGCCTTTGGAATTAATAAACCCAATTATCCACGAAACAAAGAGCTGGCAATCTCGCTGAGCTAAGCTCTTCGATTGCATTTGCGGTTCATCTACGCAACAAAGTGCTGATTTCTTTTGGATACTGCACAATTCATTACAGGTTGGGAACCGCGAGCCTTGAAGAAAACGTCAATTGTTTTTCTTTCCTTTGCAGCACTGATTTTCGCAGGCCTCGTCCAGCCCATTGATACAAAGCGGTTTGACGAGACAACGGAGGTGGTCAAGGCAGCGTTGCTTCTCGCTTGGTCTGCTCCTACTCTACCGACGGCCGCAGTCATCCTGAGAATTGCATTGCCAAGGCCCGCATCGCCAGCACTGATATGGCCAGTGGCAATCGCGGTTTTTCTGGTTGGGTTGTTTCTAACACTTGCCAGCGCGGCTTTCTCTTCGCCTCACTCCACGCTTTTGTCGGTCACACATGGAGGTGCTCTCTCACTCGCAGGGGCTTCAAGCGTGCTTTGTTTGGCAATCGGGCGTGTCGGTTCAAATGGAGCGCGATTGGCATTCTCGGGAATGGCTCTATCAGCCGCCGCCGCCGCGTGGTCTCTTCTGTCAGTCCCGTCTGTAGTATTTCAGGCCAACCGCATTTCTGCGGGCTATCCTCTTTGCATTTCGCACCACGGGCCGTCGTCGGACGTCAGCTCGATCTGGGATTTGCGAGGGTTTTCTTTCTATACAACGGATTCGGGATATAAATCGACTTCCGGTTGGTATTTTCACGGCATCCTAATCGTGGATGGCAACGATGGGCGTCAGTATTTCAACTGGTCGCCTCGTCGCTTTCGGTTTGACCGAGTTGAGCACCCCGAACGATTTATCGCATCGTTGCGAAACCTTTGTGAGCCATCTTCTGCATTCTGGTCTGAACTCTGAGAAATGCGAAGCCGCCAATTGCACAAACGATGCGTTTCTTCCTCAATTCGTAGGTAACGCTGTTAGGGCCACTTGAGCCCCCATTCAGGTGTTCTTCGGACCTGACGACCGACAGCACAACAGAGCAATCCTTGCATCTGTTCGACGACTGGGATTGGCTTCCAGACCGTCGTGGCGATCGCCTTTGTTCCAGATGATGTTTTCCGGTTTCTGATCTTCACCTCCTGCTGACGATGATTCCAGCGCCACAGTATTTCGTCCAAATATCTTTGAAGATGTTGCCGACCCAAGCGATGGTAAACACCAATCAGAGCGCGTTGCACTTGGGAGTTCACAGCCTCGACGGTGTTGATGTGTGCCCCTTTGGAAGGCCGAGAATATTGTCGCTTGCCATGGTTGACAGTGTGGTGCGACGCAAAGCTCTGGCCAATCTTCCGATATGCGGTGTTGCTGTCGGTCATGAGGGCCGACAAGGGATCAATCCACTCTTTCATGATCGGCCCGAGTGTCGCTCTCTGCGCATTCGGGATCAGAGTTGCCCTTGCCTGCCCGTTGCGATCCGCGGCAACCAGCACCAATGGCTTTCCTGTGCCCCGGCCCCGCTTGTTCTTCACGCCTTTCTTGAACTTAGGGGCGCCACCGACATATGCCTCGTCCACTTCTACAACGCCAGCCAACCTGACGGAAACAGCCTCACGGTCATCCATCAGTTCCCGGATCGCATGCCCCAGTTTCCAGGCCGTTTTCTGATTCACACCCAGGATCCGCGCCATTACCACAGACGAGATGCCCTTGCTGGATGTCAGCACCAGAAAGATTGCGGCAATCCAAATCCGAAGATCCAGCTTCGTGGCATGCATCGGGGTCTTTGTGGTGACCGTGAATTGAAGGCGGCACTCACGCTCGGCGCATTGGTAGAGACCAGCTCGCGCAGTGCGTCCGCGGATTGGTGTTGAGCTGAGGCTGCTACAATGCGGGCAATGGCGACCAGAAGGCCAGATCCTCTCTTCGAGGAAGATGCGTGCGTGACGCTCGCTGGGCATCTTTTTCCAAATATCTCGCACCGATTTCAATTCTGTGATCATACTTGTCTCCATCTCCGGGGACCGGCAATATTGGCCAATTCCGCGAATTCCAAAGAGACACTCCTCAAATCGCGCCAATTAGAGGAGCAAGTGTGTTTTCTATATGGTTTTCAACATCATGAAATCAGAGACGCTTTGTTTCGTGGATAATTGGGTTAATAAAAAGACCGCAGCGCCGTCTTTTGGCAAATGTTTGCCCGCATCACGCAAGAAGGAATCATTCAGACCAAGATCGGTGGCATGCCCGGCAATCGCGCCAGTGCCTGCCCCAATCGCGGCCCCAATCACCGGCGACAGGAAGACCAAGCCAAGAACGCCGCCCCAAACCGCCCCACCAATCGCACCCGTCGCGGTGGTGTTCGTCAGTTGCAGCAGGTGAACAGCGCCATTGGTCTCGCGCGTGACCACCACAATATCCTCGGCGCGAAATAATCCCTGCTTACGCAAGTCTTGTAGCGTGTCGCGCAGATCCAGCGCGGCGTCTTCGTCGGCACAGGAAATCACAAGCAATTCGGACATCGCGGCCCCTCCAAGGCAAACACGAAAAAAGGGCGAGACCGATGGCCCCGCCCCTTTATAACGTCTTGTTGGCTGAAGGGTTCCCTTACTCCGCCGGCATCGCCTGAGGCTCATCCGAAAGCGGATGAGATAGGTTTACGAGCATCTCTTTCGGGCAAACCTGCAAAAAGTTGGCCCGCTCGCTCTGCCAATGCTGCAAGATATCGGACGCCTTGCGCGAACCCGTCTCGGCCGCGTGCCGCTCGATCAGCCCCTTGAGTTGGGCTTCCCAATGGGGATGACCCAAGCCACAGGTCACAAGGCTTTCGAGGTTCATCAGATCCTCGGCCACGCCATCGGGATCATAGAGATAGGCCATGCCGCCCGTCATCCCCGCGCCGAAATTCGGCCCGATAGAGCCAAGGATTACCGCGACACCGCCGGTCATGTATTCACAGCCGTTCGATCCGCAGCCCTCGATCACCACCTTGGCGCCCGAGTTGCGCACGCCAAAGCGTTCGCCCGCGCGCCCTGCGGCAAACAGATACCCGTCGGTCGCACCATAGAGCACCGTATTACCGATGATGGTGTTTTCCGAGGCCACCAGCGGGCTAATCATTGGCGGGCGCACAATGATGGTGCCCCCCGACAGACCCTTGCCGACATAGTCATTGGCATCACCCGAGACCTCGATCTTGAGACCCGGTGCCGCAAACGCGCCAAGTGACTGACCGCACGACCCAGTTAGCTTTACCGTCAGATGGTCGGGCTGTAACGCGTTGCGCATCCCGAAATTCTTGACGATATGGCTTGAAGCCCGCGTGCCGATGGTGCGCAGCGTGTTGCGCACCGCATAGCTCAACTGCATCTTCTCGCCTTCTTCGAAGAAGCGCGCTCCGTCGCGGATAATCTCGGCATCCAGCGTATCGGGCACCCAGTTGCGCGGCTTGGAACGGTCGTAAACGATCTTGTCCCAGCCATCGACGGTGATCAGCAGCGGGTTAAGGTCAAGGTCATCCAGATGCGCCGAGCCACGGCTGACCTGCGTCAACAGGTCTGCGCGCCCGATCACCTCGTCCAAGCTGCGCGCGCCAATCGAGGCCAGCAACTCGCGCACTTCCTGCGCATAGAAGGTGATGAGGTTCACGACCTTATCCGCCGTGCCGGTGAACTTGGCGCGCAGTTCCGGGTCTTGCGTACACACGCCCACCGGGCAGGTGTTGGACTGGCACTGGCGCACCATGATGCAGCCCATCGCGATCAGCGCGGCGGTGCCGATGCCGTATTCCTCGGCCCCCATCATCGCCGCCATCACGATATCCCGCCCCGTGCGCAAACCGCCATCGGTGCGCAGGGTGACGCGCTCGCGCAGGTTGTTCATCGCGAGAACCTGATGCGCCTCGGTCAGGCCCATTTCCCATGGCAGACCGGCATATTTGATCGAGGTCGCGGGCGAGGCTCCCGTGCCGCCATTGTGACCCGAAATCAGGATCACGTCGGCTTTGGCCTTGGCCACACCAGCGGCAATCGTGCCAACGCCCGACGAGGCCACCAGCTTCACCGTCACCTTACAGCGCGGGTTGATCTGCTTGAGATCGTAGATCAGCTGCGCGAGGTCTTCGATCGAGTAGATATCGTGGTGCGGCGGCGGCGAGATCAGCGTCACGCCCTTGGTCGAGTGCCGCAGCCGCGCGATCAGGTCGGTGACCTTCATGCCCGGAAGCTGACCACCCTCGCCGGGTTTCGCACCTTGCGCGACCTTGATTTCCAGCTCTTCGCAATGGTTGAGGTATTCGGCGGTCACACCGAAGCGCCCCGAAGCGACCTGCTTGATCTTGGCGCTGGGGTTGTCGCCATTGGGTTCGGGTACGAAATGCGCCGGATCTTCGCCACCTTCACCGGAGTCAGATTTCGCACCGATCCGGTTCATCGCCACGTTGAGAAGTTTATGCGCCTCGGGCGAGAGCGCCCCCAGCGACATCCCCGGCGTCACGAAGCGCTTGCGGATCGAGGTGATGCTTTCCACCTCTTCGATTGGCACCGGTTTGCCCAGCGATTTGATATCCAGCATGTCGCGGATATGGATCGGCGGGTTGGCCCGCATCATCGCGGAATATTGCTTCCACAGATCATAGCTGGCCCGGTTGCACGCCGTTTGCAGCATATGCATCGTCTGCGCGCCCCAAGCATGGGTTTCACCGGTGCGGCGCGCTTTATACAGACCGCCGATTGGCAGCACATCCTGCCCGCCTTTCCAGCCCTTCGCATGCACTTCTTCCAGCTTGTGCTGAATGCCGTGCAGACCGATGCCGGAAATGCGCGAGTGCATGCCGGGGAAATATTCCGCGACCATCGCCCGGCTCAGACCGACTGCCTCAAAGTTGAGACCGCCGCGATACGAGGACAGCACCGAAATGCCCATCTTCGACATGATCTTGAGCAAGCCCGAATTGATCGCATCGCGATACCGGCGCATCGCATCGACAAGGCTACCTTCAACGAGGCCGCGCGTGATCCGGTCTGCAATCGTATCCTCAGCCAGATAGGCGTTCACCGTGGTCGCACCAGACCCGATCAGCACCGCAAAGTAATGCGGGTCGATACATTCAGCGGCGCGCACATTGATCGAGCAGAACGTGCGCAGGCCTTTCTTGGTCAGCCAACTATGAACGGCGCTGGTCGCCAAAATCATCGGCATCGCGACTTTGTCGGCATCTTGCGCCTCATCGCTGAGCACCAGATGCAGCGCACCCGAGCGCACGGCGTCTTCGGCCTCGGCGCGAATCCGGGTCAGCCCGTCATGCAGCGCCTCCTGATCGGCACCAGCGGGGAAGGTGCAGTCGATCACGGTGACCTGCTCACCAAATTGCGTGAGCATTGCGTCGAATTCGGAATTGGCCAGGAACGGGCTGTCGAGCAGCCAAATCTCAGTTTGTGAGCTGTCCTCATCAAGCACGTTCTTGAGATTGCCGAACCGCGTTTTCAGGCTCATCACCCGGCTTTCGCGCAAGGAGTCGATCGGCGGATTGGTGACTTGGCTAAAGTTCTGCCGGAAGAAATGGCTGAGCGGGCGGTATTGCTTGGACAGCACTGCGGGGGGCGTATCATCGCCCATCGAGGCAATCGCCTCTTTGCCGTCTTCGGCCATCGGCGCGAGGATCTGTTCGATTTCTTCAACCGAATAGCCCGCAGCGATCTGGCGTTTGCGCAGCTCGGCACCCTCGAATTTCGGGGCTTCGGGCACGTCCCGCAATTGCTCGTTCAGATCGGTGACCTTGCTGACCCATTCCGAGAAGGGCTGTGCATGGGCCAGTTTGTCCTTCAACTCGGCGTCATGGTAGAGTTTGCCATTGGCCATATCGACCGCAATCATCTGCCCCGGGCCAAGCGCGCCCTTTTCGACAACCATCGACTCGTCAATCGGCACCATCCCGGCCTCGGACCCTGCAATCAGCACGCCATCGCCGGTGATGACATAGCGCAGCGGGCGCAAACCGTTGCGATCCAGACCGCCACAGACCCAGCGGCCATCGGTCATCGCCAAGGCGGCAGGACCATCCCAAGGCTCGATCACGGCGTTGGAATAGGCATACATATCTTGCAGCGCCTGCGGCATCGCCTCGTCATTCGACCACGGTTCGGGCACCAGCATGGTCTTGACCATTGGTGCCGAGCGGCCCGAGCGCACCATCAATTCAAACACCGCATCCAGCGCACCGGAATCTGACGCACCCGCCGGGATGATCGGCTTGATATCCTCGGCGCTGTCGCCAAAGGCAGAGCTGGCCATGCGGATCTCGTGGCTTTTCATCCAGTTGATGTTGCCCTTGATCGTGTTGATCTCGCCGTTATGGGCCAACATCCGGAAGGGTTGCGCCAGCCACCATTGCGGGAAGGTGTTCGTGGAATAGCGCTGGTGATAGATCGCGAAAGCCGATTCAAACCGCTCGTCTTTCAGATCGGGATAGAATTCGGCCACTTGCTCGGCCAGCATCATGCCCTTGTAGATAATCGAGCGGCACGACAGCGAACAGATATAAAGCCCGGCAATCTGTGCAGCGACGGCGGCTTTTTCGATCCGGCGGCGGATGATGTAAAGCTCGCGCTCGAATTGCTCGTCGTCGATATCCTTGTCGTTGCGGATCAAGATCTGCTCGATCTCGGGGCGCGTCGAATTGGCCTTTTCCCCCAGAACGCCGGTATTTACCGGAACGTGGCGCCAGCCATAAATGTAATGGCCCATCCGCAGCACTTCGGATTCCACGATCGTGCGGCAGCGTTCCTGCGCGCCAAAATCGGTGCGCGGCAAAAAGACCTGACCGACAGCGACCATCTTTTCCATGTCGGGCTCATGGCCGGTGCGCCGGATCTGGTCGTAAAAGAACGGGGCGGGGATTTGCACATGGATGCCCGCGCCGTCACCGGTCTTGCCATCGGCATCAACCGCGCCGCGGTGCCAGATCGCTTTCAGTGCATCAATGCCGTTTTCCACGACCCTGCGGCTTGCCTTGCCGTCGATGGCAACCACCAGACCGACGCCACAAGAAGATTTTTCATCCTCTTCTTTCCACAGAGAATTTTCATTCATCCACTGGCGTTTGGCTTCCTGAGCTGCAACCCAGGCTTCATCATATTTCGTCATGTCCGGCCTCCTTCGGAGAAAGCGTTAAACCAGCGGCTTCAAATTCGGCGCGCAGCATGCCGCCCGCCGCCTCGATGGCCTGTTGAGCGCCGCTCGGGCGCCCTTCGATGATGGCTTGCACGATTGGGCGCAATAGACCCTGTTTGTGCAATGAACGTGCCAAAGTATGGCGACGCTCGGGAAAGAGGTAATGGCGATAGCCCGCATCCTCGGGAAAGCGCGAGGCATGCATCCATTCGTCCTGCATGCCGCCATGCAGCAGCGTGACCACACATTCGCGATCACACGGATCAGGCACCTTCGGATTGGGCCGTTCCACGATCCGGTCGCGCAAGAACGTCCAGCGGGGTTCCTCGGACATCATATCGGGGCGGACCGAATATCGCGGCAGGATGGCGAGCACACGGTTTACCGGCGTCATGCCCGCCAGCATGATCGCCTCAGAGCCCCCCATCGAATTGCCGATCGCAATGATGTCACCCGCAGCAACCTGTTCGGCGGTCTCTTCGACGATACGCTGAATGGCATCGGCAAGCTCGGGGACATTCATCCAGCTTCGACTGGCATCGGTAATAAACGGCACATTGCTGCGCCCGATGCTGGTCGTCATGCGCGCAAAGTGGATGTGCAACGGTTTTGGTGCCGCAAGGTGTTCCAGCGCAATCATCCGCGCCCGCCCGCGGGGGAAAACCCCGTCATCATCATCTCGCAGTCATATTCGGGCGTCTCGCTTGAAAAGCCCGGATCGCCCGGAAAATCAAACCGCGCTGGGCTGTCGTCATAGGACTGCGACTCGCCCGAGGCATTTTCGAAACGCTCCGGCCCGCTTAGGAAAAAGCGATATTTCCGGCTGACATATTGCACGCCACTGCGGGTCGACAGCTTTCGGTTCTGGTCGTCATATTCGCTGAGTTCAAAGCTGCATTTTTCCAGCGGCACACCGTCGATGGTGACGGACTCGCCCGTCAACGTATCGGCACCGACAAAGCGCTGGGTCTGCGCGAAATTGTTGCGCGTGATGAAATCATAATCATCGCGCCCTGACGCCAAAAGCGTGCTGAACGAGGCGTTGTCTTTCGATGCGCCCTGATCGAGCCTGTCAATCTCGCCGGTTTCGAGTGATTGGGCCTCGATCCAGCGGGTTTCACTGTCGATATGGCTTAGGAAATAGGCCCCTTTGCCATCGGCATAGGAAACCCATTGATCGCCCGCAGGATCAGAAGAACAGGTGTAGTAATTGGCGACCTGGCAGTTGTGCAGTTGCGCGGTCAAATAGACCTCACAGCCCTTGGGAGGGATGAAATTGGCAGCATAGGCCGGGAGGGCTGCGAAAAGTCCTCCACAGATTGCCTGAAAGAATGCCGCCAAGTTCATCTTTGTGTCTGCCCTTTTGGCCCTGTCGCTTCGGTGGCACTACTGCGCCGCGACCGCCGCTACGTTTTCGAGGTAGCGCAGGATTTCATCGCCCGCCTCGCGCCCATCACGGATCGCCCAAACCACAAGGCTCGCGCCGCGCACGATATCGCCCACCGCGTAAACGCCGGGGATCGAGGTAGCATGCGTGCCAAACTCGGCCTTGACGGTGCCCCAACGGGTGGTTTCCAGCTCGGCCGTGTCCCATTGCTCGGGCAGGTTTTCCGGCTCAAACCCAAGCGCCTTGATCACCAGATCGGCAGGCTCGTCATAAATGCCACCTTCGATCTTTTCGGGGGTTTGACGCCCCGAGGCATCGGGTGCGCCCAGACGCATCTGCTGCACCGAGACCGAAGCCACCGGATTGCCGGCAAAACCTGCAGGCGCCGCAAGCCAGACAAATTCCACGCCTTCTTCTTCGGCGTTTTGCACTTCGCGCTGGCTGCCGGGCATGTTGGCACGGTCGCGACGGTAGAGACATTTCACCGATGTCGCACCCTGACGGATCGCCGTGCGCACGCAGTCCATCGCGGTGTCGCCACCACCGATAACCACGACGCGCTTGCCCTCGGCGTTCAGCGTGCCGTTTTCGAACTCGGGCACCTCGTCGCCAAAGCTTTTCTTGTTCGACGCCGTCAGGAAATCAATCGCGCGCACGATACCTGACGCATCCGCGCCCGGATCGGTCAACTCGCGCGTTTTATAGACACCCGCAGCGATCAGAACAGCGTCATGCTTGCCCCGGATCGCATCAAAGGAAATATCCGTGCCGACATTGCAGTTCATCACGAACTCGACGCCGCCCTCTTCAAGTTGTTTGACGCGCTGCATGACGATATCTTTTTCCAGCTTGAAGCCGGGGATGCCGTAGGTCAGCAATCCGCCCGCGCGGTCATAACGGTCATAGACCGTGACCTGCACGCCCGCGCGACGCAGCACATCTGCCGCCGCCAAGCCGCCCGGCCCCGCGCCGATAATGGCCACGGATTCAGCGCGATCGCTCATCGGTTTGATCGGTTTGACCCAGCCCATATCAAAGGCAGTGTCGGTGATGTATTTCTCGACCGCGCCGATGGTGACCGTGCCGTGCCCGGATTGCTCAATCACGCAATTGCCTTCGCACAGGCGATCTTGCGGACAGATGCGGCCACAGATTTCGGGGAAAGTGTTGGTGGCTTGGCTCAGCTCATAGGCTTCTTGCAGGCGGCCCTCAGCGGTCAGGCGCAGCCAATCGGGGATATTGTTGTGCAACGGGCAATGCGACTGGCAATAGGGTACACCGCATTGGCTGCACCGACTGGCCTGCTCGGCGGCTTTCTCGGCTGCGAATTCGCGATAAATTTCGCCAAAGTCGTGGGAGCGGACATCTGCGTCACGCTTCTGAGGCATCTCCTTCGCCGTTTTGACGAACTTGAGCATCGGTTGCTTGGCCATGTCGGCGCCTCCCTGAGTGAACCTTGGGTGCGCATTGCTACACCGCTTCGCGCGGCAATAAAAGTAAGTGGTGCTGACCTAATTGCGATATTTTTCGGGTTGGCGCGACGAAGGCGGCGCAAAATCACTCAAATTAGGTCAGCTTAGTTTACCATTTTGCGAATATGGCGTGATAATTAACGACAGACCGGAGCGCAAAAAGCTGATTCGTTCGCCTTAGCCAAGAAAGCCGACCGCAGACATCCCCAGAAGCAAGCCGCCAAAGAGGATTCGATAAATCGCAAAAGCGGTAAAGCGATGGGTCTGGATGAAACCTAGGAGCCATTTGACCGCAATAAACGCTGTCACGGTCGAGACGACAAAGGCGATGCTCATCGACGTCCAGTTCTCCCCCTGTACGCCGGCGCCGCCGGTAAACTGCTTGAGCAGTTCATAGCCGCTGGCCGCATACATCGTCGGAATGCCTACGAGAAACGCAAATTCGGTGGCCGCGCCACGGTTTGACGTACCCAACAGCATCGCTGCGAAAATCGTCGCGGCAGACCGCGAGGTGCCGGGAAAGACTCCCGCCACGATCTGCGCCAAGCCGACAGCAATCGCGACGCGCCACAGAATGACACTGCGGTCGGACTGGTGTTCGGCGACACGTTCCGCCGCGATCATCCAGATGCCCCCGATCACCAACGCCCAGGCAATCGGCTGGATCGTCGTTGGCAGCTCAAATCCTAGCTTCTTCACGATCAGGCCCAGCACGGCGGTGATCAGAAAGGCCACGCTCAGCTTCGCCAGATAGTCGCGGTTCGTAGGCTCACGCCAGTTGGTAAGCAGCTCAACGATCCGATGCCAATAAATCAGCGTAACGGCCAGAATAGCGCCCGCCTGAATGACGATGTTATAGGTGTCAGACCGCGCGCCCAGCCAATGTTCGGCAAGCAGCAAATGCCCGGTGCTCGAAATCGGAAGGAATTCAGTGATGCCTTCGATCACGCCCAGCAGGACGTCGTTGAAATAGGTCAATCTCAGAGGCCTTTGTTAAGGAATCAGGATGCGCAAACCGCGCTTAATCACAAAGACTTATGCAGATTTTTGGCAGAGGCTTTGATCGCGTCATACTGACCGCCAGGACGAAAGCGCCACAGATAGCCCTCAAGCACCGCGTCCATCGCCATCGGCGTGATGCCCAGATCAGCGAAACCCTTGGCATCAGCAGCCACCACATTATCGGCGCGCAGGTTCTTCACCTGATCGCGCGTCAGGATGCGGTTGACCAACAGTCCGCCAGAGACCGTCTGAACCAAATCAAACACGCCACCCATCACGCCCGCGAGCCAGAATGGCAGCGAGACCACAAAGCGACGACGATTGATCACGCCAAGCATTTTCTTGACCAGATCACGGAAGGTTTCGACATCGGGCCCGCCAAGTTCGTAGATCCCGGGGATAACATTGCCATTTGCAGCCATCGCGGCGACCTGAGCTACGTCATCGACATAGACAGGCTGGAATTTCGTATCGCCACCGGTGATCGGGACAACAGGCGTAAGCCGCGACATCGCTGCGAATTTATTGAAGAACCCGTCTTCATTGCCAAAGATAATCGAGGGCCGCAGGATTACGGCTTGCGGATAGGCCTCTAGCACGGCGGTCTCGCCAGCGGCTTTGCTGCGCGCATAGGCGCTTTGGCTGTCGGCATCCGCTCCAATGGCAGAGATCTGCACCAGTTTCGCAATACCTTGTTCAGCGGCAATGCGCGCGACCCGCGCAGCCCCGGCCGTCTGAACCGAATCAAATTTGTTCTTGCCCTCGTTCACGAGGATGCCCACGCAATTGATCACCGCATCGGCGCCAAACATCACGGCGCGTACGCTGTCTTCGTCGCGAATGTTGCATAGCACCGGCTCTACTTGACCGACAGCGCCATAGGATTTGACAAACAGCGCTTCATTGGGGCGGCGTACAGCGACGCGAATGCGCCAGCCCTCTTTGGCGAGACTGCGTGCAATATAGCGTCCGACAAACCCAGAACCGCCATAGATCGTGACCAGCTTGGACATGCGCACAGGCCTTTCCTTGCAAAGAATTCGTATCTTGATTACCGCCTCGCCCCATCAGGAACAAGGCCTAAGGCGTCTCACAAGCCGGTGTCGCGAAAATTCGTGCCCTGCCCCGTTGACAGTGCCTTCGGGCCTCTATAGATCGCGCTCCACGACACCTGCCCAGGTGGCGGAATTGGTAGACGCGCACGGTTCAGGTCCGTGTGCCGCAAGGCGTGGAGGTTCGAGTCCTCTCCTGGGCACCAAAAAAAGAGCCCCAAGAAACTCAGTTTCTTGGGGCTCTTTCTATTTTATCGCCCCGTTCCCACAAATGAAAAGGGCTAGGTCTTTCTCAAATGATTTGCGGCCATGTCATCGAAAATTGAGTGATGCGCCTTGATCGTATTTCTTCGAACGACGAGGTCTCGGTCGAAATTGTCATTCAGCTATGGCGAGGACGGATTGGGAAGTGTCGCATCAGCGTTCCAATCGTAGAATCTTATCGAGCGAAAAAACACCGGGTCCTTTCGTGATCACGATCAGAAAGCAGATTGCCCAAAGCCCATGCGTTAGCCATGCATCCGGAAAGACAAAAATTTGAATGACAAGTGTCATCACCAGCAAAGCCAGCGCAGACGCGCGCGTAAAGAGACCCAAAACCAGAAAGATCGGCATCAGATGCTCGGCAAAGGTCACGGCAACCGCTGCGATATGTGGGGGAATGACGGGTAGGGCATAGATCTGCTCAAACAGCGTGTAGGTCGAGTCCTTGATTGAGAGGCCATCAACTTTGGTGCGACCGGATTGCCAAAAGATAACGGCCGGAAAAAGGCGAGCGGCCAGCAAGACGACGCTATCTGGAATACGTCCACCCAACTTTGTGACGTGCGAATATAGGTGAATCAGTCTCTGATTGGTGCTTTTTTCCAAGGTCTGAAACGTCATTTCATCCTCCCATCATTGATGTCTGTGATTAGATCGTTGCGGATCAAAAGGACCAGCGCCTCAGTGAGATCAAAGTCTGGTCCCGCTTTGGCGCATGCGGTTGCAAGCGTTTGTCGGGCCAGAATCTGTTGCAGAAAACATGCAATCTCTGGCGGGATCAGCTCAGTGATCATGCTTGCAACGCCGCGCCGCGCGATCAGCACCGTTTCGGGAAGCCAATTCTCCGGTGCTGGCGGCGCGGGGCCACCGGGTTGCTGAGACGCCCAGATGCTTCCAGCAGGCGTCGCGAGGTTCAGCACTTGCACAGAGGCGTGCAGGCAGATGCTATGGTGCTGGGCCAAACTCTTGAGGCGCTCTGAGCTAGAAGGTTTGGCATCGCAAGCGTGATAGGCCCGGCTGCGTGCCCATTCGATACGCGCAACATCGCGAAGATAGGGGAGCGTCGAAAGTGTCTCTAACGAAGCCAAAAACTCGGGAAACTCAACGCCCCAGTCGGTTAAATTCGGGCTGCGCGGGGGGTGGTGTTCGATGAATATCTGCGCCACGCCCGCAAAACAGTCCGTGCCGACCAGGCGCTCAACCGCGGGAAACTGCCGTGCCAGGGCACGCGAAAGCCCGTAGGCGACATTGTTGCGATAGACATTGAAGCGCTGGGCAATCTCTGTCGGATCACCCGCTTGCGCCCCCAAAGGGAGATGATCGCTGCCAAGCGCGGTTTGGAAACTGCGGGCGAACTCAAGATGCGAGGGCATGGCGCGTGTCCTCAAGACGTTGGGCGGCACGATGCGCCTCGGCGAAGAGCGTGGCAAAGTCAGGCACGTCATTGTCCCATTCAACCAGGCTTGGAATGGGGCCAAATTTCGAGACTATCTCACCAAAAAGTGCCCATACAGGCTCACTCACCGCCTTGCCATGCGAGTCGATCAAAAGCGGGCCCGAGGGCAACTCTTCGCTGTCATGACCCGCCAAATGGATTTCCCCAACTGCGTGCATTGCAAAGGCATCAAGATAGGCACGCGGATCGCTGCGATGGTTCACGCAAGAGACGAAGACATTGTTCACATCCAACAACAGACCACAGCCGGTGCGCTGCGCGATCTGTGCGAGAAACACGGTTTCGGGAATGTCGGATTGTGCGAATGTCAGATAAGTCGCTGGGTTTTCGAGTAAAATCTTGCGGCCAAGAACCTCTTGCAGGCGATCTATGTGATCACACACGATATCCAGCGTCTCAGCGGTATAGGGGAGAGGCAGGAGGTCATGCATCCAAGTGCCCCCATGGCTTGCCCAGGCGAGATGCTCGGAAAAGCTTTCGGGCTGATAGCGATCGCATAATGCCTTGAGGCGAGTCAGATGAGGCTCGTCCAGCGGATCTGGGCCGCCAATCGAAAGCCCGACACCATGGACAGAGATGGCATAGTTTTCGCGAAGCCGCTCGAGCATCGCATGCGGCATGCCGCCAGCATTCATATAGTTCTCGGCGTGAACCTCAAAGAAGCCCAAGTCAGGTTGTGTCTCTATTATCGCTGGAAAATGCTCTGGCTTGAAGCCGAGGCCCGTTTTTGCAGGTAACATTTGCGCCTCCGTGATTGGGTAATGGGGCAGACACAAGCCTGCCCCAGAAGTGTGATCACATTTTGATCGGCTCAAGCGAGCCCATGCCATGAGGCGTCTTGATCTCAGCGCAAGTGCCTGCGGGGACAAGCTTCCAGGCGTTGCCTTGATAGTCCATCGTGGCGGTGCCAGCGCAGGTGGTGCCGGGACCGGCGGCGCAATCGTTTTGGCCCGCGAGCGCTACGCCAAAACATTTCTCCATCTTCTTTGACATATCGTCGGCCTGTGCTGCGGTGGCGATGCCCAAGGCACAGGTGACGGCGGCGGCGATACCCAAGGTGGTTTCGATCTTGCTCATTTTTACTCTCCCAAATTGGTTGCGGGCACGGTGCGGCCCTGTAAACCATTCGCAACCGCGCACCAAAGCGTTACGATATGTGTGCAAAATTTATTTTCCGAGCGGGTTGTAACGAACGGATGTTGCGTGGCGAAGGGACAGAATGATGCATGATCGCCAAGCAGATTGGACGCGATTGCTGCGTGCCGCCAATGCGGGTGATGCGCAGGCCTATAAGGCATTCCTGCACGCGGTTACGCCGGTTTTGCGTGGGGTCGTGCGCGGGCGTTCGGCGGGATTGCCGCCAGACGATTGTGAGGATGTGGTGCAAGAGGTGCTTTTGGCGATCCACCTCAAGCGCCACACTTGGCGCGAAGATGAACCGGCGGCCCCTTGGTGCTACGCGATTGCGCGTCACAAGGTGGTCGATGCATTTCGCAAACGCGGGCGACGCGTGCACGTGCCGCTTGATGATTTTGTTGAGGTTTTGCCTGCCGAGCCGGTTTCGGACCCGACCGAGCGCAACGATATCGAGAGGGTGATTGACCACCTTGAGCCCCGCGCAGCGCAACTGGTGCGCGCGATTGGGCTTGAGGGACACTCTATTGCTGAGACTGGTGACATGCTGAACATGAGCGAGGGCGCAGTGCGGGTCATGCTGCATCGGAGCCTCAAGAAACTGGCCGAGCTAAGAGAAAGGCTGATCGAGATATGAAAACGGATGATCTGCTGAACATGCTGGGCAGTGATCGGGTTGCAGAGCCGCTTCCTGGCGCTGTTCTCTGGCGTCTGTTGCTTCCCGCTGCGTTGTTTTCTTTTGCTGCGATGGCAGTGGGCTTGGGCGTGCGCTTTCCGCTTTCCCAGACCCTGCTTTCGCCCGAAGTCTTACCCAAACTGGTGCTACCGCTTTTGCTGGGGATTTTGGCGGCACCTTTGGCATTGCGTCTTGCGCAGCCCTTGGCGCGCGCGCGATTGGCTTGGCTGTGGATTATTCCGATGCTTGGATTTGGGTTGTTGGTGTTTGCGTATCTCACCACTCCGTCTCAGGCACGAATGATGGAATTCACCGGCAAGACAATTCTGCCTTGTTTAGTCTCTATTCCGGCGCTTTCTGTGCCATTGCTGGCGGCGTTTTTGGTGGCTTTGCGACGCGGGGCCGTGATGGCGCCGATGCGCGCGGGGCTGATCGCGGGGCTTGCAGCCGGGGGCTTGGGCACCGCGATTTATGCGCTCCATTGCACCGAGGATAGCCCGCTATTCTATGTCACATGGTATGGGGCCGGGATCGCGATCACCGCGGGGCTTGGCGCCTTGATCGGACGCTCTGTGTTGCGTTGGTGAGCGCGCTCAGCCCGGCAGAACAGCGAGTTCGTCCAAAAAGGCGGCATGCAGTGCGGGGTTGGCTACGATCAGCCCGTTTGCTTGCGGCATCGGCGCGTTGAAACGCAGGGGCCTACCCTCTCGATCGGTCGTGTACAGACCTGCGCGTTCGGCAATCAGGCTTGCGGCGGCCGTGTCCCATTCCCACGCCGGCCGCATTGAAATTGTCGCGTCGAACCGCCCCTCAGCAACCAGACATAGCCGCCAAGCCAGAGACGAGCGGAAATGGCGCTGATAGCCCGGCACGCCGCGTTTCCATTGGCTTGGATTGTCCGAAAGCTTCGATGTCAGCACCTCTGCGCCAGCGATTTCTGCGCGGGTGTTGGTGGTAATCTGCGTGCCGTTCAGCATCGCAGGACCATCAAGCACCGCACTATAGGTCATGCCCAGAGCGGGCATATGCACGACACCAGCCACGACGCGCCCGGCCTTTGTCACGGCAAGCGCGTGGGCAAATCCGCCATCCCCTTGCAAATAGGCGCGCGTGCCATCAATCGGATCGATGATGAAGCAGTAGTCTGCACCAAGACGTGCAGGATCATCGACGCTTTCTTCAGACAGCCAGCCGTAATCAGGCCGGGCCGTGCGCAACGCATCTTCGAGCATTGCATTCACGGCAAGATCGGCCTCAGAAACAGGGCCCGCCCCATCGCCTTTATCCCAGGCTTCAGGGGCATTTTTCCAATAGCGCAGCGCGATCTTTCCCGCCTCTTCGGCAGCCTCGCGCAGAAGCGTCAAATCAGTCTCCGGCAAGCGTCATCCCTTCGATCAAAAGGGATGGCACGATCTGGCTCAGGTGGAGGCGGGCATCATTGGCTGGACGGATCGAGCGCAACATCTCGCGCAGATTACCCGCGATTGTGCATTCGTTGACGGGATACTGAATCTCGCCGTTCTCGACCCAAAAGCCCGACGCGCCGCGTGAATAATCGCCGGTATTGGGGTTGATCGTGGCGCCGATGAACGAGGTCACCAACAGCCCCGTGCCCATGTCAGCCAATAGATCGGCGCGGCTCTGATCGCCTTGGGTCAGGGTCACATTGCCGGTGCCGGGCGATGGTGGGGCTGAGGTGCCGCGCCCGGCATTGGCGGTCGAGGTCAGCCCCAGCTTGCGCGCCGTTGCCAGATCAAGAGTCCAGCTGCGCAACACTCCGCTGTCGACAATAGCGCGGCGCATCGTTGGCAGGCCCTCGGCATCAAACGGACGCGAGCCCGAGACACGTTTGCGATGGGGCTCTTCGATCAGCGAAAGCGCATCGGGAAGCACCGGCTGATCCATCGCGTCACGCAGCCATGAGGCCCCGCGCGCAATTGCTTGACCGTTCACCGCTGCCAAAAGATGCCCGATCAGCGAGCCCGAGATACGTTCGTCCAGCAGCACCGGATAGGCACCCGTTTTCGGGCGGCGCGGATTGGCACGGGCCGCTGCGCGTTCGCCCGCAAGACGCCCGATTTCGGCGGCATCGGGCAAATCGGCCTGAAAAATGCGGCTTTCGGCGGCCCAGTCGCGCTCCATCGCGAGGCCCTCGCCCGAGATCGCTACGGCAGAGGTCGAGCGGGAACTGCGGCTGTAGCCACCGCTGAACCCGTTGCTTGCCGCCATATGAATGCGACGAAAGCTATAGGCGGCAGAGGCCGATTGCACCTGATCGACGCCCGTCACCGCAAGCGCGGCCGCCTCGGCCATGCGCGCATCTTCTTGCAAAGCGGCGGCGGCGGGTTCGTCGCTGGGGTCGGCCAATTCCAGAGCGTCGGCATCCCAGTCCTTGGCCAGATCGGCGGGGTCGGCAAGCCCGATATAGGGATCGCGCGGGGCCTCGCGGGCCATGGCGACGGCACGTTCGGCCATTTGCTCCATGGTGCGGGCGGAAATGTCCGAGGCCGAGACACAGGCCTGACGCCCGTCCATCAACACCCGCAGACCGATCTCGATCCCCTCAGCGCGTTCGGCCTGTTCAAGCTGACCTGCGCGCACATCAATCGCGACGGATCGGCCATCAACGGCGATCGCATCGGCCTCGGTTGCGCCGGCGCGCTTTGCGGCTGCCAGCAAGGCTTCGGTCAGCTTGGGCAGGGATTGCTCGGTCATGCTTACCTCATGAAAGACTCAGGGCCGCCCGGTCGCGCCGGACGGCCCCGGTTGTTCTGCTGCGTCTCTTACTGGACGCGTTGACCATTGACGAGGATTTCCCCGCCATCTTTGAATTCAACTTGCGACTGCATCTCATCATCGCCGGTGGGCTTGGCGTAAAGGCCCAGCATCATCCGACCGAACATCACCTGATCTTGCGGCACAAGCCCGGCAGCTACGAGGTTATCCATCAGGGCATTTGCGCCTTTCAGGGTAAAATCAAGCGTGCCAACGGGTTTCGGGACCGGCCCGGAATTGTCAAATTTCAGCGCACCAGTGCCGCGCAGATCCGCCCCTGCAACGGTCAGTTGCAGCGCGTTTACATCAGCACTGTCCACCTCAAGCGGCGGGGCAGGCATATTTGCAGCCTCGGGTGAGAACAGATCAGAGGTTACCGTTGTGTTGCCCGAAAGATCAATGATCAGGCTTGCAGGATCACG
Organism: uncultured Thioclava sp.; assembly: GCF_913064665.1. GTDB lineage: Bacteria > Pseudomonadota > Alphaproteobacteria > Rhodobacterales > Rhodobacteraceae > Thioclava > Thioclava arctica. The sequence continues at coordinate 38,680 of NZ_CAJYBT010000003.1, forward strand.
CGGCAGCTTGCCTTGGGGATCAAACAGCGACCAGACGTTGTCTGACAGTGTCAGCCCCTTGAGCGCGATCTTCGCCTTATAGGGCTGGGTGTCGGTCGAAGAGGTCACCGGGATGGTGAAGTCAGCGTCCATTTCGTCCAGCGCCGCCGAGACCGGGAAGGGCAGCTTGTGAGAGGTCATGTCGATCTTGGCCTTGGTCCCGGTTGCAGCGTAATGTATGCCGTCCTTGGCCATTTTGACGTCGATTGTGCCTGTATCGGCGCTGCTTTTGATGGTCACGGGGCCTTCCTTGGAATCCGCCGTGAGCTCATAATTGCTTGGGCCGTAGCTCGCTTTGAAATCGAGGTTCATGCCAGCGCTCAGCGCTTCATCAAGCTTCTCCATCACGGCGCCATTGGGCAGAATGAAATTGCCGGAGTAATCAAGATCGGCAAGCTGGCCGCTCATGTTGAATGTGCCGCTCGATTCCGGGTCGGCGCCCGAGGCGGTGAATTTCACCATAGCGCTTTTGACTTGCGAGGTGACGTCATGGCTATCGCCCTGCTTCATCTCATAGCGCCCGGTCGTGTTGTCGATCGAGGCCCAGACCTTAACCGGCATCGTCGCACCTTCTTTGCCGATTTTCTGATCCACCTCGATCGTCATGTTCGGGGCGGTGATATCGTAGATCATATCCTCGGGTGAACCCGACACGATGACCGAGGTGCCCTTTTGGGTCATCACCATACTCATCTGCATCGGGTCTTTTTTCGGCAGATCGGCGGTTGCCTCAGCGGTCATTTTGTCAGCAAGCGTAGCCTCGACGGTGCCATCGCCGCGATCGCGCAGTTTGATCTCAGGGATGGTCATGGTGAAACTCGAATCATTCACTTCATTGACCAGTTTCACATCAGATACGTTGAGTGTGTCGCCCTGACGGTCTGTGCTGCCGCTAAGCACCTGATAGCCATAGGCCTCATAGCCTTTTTGCCAAGCATCCCAGACCTGTTCGGGCGTGACATCCGCAAAAGCGGCCGTCGTCGAGAGCAGCGAGACGCAAAGCGCGCCGATTCCAGCCGTATTGACCCGTGCCATAAACGCACCTTTCCTGATACCTAGATCTTGGCGCTATCCTCTTGTGACCTTGGATAATGGTCAAGGGGCAGCGGCGCTGATAAAGCCTATCAAACCGCCCAGAAACGGAGATGTGCATGATCCGGCTCACGATTGACGAAGGTTTTTGGCTTGTCACCCTTGATCGGCCGGACAAAGCGAACTCTCTGACGGGCGAAATGCTGGCAGAAATAGCCGATATTGCGCAACGGGCGCGGCTCGAAGGGGCGCGTGTTTTCGCGATCACCGGGGCCGGCAGGGTGTTTTCGGCGGGGGCCGACCTGGATGAGGCGCGCGCAGGGCTGGCCACGGATCCGGTCTGGGAGCGGCTTTCAGGGGCGATTGCAGCGCTGCCGTGTCTGAGTATCGCAGCGCTCAACGGTACTTTGGCGGGGGGCGCAATGGGCATGGCGCTGGCATGTGATCTGCGTATCGCTGTGCCGGGTGCGAAGGTGTTTTATCCGGTAATGAAACTCGGGTTTTTGCCCCAACCCTCCGATCCCAAGCGGATGGTGGGACTGATCGGGCCAGCGCGCACAAAGATGATATTGATGGCGGGGCAGAAAGTGCCGGTCGAAGAGGCGCATCTTTGGGGGTTGATCGACCGCATTGTCGCCCCCGATCGCCTGCTTGCAACGGTGCAAGAGTTGGCCAGCGATGCGCTGGGCGCGAAAGCCGCTCATGTTGGTGCAATCAAGGCATTGATTGATTGACGAAAAAGCCCGGAGGCAAACCCCCGGGCTTTTGATTTGGGCACAAGCTTGCGTTTAAGCAAACATGCTTTCTTTGCCGAAATGCTTAACGAGCATGTAATAGACTACGGCGCGATATTTGTTGCGCTCAGAGCGGCCATAGGTCTCGATCACGGAATCGATCGCATCCATCAGCGCGGGGCCATCGGCCAGTCCGAGCTTTTTGACGAGGAAGTTGTTCTTGACGGTCTCAAGCTCGGATTTATCCGATCCAGCGACGGTCGAGGCGTCGGCATTATAGATCGAGGGCCCGCAGCCGATCGTCACTTTGGTCAGCAAAGCCATATCCGGGGTCATGCCGCATTTGCTTTTCAGATCGTCCGCATATTTGGCGATCAGCTCGTCTCTTTTTCCCATGTTTCCCACCTGTAGAAATGTTTTGTCCTGCAGAAATCAGGCGCAGGCAGGGTAGGACGATATAGCAAAATTACAAAGCCAAATCTCCACCCGCGGAATTCTGTGCGACCAATGGCCCCTTGCTGCGCGATTGCAGGGGAAGGGGAGGCAAAGAAAAACCGCGCCCGGAGGCGCGGCTTTGACGTTTGCACAAACGCAGATTTTAGTAGCGGTAATGTTCCGGCTTATAAGGGCCATCCACGGTCACACCGATATAGGACGCCTGATCGGGACGCAGTTGGGTTAGCTTGACGCCAATCCGGTCCAGATGCAGACGCGCGACTTTCTCGTCCAGCGCTTTGGGCAGGATATAGACGCCGGGCTGATACTCGTCGCCCTTGGTCCACAACTCGATCTGTGCCAGCACCTGGTTGGTGAAGGAGGCCGACATCACGAAAGACGGGTGACCAGTGGCATTGCCAAGGTTCAACAAACGTCCTTCGGACAGCAAAATGATGCGATTGCCCGAGGGCATCTCGATCATGTCGACCTGTTCCTTGATGTTGGTCCATTTGTGGTTCTTGAGATTGGCGACCTGAATTTCATTGTCGAAATGGCCGATATTGCCAACGATCGCCATGTTTTTCATCTCGCGCATATGCTCGATGCGGATGATGTCTTTATTGCCGGTGGTGGTGATGAAGATGTCGGCGCTATCCACAACATCCTCAAGGATTACGACCTCAAACCCATCCATCGCGGCTTGCAGCGCGCAGATCGGGTCGACCTCGGTGACCTTGACGCGCGCGCCTGCGCCCAATAGCGACGCCGCGCAGCCCTTGCCCACATCGCCATAGCCGCAGACCACGGCGACCTTGCCCGCCATCATCACGTCGGTGGCGCGGCGGATGCCGTCAACAAGCGATTCCTTACAGCCATATTTATTGTCGAATTTCGACTTGGTGACGCTGTCATTCACATTGATCGCGGGGAAGGGCAGCAGGCCCTTTTTGTGCAGATCATACAGGCGATGCACGCCGGTCGTCGTTTCCTCGGACACGCCCTGAATGGCGTCACGCTGTTTGGTGAACCAGCCGGGGCTTTCTTTGAGACGCTTTTTGATCTGATTGAACAGGCAGATTTCCTCGTCCGAGGTGGGCATTTCGATAATATCGGTTTCGCCTGCCTCGACCCGCGCGCCCAGCAGGATATACATCGTGGCATCGCCGCCATCGTCGAGGATCATGTTGCAAGTCCCCTCGGGGAATTGGAAAATCTTGTCGGTATAAGACCAGTAATCTTCCAGCGTCTCGCCCTTGATCGCGAAGACAGGCGTGCCGCCCGCCGCAATCGCGGCCGCTGCGTGGTCTTGCGTCGAATAGATGTTGCAACTGGCCCAACGCACATCTGCGCCCAACGCCTTGAGCGTCTCGATCAGTACGGCGGTCTGAATGGTCATGTGCAACGACCCCGCGATCCGCGCGCCTTTGAGGGGCTTCGTCGTGCCAAATTCTTCCCGACACGCCATCAGGCCCGGCATTTCGGTTTCAGCAATGTCGAGTTCCTTGCGGCCATAATCGGCCAGCGAGATATCCTTGACGATGTAGTCGGCCATGCTCGGCTCCTAAAAGTTCATTTGCGCCGTATGTAGCACTGGTAACTTAACCCGGCAATAACGGCACAGAACGTTGTCAGGTGGCGGGCAAAATGCCTTCTTTGTGCAGCAGAGCAATCGGGTTGTCGCCACTTTTCCAGTCAATCCCAGAAGAGACCACGCACGACACGCCATCAGCGCGGGTGTATAGCGCCGTCCAAGTGCCCATAACCTTGGAGCCCAACAATTCCAGCTTGCGATGCGGCCCGAGAGATTTTTCAAACTGCGGACTTTCCGCAAAATCATGGTCAAGCACTTTGAGCATCTCGCCACGATGGTCGCAGTACGGCACATCCGGAGATTGCGACATCCCGATTGTGGTGATTTTGTCAAAGGCGGACAGGTCGCCATAAGGAATATTGGCAGTGTCTGAATCCATCGGGCGACCATTGCCCACATAGCCGTCCAGCATAATCTGACGAGGCGTTTCCACCTGCAAGTCGACGGTATTGCTCACGCTTGCCAAAGCGATCGTTGCGGGAATGCTAAGCGCCAGAACGCCAGCTAAGATAACTTTTGACTGTGAGAACTTCATGCAGCCCTCCTCTCACTAAGTGTTGAACCCAAAACGCATGATGAAGTGAAATGTTCCCGCGAAAGCTTGCGTTTACATGCGAACCGGTTTTGGCTAGGGGTCTGAAGGCCTTTGGTTAAATACGCATGGAGCGGATTTTCGGATGAAACGCGCGTGGCAAAGAATGCTCTCGGGGCGTCGACTGGATCTGCTGGATCCGACGCCAGTTGATATCGAGGTCGAGGATATCGCGCATGGGCTTGCTTTTGTCGCACGCTGGAACGGGCAGACGTTCGGGGATTGGCCCTATTCGGTGGCTGAGCATTCGCTTTTGGTCGAGCAGATTTTCACCCGTCAGAATCCGAAATCTGACCCGCGCTGGCAATTGGCAGCCCTTCTGCACGACGCGCCGGAATATGTTCTGGGCGATATGATCAGCCCGGTGAAAGCGGCGATTGGTGAAGGCTATGGTGAACTGGATACGCGGCTTGTTGCGGCAGTGCATATCCGTTTTGGCCTGCCCGCAGCGTTGCCTGTCAAAATAAAGCGCGCAATCAAAAAGGCCGATATCCTTTCGGCCCGCCTTGAAGCCGAGCAGATCGCGGGATTTTCAAAGATTGAAGCAGATCGTATTTTTGGCAAGATTGATGCGCAAGTCGCGGCGGATTATGAAATTCGCCTGCGCCCGCCATCGCTGGTGCGTAAGGATTACACCCAGCGTCACGCGGATTTGCTGACGCAGATGGCGATCTGAAAAAGGCCCGCTAATAGCGGGCCCTTTTAATGCGATCGAGTTAGTTTCAGATCGCGAGATCATCCATCGACTTGCCTGCATCCAGTGCGGCTTGCACCCAAAGCGGCTTGCGTCCACGCCCGGTCCAAGTCTGGCTTGCATCGGCAGGATTGGCGTATTTCGGTGCTACCGTGCGGCGCGGCTTGACGCCACCAGCGCTGGTCAGCTCTGCCAAAGAATAGCCCATATCACGGGCGGTTTTTTCAAGCTGGTCGATCGCTTCTTTTTTCTTGCGATCCTGAAACGACTCGATTGCCTTATCGACCCGCTTGCGGAGCGATTTTAGCTCGTCCAGCGGCATATTTTCTAGATCCATGTGAATACCTCGATTACTGGTTATTCGGGTAAACATAACATATTCTATGGATTTGCAAGTTAGATTTTAGTTACCGTGGGCTGCGCTTGGCAAGAATTCGCTGCAACGTCCGGCGATGCATATTTAACCGACGCGCTGTTTCCGAAACATTGCGATCGCATAATTCGTAAACGCGCTGGATGTGTTCCCAACGCACGCGATCCGCGCTCATTGGGTTTTCGGGCGGTGGCGGCAGATCTTCTCCGCGGGCCAATAGCGCATTCGTAATGTCGGTCGCATCGGCAGGTTTCGCAAGATAATCCGTCGCGCCCATCTTTACCGCCGCAACTGCCGTAGCGATTGCACCATAGCCGGTCAGTACGACAATCCGGGCATCAGCGCGTTTTTCACGCAACAATTCGACGACATCCAGCCCGCTGCCATCCTCAAGCCGCAGATCGATAACGGCATAAGCTGGTGCGCTTGACTGCACGATGGCGCGCCCGGCGGCCACTGTTTCGGCGGTCTGGGGTTCAAATCCGCGCTTTTCCATTGCCCGTGCAAGACGGGTCAGAAACGGCACGTCGTCATCGACGAGAAGAAGCGAACGATCCTGCCCGATATCGGCGTTGTTTTCGTCTACCATATCAATCCCCGGCGTGTTGCGCTTGTCTGGTTCTAAGAGGTTGCGCCTCTGCGGTCAATTTCCGCTTTTCGCACCCTTCCACGCGTCAATAAAGCAACCGATGCGGTCGGCCATTTCTGCGGGTGGCGTGTCGCGGTTGAAGTATTCGACAAAGCCGATATCGGGAAACACCAGATAGCTTTGCGTCGAATGGTCGATCAGCGTGTAAGGGTCGCCCGGGTTTTGTACCTTATAGTAGGTGCGATATTCCTTTGAGACCTGCTTGATTTCTTCAGGAGTGCCCGTCAACCCGATCATTTTCGGGTCCATGATGTCGGTGAATTCCTTGAGCAGCTCTGGCGTGTCGCGTTCAGTATCGACCGAGATAAAGACCGGCGTCACCGAATAGCCTCTTTTCGCAAGCAGTTCGGTCGCCTCGGCATTGCGCGCATTGTCCAGCGGGCAAACATCGGGGCAATAGGTATAGCCGAAATACAAAAGGCTTGGTTCGGTGATCACGTCCTTGTTGGTCACCTGTTTGCCGTTTTCATCGGTCAGGGTGAACGGACCGCCAATTTGGTCAGTGCCACCGGCAACCACGCTGGATCGGCATTGCGCAAAAATATCGCGGTTTTCGTTGCGCGAGATGGAAAACCAAGCTGCACCAAGGCCCATCGCGACGATGGCGGCGGCGGCGAGTGCGGCGGTGGACGTTTTCATTGTGAATGCTCCTTCATCACACTCCATTGATCGCGCGAGAGCGGGCGACTATCAATGCTTTGGTGCAGGTTTTTATTCACTGCGCCCTTTCGACGCGGAGAAAAGATGTCCCAGCGCCACGAGGCTCAGCTTGGTCCCCCTGAAACACATCAGGATTGGGTGCGTCTGCGCACGCTGATTTATCTGCGCTGGGCGGCGATTGTGGGGCAGCTTGGCGCCATCATGATCACTTATTACGTTTATGATATCGCCTTGGATTTGCCGCTGTGCCTGGCGACTGTCGGCGCGGCGGTCGCGGCAAATATTGTCGCGATCTATCTGTTTCCCGACACCAAACGGCTGACCCAGACCGAAGCGGCTGCCACTTTGATGTTCGATATGGCGCAACTGGCGCTGCTGTTGTCGATCACAGGCGGGCTGAATAACCCCTTTGCGTTGTTAATTCTGGTTCCGGTGACGATCGCGGCGACGGCGCTCAAAAGCTCGGCCACGATCATTTTGGGTTTGGCGACGATGGTGATGATCTCGATCGTCGCGCTGGTCTATCTGCCGCTTGAGACGCATTCAGGCGAAGTTCTGACCGTGCCTGCGGTTTTTGAGTTTGGCTATTGGCTGGCGATTGTGATTGGCGTCGCGTTTCTGGGGGCTTACGCGCATACGATTTCCAACGAGAACCGTTCGATGGGTGATGCGTTGCGTGCCACGCAACTGGCGTTGGCGCGTGAACAGAAGCTAACCGATCTGGGCGGGGTGGTGGCCGCCGCCGCGCATGAGCTGGGCACGCCTTTGGCGACGATTAAACTGGTGTCGTCCGAGCTGGCCGATGAGTTGGATGCCTATCCCGAGCTGCGCGACGATGCGCTGTTGATCCGCGAGCAAGCCGATCGGTGCCGCGATATTTTGCACTCGATGGGGCGGGCGGGAAAAGACGATTTGCATCTGCGCACGGCACCCTTGCTGGCGGTGCTGCGCGAGGCAGCGGAACCGCATTTTGAGCGCGGCATCGACATCTTGTTTGATACGCGGCCCCTGCCGGGCGGAAGCGAACGCCAGCCCACGATCTACCGCTATCCCGAATTGATCCACGCGCTGCGCAATTTCGTGCAAAACGCGGTGGATTTCGCGCGCACAACCGTCTGGGTCGAGGCGGAATGGGACAATGAGACGATCCGCGTGCGGGTAAGCGATGATGGGCGTGGCTATCCCAGCAATGTGTTGAGCCGCATTGGCGACCCGTTCTTGCAGCCGCGCTCCAATGCCTCTGAGCGCAAGGAATATGAGGGCATGGGCTTGGGTGTTTTCATTGCAAAGACCCTGCTTGAACGCACCGGGGCGCAGCTCGCGTTTTACAATGGCGATGCACCCTATGGCGCGCAGTCAGATAAGCCGTTGCGCTGTGGGGCGGTGGTCGAGGTGCGCTGGCCTGCCGCCCAAATTCTCGCCCCTGAAAATGGTGCGCTCGGTCTCAACCAACCGATCACCGTTTAAATTTCTCAAATTTGCCAGTTTTGCTTAACGGGGCATTAACCTCTTCTCACCCATTCTTGCCTCGGGACAGGTAAGAGAGGCCAGGTGATGGCAAATGTTTGGTTTGAGGCTGCGCTGATTGCGCTTACCTCGATTGGCTCGGGCGTGCTGGCGCTTATTATCCTATGGAATGTCATAGGGGACGGCGTTGCGTCGAGGCGCGATACTGCCACACATCCGGAGCTGGAAGAAACTGTTTTCCTGTTCGATGACGAGGTGCTGGTCGATGCCAGTGGCCCGGCACGTGCGCTGCTAGAGGCGACTCCGATGGGCGCCAGCGATTGGGCGCGTCTGTCAGCGTTTATTGCGCCGCGCTTTCGGGACTTTACCGCGCAGATGGCGTCTTTGGCGGAACGTGGACGGATCGAACTGACGGGCAAAGAGGGTGACTGTGAGCTGCGACCGCTGCAACTGATCGCCGAAAATGTGAACGGGCTGGCGCGCATCACGCTCAGCGATCCCAATGCTGAGGGTCACGGAGTGCTGGTCGACAGCCTGTCGCAATGTGCGCTTGAAGATGAGTTGGAAATGATGCGCCAAACGCTGGACCGTTCGCCTGCTTTGGCGTGGCGCGAGGATGAAAACGGTGTCATCGGCTGGGCGAACCGAGCCTATATTTTGAAGTCAGGCGCATTTGAGGCCACGGAAGACGGGTTCGTCTGGCCGCTCCCTTCTTTGTTTCAAATAGACACGGATCTGGTCGCCACGGGGCCGCGAAGGTTGGCTTTGAATACCGTTGATGGCGCCAAATCCTGGTATGACTGTCACTCTTTTGCGCTGCATTCGAGCGTGCTGCATTTTGCGCTGCCCGCCGATGCGACCGTGCGTGCAGAAAAGGCATTGCGCGACTTTGTGCAGACTTTGACCAAGACGTTCGCGGATCTGCCTATCGGGCTCGCGATTTTTGATCGCCAACGGCAGTTGCAACTGTTCAACCCGGCGCTGATTGATCTGCTCCAACTCAGCCCGCAATTTTTGTCGGGTCGCCCGACGCTTTATGCCTTTCTCGATCGCCTTCGTGAGGCGCGGATGATGCCCGAACCCAAGGACTATCGCAGTTGGCGCCTGCAGATGACCGAGCTTGAAAATGCTGCCGCAGCCGGGTTTCATTCCGAAACATGGAGCCTGCCGGGTGGGCAGACCTATCGCGTGACCGGGCGTCCGCATCCCGATGGGGCCGTGGCGTTTCTGTTCGAAGATATCTCGGTGGAAATCGCGGCCACCCGTCGCTTCCGGGCCGAATTAGAGATGAGTCATGAGGTGCTTGATCAGATCGAGGATGCTGTCGCGGTGTTCCAATCCAGCGGGGAATTGCTGCTGTCCAACAGCGCCTATGCGCGAATGTGGTCGCTCGATCCCGAGGCGGTTTTGGGCCAGATGACCCTGATTGATGCAATCGGGCATTGGCAACAAGGCTGCAAGCCGACCGCATTTTGGGCGAAACTGCGCGAGCGTGCCAATCGGATTGGCATGCGCGACAGCTTGAGCGAAACGATTTCGCTGCGCGATGGGCAGGTCCTGACATGCCAGCTGAACACCCTCAATAGCGGCGCATTGATGGTGCGATTTCTGAACCCCGTCGTCACAAGCACCAAGCGCGCTGCAACGCCTCGACGCAAGACGAACCTGATCGCGCATGGTTAACCCCTTGCAGAGCGCGGGCAGGGGCGTAAAACTCGCGCCATGCAATCACCTGCGCCCTGCCTGAATTTGCCCGATCCTGACGCGACCAGCCGGTTTGGCGCGGTCGTGTCTGAGGTGCTGAACCGCGGCGATGTCTTGCTGCTCGAAGGGCAGATCGGGGCGGGCAAGACCCACTTCGCTCGAGCGCTGATTCAGCATCGCTTGGCGGCTCAGGGTTTGCATGAAGATGTGCCCTCACCGACCTTTACGCTCGTTCAAACCTACGAGGCGGATTGCGAGATTTGGCATGCCGACCTGTATCGGCTGAGCCATCCCGACGAGCTGTTCGAATTGGGGCTTGAGAGCGCTTTTGAAACAGCGATCTGTCTTATTGAATGGCCGGATCGATTAGGCTCTAATGCGCCTAAAAATGCCCTGACACTCTCGTTTGAGCTGGTGGACGAGGGGCGCTCGCGCCGAGTTTGCCTGAGCGGCAATATCGCCTTGGCGAACCGGATTATGGAGCGTTGGAATGGTTGACCCCAGCGCGCTGGACCGATTTTTGATGCGGGCGGGCTGGGCCGATGCGACGCGCGAGCCATTGGCTGGCGATGCCTCTGCGCGCAGCTATGATCGACTGACACAAAATGGCGAAACAGCGGTCTTGATGAAGGCCGAGCCGGGGGACGAAATGGCTCGGTTCTTGCGCATCGGAGCCCATCTTGCGCAGGCTGGGTTTTCGACGCCCAAGGTGCTTGCGCGTGCCGAGCATGATGGTTTTCTTCTCCTCGAGGATTTCGGCGACACATTGGCGGCGCGCGCCTTGACGGAGTCACCCGCCCGCGAGGCGGAAATCTATCGGCGCATCACCGATCTTTTGTTGGCGCTGCAAGACGTCTCGCCGCCCGATGACTTGCCGCTTCTGAATGGTCCCGCGTTGGCAGAGCTATTGGCGCTGACCCCCGCATGGTATCCCTGTCTGTCGCCTGAGATCGCCGCGCGGTTGGCCGAAAAGATCGCAGCGCTTTACACTGATCTCGCGCTAGAGCCGAGCGGGATTTGCTTACGCGATTTTCATGCCGAGAACATTATTCTGCTTGATCGTCCGGGCGTGCGCGGCCTTGGCCTGTTAGACTTTCAGGATGCGGTGCTGTGTCATCCAGCCTATGACTTGGTCTCTGTCTTGCAAGATGCGCGTCGCGACGTATCGCAAGTTTGCGCAGACCACGAAATCGTACGGTTTGCGACGCAAAGTGGGATTGAACCGGGCCGCTTCGCTGCGATTTATGCCTTACTGGGCACCCAAAGAGCGCTTCGCATTCTGGGAATTTTCGCACGACTCTGTCTGCGTGATGGTAAACCGGGTTATCTGGCACTGATGCCACGGGTCTGGCGCAATATTGAACTCAATCTGCGCCACCCGGCTCTGGGCGACATCGCCCAAGATCTGCGCGCCGCCTATCCTGCGCCAACCGCCGAACGTATTTCCGAATTGGAGGCCGCATGCGCGACACGCCGCAATCCTTAATGCTGTTCGCTGCCGGGTTTGGTACGCGCATGGGGGCGTTGACCCAGACCCGTCCCAAGCCCTTGGTCGAAGTGGCGGGCAAGCCGTTGATTGATCATGCCCTGGAGTTGATCGAGGCGGCAAAAGTTGAACGGGTGGTTGCAAATGTTCATTACCTCGCGGATCAGATCGAGGCCCATTTGATCGGCCGCAATGTCTTGATCTCGGATGAGCGGGCGCAAATTCTTGAGACCGGTGGTGGCTTGCGTAAGGCGCTTGGGCTGCTTGGTGAGGGGCCGGTGATGACATTGAACACCGATGCTGTCTGGCGCGGAGAAAATGTGATCACGCAACTTCGCGATCATTGGGATGGCACAAAAATGGATGCGCTGCTGGCCTTGGTGCGCCCGGAAAATGCGATGGGGCATCGGGGCGCAGGGGATTTCACGATGGATGCGCAAGGGCGGCTCACGCGTGGTGAGGGCTATGTCTACACCGGGGCGCAAATCCTGAATCCTGCGGAAATAGGCTCTGTTTCTGACGATGTCTTCTCGCTCAATCTGCTGTGGGACGCGATGATCGCCGGTCGGCGGGTCTATGGCGTGGTCTATGAGGGCGGTTGGTGTGACGTTGGGCAAGTCAGCTCAATCGCTTTGGCTGAAACCCTGCTTGAAGGACGCGCTTGATGGCTGTCTTTGCGCTCCCACCGGGTGTGGACTTCCCCAAAGAGCTGGTCACCGGTCTACTGGAGCGTATGCAATCGCAGCCGCCAGAGGCCATCGCGCGCGTTCAGCTTTATCTGAACTCGGGCCGCATGCTGCGCCGCGTTCGCGAAGAATTTCAACGCTCTGGGGCGCGCTATTTGCCGCGCCTACGCCTTGTCAGCGATTTGGGACAAGACCCGCTTGCAGGCTTGCCGCTTGCGGTATCATCGTTGCGGCGCAAGCTTGAACTGGCGCAATTGGTTGAACAATTGACCCGAGCCATTCCGGCGTTTGAGGCTGGCTCTAGCCATTTCGCACTGGCCGAGAGCCTCTCTGCACTGATGGCCGAGATGCAAAGCGAAGGGGTTCATCCTGATGTACTTGAGGACCTCGAAATTGCGGAGAGCCATGCCGAACATTGGCGTCGCAGTCTTGATTTCATTCGTATCGTCGCGCGCTACTTTGACGACGATGCTGCGTTGGATTCCGAGGCGCGCCAGCGCCAGATCGTAGAGGCAATCGCGCAGGGTTGGGAAACGCACCCTCCCAAAGATCCCGTTATCGTTGCTGGCTCCACGGGGTCGCGCGGGGCGACTGCGGCGTTCATGTGTGCGGTGGCGACACTTGAAAATGGCACCATCGTCTTGCCGGGTTTTGATCGCGAGATGACGGATGCCGCATGGAAAAGTCTCTATTCCGGCGTTTTTCCGATCGAGGATCACCCTCAGTTTCGTTTTCGCGCGTTGCTGGACAAGATGGATCTGGCTATTGGCGATGTCGGCGAATGGCGTGACATTGACCCACATGACCGTGCGCGCAATCGCTTGATCTCGCTTGCGTTGCGCCCGGCACCTGTCACGGATCAGTGGCGCAGCGAAGGGCGCGAGCTTGGTGACCTGCGTGAGGCTTGCCAAGGGCTTACTTTGATCGAGGCGCGCGATCCACGAGAGGAGGCCTTGGCCCTCGCGTTGGTCCTGCGCGAGGCGGCAGAAACTGGCACGCGCGCCGCGTTGATCACCCCGGACCGCCTGCTTGCGCGTCGGGTGACCTCTGCGCTGGATCGATGGGGAATCATCCCAGATGACAGTGCCGGCCAACCACTGCAACAAACAGCGCCAGGGCGCTTATTGCGCCATGTTGCATCGTTTCGGGGGCAGGCGCTGACGATTGCTGATCTTCTGGTGCTGTTGAAGCATCCGCTTTGCGCGACGGGCGCAGGGGCGACCGCGCGCGGTCAGCATTTGCGCCTGACCCGAGACCTCGAACTGGAGCTACGACGCAATGGCCCGGCGTTTCCCGCGCCCGATGCTTTGCGATCTTGGGCCGAGAAGAAAGCCCAAGATCGCACGGCTTGGGTCGATTGGTTGTCGGGCGTCTTAGACGGGTTCGCAGCACCAGAGAAAGCGCCTCTTTCCGCGAATGTAGACACTCATTTGGCGTTAACGAGCCTGATCGCCGCCGGTCCCGAAGGCTGCGTTGAAACCAGCGAGCTGTGGCGCGAAGAAGGTGGGCGTGAGGCGCTTCGTTTGATGCAAGAGTTGCAGCGCGAAGCTGCGCATGGCGGTGAAATCACGCCCTCGGCCTATGCCGACTTGATCAACCGACATTTGCAAAGCGGGATCGTGCGCAGCGGCATGGCGTCGCATCCGCTGATAGCGATTTGGGGCACGCTCGAGGCGCGCGCGCAGGGTGCGGAACTACTGATTTGCGGCGGGCTGAATGAGGGAAGTTGGCCCGAAGCCCCCGCGCCTGATCCTTGGTTGTCGCGGCAAATGCGGCTTGCGGCGGGGTTGTTATTACCCGAACGCCAAATCGGTCTGTCGGCGCATGATTTTCAGCAAGCGCTCGGGTCGAAACGGGTAGTTTTGAGCCGTGCGCGGCGCGATGCCGAGGCAGAAACGATCCCCTCACGCTGGCTCAACCGCATTTTGAACCTCGTTCAAGGTTTGCCAGATCAGCATGGACCCGACGCGATCGACGCGATGCGTAAACGAGGCGTGCGGTGGCTGGAGATGGTCAAAGCCTTTGAAACGCCCCGAACGCAGCTGTCCCCCGCCACACGCCCGTCGCCTAAACCACCGGTGCCGCGGCGGCCCAAGAACCTATCAGTTACGGCGGTGCAGACCCTTATCCGCGACCCCTACGCGATCTATGCCAAGCGCGTGTTGCGACTCTTTCCGCTCGATCCGATGCGCCCGGCGCCTGACCCTCTGTTGCGCGGACAAATCTTGCACGAAATCGTTGAGCGGTTCACCCGAACGCGCGCGGTTGAAGAGACTGCAGATGCCGCGCGTGATCGGTTGATGGCGATCACGGATGCCGTTCTGGAGGCAGAGGTGCCTTGGCCCAGCACACGACGGATTTGGCGCGCGCGGATTGCGCGCATCGCCCAGACGTTTAGCGAGGATGAAGTGCAAAGATGGCAATCTGGCACACCCGCCGTGATTGAAGAAAAGGTCACTATTCCACTTGAAAATGACGATTTCACGATCACAGCGAAGCCTGACAGAATAGATCTGCTCAGCGACGGGACGGTCCGAATTTACGACTATAAATCGGGCGCGTTGCCAAGCGAAGCCGAGATCATCGCGTTCAACAAGCAGATGTTGCTTGAAGCCGCGATGGTCGAGCGCGGCGCGTTTGAGGGGCTTGGGGCGCGCACCGTTCGGGAGATGACCTATGTGCGTCTTGGCGGTCGCGGCGAGACCCGGGAGGTCAAAGGCAAATCGAAGGATCGCACCGAGACCCCCGACGAGGCTTGGGCGCGATTGCGCGAATTGGTTGCGCGGTATCAGCGCCCGTCGCAAGGGTTCACCGCGCGGCGCGCCATGCAAAAGACGCGCGACCGTAGCGACTACGACCTACTCTCGCGTTTTGGCGAATGGGATGTGACCGATAAGCCCGAACCGGAGGAACTTGGATGAGTCGTGACGAGGCGAGCCAACGGCAAATTCAGGCCTCTATGCCGCGCGATTCTGTCTGGCTTGGCGCGAATGCGGGCTCGGGCAAAACCAAGGTTCTGACCGACCGAGTCGCAAGGATGCTGCTGAACGGGACCGAGCCGCAGCGGATTTTGTGCCTCACCTACACCAAGGCCGCTGCCGCAGAGATGCAGAACCGGCTTTTGAAATTGCTTGGCGGTTGGGCCATGATGGAGGAGGTCAAGCTTCGGACATATCTCGCAGATCTGGGCGAAGAGGGTGTGATCACAGATGAACGCCTTGCTGACGCGCGACGTCTTTTTGCGAAAGCGATCGAGACGCCGGGTGGTCTGAAAATTCAAACGATCCACGCGTTCTGCGCCTCGCTTTTGCGCCGGTTTCCTTTGGAGGCTGAGGTGCCTCATGGGTTCAGCGAAATGGATGATCGCGCCGGCGACTTGATGCGCGAAGAACTTCTGGAAGAAATTGCGCTTGGCCCGGATCGCGCGGTGCTTGACGCGGTTTTGCTGGCCTATTCTGGCGAAGACCTTGGAGTAATTTGTCGCGAAATCAGCCAGAACAGAGCCTTTTTCATTCCAAGCCGTAATCGCTCAGATATTTTCCGCAGCTATGGTTTGCCCGGTGATCTGACGGCGCAAGCTATCACGAGCCGTGTCTTTGAGGCGGGTGATCTAGAGTTGATCCAATCCGCCGCTCCCGCCTGTTTGGCGAGCAGTGCAAATGACCAGAAACTGGGTGTCGTATTCTCGCAGATTGAGGCGCTTGATCTGACTGCATTGGAACGCTTGGCCGATGTGATGAACAACAAGGGGACCGCGACGGTGCCGTTTGGCGCCAAGGGCGACAAACTTTTGACCAAGGCCTTGCAGAACAAGCTTGGGGAGGCGGTCTGCGAGGGGCTCAAGGATTTGGCCGAGCGGGTCGCGGAAGCCCGAGAAGAGCGACTAGCCTTTGCCGCGGCAGAGCGCAGCCATGTGCTGCATCGGTTCGCACAGATATATCTGCCTCGAATTGCGCGCTACAAAGCGCAACGAGGATGGCTTGATTTCGATGATCTGATTGAACGAGCGGCGGCGCTTCTGTCGAATCCCTCAGTCGCGCAATGGGTGTTGTTCAAGCTTGATGGTGGCATTGATCATATTCTCGTTGATGAGGCCCAAGATACCAGCCCCGGCCAGTGGCGCGTGATCGAACGGATCGCAGATGAATTCACCTCGGGTCAGGGCGCGCGCGAGGCGGATCGAACTTTGTTTGTCGTGGGGGATCGCAAGCAGTCGATCTATTCCTTTCAAGGTGCAGACCTTGAGCATTTTGAGGCGATGCAGAGCAACTTTCAGGCGAAATTCGAAGGTATCGGCGCGACGCTGCGTCCGCTGGAACTGGAACATTCCTTTCGCTCCTCAGCAGCGATTTTGCTCGTTGTTGAGCTCTGCTTTGCGCAGGGGGCGGTGCAGGGTCTGGGCGGGCCGCCAAACCACATCGCATTTCAGGCGGAGTTGCCGGGGCGAGTCGATCTCTGGCCAGTGGTCGCGCAAGAGACCCAAAAAGAGGACAGCGACTGGCAAGATCCCGTCGATCTGGTGGGCGAAACCTCGGATACGGTGGTGCTGGCCCGCGCGATTGCGTCTGAAATTCGCGCAATGATTGATCAGGGCGTCCAAATTCCAGATCGCGATGCACCCGAGGGCGCGCGACCGGTGCATGAGGGCGATTTCCTGATCCTCGTGCGTCGGCGTTCTGATTTGTTTGCTGAAACCATTCGCGCGTGCAAAGCGGCCAATTTGCAAGTCGCGGGTGCGGATCGCTTGAAACTGGGTGCCGAGCTGGCGGTGCGCGATATCCGCGCGCTTCTGGCGTTTCTTGCGACCCCCGAGGATGATTTGTCTTTGGCCGAAGCGCTTCGTTCACCGCTTTTGTGTTGGAGCGAGGCGGAAGTCTATGACTTGGCGCATGCCCGCGAGGGCTATTTGTGGCAGGCGCTGCGCAAATCTGAAACGCGCCCCGACACGCTCGCAATCTTGCACGACTTGCGCGATCAAGCGGATTTTCTGCGACCGTTTGAGCTGATCGAGCGGCTTTTGACGCGTCATGCCGGACGTGAGCGGCTATTATCACGGTTGGGTGCAGAGGCAGAAGACGGCATCGATGAGCTGATTTCGCAGGCATTGGCCTTTGAACGCAGCGAAGTGCCAAGCCTGACCGGGTTTCTGGGATGGCTCGAGGCGGACGAGGTTGAGGTCAAGCGCCAGCTAGAAGGGGCGGGACGTGCCATTCGGGTGATGACCGTGCATGGCTCAAAAGGGCTGGAATCCCCGATCGTGATCTTGCCCGATACCGCGGAGCGCAAACCGAAAAACGATGCCCAAGTGGTGCGCTTGGATGGTGAGGTCGCAGGCTGGAGCGTCACCAAAGAGGCCGCGCCCGATGCGCAACGTCAAGCGCAACAACGAAGCGCCGCGCAGCGCGAAGCGGAGGCGCTGCGCTTGCTTTATGTGGCGATGACGCGGGCCGAGAAATGGTTGATCGTCGCGGCCGCCGGCAAGACGGGCGAGGGCGAGGACAGTTGGTATTCGCGCATCGCTGAAGGCATGAAGTTGGCGGGACTAGAGACGGTTTCTGCCTATGGCGCGCCGCTAAAAGACCTCGGCGAATTGCAGCGACATAGTCATGGCAACTGGCCTGAGGCTTTGGGTGTCCCACATGGCAATACCCGTGATCCATCTGTGATCGAGCTACCCGATTGGATTTTTCGGCCTGCGCCAAATGTCGTGCAGACCGAAGCGCCTCTTTCACCCTCTGACCTTGGCGGAGCCAAGGCGTTGCCCGGTGAGGGGGCGCTGCTTGATGAGGAGGCTGCGAAGCAACGTGGGCGTCAATTGCACCTATTGCTCGAACATCTGCCGCAGCGCGATCAAGCCGAGTGGCCCGACGTTGCCCACTCGCTTCTTGGTTATGGGGAGGACGCTCTGCTTTGGGACGAAATAGAGCCTGTTTTGGCCGAAGCTGTTCGCGTTTTGACGGCCCCAAACTTGGCGCCTTGGTTGGGTGAGAGTGCCTTGGCCGAGGTCGAGATCAGCGCCGAACTGCCCGAGTTGGGTCATCGGCGCATTCATGGCTTCATCGACCGGTTAGTGATTGATGCGGATGAAATCCGTGTGCTTGATTACAAATCTAATGCCGTGGTGCCCGAAACGCCCGATCAGGTGCCAACCGGGATCGTGCGTCAGATGGCAGCCTATCGCGGGGCATTGCGCCTGATCCATCCTGGCATGCCAGTGCGCTGCGCTATTTTGTGGACGGCCTCAGGCGAGGTGATGCCGCTCAGTGACGCACAGCTTGATGCGTCATTGCGCACACCCCCTGTATCTTGACGCAGGCCGGGGCGGACCATACGTTCACACCAACCGAATTTTCAGGAGGCTGATATGGCTACCGTTGCTGTTACCGACGCCACTTTCGATGAAGAAGTGCGCAAATCCGACGTTCCCGTCGTCGTTGATTTCTGGGCCGAATGGTGCGGCCCCTGCCGGATGATCGGTCCGTCGCTTGAAGAACTGTCCGAAGAAATGTCGGGCAAGATCAAAGTCGTGAAGATTAACGTCGATGAAAACCCTGACAGCCCGGCGACGCTGGGTGTGCGCGGGATCCCGGCGCTGTTCTTGTTCAAGGATGGCGAGGTCGTTTCGAATAAAGTCGGCGCAGCCCCCAAAGCCGCGCTGCAAAGCTGGATCGAATCGTCGATCTGAGCGTTTTGAAACTGCTACGAAAGGGCGCCTTCGGGCGCCTTTTTTATATCGGCCAGCCGAAATTCTTTAGATGAGCGCGCAGACGCTCTTCGAATTCAGGGCGGCCTGCGTTCAGCGCGTTGAGTTGTAACAACCAGTAAAGATAACGCGCGACCGGTGGTGTTTGATCGCGGTATTGAAACGCCGTTTCAAGGCCGTCGCGCGGAACCGAACCTGCGATGTGATGAAACTCTGACTTCGCAAAGAGGATTGCCGGTTTGCGCAGGAAAAACCCCTCAATCGCCAAGGCGCTGTTCTGCGTGGCGACGAATTGGCATTCGGGCAGCAAGGCTGGCGAGCCGGCCAATTGAAAGTGAAAGCGAGAAAAGCGTGACGCGATCTGCTCAAGCGCGGCGATCTCGTCAGCTGTGTAAATCTCTTTCGGGTGCAAAGTTGCCACCACGGGCCCCGCATGGCGCGCCAAGACCTCTTCGATCATCTGGATCGGGCTCATCGCCTGAAACGAGCGGTGATCGAGCAGCTTGCCCTGCAAGGCGATCAGTGCGAGATCGCGCTCATTCGTCGGGTTTACGCCGGGATAGAGCCTATTTTTCCATATTCCGAAGAACTTGGCTGCCTCTTGTCCGTCAATTTCATCAGCGTTGAATGCTGCCTTGGCGACGGGCCATTCCCAGCGTTCAGCGCTGTCTTCAATATGCCAGAACGCGCCGACATAGCTGCGTCGGCAGGTAAGGGCCCGCACATGCGTTGGTGGCTCCATGTGATACAGTGCGTAGCCGGGTTTATTGCGGGCATCGCGCCGGGCGATTGGGCCGGTTTCATGCAGGCTGACACCCCAATCCACGGCTTTCAAAGCACCGGTCAGACGCGCAAAGAAATTGTGCTGTCCCTCGCGAACCTGAGAAAGGGTCGTGGGGTCAAGGTAGAGGGAGAGGTGTCGCTCTGTCATGGCCGGACGCTAGCGCGCGCGGGCGAACCGGGCAAGCGGGGTTGCAGGGCGCGGCTTGCGGCCTCATATCTGCGATAACACGGAGGTAGTTATGGCAGATGACAAGTTCCCCGGCTGGCACGGCACAACGATCATTGGCGTTCGCAAAGGGGGCCGCGTGGTCGTGGCGGGCGATGGGCAGGTGAGCCTTGGCCAGACCGTCATCAAAGGCACCGCGCGCAAGGTCCGCAGGCTGAGCCCCGGCGGGCATGATATCGTTGCGGGTTTCGCGGGATCGACGGCGGATGCTTTCACCTTGCTCGAACGGCTTGAGAAAAAGCTCGAGGCATCACCGGGCCAGCTGGCGCGCAGCTGCGTCGATCTGGCCAAAGACTGGCGGATGGACAAATATCTGCGCAATCTTGAGGCGATGCTGATCGTGACCGATGGTAAGGATCTGTTCGTTCTGACGGGTGCGGGCGATGTGCTTGAACCCGAGAATGACATCGCGGCGATTGGCTCGGGCGGGAATTTTGCCTTGGCGGCAGCGCGTGGCTTGATGGAAGCCGATCTGGACGCCGAGGCCGTGGCGCGCAAGGCGATGGCAATCGCTGCCGATATTTGCGTCTACACCAACGGAAACCTGACCGTGGAGACAATCGGTGAGTGAGATCACGAAGGACGATCTGCGCGCTGCAGTCGCCGCCGGTCATCTGAGCGAGGCACAGGCAGCGAGCGTGATGGCGCTGGCCGCCAACCGCATCTCCGGTCGTGCCGCCCTCCCGGCAGAGGACGAACCGTTTGAGCTATTTCGCGGTTTTGCCGAGATTTTCGTGACCGTCGGCCTTGCGATCCTGATCACGGGCTCGTTTGGCTTCTTGCTGTTTCTGGGCGGGCACAGTGGCTATATCTTCCTGATCCCCCTCACCGCACTGTTTGCCGAGTATTTCACCCGCAAGCGCCGCATGGTGCTGCCCTCAATCCTGCTGACGGTGACGTTGGCGGGCGCGGTTCTGGCGAGTTTCCTCGGCATTCCTGTGCTCGGCATGCGCTTTGTCGCGGAGGACCCAAGTCTTAACCTCGCGCTGGGCGTCACGGCGTTGGCACTGATTGCGTGGTTCTTGCGCTATCGCGTGCCTTTTTCGATGTTCTTGGTCGGGTTATGCGTGCTTGCAATCCTGCTTAACCTTGCCAAGGGGTTGGGACCGAATGTCGAGATGGCGCGGGCGGTCGATATGTTCGATCTTGCGCGCGGCTCGTCAATCTCGTTGGCGATGCTGCTGTTTGGCTGTCTCGCATTGGCGGGCGGCATCTGGTTTGATATGCGCGATCCGTACCGGCTGGGGCGGCAATCGGCCTCGGGCTTTTGGCTGCATGTGCTGGCTGCGCCTGCGCTGGTGAATACCGTGGCGCTGACATTCTACAAGATGGGGCCGGGCACCGGGTATGGCTTGCTTTTGGTGGCGTTGATCGTGGCCGCGGCACTAGCGCTGATTATCGACCGACGGTCATTCTTTACCGCAGGCATCGGCTATATGATCTTTCTCAGCTTCTATGCGTTTGGCGATGCCGCCGATCCGCGCAGTTGGTGGGTGGTGCTGATCCTGATCGGGCTGGCGCTGACCGCGCTTGGCTCGTTCTGGACCGAGCTGCGCACCCGCCTGATGCGCCTGCTTCCACAATTCCCCGGCAAGTCTCGTTTGCCGCCTTATGTTACGGAGTGATCCATGACCGATCTGACCCCCCGCGAAATCGTTTCCGAACTCGACCGGTTCATTATCGGGCAGAAAGAAGCCAAGCGTGCCGTCGCCGTGGCGCTGCGCAATCGCTGGCGTCGCCATAAGCTGGCCGATGATATTCGCGATGAGGTCTATCCCAAGAATATCCTGATGATCGGCCCGACCGGGGTCGGCAAGACCGAGATTTCGCGCCGTCTGGCCAAGCTGGCCCGCGCGCCCTTCCTCAAGGTTGAGGCGACCAAGTTCACCGAAGTTGGCTATGTCGGGCGCGATGTGGAACAGATCATCCGCGATTTGACCGATGTAGCGATGACGCAAACCCGCGAACAGATGCGTGAGGCGGTCAAGGCCCAGGCGCATAAATCGGCCGAAGATCGGGTGATCGAGGCTTTGGCGGGCACAGATGCGCGTGAGGCCACACGTGAGATGTTTCGCAAGAAGCTGCGCGATGGCGTGCTGGACGACAAGGTGATCGAGGTAGAGATCGCCGACACCTCAGGTGGCATGCCGATGGGGATGATGGGCGGCCAACCGGGCATGGAAACGCAGATGCAGGGTCTGCAAGACCTGTTCAAGGCGTTCGGCGGCAACCGCACGGCCAAACGCAAGATGACGGTCGCGCAAAGCTATGAGGCGCTGATCTCGGACGAGGCGGACAAGCTGTTGGACGATGAAAAGGTCAAAACAGCCGCGCTTGAGGCGGTGCAAAATTCCGGCATCGTGTTTATCGACGAAATTGACAAGGTGACGGCGCGGGCCGATGCGCGCGGCGCGGATGTCTCACGCGAGGGGGTGCAGCGCGATTTGCTCCCTTTGATCGAAGGCACGACCGTCTCGACCAAATACGGCCCGGTGAAGACCGATCATATCCTGTTTATCGCCAGCGGCGCGTTCCACATCGCCAAACCCTCGGACCTGCTGCCCGAATTGCAGGGTCGCCTGCCGATCCGGGTCGAGTTGCGCGCTTTGACGGAACAAGATTTCACGCGAATCTTGTCCGAGACGGATAATGCGCTCACCCGGCAATATAAGGCGCTGATGGCGACTGAGGACGTCAGCGTTGAGTTCACGCAAGATGGCATTGAGGCGCTTGCCCGGATCGCTGCAGAGGTGAACTATTCGGTTGAAAATATCGGCGCGCGCAGACTCTATACCGTCATAGAACGGGTGTTTGAGGAGTTGGCCTTTACCGCGCCCGACCGTGCAGGCGAAAGCGTGACGATTGATGCCGCATTCGTTGAAAAGGAAATCGGGGCGTTGACTCGTGACAGCGATTTAAGCCGTTACGTTCTTTGATGGTGGTATCGTAGCGCAGCTTTGCTATCGTGTGGGCGTCTGATCGGGGGCGAACATGCTGCGCGTGCTGATTGTCATGGTTTTGGTCGTGCTGGCTGGCTGCGCTCCGCGCGGCCGGCTTGCCTATTTGGCCCAGCCATCCCCCGAGGCACGCACGATTTTTGTCGGCTCCACGCGTGCGCCTAATCCTGAAACCGGGCAGCCTTTTGGGACGGAGCGCAGTTTCGATTTGCGTCTGGCGAAGTTTGACGTGGCGACACCCCCCGATCATCAGAGCGGCACCATCGACTACCCAAAGGACGGACAACCTGCGGACCCGCAGACCCAGTTCATGGTTTCAAGCGCCCAGATCGACATGTCGCAAAATGCGTTTCGTCGCGATCTAAGGGCTGCTCTGGCGCGGCAGAACGGGCAAGCGGTGGTGTTCGTTCATGGCTTTAATAACGACTTCTCCGAGGGGCTGTATCGGATGGCGCAGTTGGGCACGGATTTCGATCTGCCCGGCGTGTTCGTTCATTATTCGTGGCCCTCGCGCGCGCATGTTCTGGGCTATGCCTATGATCGCGATTCCGCCCTGTTCGCGCGCGATGGCTTGTCCGAGCTACTCGAGGATTTGCAGGCAGCCGGGGCGCGCCAGATTTTGTTGATTGGGCATTCTTTGGGGGCGCAGCTGACGATGGAAGTGCTGCGCCAAGAGGCTTTGGGGCATGATCAGAGCCTGTTGAGGGATATTAACGGCGTGATTCTGATCTCGCCAGATATTGCCGTCGATGTGTTTCTGTCGCAGGCGCAAGCGCTCAAAACACTGCCGCAGCCCTTCGTTATCTTCACCTCTCAGCGCGATCGAGCCCTGCAACTATCGGCGCGACTTTCCGGTGCCGAGGATCGGCTGGGCGATCTCAAGGATTTCAAACGCGTCGCGCGCTACAAGATCACCATCGTTGATGTTGGTGCGTTCAGCGTGGGCGACGGGCATTTCGATCTCGCCCAATCTCCGGCGCTCATCAAATTGCTGGACCGGGCCGGGCAGGTGGCAAAGGTTCTGACTGGAGAGCAGATCGGCCGCACAAGCCTTGCCTCGGCGGTCATACTGACGGTCGACAACGCGACCCAGATCGTGCTCAGCCCTCTGGCGCAATCCGGGGGTTAGCGCAGACGGCGCAGATATACGTAATAGGCACCGCCGCCGCCATGTTTGAGATGGGCCTCGTTCACCTGCATCACCGCAGGCGCAAGTGGTGGCATGCGCAGCCATTGCGGCACCTGATGGCGCAGCACGCCAACGCGCCGCGGGATCGGCCCATCATCGTCGCCGCGCTTGCCCTTGCCTGTGATCACAAGCACCAGCCGTTTGCCGTGACTTTGGGTGTTGAGGATAAATCGGATCAATTCAGGATGCGCCTCGGTCAGCGTCATGCCATGCAGATCCAGCGTCGCCTCGGGTTTCAGCTTGCCGCGCGTCATCGCCTTATGGGCCTTGCGATCCATCACCACGGGTTGGCGTGCCAGGTGTTCGCCCGGGCTGGGCGCGAGGTCAAAGCGTTGCGCGCTGGGTTTCGAATGCTGCCCCAGATGAAAACCGCGTAGCTCTGGCTTGGGCGGTTTTGGCGGTGGTGTTCCGTCAAGAAAAGACTCTAATTCAGCGGAATCGTCATGTTTCTCGCGGATGCTGCGGGTGCTGGCGGCGACGCGGGACCACAATTCACGCTCTTCGGGGGTGAGTTTGCGCCGCCCACTCATGCGCGTCTCCGCAGGACGACCATGCGACCTAGGGTGTTGATCGCGCCCGCACGTTCGCCTGCCTGCAAACCCGACCCGATGAAGATGTCGCCACGTCCCGTGCCCTTGATGGCGGACCCGATATCTTGTGCGACCATCAGACGTGCGCCAAAGCCGGGGCAGTCAATCCAGACCGGGCTGCCCAAGGGAACGATTTCAGGATCGACGGCAAGGGTGCGCCCGGGCGTGACAGGGCGTCCCATTGCACCGGGCGGGCCCATATCGTCGGGCAGATCAAGAGTGCGAAAAAAGACAAAGGACGGGTTGTGATTGAGCAGGTCTTGCACCTGTTCGGGATGCGCCTTGCACCAGTCGCGGATGCGGTCAGGCGTCATTTCTGCGACGGGGGCGACACCTTGCGCCACCAGTTGCGCACCGATCGAACGATAGGGGTGCCCGTTCTTGCCGTCATATCCAAGGCGCAGCGATTGACCATCGTCCAGCTTGATGCGCACCGAGCCCTGCACCTGCGCCAAGAACGCCTCGATCGCGTCTTCAACCCAGACAAGTTCATGGCCTGCCAGCAAATCACCTGCCGCGATATCGGCGCGAGAAAACCAAGGCTGATCAGGCTCTATACCGCCGGGATTCGCATAAAGCGCATGTGTGAAGCGCGCGGATTTCATGCGCGCGCCCGTCAGTTCCGGTTCGTAATATCCGGTGAAATGCGCACCGTTTTCACCATCGATCTCGACAGGTTCGAACAAGGTCTCAAACGCAGCACGTGGATCGTCAGTCTGGACGGGGGCAAAACCGAACAGATCGGCAGTGATGCAAAACGCCGCCCATGCGGCGGCGTGATCATCCCGGTCCCAGCCGGGAAGGTTGTGCAACTTAGAAGCCACGCACTCAGCCGCCCGTGGCGACAAGCTGCCAGTTCGGGTCATTGCTGCCCATCTTGCGCGCAAAGGTCCAGACGTCGCGCTGTTTGCGTGGGGCTTTGGGATCGCCCTCGACGACCTCGCCTGCCGTATTGCGCGCCACCGAGATCAGTTCGCTGCCAAAACGCACCGTCACCTCGGCGTCGTTCGTGGCATGGTCGAAATCGGCACCGCTCAGAACCAGTTCGCGCAATCCAAGGAACTCGGCTTGAACATCAAGCCCTTGTTCCTTGCGCGCATTCACCGCACCCTCAAACGCCTCATAGACGTCGGGCGAGAGGAATGGCTTGATCTTCTCGATATCGCCCGTCTCAAATGCCATCAGGATCATTTCATACGCGCCGCGCGCACCTTGCAGGAATTCCGAGACCGAAAATTTCGGCTCCACCCGCTTCATCGCAGTCAGCGACACGGCGGCGGTTGATCCTTCGTCAACATGATCGACGATGTCGGGGTCGGGCCCGCCTTCGATCACCTCAAAATCGCGCTTCGCGACGGGGGCGGGTTGTTGCTCGGGCTCGATCGGATGTTCATAGCCGTCCCGCGTCCCGAGGACATTTTTCAGCTTAATAATCAAAAAGATCGCGATCGCCGCGAGAACAATTAACTGGATGACGGCGCTGGACATCGAAACCCCTGTGAAACGGACTGCATTTGTGTATCGCGTGTAGGCTACTTATGTAAGGCAGCAACAGGATCAAGTCCACCTGCGCGACCATAAGCGCGCGGACCGGAAAAAGAGGATGATATGTGGATTTTTTTGGCCTTTTTGGCCGTGCCGCTGATTGAAATCGGTTTGTTCATCAAGGTCGGTGGGATGATCGGCTTGGGGCCGACGCTTGCAATCGTGGTGATCACAGCTGTTCTGGGCACGACGCTTGTGCGTCGCGAAGGCGCGCGCGCGCTTGAGGATTTGCGCCGTTCCCTCAATGAGCTAAGCGACCCTTCGCGGCCCCTGGCGCATGGGGCGATGATTTTGGTTGCAGGTGTGTTACTGCTTACGCCGGGGTTTTTCACCGACGCACTGGGTTTGTTGCTGTTGATCCCCGGTGTGCGCAACTGGGTGATGACGCGGCTGGCCAGCCGGGTGACGGTCGCGCGCTTTGAGATGGGCGGCGGGCCGTTTCCTCCGGGTGGGGCAGATCGCCGGCGTCCGCACGATCCTGATGTCATTGATGCCGAGGAAATCGACGAGATAACCCCACGCACGCCACCGCGCGACGGGCCATCCGGTTGGACTCGGCATTGAGACAAGTTGCCAAGACCCGTTATTGAGAATTGAGACGCGCGCCGAGCAATGCTACACCCGGCGCAAACAAGGTTGGAGATAGAGATGACTGATCAAGCCAATGGCGCTGATACCACTGAACAGCCACAATTGCGGATGAATATTCTCGCGCAATTTGTGCGCGATCTTTCGTTCGAGAACAACGTCGCTCTCAAAGGGCTGCAAGCGGCTGATATCCAGCCCGAAATGCAGGTTCAGGTGAGCCTTGACGCCAAGAAACGCGCGCAAGACGACCAGTATGAAGTGATCTCGAAATTCAAAGTCACCGCGACGAACCAGACCGACAATTCGACCCTCTATCTGCTCGAAGTCGATTACGGCGGAATTTTCCACATCGAGGGCGTGCCCGAAGACCAGTTGCACCCCTTCCTGCTGATTGAATGCCCGCGCCAGTTGTTCCCCTTCGTGCGCCGGATCGTTTCGGACGTGACGCGCGATGGTGGCTTCCCGCCCTTCAACCTTGAGGTCGTGGATTTCGTAGCGCTGTATCGCGCCGAACTGGCACGTCGCCAGCAATCGGAATCGGGCGAGCAAGCGACCCTGTCCTGATCGTTCTGCCCGCTTGACAGCCCCGAGGCGCGGCATGCTGCCTCAGGGACAAGCTGACACCGTGACTTTGAACGCCGCCATACTCATCCTATGGCGGCGTTCTGCGTTTGCAGCGCGCGTTCGCATGGGGCGCGATCACGATGACACGGATTCAAGCCTGGGTCGGCGACACGCTGATGCCGGTTGACAAGAATGAAGCGCATGCGCGGGGACTTCGCCACAGGGCCGTCTCTATTTTTGTCATGGATGGCGACCAGTTGCTGATCCAGAAGCGCGCGGCGGGCAAAGACCATTCGGTGGGGAAATGGTCAAACACCTGTTGTTCGCACCCTGATTGGGATGAGCGCCCCGAGCATTGCGCCGTTCGCCGCCTGCGCGAAGAACTGGGGATCACCGGGCTGTATCCGGCCCATGCGGATCGTGTGGAATATCGCGCCGACGTGGAGGACGGGTTTATCGAACATGAGGTGGTAGAGGTATATCTCGCCCATTTCCGTCCCGGATTGCAGATCACCCCCGATCCCCACGAGGTCAGTGCGACGCGTTGGGTGGGGCTTTATGATTTGGCCGCCGAGGTCCGCCGCCATCCCGAGCGTTTTTCAAAATGGCTGCGGATCTATCTCGCCGAGCATATGGACCGCATTTTTTCGACTCTAATCTGCTAGACCTGACATTGCCTTGGTAGATTTCCGCCTATTACGTTCACAATGGTCGCGGAACTTCGCGCATCCTCTGGCGTTTAACTCTAATACTTGCGACCTTGCCCCGGCAGATAGGGGCGCGATATGGGACCGGGACAAATCAAGCAATTTACACTCAGCCTCGCGATAAGCGCGTTGGCGGCAATGCCGGCGGCGGCATATGATCTGAGCTTCACAACCCCGGGCGCTTCAAGCAGCTTGCGCGATACGATCACGGGCGCGTCCTTGCTGCAGCAATCGGTCGGCGACAAAAGCAAAGATGCGCAGGATATCTTTTCCGCGGCGCGCGCTGATTACAATCGCATCGTCACGACGCTGTTTTCACAAGGCTACTATTCGGGGGTCGTGTCGATCAAACTTGATGGGCGTGAGGCGGCGTCGATTTCGCCCTTGGATGCCCCCAAGGCCGTCCGAAATGTTGTCGTCTCCGTCATGCCGGGCCCGAATTTTCGATTCTCCAAGGCGATAGTCGCACCGCTCGCGCCAGACACAAAGCTGCCCGAGGGGTTCGCCGTCGGTCAGCCTGCAAAATCAGGCTTGGTCGTCGAGGCGGCGACGGCTGGGGTAGACGGTTGGCGCGAGGATGGCCATGCCAAGGCGCAGGTCTCCGGTCAGTCGATCGTTGCCAATCACCGCACAAATACGCTCGCGGCTGACGTTCGGCTTGCCCCGGGGCCCTTGGTGCATTTTGGTGCGCTGGACGTGTCGGGCAATAAACGCCTGCGGACCAAGCGTCTGCGCCAGATTGCGGGCTTTCCCACGGGCAAGGTCTATGACCCTAAGGAACTGGACAAGGTACAGACGCGGCTGCGGCGCACCGGCATTTTCAGCTCTGTCGCCGTGACCGAGGCGAAAACCCTCAACCCCGATGACAGCATGGATGTCAGCCTTGCCGTGGTCGAGCAGAAGCCACGTAAGATCGGCGCGGGGGCCGAGTTGAACAGTGATGAAGGGATCGGGCTGACTGCCTATTGGCTGCATCGCAATCTGTTTGGTGGCGGTGAGCGGTTTCGCCTCGATGGTGCGATCAGCGGGATCGGCGGCGCAACGGGAGGCACCGATTATTCGCTGGGCACGCGGATCGAACGCCCGGCAACCTTCGGCCCCGACACCTCGGCCTATTTCGAGACCGAGATCAGCCAAGTTAACGAAGTAGATTACGATGAGAACGCCTTTGACATTGGCTTCGGTGCCAGCCGCATCTTCAGCGATAAACTGACGGTCGACACGGCGATCAAATATGGCTGGTCGAAAGTGACCGATAGCTCTGGCGAGACCTTCTTTCGCCAGATCTATTTCCCGACCACTGCGATCTATGACAATCGCAACAATGATCTCGATCCGACCAAGGGATATTACATCAAGACCGGATTGACACCGTTCGTCGGCCTTGGAGGAGAGACCGGGACGGGTGCGCAGCTAAGCACAGACCTGCGCGGCTATAAGGGCTTTGGCGCGCGGGACCGGTTCGTCTTGGCGGGACGGCTGCAACTTGGGCGCGTATTCGGATCAAGCCTTGGAGAAACGCCGCGCGACTATCTGTTTTATTCCGGCGGTGGTGGAAGCGTGCGCGGCCAACCCTACCAATCGCTTGGCGTCACGGTTCTGGATGGCGGCACTCTGACAACCGGTGGCACTGAATTTGTCGGCGTTTCGGGTGAGGCACGCATCGGTGTGACCCAGTCTATCGGTATCGTGGCATTTTATGACTACGGCTATATCGCGGGCGGTGGCCAAAGCGGTTCGCAGGCGGGCGCGGGGCTGGGTCTGCGCTATAAAACAGCGGTGGGCCCGATCCGCCTTGATGTTGGCTTCCCGGTCAGCGGCGGCACGGGCAGCGGCGCACAGGTCTATATCGGGATTGGGCAGGCATTTTGATGAAACGGGTTCTTCTATCGCTTGCGCTGGTGATTTGGCCTTTGGGTGGCTTTGCCCAAGACAGCACGCCTGCAGATCAAGGCGCCGGGGCGGCGACCGAGGCACAGACGCAGCGTGATCGCTCTTATCTTACCGGGCTGATCGAGGATTCGCTTTCGGGTGCCGGGCGGTCGGTGCGCCTTGATGGCTTCGCGGGTGCTTTGAGTTCGCGTGCAACCTTTACCTCGCTGACGATTTCGGATGATCAGGGGGCGTGGCTGACGATCAAGGACGGGGCGATTCAATGGAACCGCACCGCGCTTTTGACCGGTAAAATCGAGATAGATGAGCTTTCCGCCAATGAAATAGACTTGCCGCGCTTGCCCGGCACCTCTGCGACCGGCACGCCTGCGCCCTCGCCCGAGGCCAAGCCGTTTTCATTGCCCGACCTGCCTGTCGCACTGAAGATCGGCAAGATCGACGCGAAAAAGGTGATCATTGGCCAGACGGTCATCGGCGAAGCCGCAACGGTGAAAATCACCGGCTCAATGTCGCTGGCCGGAGGCGAGGGCAAGGCCAAGCTCGATATCGATCGAATTGATGGGCAGAAGGGAAAGTTCTCACTAACGGGGGCCTATGACAACGGTTCACGCGAGTTGGGTCTGGATCTGTTGGTCGATGAGGGCAAGGGGGGCATCATTTCCAAGATGATCGGCCTTCCGGGACGCCCTGCGATTACGTTGGCCGTATCGGGCAGCGGACCGATCGACAAATTTTCCGCCGATGTCGTTCTCAGCACCGATGGCCAGCAGCGACTCGCGGGCAAGGTCTCGGTTAGCAAAGCCGTGCCCGAGGGCGCGGTGCAAGGGGTAGCGCCGGAAACCGGATTCTCGGCGGAGTTCTCGGGCGATGTCTCGCCGCTATTGCCACCGGAATATCGTGATTTCTTTGGCAAAAACGTCTCATTCGTAGCGCAGGGGGCGCGCACCGCTACGGGGCAAACGAATCTGAGTGCGCTGGATATCAAATCGCGTGCGCTCAATCTGCAAGGCTCGGCGGTTGTTGGCGCCAGCGGTCTGCCGCACAAGTTTGACCTGACCGGGCAGTTGGGTCTGGGTGAAGGCCAAGAGGTGCTGCTGCCGATCTCGGGGGTCAAAACTTGGGTGCAATCGGGCAATATCAAACTTGCCTATGATAAGGCGACGGGCGATGGCTGGTCTCTTTCTGGGCGCTTGAACGCATTGCGCCGCGAAGATGGCACCAAAATGCTCAGCGCAATTCTGTCGGGCTCGGGGCGTATTCGCCAAGGCTCGCCCAGCAGCGTGGGCGGTACTGTGGTGCTAAGTGCGAGCGGGATCGAGCTGGCAGACGAGAAGCTTGCGAAAGCCGTGGGACCATTCGTGTCGGGCAAGGCCGTGTTTTCGTGGCAGCAAGATCAGCCGCTGCGCCTGTCGCAACTTTCGCTGCTGGGTCGGGGCTATCGCGCCGATGCCAACCTGCGGATCGCGGATCTGAACAAGGGCGCTAAAATCAGCGGCACGGCTAAGTTTGATGATGGCGACATTTCGGCACTGTCGGATTTGGCCGGAAGACCGTTGAGCGGGGCGGTGTTAGGCTCGATTTCGGGGAATTACACGGTGCTGACGGGGGCGTTTGACGCCAATCTTGATGTGACGGGGCAGGATGTCACGATCAATCAGCCGCAAGCCGATGCAGCCCTCAAAGGTAGCTCCAAGATTTCGCTGTCCGCCAGCCGGAATGAAAACGGTCTGACAATCAAGGCGTTCAATGCGACCACGCGGGCCGTCGTGGCCTCGGCGCAGGGCACTCTGAGCAGCAAGGATGGCGTTCTGAATGCGCATGTCGAGGCCAAGGATCTGTCGTTGCTGGGCGGTGGCTATCGCGGCGGGCTAAGCGCAGACGCCAAGGTAACGCGCTTGGGTGAGACATTCTCGGCCAAGCTGGATGCCGAGACGCAAAACCTTGCTATTGGTCAGGCCGAAATCGACACTATTCTTGCAGGAAAAACGGCTATCTCGTTGGCGGCTGATTACACTGGCGGCCGGGTGAAGTTGCAGAATCTGAGCGTGAAGAACCCGCAGGTTACGATATCGGCGAATGGTGCGGTGACCGATACGAACCGCCAGATCACGCTGGACGCACGCCTTGCCAATGCGGCTTTGCTGGCACCCGGTTTTCCCGGCCCGCTCAGCCTGAGCGGCACGGTGACGGATGACGGCACCGGTTATCAGGTGAATATTTCGGGCGATGGACCGGGCGGCACCAGCGCGAAAGTTACAGGCCAAGTTGCCTCGGATTTCTCCAATTCTGATCTCACGATCACTGGCTCGGCGCAAACAGCCTTGGCCAATTCGTTTATCGCGCCGCGCTCGGTGCAAGGGCCGCTAAGCTTCGATCTGCGAATGAATGGGAAACCGGGGCTGCCCGCCTTGTCGGGCACGATCACGGCGAATGACACGCGCATTGTTGCGCCCAATCTTGGTATGGTGCTGGAAAAGGTGAATACGCGCGTGCAGCTTTCGGATGGCAAGGCGCAGCTTGGGGTGACGGGTCAGTTGGGATCGGGCGGAACGCTGGCGGTGAACGGCCCGATTGATTTAAGCCCGCCATTCAATGGCAATCTCACGATCCGGCTCGATCGGGCGCGACTGCGCGATCCAGAGCTGTATGACACCTACGCCTCGGGCACGATCACGATGGACGGGCCGCTAAGCGGGGGCGCAAAGATTGCGGGCAAAATCACGCTTGCCGATACCGAGCTGCGCGTGCCCTCATCGGGGATCAGCGGCGCGGCTTCGGTGCCTGACGGGCTGACCCATGTGGGCGAGAATGCGGCGGTGCGCCAAACGCTGATACGTGCCGGTCTTTTGGACGACGGCAAGGATAATGCTGGCGCCAAGACAAGCAGCGCGCGCCCCTACCCAATGGATGTGACGATCGCAGCGAGCCGTGGGATTTTCGTGCGCGGTCGGGGTCTGGATGCCGAGCTGGGCGGCAGTTTGCGCATCACGGGCACCAGCGCCAATGTTGTACCGATCGGGCAGTTCAACCTTGTGCGCGGGCGGCTCGATATTCTGGGGCAGCGCTTCACGCTCAACAAAGGTCAGATTGCGCTGCAAGGGGCGCTGGTGCCTTATATTGATTTCGCAGCAGTCACCACGCAGGGCGATTACACGATTGCCATCGCGATTTCGGGGCAGGCGAATTCACCGGAAGTGTCGTTTTCATCTTCGCCTGATCTGCCCCAAGACGAGGTTCTGTCACGCTTGATCTTTGGTCGGGGCGTCTCAAGCCTGTCAGCAATTCAAGCGGCAC
The DNA here is from genome assembly GCF_913064665.1 of uncultured Thioclava sp. Taxonomy (GTDB): domain Bacteria; phylum Pseudomonadota; class Alphaproteobacteria; order Rhodobacterales; family Rhodobacteraceae; genus Thioclava; species Thioclava arctica. The sequence continues at coordinate 71,864 of NZ_CAJYBT010000003.1, forward strand.
AGCTGGCCTCGGCGGTGGCGACATTGGCAGGCAAAGGCGGAGAGGGGATCATCGGTAAGCTGCGCAAAAGCACCGGGCTTGACGATCTTGATATCTCGACCGATGCGTCGGGCAATGCGCAACTGAAGGCCGGGAAGTACCTGTCTCAGAACCTGTATACCGATGTCACTGTGGCCGGTGATGGCACATCCGAAATCAATCTCAACCTGGATGTGAACAAAAACGTCACGGCGCGCGGCACCGTTGGGTCTGATGGCAAAAGCGGGATCGGGATCTATTATGAGCGCAATTACTGATCGCCCTGTCGCGCCTTCGCGCGATGGGCATTCAGTTCCGCATTCAGGGCCGCCCCCAAAAGTACCGACAGGGCGCTTAGATAAAGCCAGAACATCAGCGCGATTACAGCGCCAATAGAGCCATAAACCTTATTATAAGAGCCGAAATTGGCGAGATAATAGGTGAGCGCCAGCGAGCTAATCCCCCAAACGGCCGTTGCTAAAACCGCTCCCAACGTCAAAACCGGATCGCGCTGTCCCTTTGTATTGGGGCCGTAGCGATACAGAATGCCAAGCGCTGTAAGCATCAGCAACAGCATCGCTGCCCATGGCAGACCTGTAAGCAAAATGCTGGTATATTCGTGAAACGGCAGAAAGTTGATCGCGATGGGCACGATCACGATGGTCGCCAGCGCCAGCAGCATTACGCCAACCAATGACACTGTCATCAGGTAGCCCAAGATAAAGCTCCAGATCGTGTTGCGCGGTTTGGTGTCGTGGATCACGTTCAGGCCCAAGACCAAGGCGGCGACGCCAGCGCGCGCCGACAACAGGGTTACCAGAGCCGAAAGAAGCGTGCCAATGCCAATCGAGGGGCGCGGCCCAATCAGCCAGCTTTGGATCTGATCGTTGATCAAGCCATATGCCTCTTCGGGAATAAACTCTCTGGCGACCGCAAGATATTGGTGGATGATCGCAGGATCGGAAAATGCGCTCCAGATGGCGATTGTGGCTGAAATACCGGGAAAGACCGCAAGCATCGCGTAAAATGCCACGCCGGCTGCCACCAAAGTAATATTGGAGTCGATCAGTCTGCCCAGCAGTTTGATCCCGAATTTTGCCAAATCGCGCAATGGGCTCTCCTTTTGGGGCACCATCGCGCAAGCGTCATCCGAGTGCAACTTGCGAAGCCTCGCGCGCTATGCTTGTGTTTCCGCTAACAGGAGGAGACACAGTATGACCTATCATCCCGCCGAAGATCGCTATTCCAAAATGGTCTATCGTCGTTGCGGAAAGTCCGGATTGAAATTGCCCGCCGTGTCGCTGGGGCTGTGGCATAATTTCGGCCATGATACACCCCATCAGGTGAAACGTGCGATCTGTCAGACGGCTTTTGATCACGGCATTACCCATTTCGACTTGGCGAATAATTACGGCCCACCGCCTGGCTCTGCCGAGGAAGCGTTCGGGGAAATCCTGCGCACCGATTTTGCCGGGTTTCGCGATCAGCTGATCATCAGCTCAAAGGCGGGATATGAGATGTGGAACGGTCCCTATGGTGAATGGGGCTCGCGCAAATATCTGATTGCGTCGTGTGATCAGTCGCTCAAGCGGATGGGGCTTGAGTATGTCGACATCTTTTATTCGCACAGATTCGACCCTGATACGCCGCTAGAAGAGACGATGGGCGCACTTGAACATATCTGGCGGTCGGGCCGCGCGCTTTATATCGGGATTTCCAGTTATAATTCGCAGCGCAGCCGGGAAGCCGCCGCGATTTTGCGCGATATGGGGGTGCCGCTGCTGATCCACCAGCCCAGCTACAACATGCTCAACCGGTGGGTGGAACGTGACGGGCTGACGGATACGCTGGACGAATTGGGCGTGGGCTCCATCGCGTTTACGCCGCTGGCGCAAGGATTGCTGACGAAGAAATATCTGGGTGGCATTCCCGAAGGCTCGCGCGCGGCGCAGGAGAAATCGCTAAATAGCAATGTGATCACCCCTGAGATGATCGCCAAGATCAAAGCGCTGGATGAGATCGCGCAATCGCGTGGTCAAAGCTTGGCGCAGATGGCGATTGCCTGGGTGCTGCGCGGGGGGCGGATCACCACGGCGTTGATTGGGGCGTCAAAGCCCTCGCAGGTGATCGATTGCGCTGGTGCAGTGTCTAATTTGGACTTTACCGAGGCCGAACTGGCCGAGATTGACCGCCACGCGCAGGATGAGGCGATCAACCTTTGGGCACGCTCCTCCGAGATGGGCTAGGTAAAACAAAAGCCCCGGCGCAGTGCCGGGGCTTTCATATTCAGACCATGCGGCTTGATCAGGCCGCGAGCGTCTCGGTCGAGGAGAAGAACATCGCCTGAGAAACTGCCGATTGCACCTGCGCCTCTGTGTAAGGCTTGGTGATCAGGAAGGCGGGTTCGGGCCGCTCGCCCGTCAACAGCCGTTCGGGGAAGGCGGTGATGAACACCACCGGCAGATCGGGACCGAATTGGGCGAGAATATCGTTGACCGCATCAATGCCCGACGAGTTATCGGCAAGCTGAATATCGGCGAGGATCAAGTCGGGTTTTTCCCGGGCGGCAAGATCGACGGCCTCGGTCCGAGTGCGCGCGACTCCGGTGATGGAATGCCCCATATCCTCGACGATCGCGCGAATATCCATTGCGATGATCGCTTCGTCTTCGATGATCATGATCTTGCCCGCAACGGAGGATTCCATCTCTCGGATTGCGATATCAATCAATTCCTGAGCTTCCCCGGAATCGACCTGCATGATCGTGCCGATCTCTTCGACGCGGAACCCTTCGATTGAGTGCAGCAGCAGCGCCTCACGCGTGTTCGGCGTCAAAGATGACATGTGATCTTGGGCGCTTGCCGAAAGGCGGCTGTCAGGCTCTCCCAGGGGCGAACCAGCAGACGCCCAAACAAGGTGAAACGCATGGAACAACGCAAGCTTTGGGTCGTTATTCTCGAAAGGCGCCGTATCTTCGAGGATCGCTTCGAGCGTTGCCGCCGCGTAACGGTCGCCACTGTCTTGGCTGCCGGTCAGGGCCCGCGCGTAACGCCGGAGATACGGTAGGTTGGCCCCAATAGTGCCAGCGATGTCTTCGGACATAAAAGCCCCCCTTTTTCATTTTCTGGGAACCAAACGTCCTAGCCCTGCGTTCGGTTCCGTGCAAAGTATGTGGGATCGGAAACCAGAATGTATAGTGACATGGCTGATGAAAAGTCCAAGTCCAGTATCAAAGAACAGATCAATGAAAATCTGAAGCGAGTCTACGAAGAGGCCTTGCAAGAAGAAGTTCCTGATCGGTTCAAAGATCTTCTGGCACAGCTCAAGGCGAAGGAGGGCGGCAAATGAATACGCCCTCCAAAACCGCCAAAGCCAGCGAGAGCCTTGATCCGCGCGAAGAACTGACTGACCACCTTGGCGCATTGCGTGCCTTTGCGTTGTCACTGACGCGAAACGGGGCCTCGGCGGACGATCTGGTGCAGGATACAATTGTCAAAGCGTGGTCGAATATCGAGAAATTCGAGCGCGGCACAAACCTGCGGGCGTGGTTGTTTACCATTTTGCGCAACACGTTTTATTCCGACCGACGCAAGCGTAAACGTGAGGTGGCCGACCCTGATGGGGTGCACGCGGCAGCCTTGTTTGAAAAACCCGCGCATGACGGTCGCCTTGCGATGAATGATTTCGTACGCGCGTTTGATCAGCTCAGCCCCGAACACCGCGAAGTTCTGACCTTGGTCGGGGCGTCGGGCTTTTCTTACGAGGAAGCGGCCGGGATGATGGGTGTCGCTGTCGGCACGGTCAAAAGCCGGGCAAACCGGGCGCGAGCCCGACTGGCTGAGATGCTCGAATTGGAAGAGGGCGAAGATATCATGTCAGGTCCTGACCGGAACTCGCTGGCTGTGATGGGTCGTTCAGGGGTCGCCGCAGCATGACGCCTGAGGCTCCCGAAGGAGCGCCTTCCGAGATCCCGCCAGAGACCGAAGTTTGGCGCGCACGCCCGAAAGGTGTGCGCGCGTTATTCAATGGCTTGGGGGTGCGTTTGGCGCTGATGCTGGCGATCGCGCTCTTCCCGCTTCTGATCATTGCGATCCTGCAATCCTCATCGGTCGCACGCGAGGCGCAGGCCCGGTCCGAAGCCGCCTTGATGGGGGAGACGATGCGCGCTGTGGCGGGTGAGACCCGCGTCATTCAGCATGCCCAAGACTCGGCGCGGTTGCTGTCGCGCAGCGTCGTGGCGCGGGTCAATGACCCAACAGCCTGTTCGGCACTGATGCGCCAAGTTGCGGCGACCTTCCCAAGCTTTTCGCTTGTTGCCTATATTCCCAATTCTGGGCTGATGACTTGCTCCAACACTGGCGAGCAATACGATTTCTCGGGTCACGATATTTTCAAACAGATTTCGGCAGCGACTGACACGACCTTTTTCGTCAATCGCGCGGCACCAGTGTCTGAAACTTCCGTTCTGGGCGTGGCGCACCCGGTCTATGATGAGGCGGGCGATCATATCGGGGTGATCTCAATCTCGATGCCCCACACGGAATTGTCGCTGGCCAAGGACGGCCCCAAGATGAACGATGAACGCCCTTTGGTGATGATGACGTTTGATCATGAAGGCACGATTTTGACCTCGTCAGACGGGCTCAGTAGAACGCAGGGCCATCTGCCAGCGGATCGCTCGCTTAAGCTGCTGTCCGGGGCCGGTGCGGTGACCTTCTCGGGCGTGTCAAATCTTGGTCATGAGCGGGTCTATTCCGTCGTCGAGGTGGTGCCAAATCAGCTTTATGCGCTGGGCAGTTGGCCGGCAGAAAAAATCTCGTCCCTGAGCCCTTTCGCGGATATATCGCCGATCTTGTTCCCGGCTCTGATGTGGGCGGCAAGCCTGCTGGTAGCTTATTTTGCGATGCAAAAATTGGTGATCGGCCACATTCGAAAATTGGTCTATGCGATTTCAAATTTCGCGACGGGCAGCCGGATTGTGGGCAAGCTCAGCCTGTCGGGCGCCCCGTCGGAAATTCGCGATCTCGCCGAAGCCTATGATCGGATGACCGAGACGATCCTGCATGATGAGGCAGAGCTTGAAGATATTGTTCACCACAAAGAGGTGCTGCTGCGCGAAGTGCATCACCGGGTGAAGAACAACCTGCAACTCATCGCCTCGATCATCAATATGCAGATGCGTCAGGCCCGCACGCCTGAGGCTAAGGGTCTGATGAAAAGCCTGCAGGAACGGGTGATCTCACTCGCGACCATTCACCGAGGGCTGTATCAAACCTCGGGATTGACCGACATTCGGGCTCAAGAATTGCTGCCAGACATCGTGCGCCAGATCACGCGCTTGGCGACTGGGCCGGGACGCCGGATCGCTGTGGATTGTCAGATAGATGATATCCATCTGACGCCCGATCAGGCGGTGCCGCTGTCGCTGTTGCTAACCGAGGCGATGACCAATGCGATGAAATACGCGTCTAACGCTAACGGCACGCCCAAGCTCGACATCACGCTGCGCAAGTTTGAGGACATGCGCGCCCGCCTGCGTGTTAGCAACACGGTTGATCCCAACGCTGCACCGTCTGCGACCGTCGATGGTTCCGGGCTTGGCTCGCAATTGGTGAATGCGTTCGTGCAGCAGCTCTCGGGGCAGCTACAAATCGAGGCAGAGGGCGAAATCTACACACTTGTGACGGACTTCGCGCTGCGTCCGCTGGAAGAGAGCGAGTTGCGACATGAAGAAGACTTGAAATCCAAGGCCAGCGAGACAGCTAGTAAGGATGTGAGTTCGTGACCATACGACAGGCGTGTGGTTAGTTTCGATTGAGTTCGACGTAGATGAACGGGTTGCATGGAACGTCTATTAAAAGCCGGAATTCAGGCCGCAAGCAGGACAAAGCTGCTTCTGACCGCGGCAGAGGCGTATCCAGCGCTTGAAGGCGCATTTCTGGATGCCCGGCAGGATATTCATCTCTCGTTTCGCATTTTCGACCTTGAGACCAAACTGCGCTCGATGCGTGGGCGCGAGGTGGGGGCGACGTGGTTTGACTTGCTCGTGCATGTTTTGCGCCGCGGCGTGCCGATCCGAATTGACCTGGCCGATTTTGATCCCTGCGCGCGGCCAGATTTGCATCGCGGCACTTGGCGCACGATGCGGCTATTGGCGGCTGCGCGTGAGTTGGCGGGGCCGCGGGCGCGTCTTGATGCCCGCGCGCTGATGCATCCGGCGCAATCGGGGTTTTTCATGCGCTTGGCGTTCTGGCCAATGGTGATGGGAAAGCTGGCGAAACACGCGCAATGGCTCAACGCGCAGCCCGAGAATTCGCGGGAAACCTTGCTGCGCGACATGCCCGGTCTCGTTGCGTATTTGTCGGGTGACGGCGGGCGAGGCTTTAAGCGGCGCATGTTGTCACTGCCAAAACTCTTTCCCGCGACACATCATCAGAAGATCGCGCTGTTCGATGGAAAATGGCTCTATATTGGCGGTTTAGACCTGAATGACCGCAGATATGATACGCCAGATCATGCCCGTGCCGGGTCGCAGACTTGGCATGATGTTCAGTTGATGGTGACGGGTCCGGTGACCCGCGAGGCGCGCTTGCATCTTGATAATTTCCATGAGGTTGCCGCACGCGAGCAGGACGCCGCGCCGCCTCGTCGTTTACTGCGCACGATTTCGCGCCGCCGTCGCTTTGCGCCTTTTGCAATCGGGCCCAGCCCGCAGCATCGAGAGATCGCCACTGCGCATGAAATGCTGATCGCGCGCGCGCAAAAGCTGATCTATCTTGAAACGCAGTATTTCCGCTCGCTGTCGCTGGCCAAGCACCTGGCCAAGGCGGCCAAAGAGCGCCCCGATCTCAACCTGATCCTGATCGTGCCCGCCGCCCCAGAGAAACTGGCCTTTGGCAAAGGTCTGACCTCGGATGTGCGGTTTGGGGAGTATCTGCAGGCCCGCGCGATTGGTATCGTGCAGCGGGCCTTTGGCACACGCGCTTTCATCGGCAATCCAGCGCAGCCGCGATCTATGCGCTCTTCTACGCTGCAGCAGACTGAAAGCGACCGGCTGAATGGCGCGCCGATGGTGTATCTGCACGCGAAAGTGTCGATTTTCGATGACGATTCCGCGGTCGTGTCTTCGGCGAATCTCAACGGGCGCTCGTTGGCTTGGGATACGGAAGCTGGCATATATCTGCGCCGGAGCGATGGCATCGAGGCAATGCGCAGCCGCATCATGCGCCATTGGCTGCCCGAAGGCGCGGATCCGCGCTGTTTTGAGCTGGACAATGCCGCAGCGTCTTGGGCGAAAATCGCCCAGCAAAACGCCGACCTGCCCCCGGATGAGCGTGGTGGCTTCTTGATGCCCTATGATCGTGCAGCCGCTCAGCGCGTGGGCAGATGGCTGCCTTTCATACCCGACGAGATGGTTTGATCAGCTTTCGACTGCGGGCTTGCGATCTTCAGGCAGACTGTTGGTCAGCACCAGGGCCCACAACAGCAGCGGGATTGCCACCACACCGCCAAGCGGCCCCCACAGCCAAATTCCAAATGTCAGCGACAAGAAGATCAAAAGCGGATTGATCCGCATATGCTTGCCGACCAGCGTGGGTGTTACGAATTGCCCCTCGGTGCTGTTCAGGCCGAGATAGATGAGCGCGGGAAGCAGCACACGCAGCCCGTCAAACGCGGCGATACCTGCGAAAATCAGCGCCACTGCCAGCACTGCCGGGCCAAGGTAGAGAATGTAATTGATCAAGAAGGCAATAACGCCCCAAAGCGCTGCATTGGGCATGCCGATCAATTGCATCGCCGCTGCGACGATCAGGCCAAGGCCTGCATTGATCACCGAAATCGTCAGGAAATAGCGCGACACGCGGTTTTCAGCGGCACGCAAACGCAGCGCCGTATTTCCGCGTTGCGTGGAATCCGCGAGATGTTTGGCGACCCAATCATAAATATCACGCCGTGACAGCTGAAAGAAAAAAAGCGTTCCGATATAGACCAGCGCTTGAGCCAGCAGAGCTGGGGCGAGCATCAGCATATCGGTCGCATTGGGCATCGCAGAGGGGGCGGCGCTATCTTTGCCCGGATTCGACGCGGGCGCGATTGCCTTGGTGACCTCGTCACTGGCGTCCTGAATCCCCTGAAACATCTGGCGCAGATCAAGCACGCTGGAGCGCAGATCATTCCAGACCTTGGGCGCTTGCGCGATCATCTGCGCCGCCAAGGGTTGGATCACCAGCAGCAGCAAAGCCGCCACCATCAGCGAGATAAGAAGCGAGGTAAGCGCCCCCCAGACGGGCGACAGACCTCTAGTTTCCCATGCATCGGAAATAGGCGAGAGGACAATCCCGACGACAAGTGCAAGCACGACGGGGGCGAGAAGGCTCTCCACCTGTTCAAGCGCGCCAACCACAGCGATCACAGCGATCACGATGAGGGAGACGCGCGACAGGGTCTCCAGGCGATTCATGGTGTGTTTTATACTCCTGATTTCGTGTGCAACGCTTGATTAGCGCAGCGGTTCCCGTGATTTGAGCAAATTATTCCGGGAACGATTCAGATTGATATCGCGTTCTTCTCACAAGGAACCTTAGAGAAAGGAGTTCAATATGAATTGGGATGAAATTAAAGGAAACTGGAAGCAAGTCAAAGGCAAAGCCCGCGAGAAATGGGGCGAATTGACTGATGACGAACTGGACCGTGCCGAAGGCAAGCGCGAGCAGCTTGTCGGCCTTGTTCAAGAAAAATACGGCAAGACCAAAGAAGCTGCCGAAAAAGAAGTCGATGATTGGTACTCCAAGTACTAAATCGACACTAAACTAGCTGAAAAGGGCGCTTCGCAGTTGCGAGGCGCCCTTTTTCTTGGTGCTTCCTTTTGGGGTCAGGCCTGCAGTGCAAAGACACGAAAAAGCCGGGCGCAGGGCCCGGCTTTCTCATACGCCTTTGGCTTGGATCAATGCGTGATGCCACGGGCGCGGGCGCGCAAATGCTCACCCACTTCTTTGATCGCTTTGCTCGCCTCATCAGCCAGTTCCTGCGCCAGACGCGCACTCAAGTCCTGACCCGCACTCTTTGCCTGATCAGAGATGTCGCGCGCGGTCTTGCGCGCTTCGTCGGTTGCATTGTCGGCCACCGACCGTGCAGTGCGCTTTACCTCTTTGCCAACGGACGCAGCCAGAGATTTGGCGCGCGCCCTTTCTTCGGCAAAGATCTCTTGCGCCTCATCCAACAGCCGTCGAGTGCGAGGGCCAAAAGCGCGGCGGTTCACCTCGGGCTTGGGCATTGCGTTAACGATTGCCGCGCCAATCGCGATTCCAAGAGCCGCAGTGATCAGCGGATGATCCTTGATCATCTGCTTGCCAGAGCGCCCGGCTTCTGTCGCGCGATCTTGAAGGCGAAGCCGCGCCGAATAGGCCGCCTCACGGGCGCTGACAACGCGATTGCGGGCCTCTTCGCTAAGATCATTCAGCCCAGAATGCAGAGACGCCCTCAGATCCGAGGCAAATTCACTCACCATGCGGGCGCGCTCGCTGGCATAATCAATCGCTTTGTCGGTATTGCTCGCCGCGTCGATTTCAAGCTGTTGGAGGCGCTCGGATGCGGTGTCGCGCAGCTCATCGATCTCATCAAGCCATGCGTCTGAAAGGCCCTCTTGAGCCATAATAGGGTCTTTTTCAGGCTGTGCTGGCTCTGCCGTATCCTCCATGCCCTTGCGCGTGCTCAGAACCAGCCAAGCCAACCCGGCCCCAGCCAAAGCGAAGGCCAATGGATTGGCGCGCACCGTCTCTTCGGCTTTCTTGGCCATCGGGCGGGCGTAGTCATGCACCAATTGCGAAACTTGCTCGGACAAATATTCCGGGGCGATTCGGCCCGTGAGATCAGCCAAGGTTGAGGCCAGGTCCGCGCGGTCATCACGCAGACGGCTTTCGATGTCTTTGATGGTTGCTTTCTCGGTCACTTGAAGCTCTCCTTGATGGTCTGCGCATCCGCAGACAGGTTTTCCTTGATCCGGTGAATCGGGCGCGTGGCGCGGCGTATTTGGGCAATCGCGACCAGCGCCAGAATGATTGCAAAAATGGCGAGAACGGCGCCTGCAATCAGCGTGGCCGGGCCCGTCTCTAGCCCATAATATTCAAGTGCAAAGACCATCGACTGCACCAATGGCCCAATCGCCCCCAGTCCAAGAATCAACGCGATCGCTGCGAAAATCATGCCGTTGCGCACGAGTGAGATGCGATGCACCGCCTCGGCGCGCGCAAGATCAGCCTCAGCTCGAGCAATCTCGCGGGCTTGTTCGACGACATGGGCCAGCATCGCGGAAACACTCCGCTCGGCGTGCTGGCTGTCTTGGTCGGCATCTTTCGGGTTCATCGTCGCTCCTTTGAAGCCAGCGTCACGTTTCGCGTTACGATTCTAGCAAAATAACGCTGCACTGCGCGAACAGTTCCTTGGTGCTGCAGTGTAACAGGTAGGGCCGCTTCAGGGCGCATGAAACATGATCGCTGCAAGAAAGTTCCCCTCAAGACGCAGAATCTTTTCGCGGAACTTGTTGCTCAAGCTCTCGTTATCTCTCCATGAGACGCGAGCAAAAACGCGTCAACGATTGGTAGAAACAAGCTGTAAGGAGATATCCCATGCTAGGTTGGGCCCTAACGTTCCTCGTCGTCGCACTTATTGCCGCAGCACTTGGCTTTGGCGGCATCGCAGGTGCATCTGCCGGGATCGCGCAAATACTCTTCGTGGTGTTCTTGATCCTGTTCGTGGTCGCGCTGGTGGCGCGTGCAGTCAGAGGCAGACCGCCGATGTGATCACACCAGTGCCAGCCTTGAAGGCACATGAAACTTGAAAGGGGTCGTTCTTATCGGGCGGCCCCTTAGTGTTTTTCAGCGACCCAAGTGCCCAAATCAGCCTTCTTAGAGCCTAAAATCGCGTTTCTAGAGCCGCGCATGTGAGAGACCGCCTGATGACAATCCGATTGCGCCGGTTCTACCGCCGCAAGTTATATCGAATGGCATCAGTGAGAACTTTAGGCTGTGTAGTTAGCATTCACGCGATCAAGCGTGTGCCGTCGTGACCTTTGATATGCACGCGCATCACCGTCCCTTCAGGTTGGTCGGTGTCAAAGGTGACCTCAGCAAAGCCCTCGGTCCGTGCAAGGCGCGCACCTTCGGTGAGCACGACGTGCTCGCGTCCGACTTGCGCGTCCAGATGGGCGCTTAGCGCGGCTTGGCCCTTGGCACGCAGGCGTGCTGCGCGCTCTTTGATCGCGGGACCTTTGACGGCGGGCATACGGGCCGCTGGCGTGCCCTGACGCGCCGAGTAGGGAAAGACATGCAGGAATGTCAGCCCACACTCATCCACCAGTTTCAGCGAATTTTGAAACATTGCCTCATCTTCGGTCGGGAAGCCTGCGATGATGTCGGCGCCGAAAACGATTCCGGGGCGCAGTTTGCGGGCCTCTTCACAAAAGGCAATCGCATCGTCGCGCAGATGGCGGCGTTTCATCCGTTTGAGGATCAGATCGTCGCCATGTTGTAGCGACAGGTGAAGATGCGGCATCAAGCGCGGCTCGGTCGCAATCGCCAGCATCAGGTTTTCATCAGCCTCGATACTGTCGATTGAGGAAATTCGCAGTCGCGCCAGATCCGGCACCAGCCGCAAAATCCGCATCACCAGATCGCCCAGACGCGGCAGGCCGGGCAGGTCGGACCCCCACGAGGTCAGATCGACGCCCGTCAGCACGACCTCGTTGAAGCCGCGATCCACGAGGCGTTTGATCTGCTCGACCACCACGCCCGCAGGCACCGATCGCGAATTGCCCCGCCCGAAGGGAATGATGCAAAAGGTGCAGCGGTGATCGCAGCCGTTTTGCACCTGAACATAGGCGCGATGACGGCCGAATCCGTCGATCAGATGGCCAGCGGTTTCACGCACCGACATAATGTCATCGACCATCACGCGTTCGGTTTGGCCGATGAAATCTGGGCCTTGCGGGGCCAGTGCGGCCCAGGTCTCGGCCTGCATCTTTTCGTGATTGCCGATCACGCGGGTCACCTCCGCCATTGCGGCAAAGGTTTCGGGTTCGGTCTGGGCCGCGCAGCCGGTCACGATCACCGGCACATCGGGATTTTCCCGCGCAAGACGGCGGATTTCCTGTTTCGCCTTGCGTACGGCCTCGGCAGTGACGGCGCAGGTATTGACCACGACAGCGCCTTCCAGCCCGGCCTGCGCGGCGAGTTCCTTCATCGCCTCGGTCTCATAGGCGTTGAGCCGACAGCCGAGCGTCGAGAAAACGGGTGGTTTCATAGCGTCGCCAGAAAGTCGGGGGTGAGGGTCGCGTCAAAGACATGCGCGACTGGGCCCGTCATCCAGACGCCATCGTCGCGCCAGTCGATCTCTAGCTGGCCACCATCGACATCAACCAGCACGCGCTTGCCCGTCAGTCCACGCAGATTGGCGGCCACGGCGGTGGCGCAAGTGCCCGAGCCGCAGGCCAACGTGATTCCCGCGCCACGTTCCCACACGCGCATCCGCAGGTGGTCGGGGCCGATGAGGCTGACAAATTCGACATTGGTGCGTTGCGGGAATAGCGGGTCGTGTTCAATTGCGGGGCCAAGGCGCGCGACGTCGACGGCCTCGGCATCTGCGACAAAAAAGATGCAATGCGGATTGCCCATGCCGATGGCAATTGGATCGCCCGCCAAGGGCAAGTGTTGTGGATCGGCGGTTGCGACAATCGGAATCTGCGCCGCGCCGAGAATCGGTGCGCCCATATTGACCGAGACCAGCCCGTCTTCGCGCCGCAGCGCCAAAAGGTGCCCGCGTTCCGTGGTTAGCGTCACTTGATCACGCCCAAGTTGGCGCATCATATAGTCGCTGACGCAGCGGCTGGCGTTTCCGCAAGCGCCCGCGCGTGATCCGTCTGAGTTCCAGAAATCCAAGGTGAAATCGGTGCCTTGCCCGGGCCGAATCACCGCAAGCTGGTCAAAGCCCACGCCGCGACGACGATCCCCCAAGGCGCGCGCTAGCGCAGGGGTGACCGGATCGGCCGCGCCTCGGGCGTCGATGACGACGAAGTCATTGCCAAGTCCATGCATTTTCATGAAGGGCAGGCCAGCGGTGTTTTGCGCGTTGTTCATGCTGCGCGATATACGCTTGCGCAAAGGTTTTTTCCAGACATGCAATTTTTGAGAGTTTTTGGCCTTGACCCCCATGGCCGGGGTTTATAGAGAAGCGCCCTGTGATGGGCCGTTAGCTCAGTTGGTAGAGCAACTGACTTTTAATCAGTAGGTCGTTGGTTCGAACCCAACACGGCTCACCATCACACCCTTTTTCAAAGGGATGCGCGATGTCTGGCTATCGACGCCAACCGCGCCCGCCGTTCCCGGAAGCAATACGGAAGCAAGTGTGCGCCAATTCTGGCGTTGCGATTTCGCGACATCCGAATCGACTGAGCCGAGCTTCGATGTTTGTGTGGGCTGCTGGTAGGGGAAGACGATGAGCCGTTGGCGAGGCTCGCGGCCCCTAGCTGTTTGATCCCACGGTTTGCTGGTGCGATCCTTTCGAAGGGATGGAAGGAGGCATTTTGGGACAAGTTCGTGACGGAAGCGCTACGACCCCGTTGACCGGCAGGTGAATGCGCGCATTCATCGAGAGGGGCGCAAGTCGTCAGGGCTGCAATACACCGACCCGCTGCCCGGCAGGGCATTGCACTGCACTGTCCCGAGAGGGGCGCCTCGTTCTCGGAACAGAGCCTGAAGTTTGAGATCAACCCAAAAACGATGGTGAAGTGGCGCAAGCGCACCACGCTTGAGGATCTAAGGCCGGCCCCAAAGAGCCGCGCTCCACGGTTCTGACCGATGCCGAAGAGGCGATGGTTGTTGATTTCCGGCGTAACACGCTGCTGCCGCTGGACGACAGTCTCTATGCCGTTCAATTCTCCATCCCGCGCCTGACGGCCGTGCCCAACAGGGTCCACACGATCTAAACGAATAATGGAATTCAGTTCGCAGAGCAGCCCGGACATCGCAACACCATCTATTCCCGGGCAATGCGCTTCGACATGATCTGTGAGGCCAATGCATCGAGCACGGGTTCACCAAGCCCAACCATCCACGAACCGATACCGACCTCTCGCCTGATCCAGTTTGCTCACTGCGCACGTCAGATCGGCCTTGATGGCCTCTCGCAGGCGTCTTCGGGTCATATAATCGGCGAGCTTAGCCTCTGCGCCCTCCAGCGCCGCGAGCGTGCAAGTTGCGCCATAATCAGGCGGATAGGTTCGGCGCGGTGGAGTTGTTTGATTTGGTTCTGCGGCAGGGGGCTGCGCATTTCCGTCAGATCACCCTCAGTTCAGGCACTGATCGAATCCCATAGCAGATAATTGGGCCAGCGATCGTTGGGCAAGTCTTTTACGGCGCGGATTTCAGCGCGCCAGACGCGGCTTGCCGTGCGGTCTGTCGGATTGAGCGGCGGCAAGTCATCGACTGCAAGGGTGCGTTCTAGATATCCCACCAGATCGGCTTGTGGCGGTCGATCACTTCGCGCCGCTTGTCATAAATGAACACTTGCCGTTCCAGCATCTTGCCGACAGCAACCAGGGGAAGGGAGGTTCGGCTCTCAACCGATTTACGCAACGGATTCGTCTGCGGTCACCGCGCACCCAACATAGGAGCGGCGCATTTCAAAAGGCGAGACATGCGCCGAGTGAATTCGACTGGTTCTCGCTATCGTCAGTTTACTCTTGGTTCTTGCTGTCTGACCAAAGCAAAAGCCTTTTGGTCGCCGCCGACTTTGGTCGGGCCTTGATGCTGCGGAGGGCTCGTAAGCGCCCGTTCCGGGCCTTTTCCAACAGGGATATTTCACCTGCCGGTACAAGGAGAAGCGAGTCTGGTCTCCAAGCGGAACGGTGGTGCAGAGGCGGCGAAACATGCTGCCTTTGGTGTAGGTTGATGGGCATCATTTCCATGTCAAGACTCACGCTTGGGTTGCGTTGATATTTTTGTAGCAGATATTGGAGATGACGCAAGGACAGTATGTAGAAAGCTGATGCAACGCGTTTGAGGATCCAATGCCGGATTCGATGGGATCCCTATTTAGTCCATTGTAAACGTGCAATTTTTTCGACTCACTGAATTTCGTTTGGAAGCGTTTCCAAGTCTCTAAACAGAGAGATGAATCGCGCAGGAGATGCAGATTCTATTGTTGCCACGGCGTCAAAGATCATGTCTTTAGATTCTTTTTGTGGAAATTTTGAGTATTCCCCACGGTGCAGGCGAAACGCTTTCAGCTCAATTTTAAGCTGTATGAGCCCCTGCTTTTCGAGGAATCAGAGCCGCTCATGAAGCGTCACCAGCAGTCCGAATTTTGCGTGACCGACCAAATACCAAGTCGCAAGCTAGCCGTGCCCCAATAGTCCTGGATATTCACGACGCGAACGATGACAATTAGCCGAAACTCCGCCACTCTCTTCTAATCAGTAGGTCGTTGGTTCAAACCAACACGGCTCACCATCCTAGCAAAAGTCCGGGTCCGGCCCGGGCTTTTGTGTATCTGACAATCAGAAGTAACTTCGTACGAGCGCACCAGAAATCAGCACCCAACCATTTGCCACCACAAAGAAGGCAAGTTTGAAGGGCATCGCGACAACGGCGGGTGGCACCATCATCATCCCCATCGACATCAGGACGGCCGATACGACGAGATCGATGATCAAAAACGGCAGGTAGATCAGGAATCCGATCTGAAAGGCGCGGGTGATCTCGGAGAGCATGAATGAGGGCACAAGGGTCGATAGCGGTGCCGCGTTCAGATCACCTTGATAGGGCATGCCGGTGCGCAGCGCGGAGAGCGACGAAAATGTCTCGGGATTGGTGCGATTGCCCATGAAGGCGCGAAACGGCTCTATTCCGCGCGAAAACGCGGTTTGCCAATCGATGGTGCCGTCAATCAGCGGCTGGCCTGCGGTGTTCCAGCTTTGCATGAACACCGGCTCCATGATGAACCAAGTAAGGAACAGCGCGAGGCTGACAATCAGCATATTGGGCGGCGATTGTTGCAAGCCAAGTGCCTGACGCAGAATCGAGAGCACGGTGACGATGAAGGGAAAGCATGTCACCATGATCGCCAACCCCGGCGCGAGGCTGAGCAATGTGATCGCGCCAATGATCAACATCGAGCGGCCCGCAAGACTTTCGCCATCGCCCATCGAGAGCGAGATATCCTGCCCCCAGACGGGTTGAAGCGAAAGCGTTAGGGTTAATATCGCAAATCCAGCGAGAGCCAGCGCGCGTGAGGGGGCGTTTTGCATAAAATCACAGCCCGTTTTGCAAGTCGGCGACTTCGGTCAGGCGCACGGCCAATTGGCCGTTCGGATCCCCCTCGACCTCGGTCAATTCGCCCCGTGCGATCAACTTATCGCCGACATAAAGCTCGACCGGATCATCGACGCGCCGATCAAGCGGCAATACTGAATCGCGTTGCAGTCGCAGCATGTCGCGCACTAAGGGGCGTGCTTTGCCGACCGAGATCGTGATTTCGATCGGGACTTGGCTGAACGGATTGCTGTTGGGCATGTCTTGGGTGGCGTCAGTCATCGCTGGGCTCCTCAGCGGAAGAGTTGAAATAAGTGGCAACGGCCTGAGAAATCGTGGCGATCACGGCATCCAGATCGATCCGGGTTTCGGTCTCGGAAAAGCGCAGATAGACCTGCCCTTCGCTCAGGCTGTTTTCAGAGGCAAAGGCCAGTGGCAGGGTGTCGTCGCGGGTCAGAATTTCTTCGATCTGAGGCAGCGCGGCGGGGTTGGCGATGACCGTAACAGGTGCCGAGGCGAGATCTTCGGCCAGCGGCATTAACTGGTCGGCCACCAGCGCGGGCAAACTGAGGCGCGCGACTTCGGGTAGCACCTTGGCGGTCATGTCGATCAATAGCGGGCGCAGCGCATCCAGCATATGACGTCGCGCCTCGTGAAAGGTGAAGGAGAGCGCTTGCAGATTGCGTCCCAGATCGCCATGAAGCCGCACGGTTTCACTGTTTTGCGCTGCCACCGCGTCATCCCAACCGGCTTGATAGCCCTTTTCAAAGGCGGCAAGCTTGGCCTCTTCGAAGGCAACAGGTTCGATCTCGATCGCGGCGTCGTCTGCCGGACGGGGCTCGAAGGATTCAAGTTTTAGACGCTGCGCCATCATGCTTTCTCCTCAGTGTCTTCCATCCAGCTGCGCAGGATTTCCATGCTCTCGGATTGACGCGCCTCGATCATCTTTTTGAGTCGCTCGACGGGGTCACTGGATTGGGACATGTCGTCCAAATCGCCCATGTCGAAGGCGGAATTCATGGTCATCGGCAGATCACCCACGTCAAAATCCGAGACCAACTGCATATTCATGTCGGGCATCTCATCTTCTGCGATTTCTCCGGTTAAAGCGGTGGTCGAGCGTTCTGGCGCAGGCAGCTCAGCCGTTGAGGTTTGTAGCTTTTGCATCAGGATCGGACGTGCGACGAACAGGCCCAGGATCAACGCCACCAAGGCCAGAACGGCGATCTGGATGATCTGTGTCAGGTCGAATGAGATGTCACCAAGCGCCCCGGCAGTGGCGGCTGTCCCCAGTTCTGGCAGCGCTTCGAATTGCATGGATTGCAGCGTGATGACATCTCCGCGCGCCTCAACAAAGCCCACCGCCGACGCGACAAGCTGCTTGAGCGCGGCCAGTTCTGCCTCGGAGCGGGGCTGCCAGCTGGTCGTGCCATCGCTGTTCGTGGTGGTCACGCCATCGACCAGCACCGCCACGCTCAGGCGTTTGACCGCCCCCGGAGTGCGCAGCAATTCGCGCCGCGTCTCGGATACTTCATAATTGGTGCGCTCGCGTGTCTCGGTGCTTTGGCTTTTGGATTGGCCATTATTTCCGCCGGCGTTTTGCGGCAGGTTTGAGGCCACCGTCACCTCCCCGGGCTGAGACGCATCGGATTGCTTCGTGGTCTCGACAGAATCGGTCGAGATTGCCACCCGACCCTCAGGATCGAAGTGATGTTCGGTGATCGCCTCACGCTCATTGACGGTTTCAACCGATAGCTCGACCACTGCATTTCCTGCGCCAACGCGCGCCGCCAGCAAGCGTTCAACATTCTTTTTCAGTGCGCTGGCGCGATCGTTGGCAGAGGTCATCACGTTCGCATCATCGCCAGAGGCGATCAATCCGCGCGCCGAATCGATCACCGAGACATCGTCGGGCGACATGCCGCTGATCGCCGAGGCCACGAGGTAGCGCAATGCCTTGGCCTGCGCCGCGCCGATCCCACCCGACGTGGCCGTGATGGTGACCGAGGCGGTCGGCTTGAGATCTTTGCGAAACGGCTGATTTGTCGAATGCGCGATATGAACGCGCGCGGAACGAATCGATGGAGACGAGGCAATTGTGCGCGCCAGCTCTCCTTCTTGTGCCCGCCAATAGGCCGCGTCGAACATTTGCGAAGTCGTGCCAAAGCCGGACAGCGAATCAAGCAGTTCGTAGCCCGCTGCGCCCTGTGCAGGCAGGCCCTGCGCGGCCAGTGTCATGCGAAGCGAATCGCGTTGAGTGCTTGGCACGAAAATCGCATCACCGCGCACCTCATAAGCAACTCCGCTTTGATCGAGCGCACTCACCACCTCTCCTGATTCGACCCCTTCGAGGCCCGCGTAAAGCAGACTCATCGAGGGTTTCGAGGCCATTGAGGAAATCGCGAGAATCGCGGCGAACATCGCCGCAGTGGCCCCGATCACAATCATCCGTTTACGCAGATCGAGAGCCTGCCAGACGCCGATTAACTGTTGCAAGACGCACCTCCCTTGAGTGGGCGTTCTGCCCCGTCGCGTGTCCCCACATTCCCTCATCGCGCTTAACAATCGGTTAGTCGTCTTCGGTTAAGTCTGTTTGTGAGGAAGAAATCGGTGATGACATGGCAGATGCAACGACTGAGGCCGCAGATGAGGCCCCCAAGAAGAAATCGAAACTGCCTCTGCTGATTGGGCTGGTGCTTATGCTCTTGCTTGGCGGCGGTGGGTTTTATGCGGTGTATTCCGGGATGATCCTTGGCCCGGCGGCTGAGAGCGATGCGCATGGCGACGCAGCGCATGACCCCGAGATTGTGCCCGACGCCTTGCCCGAAATCGGGTTCGTCGCGCTTGATCCGATGTTGATTTCGCTGGCCGGCAATGGCGCGAAACATTTGCGCTTTGTGGCGCAGCTCGAAGTGCCCCTAGCCTATGAAAAAGATGTCGCGCATCTCAAGCCGCGGGTTATGGACGTGTTGAATGGCTATTTGCGCGCGGTTGATCCTGCGCTGCTCGAAGATCCGTCCGCATTGATGCGGCTGCGTGCGCAGATGTTGCGCCGGGTTCAGATCGTGACCGGGGATGGCCGGGTGCGCGACCTCTTAATCGTCGAATTTGTGCTGAACTGATGGAGGGCTTGATGCAGCTTATTGCGGATCTTTTTCTGGGCCTCGCAGCTATGGCTGCAGCGGCCTATTGCCTCGTGCTTGCACGGCGACTGAAGCGATTCAATCAGTTGGAAAATGGCATGGGCGGCGCGATTGCGGTGCTTTCGGCGCAGGTCGATGACATGACGCGCGCACTTGAAAAGGCGCAGATGACGGCGAGTCAGTCGGAAATTCAGCTTCGGGCGCTAACAGAGCGTGCCGAGGGTGGGGCGCAAAAGCTCGAACTGCTGTTGGCCTCGCTTCACGATCTGCCCGATGGGCAGGAACCCCGCCGCACCGTGAAGCGGCGGCGCCATCGCGACAGTGATCTGGAGGCGGCGGAATGAAGACCCCAGTGGCTGCAAAGCCGAAACGCGGTCAAAAACAGGCCAAGCGCAAGCGGCGTTGGCTCGGCCGCGGCATGCTGTGGATCATTGCGCTTTTGTTTGCGATGTCGGGCACGATTAAACTTGTCGAAACAGGTGGCTTCGCGGTGGCCAAGCAGATGTTGGCGTCTGATGCAGGAGGCGCCAAAGGCCAGGATGACTGCGTGACAGAGCCCGGTTTAATGGAGCTGCATGCTCAGTTGCAGTTACGACAGAGCCAATTGTCTGATCGTGAGGGGCTCGTTCTCGATCGCGAACAGGCCATCAAGCTGGCTGAAAAGCGCATTGAATCGCGGCTGACTGAATTGGTCGCTGCTGAACAAGCTTTATCGAAAACCGTCTCAATCGCCGACAAAGCTGCAGATGAGGATGTTACCCGCCTTGTAACCCTTTACGAGAATATGAAACCCAAACAGGCAGCCCCCTTGTTCGAAGAGATGGCACCAGAGTTTGCTGCGGGTTTCTTGGGTCGGATGCGCCCCGCTTCGGCGGCGGCCGTCATGGCGAGCCTTGATCCAAAGACCGCCTATACGATCAGCGTGATGATGGCTGGCAGAAATGCCGGGGCGCCAAAAAATTAAGTAAGCCAGTCATTTCTTAATCCTATTCTGCAATGCTTTCGGCGCAGTTGTTGGAGTGTCTCTTATGGTCGGCATCATTGGTATCGTTATCATCTTTGCGATGGTCTTTGGCGGCTACGTCGCGGCCGGGGGCAAGATGGGGATTATCCTCAAATCTTTGCCTTTCGAGATGATCATGATCGGCGGCGCAGCGGTTGGGGCATTCGTGCTGTCCAATGATTTGGCTGCGATCAAACACACGCTCAAGGATATCGGCAAAGTCTTTAAGGGCCCGAAATGGAAACCCTTAGATTATCGCGACTTGCTGTGTCTTCTGTTCGAATTGATCCGCTTGGCCCGTCAAAACCCGGTCGCGATCGAAGAACATATTGAAGACCCGGAAAACTCGTCGATCTTTGGCAAATATCCCAAGATCCTGCACGATCACGAGGCGATCGAAATCATCTGTGACACCTTGCGTTCTGCCTCGATGAATTATGACGACCCCAATCAGGTCGAGGAGGTTCTCGATAAGCAGTTGGAGGCGAATTATCATCATGCGATGCACTCAAGTCATGCGATGCAAACAGTCGCAGATGCGATGCCAGCATTGGGAATTGTGGCGGCTGTGTTGGGCGTAATCAAGACGATGGCGTCAATTGACCAGCCGCCCGAGATTCTGGGTAAGATGATTGGCGGCGCGCTCGTCGGGACATTTTTGGGTGTGTTCATGGCCTATGGTTTCATCGGGCCTTTCGCGACCCGGATGAAGTCCGTGATTGATGAAGACAGCCATTTCTACAAACTGATCCGCGAGGTGTTGGTGGCGAACCTGCACAACCATGCCACCAATATCTGCATTGAGGTGGGGCGCCAGAATACTCCGCATCACATCCGTCCTAGCTTCTCTGATCTCGAAGAGGCGCTCAAGGCAGTGAAATCGGAGGCGGCGTGATGCTGCGTCTGGCGCTGATATTCTGCTGTATGGCTTTGTCTGCTGAGGCAATGCCGATTGCCGTGCGTTCGGGAGAGCACGCCGATTTTTCGCGACTCGTCATCATGTTGCCGAAAGAGGCAGATTGGAAGTTGGACCCAACCGCTGAAGGCTATCGCCTTGAGACCGATGTAGATGAGGCGCAATTTCAGATTGAGGATGTATTTCGTTTGATCCCGCGCAGCCGGGTTGTTGAGATCAAGGACGACGCAAAGGCCAGTGGTTTGCTTTTTACAACGACCGAAGGGGTCAAAATCCGCTCATTCCCCCTTCGCCTGGGGGGGCTCGTTCTGGATTTTTACGATGCACCCGCGCAGGCTGTCGAGGAAACAGTTGCGCCGCACGCTGTGACGTCCACCAGCCGCAATCTTCAACCCGTTCCCATCGGTGCCGCGCATCTCGACCTGTATTGGCAGGGGCTGATAGACACGCCACCGACAAACGCGCCAGAAGAGCAAGATCATACGCCCAACGAGCCAGTTTTAGCGGAGGCCCCGCTTTCTGTGCCTCAGATCGAGCAAGTCGACGAGCGTGTTAGCGCGGTAGAGGAGCGTTTGCGTCAAGAACTTTCGCGCGCCGCAGCACAAGGTTTGGTCGAAGTAGATACAACGAAGCTGCACAAACCTGCGGTGCCAACAGAACAGGGGATGGTTGATGCCGCCCCCGAGGTAACGCCCGAGCAATCCGCTTCGGCCCATAAAACGAATGATCAAATAGCGTTTAAGTCGAAAACTTCGATTGATCAGGCAAACCACTCGGCACGCTCCGCTACGGATCCTACGGAAAGCGGTCTACGCTGCGCGTCGGATTCCCTGTTCGATTTGGGTGGGTGGATTGGGGATGGAGATGCGAGTGATCAAATCGGCAAAGGCCGCCGGGCTGTGATGGGGGAATTCGACAAGCCCAATCAAGACGAGGTCATCAAGCTCGCGCGCACCTACCTCGCATTTGGGTTCGGGGCTGAATCACGCATGCTTTTAAACGATATGGGCGCGCCCGGAGAGGCGCGGGATGCCCTTTTCTATCTTGCCGATTTGTTCGATGAACTGCCAGACGCACATCAATCTCCTTTTGCGCAAATGACGGGATGTGATGGGAATGTAGCTGCTTGGGCGTTGCTGGGTGCTGATCCGCTACCGCCAAAAGAGGATGTGAATTTCGCGGCGGTGCGACGGAGCTATCAGGGTTTGTCGCCGCAATTGCGCCAGACGATTGGCCCAGATCTGGTGGCGCGATTGATTGCACTTGGCGCTCCCGACATCGCGCGTGCGATCCGTCCGGCTCTTTCGCGCATTACCGAACAAGATCGTAGCGCTTTGCATATGGTAGATGCGCAACTGATACTTGAGAAAGGTGGCGCTGATGCGGATCATTCCTTGGCTGATGTCGTTGCGCAGGATGGGCTGCATGCGGCGCAGGCCTTGTTGCTTTTGATCGACGACAAGTTGAGCCGCGGACAGGCGATCGAGTCAAAAACCACGCAAAATGCGCGCGCCTTGGCATTTGAACTCAGGGGCACGCCGTTGTCTTATCGTTTGTTGCGTGCGGCGACACTTGGCCACGCTTCTGTCGGCGAATTTGACGCAGCTGTTGATCTGCTTGCAGGCTGGCCAGTTCAAGCTGAGGCTGCGCTTAGGATGAACACCCGCGATGAGATGGTGAGGTTGCTCGTCAAGGTTCCCGATGATGGTAAATTTTTGCGTGCTCTGTTTGCCCATATGGAAACTGTGCAGCGCTCTGCGATGCAGGCCGATTTGCGTTTCGGTTTGGCTGATCGCTTGATCAACCTGGGCTTCGCGAGCACTGCAAAGCAGTTTTTGGCGCAAGCAAAATCACCGAATGAGCAGGACCGTTTGCTATTGGGCAAAGCGGCCTTGGCATCGCAAGACGCGGCGGCCGCTCTGACACATTTTGCAGGTATTGCTGGACCCGAGGTTGAGGCTTTGCGTGCCCAGGCGCTTGCATTAATTGGCGAACATGGATCTGCGCAAAAGGCCTATTCTAAAGCCAATGAGCCCAAAGATGCGATTCGCGAGGCGTGGCGTGGTGGCAATTGGGATTTCGTGCGTGAAAATGCAGATGGCACTGAACGCGATTTTGCCAATACATTTGCGCCAGCGTCTCGCACGACTGCCACCAGGCCGGAGCCGAGCGGCCCGCTTTCTCAAGCGGAGGAGTTGATTGCCGCGAGCCAAAAAGAACGCGAAATATTTGAGAAATTGCTCGGCAGCTTTGCTGTGACAGATGCAAATACTGCGCAAAAACCCGTCCAGAGCGAAGCTGTTCCAACGAATTGAATGCGGATTGTTTTCGCCTGATGATCTGGAGAACGAAAACGGAATATCAAGACTTTTCCCTTAGCAGTTTGGAAAGCAAGAATTGCTTCGCGAAGGGAAAACCCAATGCTCGGAACACTCCGTCTTCTGTCTTTGTCTGCCCTGCTCTGTCTTGGAAACGGGCACGCTTTGCGTGCAAGCACACTTGATCTTGCCGCTATCTGTGAAGCCGCGGCAGAACAAGTGTCGCGTGAAAGCGGCGTGCCGGTTTCTGTGCTCAAGGCAATCTCCCTGAACGAGACCGGTCGCAAACGCAACGGAGCTTTTCGCCCGTGGCCATGGACGGTGAACATGGAGGGTGCGGGTCATTGGTTTGAGACGCGCGACACGGCGCTGGCCTATGTGTTCAAAGAGTTCAAACGTGGCGCACGCAGTTTCGATGTCGGCTGTTTTCAGATCAACTATAAATGGCATGGAGAGCATTTCTCATCGATCGAAGAGATGTTTGATCCGCTGGCAAATGGTCGCTACGCAGCGCAGTTTTTGAGCGACCTCTACTCGGAAATGGGCGATTGGAAAAAGGCGGCCGGGGCGTTTCATTCGCGGACAAAGAAATATGCCGACAGCTACTCGACCCGCTTTTCTTCGATCCGAAAGAAATTCCTACATGAGGATGGTGCTCCGTCAGACCCTGCGGATCTGGTTGGGGCGCAACGGTCTGCGAAGCCGCTCGATACACGAAATTCGCAGATTCCCGATATTCCAGATATCGTTTTGGCACAGCAAGAAAACCGACGCCAACAAACGCGCGAAAACACCTATCCTTTGCTGATCCGAAAAGAAACAGGGGCCCCGTCCTTAGGCCGCGCTGCAGGCGCGTCCTTGTTTGCCAATGCACTTGCAAAACGTGAGGGCCTCTAATGGCTGCGCCGCTTCTCTCACGGATTTTCCAGCCTACTATCATGTTGGCGCTCGTCTTGATGGCGATCATTGTGATGATGATCTTGCCGGTGCCTTCCTGGGTGCTGGATGTCGGGCTGGCGACGTCTTTTGCGCTTGCGATCCTAATCTTCACCGTCACCCTTTTCATCGAGCGCCCGCTTGATTTTTCAGCTTTTCCCACGATTTTACTGGGCTCGCTGATGCTGCGCCTCTCGCTTAACGTTACCTCGACGAAACTGATCATCGGACAGGGCCATACTGGCACCGGTGCGGCGGGAGAAGTGATTGAGGGGTTCGCCAATTTCATCATGAGCGGCTCGGTTCTGATCGGGCTTGTCGTGTTTTGTGTGATCCTGATCGTGAACTTCATCGTGATCACCAAAGGCGCTGGCCGAATGGCAGAAGTGGGTGCGCGTTTTGCACTTGATGCGATGCCGGGCAAACAATTGGCAATCGACAGCGACATGAATGCTGGCGCAATTGATCATGCTGAGGCACGTGAGCGGCGAGAACGCGAACAAGCGGAGACCACGTTTTTCGGGTCGCTTGATGGTGCGTCGAAATTCGTCAAAGGCGATGCGGTCGCAGGGTTGCTGATTACCATGCTGAACCTGGTCGTCGGGCTGATTATCGGCACAGCGGTGCATGGTATGCCGCTTGCGCGCGCGCTTGAGACCTATACGATTTTGACCGTAGGCGATGGGTTGGTCAGCCAGATTCCGGCCGTGATCATTTCCATCGCTTCAGCGATTTTGTTGTCGCGCACGGGCTCCAAAGGCTCCACCGATCTCGAGATGTTCCGCCAGTTGGGAAAATACCCGCCTGCATTGGCGACTGTGGCTGTCTTGATGGCGTTGTTCGGCTTGGTCCCGGGCCTGCCCTTTGTCCCCTTCATGTTGGGCGCAGTGATTTTGGGCGGATCGGCCTATATGCTCACGCGGGCCGAAAAGGCGCGGCTGCGGCGAGAAGCAATGAAAATGCCCGCACCCGAAGAAAAGACCCAACGAAAATCATTGGGGGACGTCCTTGATGTTGATGACATTCATGTCGAATTCTCCCCTGATTTGGTTAGTATGGCGCTTGATCCGGCAACCGGATTGGATGCGCGTATTTCAAATATGCGCAATCATGTGGCGGCGAATTTTGGGCTTATCCTGCCTGAAATTCGGCTCACCGATGACGCAAGTCTGGGACCGGGCTGTTATCGCATTCGCATTCAAGGGGTCGAACAGGCCAGTGACCGTCTTTATCCCGACCGCGTTTTGGCGCTGATTGCGGATAATCGTGAGGCCCTGCCCGAAGGCCCCGAGGTGCGCGAACCCGTGTTCAATGCCCCTGCGCGCTGGGTGTCGGTCAATGCGCAAGAGGATGCGGCGCTTGCCGGGTCCACCGTGGTCAGCCCGACCGAAGTGTTGGCAACCCACTTGCTTGAGGTGATCAAGGCGAATTTCTCGCGGCTGATGACCCTGCGCGCGTTGCGGCGCTTGCTTGATGAGGTGGTGAACCTGTCTGATCCAGCGCGCGCCGACGCCAATCGCCGGGTTCTGGACGAGATGATTCCCGAAAAAGTATCGATCGATATGCTGCTTGCGGTGCTGCGTTTGCTGCTCGAAGAGCGGGTCTCGATTCGCAATTTGCTGCTGATCACCGAGGCAGTGGCGGAGGTGCGCAATCTGCAATCCCCCGAAGCGATCTGCGAGCATGTGCGCCAGCGCTTGGGTTTCCAGTTGGTAGCCGAACTGCGTCGCGCTGATGGGACGATTCCGCTCATTCAGCTAGCGCCGGAATGGGAAGAGACCTTTGGCAGCTACACTTTCGGTACCGAACGTGGCGCGGGTGATGTCGCGTTGCCGCCGGAAAAATTCAACCGCCTCGCTTCAAATATCGCCGAGCGAGTCGCGGCCGCCGGTCAAACAGGCGTGTTTCCCGCATTGGTAACATCGGGGCGGCGGCGGCGATTTTTGCACACAGTTCTCAGCGCCAAAGGCATCTCCGCACCGGTTTTGAGTTTCGAAGAAATCGGGTTTGAGGCACGCCCTGCCATGGTCGGACTGGTCTCAGCATGAATGAGTTGCTCTCCCAGTTGCTGCAGGCAAGCCAAGAGGCCCTTTTCCTTGGATTCGTCGTGTTGTTGCGGGTGGGCGGCTTGGTGGCGCTTGCGCCAGGTTTTGGGGAATCAACATTGCCTGCGCGGATCAAAACGGTGATCGCGCTTGGTTTTACCATCTTGCTAATCCCGGCACTCTCGAGCGATCTGGCGCCATTGCGCGCGCGTTCCGGGGTGCCCTTCTGGATGCTCTTCGAGATCGTCACCGGGGTCTTTCTGGGCCTTGGTTTGCGCGCGTTCATTTTCGCGCTGCAGGTGGCGGGCACGATAGCGGCGCAAGCCACGTCTCTGTCGCAACTTTTGGGTGGCATGGGCGGTGAGCCTCAACCCGCCATCGGCAATCTGATGGTAGTCGCGGGGATCGCTTTGTTGATGCAGATGGGGTTTCACGTGCACTTGGCGGAATTCATACTCGGTTCATACCGCGTGATGCCGGTCGGGACGATTCCTGATGCGCAATCCTTTCATGACTGGGGTTTGGCCGGGATTGCGCGGGCGTTCTCGCTGGCCTTCATGATCGCGGCCCCCTTCGTGATGACTGGGCTGATTTACAACGTGGCACTGGGCGCGATCAACCGGGCGATGCCGCAGTTGATGGTGGCCTTTGTCGGTGCGCCGGCGCTGACAGCAGGCGGGTTGATCCTGCTGGCCATCGCCTTGCCCAGCGGTATCATCATCTGGCGCGAAGCGGTGGTCGATTTCCTGCTCAACCCGTTCACGGTGTCTCCATGAGTGAGGAAGACGCTGGCGAAAAGGAATATGAGCCAACCGAGCACAAGCTGAACGAAGCCCGGCGCAAGGGTGATCTGGTGCGCTCCTCTGAGATTGCTGTGGCGGCGGTCTATGGTGGATTTTTGCTGGCGATCCTGGCGTTGGGTGCTGTCAGTCTGCGCCAGTTCGGGACGCGTGCCATGGTCATGCTCGAACAAGCAGATACTTTGTCGCGCGATATTTTCGAAGGGGGAACCACGCTTGGCATGGGAGCGGTGTTTTCGGTGCTTGCACCCGTCGCGCCTTTCCTGCTGGCCCCGATGATTGCGGCGTTGATCGCCTATTGGGCGCAACGCGCGATCGTCGTGGCACCCGAAAAGCTGCAGTTTAAGCTGAGTCGGATCAATCCGATGGCCAATGCTGTGCAGAAATTCGGGCGCAACGGGTTGTTCGAGTTTTTCAAAAGCGCGGTCAAACTGTTGGTGATCGCGGTCGTTCTTGGATTCTATCTACGGGCGAAATTCGACGTCATTCTGACGGGGCAGCGCGTATCTCCGGGACAGGCCACCAGTGCCCTTTTGGAAATGATCGTCGAGTTTCTTGCCTTGGTCACAGCAATTGCCGCGATCATGGGGGCACTGGATTATCTATGGCAGCGCGCGGAATTCCTGCGCCGCAACCGGATGAGCCGCAAGGAGCTGACGGACGAGATGAAGCAATCCGAAGGCGATCCTCATCTCAAGGGGCAGCGCCGCCAACGCGGCTATGAGATCGCAATGGGGCAATCGGTGGCCAATGCCGCAGATGCCGATGTCATCATCGTCAACCCGACCCATTATGCGGTTGCGTTGAAATGGGACCGCGCAAGTGGTCGGGCCCCGACCTGTTTGACCAAAGGCGTCGACGAAATTGCCGCGCGCATTCGTGAAATTGCGGCGGAAAATGCGGTGCCCATCCATTCAGATCCGCCCACGGCGCGCGCAATTTACGCAACGATCGAGGTCGGCGATGAGATCCGTCCCGAGCATTACAAGCCCGTCGCTGCTGCTATCCGGTTCGCTGAAAAGATGCGCCAGCGTGCCCGTGCTCGGGGGATGAAATGAATCGCCATAAGCAATTGCTGCGTCTGACCGCTTTGGCAGAGATGCAGCGCGAGTTGCAACTGGCCAAACTGAGCGCCTTGGGTCAACGCCAACGCCAGATTGAAGCTCAGGTGGCTGATCTGCAGAAAGCGCGCCGATCTGCGCATAGCTTTGCAATTGAAAGCCCCGCAAACGCGATTATAGAGGGGCGTTTTGAGAGTTTTGCGCATCAACGCAGGGATGAATTGGATGCGCAGATTGCGGAACTCACACCCGAGATTGATCAGGCGCGCGCAATGGCGGCGCGGGCCGTAGGGCGTCATTCCGTTTTGCAAAAGCTTACGCGCAAAGTTTAGGGGCCGCGTATCGCGACCCCGTCCTCAGCGTTTCAAAGATGCGTTAGGTGTCTTGGCGCACGATATCCGAAACAAGCACGCCGACCACATAATCGCCCAGAACATTGCGCGCAGTTTCACCAAGTGCGGTGCGCAGCCGGTCCATATTGGCCGAGCTGGTGAACTCGCCTGCGAACCCGCCGGTATTGGCATGATCAAATAGAACCTGCAAAAAGGCGTCGCGTAGCTTCGGTTCGGCGCGATAGACCTTTTCGGTTGCGCCGACTTTGACCTCGATGCTGAGCGACATGATCACCAACGAATGGACAAGGCCAGCTTCAACAACCGGCACGATGAACTGATTGTTCAGTTTGACGAATTCCGTGGTCGGTATCTCCTCATCGGCATGCTCTGAATCGGTGCTGGCGTGATCTTGCGGAATCTGCGCGCATTCGGCCATCGCGGTTGGATCTGGCGGCGGCGGGCGCAGGAAATATCCAGCGCCGCCGCCTGCGCCGAGCCCGATCAGGGCAAGAAGAATGGGCAGTATTTTACCAAGCATCATGTCACCTCAGAACGGCAGGAGAATATCGGCGACTTGCTGGCCGATGCGGGGCTGCTGCACATCCGTGATTTGCCCCCGACCGCCATAGGAAATGCGCGCGCCTGCGATCTTGTCATAGGTGATTTCGTTCTGGCGGCTCACATCCTCGGGGCGCACGAAGCCACTCACAATCAGCTCGCGCACCTCGAAATTCACCCGGACCTCCTGGCTGCCTTGAATGCGCAGCACGCTGTTGGGAAGCGTCTCGATGATGGTGGCTGCGACGCGCAGGGTCAGTTTTTCATTGCGCGACACAGAGCCATCGCCCTGATAGGCCGAATTCGAATTGGTCGAAATAGCATCGGCCATCGAGGCCCCTTCGGGCAGCCGCTGATCGAGGCGTTGCGGAATGCCCAGCAGAGAAGGGATTCCCATGCTCTCGGATCCAGAGCGCGAGCGCCCGGAGGAATTGGAAATCTCGGCTTTGTCGTTGATCTCGATGACCACAGTGAGAATGTCGCCACGCTGTGCTGCGCGCCGGTCCCCCAGCAACGAATTGCGCGCGCCAGACCACAGGGATGCCTCTTTTGTGGGTTGGCGCTTGGAGGTTGTTTCTGGCATCGGCACGCTCGACATTGCAAAGAATTCATTGCCGCTTTCGACAGGCGTAAACCCCGGGGCTTTGCCGACGTCTTCAAGACGTCCACAAGCGGTGAGCGCGATCATCAGGAAGAGCAGGGCGGGAGATTTCATGACGGGTCCTTCATTGCATGACATAGGCGGCACCATCCGCGGCAAGCCGCGCATTCACGGTGGTTCTGGAACTTGCATTCATGACCCGGATCGTGTCCCCGATGCCGGCGCGGTCCAACGCGCGACCCTCAACGCGAATTTCCAAGCCTGCGTTGCGATAGACCAATGGCAGGAATTGGTTGCGCTCGACGATTGCGGGGGCGCCCAGATCGTTGCTGCTGATCGGCCGTCCGGCGTAAAGTGTCGCACGGGTTTCCAGACCGACGGCATCGGCAGGCGACGCGATTGCGCCGGGCATATCGCCCGGATTCAGTGCCAGATCGTCGGGCGTCAGAACTGATTTCGCCCGGATTGTGCGCGTTGCCACAAGGTAATCTGCCAGTGCGGGCAGTGGTGTCAGAAGTAGCGTGGCAAGGATTAACGCTCGTTTCATCAGCGCACCTGCGTCGTTGCGCCAAGCATCTGATCGGCGGCGGTGATGACTTTGGCGTTCAGTTCATAGCCGCGCTGCGCCTTGATCAGTTCGGTGATTTCGCGCACCGGATCGACGGAGCTTTCTTCAAGATAACCTTGGCGCAGTGTGCCAAGACTGTCTTGGCCGGGGGTGTTCACATTGGGTGGGCCGGATGCGCCAGTCTCGCGAAACAGGTTCGAGCCTATCGCCTCAAGCCCCTTGTCATTGGTGAAATTGGCCAGGGTGAATTGCCCCAAAAGCTGGGGCTGAACCTGATCGGTGAAATAGGCATAAATCTCGCCATCGGCGTTGATCGCAATGGCGCGGGCATCTTCGGGGATGGTGACACTGGGCACGACAGGAAAGCCATCGGATGTCACAACCTGACCGTCCGCAGACCGTTTGAGCCCGCCATCGCGAGTATAGGCCGAAATTCCAGAGGGCAGCGTCACCTCAAGATATCCCGCACCGTCAATCGCCAAATCCAGATCGCCCCCGGTCGCTGAAAGCGAGCCTTGCGAGAGGTTCACGGTCACGGCGGTCGGGCGCACGCCAAGGCCCAGCTGCACGCCAGCAGGAATTTGCGTGCCATCGGTTGCGTTGATTGTGCCGGGGCGCGTCATTTGTTGATAGTGCAGATCGGCAAACTCGGCGCGGCGCGGATTGTAGCCGGTGGTGGACATGTTCGCGAGGTTGTTCGAGATCACCTCGACGCGCATTTGCTGCGCACTCATACCGGAGGCGGCGATTTGAAGGGCACGCATGGCTCTCTCCTGTTATCTTGCGAGCGTCGAAATGACGCCACGAATACGTTCGTCCTCACGGTCGAGGAATTTTTGGCCCAGCTCATAGGCGCGCTGCACCTCGATCATCCGAGAGATTTCCGAGACCGGATTGACATTGGAGTCTTCGAGAAAGCCTTGCAGCAATGTCGCTTGCTCGACGGGTTGCGCCCCTGCCGGGATTGCGAAGCGGGTGCCACCAACATGGTTTAGCCCGTTCGGGTCGTTCGGCAGGAACACCCCGATTTGCGCAATCGGCTCACCCGCCGCAGATAAAGTCCCGTCCGAGGCGAGCGCGATATCTTGCGCCCCATTGGGCACCGCGATGGGCGTGCCGCCGGGGTCAAGCAGGCGATAGCCATCAGGGCTCAGCAATTCCCCTTCGGGCGAGGGGATGAAGCTGCCCGCGCGGGTCAACTGATTGCCCTGCGGCGTCTCGATCATGAAAAACCCGTCACCCTCGATCGCAAAGTCAAAACGCCCGCCCGTTTGGGTCAGCCCGCCTTGTTGCAGGTCGATGTTGCGCCCATTCGCATAGGCCATCGAAAGCGAGGGTTCGTCCCCCTCAAGACCTGCGACATATTCCGAAAAGATCACCCCCTCGCGGCGAAACCCGGTGGTCGAGGCGTTAGCGATATTATTCGCCACCGTGCGCATTTCCTGCATCAACCCGGATTGCCGCGTGAGTGTTGCGTAAATTGCGTTATCCATCGGTTCAGCTTCCTGCGATCAATGGCACGAGCGACCGGGTGAAAAAATCCACCAGCGTATCGGACATGAACGACATTGAGGCCCAGAAAACGATCAGCATCGCACCAACCTTGGGTACGAAAGTCAGCGTCATTTCCTGCACCGAGGTGAGGGCCTGAAACAGACCGATGGTAACGCCTGCGATCAGGGCGACCGCCAACATCGGCGCTGCAATCATCACGGCGATCCACAGCCCCTGACGCATCGTGTCAAAGAAAATGGCTTCCTGCATCAGACCGGCATCCTCAGGATTTCCTGATAGGCCTCGACGACCTTGTTGCGCAGGGTAACGGCGGTCTCAACCGCCAGTTCGGTCTGCGCCAGAGCCTGAACCAAAGCATGTGGATCAGCACCGCCAGCCATTGCTGCTTTTGCAGTGTCTTCACCCGCCTTCAGTGTTTCGGCAAAGGCATTGGCGGTGTGTTCAAACGCATCGCCAACCGGCCCGCCCGCTTGCGGATTTGGGGCCGCAGCGGCGCGGGCTTTGGCATAGCTTTGCGATGCAAGAGAGGTAGTTACGTCCATTCTGGAGTCTCCTTATCTAGCGGCGAAGTAAATCGAGCAGAGAGGACGACATTTGCCGTGCCTGATCGAACATTTTGAGATTCGCCTCGTAGCTGCGCTGCGCTTCGCGCGCGTCAGCAATTTCGACCACCAGATCGACATTAGAGCCGTCATAGTAGCCGTTCTCATCCGCCATCGGGTGGCCAGGATCATAGACTTGCGCCAGTTCGCGTTGGTCCAGTTGCACGGGACCAAGCTGCACGCGACCGGTTTCAACACCGCCATCGACGACCTCTTGAAATGCGGTGGTCTTGCGATGAAAGCCGGGCGTGTCGGTATTCGCGATATTCTCGGAGACATAGCGCAGGCGCATTGCCTGAGCCTTCATGCCCGAGGCTGATAGGGAGAGAGCATTGGAAAAATCACTCATGCTCAGCCCCTCCCGAGAGAGGTGCGAAGAACCGTCATCGACGAGCGATAGATTGCGAGCGCCGTATCATGCTGGCGCTTCACCTCCACGGCCTTGACCATCTCATCTTCAAGAGACACCGAATTGCCATCTGGCGACATCGTGCCGGGATCAACGCGCGCCTCAAACGAGGCACTGACGGTGTGATCCGCCCCGACGTGACCGGCGCGGGTGGCGCGCATGCCAGAGGTGCTTTCGCTTTGATACAGCGATTCAAAGGACGCGAGATCACGCGCGGCGTAACCCGGCGTGTCCGCATTCGCGATGTTTTGCGCCACGGCATTTTGCCGAGCGGACGCATGGGTGGCCATCGCGCTGGCCATTTGCAGGATCTCAATTTTTTCGAACATCGGGGCTTCTCCTCCGAGCTATCAATCAAGCCTTAAGGGTGAATCGTTTAAAAAACATTTAGAGAACATGAGGAGACCAGAATGGCTTTCGCAGGATTTGACCTTTTGCGCGCGGAAATGCGCGCCATTGGATCGGTGCACTCGGTTGGGCGTGTCACGCAGGTGCGCCAAGGCACGATTGATGTCAGCGGACTGACGCGCCGCGCCGCATTGGGGGATCGCGCGTTGATTCGCTGCCAATCGGGTCGCGAGATTGGCGCAGAAGTGTTGTCGCTCTCGCGCGGCGGGGTGACGGTGCTGCCCGATGGTGCCGCTGATGGCGTGGCGATCAGTGATGAGGTGGAGCTGTTGGGGCAGGGCGGCATCGCACCCCATGAAAGCTGGATCGGGCGAATCATCGACCCGTTCGGGGTGGCGCTGGATGGGCGGCCCCTGGTTCACG
Source organism: uncultured Thioclava sp. (assembly GCF_913064665.1). GTDB lineage: Bacteria > Pseudomonadota > Alphaproteobacteria > Rhodobacterales > Rhodobacteraceae > Thioclava > Thioclava arctica. The sequence goes on from NZ_CAJYBT010000003.1 coordinate 105,767, forward strand.
GCGCCCAGGAACGCGAACTGCGCGCGGCCCCGCCGCCGGCGGCACAGCGCAAGCGGTTGGGCGCGCGTTTGGAAACCGGCATGACGGCGTTCAACACGCTGTTGCCGCTTGTGCGCGGTCAGCGGATTGGGCTGTTTGCTGGCTCTGGCGTCGGGAAATCCTCGCTTTTGGCGAATTTTGCGCGCGGCGTGCAGGCCGATGTGGTGGTGATCGCCTTGATCGGAGAGCGCGGGCGCGAGCTGCGTGAATTCGTCGAAAAAACCTTGGGCCCCGAGGGGATGGCGCGCGCGGTGATCATTGCGGCCACTTCCGATCAATCGCCCCTCGTGCGGCGGCGCTGTGCGTGGGCGGCGATGTCGGTGGCAGAATACTTCCGCGATCAGGGCAAGCACGTGCTGTATCTCGCCGATTCGGTGACCCGTTTCGCCGAGGCGCATCGCGAGGTGGCGCTGGCGGGTGGCGAGCCCGCGTCTTTGCGCGGTTATCCGCCCTCGACCTCGTATCAGATCATGGCGCTGGGCGAACGCGCCGGGCCGGGGATTGATGGGTCGGGCGATATTACGGCGGTGTTTTCGGTGCTGGTCGCGGGCTCGGATATGGATGAGCCGGTGGCGGATATCCTGCGCGGCGTGCTGGATGGCCATGTCGTGCTGGAACGCGAGATCGCCGAACGTGGGCGATTCCCGGCGATCAACCTTCTGCGCTCGGTTTCGCGATCTTTGCCAGACGCTGCGAGCATTGAGGAGAACCAGTTGATCGCGCGGGCCCGCGCCTTGCTGGGCGCCTATGACCGGGCGGAGATGATGATTCAGGCTGGGCTATATGCGGCCGGGTCTGATTCGATGGTGGATGCAGCGATTCGAATCTGGGCGGAGTTGGATGGGTTCATCGCCTTGCCCGGACCGGAAGGTGTCGCAAGCAGCTTTGCCCAGCTTGGGGGGATTCTGGCGCAAGTGGGGCGCTAAAGGAACCGGTCCCAGATCAGCTTGAGCGCCAGCAATGAGGAGGTCGCGACCAGAAGCGGCTTGATCAGCCGCGCGCCAATGCGCATCGCCAGCTTAGACCCAAGCCGCGCACCCGCAATCTGCGCCACACCCATCGCGAGCCCAAGGCCCCATAGCGGTGCGCCCATCGCAATGAACCCAACAAGGCCCCCGATATTGGAGGCGAAATTCAGCAATTTGGTATGCGCCGTGGCCCGCAACACGCCGTAACCAGCCAGCATAACGAAACCGATCATAAAGAACGCCCCCGTGCCCGGCCCGATCAGCCCATCATAAAACCCGATGACCGGCACGAAAAACGCGGTGAAAGCGGCGGGCCGGATGCGCTCGACCCGGTCAGTATCGTCAAGACCCGGACGCAGCGCAAAAAACACCGCGATCGCGATCAACACAAAGGGCAGCGCGGTTTGCAGATGCTCGGTTGGGATCACCGAGACAAGCAACGCACCGCACAGCCCCGCCACAAAGGCCAGCGCCGCCGCCGGAAGCTGGCGCTTCAGATCGACCCGCCCCGAGGCCGCATAAGACAGCGCCGCCGTGGCCGCGCCGAATGTCCCTTGGATCTTGTTGGTGGACAAAGCCTGAAGTGGTGAAATCCCTGCCAGCAGCAGCGCGGGAACCGTGATCAGCCCGCCACCCCCGGCAATCGAATCAACAAACCCTGCGACAAAGGCTGCGCCAATCAGCATCACAACCAATTCGTAAGAGAGGTCGAACATCGCGTATTCCTTGGCTAAATTCAGGCCTTCTTCCGCCGCGCCCGCGCGAATGTAAACCCTGCGCTGTTGCGCGCACACTTGTGCAGGCGCTAATTGATCGCACCAAAAGGGGGCCATCCATGCCAACCATTCATCCCGCACGTTTTGCCACGGCCTGCGATTGCGTGCATCTGCAATGATATCCAGCGCCCGATATCCGGCATTGGTGCAAATGACAGCGCCTGCACGTCATGACTGCGCCTTCTGGCGCACCGTTCTGGGCGCGATCATGATCGTTGCGATCTATGTCGGCGCTGGTTGGTTGCTGTTGCTGGTCATGACGCAATCGGTGCCGTCGTTGCGCCTCGTCGGCTTGCTCTCCGAGATCGCAACAGGGTCAAGCCCGCGTGGTTTGGTCATTTTGCTCGCAAGCTTCGCGCCGCTCCTTTTGGGCACGCTTTTTGTTGCGCGCTGGTGGCATGGGCGCGCGGCAGGCAGCCTGTTTGGCCCGAACGTTCTGCGCGATCTGAGGGCTGTGCTGCCCTGGCTGCTGATTGTCTCGCTGCTCTGCACCACTCTGGCGCTATTTGATAGTGATGTTGGGCGCTCCACCCGGCTGGGCACATCGCTGCGCTGGGTAGGTCTGGCCCTTCCGTTGCTGGCGGTTCAGATCACGGCAGAAGAGGTGCTGTTTCGCGGCTATCTATTGGCGCAACTGGGGGCGCGATGGCGCTCGCGCTGGATGTGGATGGTGCTGCCCTCGGCGCTGTTTGGCGCGCTGCATTACGATCCGGGAAGTTTTGGGCCAAATGCGATCTGGCTGGCGATCTGGGCCTTTGCCTTTGGCTGCTTTGCCGCCGATCTGACCGCGCGCACAGGTAATATCGGGGCTGCACTGGCGCTGCACCTGGTGAATAATTTCACCAGCATGTTCATCGTCGGTTTTTACGGCGATCTCGACGGGCTGGCTCTCTATACAATTGTGATCAACGCCCGCGATTTTGCGATACTTGCGCCTTGGTTGGCGATTGACGCGCTTATGATTTTCATCGGCTGGCTTATGATCCGGCTGATCTTGCGCGTTTGATTGCAATTCCCGCGCGCTGCGCGTATCTGAGGCGGATGCCAAATCAGCACAGCTCAGGGGCCTGCCGATGAACTGGATCACCAATTATGTCCGCCCGCGGATCGACTCGCTTTTCTCGCGTCGCGATACGCCCGAGAACCTGTGGACGAAATGCCCGGAATGCGGGACCATGCTGTTTCACCGCGAATTGGCGGACAACCTCAATGTCTGCACCAATTGCGACCATCACCTCGCAATCACGCCGCGTGTGCGTTTCAACGCGCTGTTTGACGGCGGAATCTTTGCCGAGGTGAAGGTTCCCGAACCGATCCACGACCCTCTGCATTTCAAAGATCAAAAGAAATATCCCGATCGGATGAAAGCGGCGCAGAAAGCGACCGGCGAAAAAGAGGCGATGCTGGTGGCCGAGGGCGAGATCGGGCGCACGCCCATCGTCGCGGCAGCGCAGGATTTTACCTTCATGGCTGGCTCGATGGGCATGTATGTCGGCAATGCGATTGTCGCGGCTGCCGAACGTGCGGTGCTGCTGAAACGTCCGCTGGTGCTGTTTTCCGCTGCGGGCGGCGCGCGCATGCAAGAGGGGATTCTCTCGCTGATGCAGATGCCGCGCACGACTGTCGCGGTGCAGATGCTCAAAGAGGCTGGCTTGCCCTATATCGTAGTGCTGACCCATCCCACGACCGGCGGGGTCACGGCCTCATATGCGATGCTGGGCGATGTGCAGATCGCCGAGCCCAATGCCCTGATCTGCTTTGCCGGGCCGCGCGTGATCGAACAGACGATCCGCGAGAAACTGCCCGAAGGCTTTCAGCGCGCAGAATACCTGCTTGATCACGGCATGCTGGATCGCGTGACACATCGCATGAAACTGCGCGACGAACTGATCACGATCTTGCGCATGTTGATGGGGATGCCTCCCGCTGTTGCTGGCGATCTGCCGCCACCCGAGCCAATGGATGCTGCGACATCCGCACCAATGCTCGATCCCACGGATGAGACACCGCTCACGCCTTCCTCTTGATCGAAATATCCCGGGGGAGTCGCGCCGCGCGCGACGGGGGCAGCGCCCCCTTTCGGCGTGATCCACGAATATGACAGGTCCGACCATGTCCGACGCTTCCGATACGATCCTCGCGCGGCTGATGGGCCTGCATCCCAAGGTGATTGATCTCTCGCTGGACCGGATGGAGCGGTTGCTGGCCGCTTTGGGCCATCCCGAACGCCAGATCCCGCCGGTGATTCATATCGCGGGCACCAATGGCAAAGGCTCGACGCAGGCGATGATTCGCGCGGGGCTCGAGGCGGCGGGTAAGCGCGTGCACGCCTATACCTCGCCCCATCTGGCGCGGTTTCACGAACGGATTCGGCTGGCAGGCACGCTGATCTCCGAACCCGATCTGGCAGCGCTTCTTGATGAGGTCGAAGCCGCTAATGACGGTGCACCGATCACCTTTTTCGAGGTTACCACGGCCGCTGCCTTTCTGGCCTTCGCGCGAAGCCCGGCCGATTTTACCTTGCTTGAGGTCGGGCTTGGCGGGCGGCTCGATGCGACCAACGTGATCGACCAGCCCGCGCTGACCATCATCACCCCTGTTTCGATCGACCATCAGCAATTTTTGGGCGAAACCCTGCCCGAAATCGCAGGTGAGAAAGCCGGGATCATCAAGCGCGGCGTGCCGCTTGTCATTGGCCCGCAGCAAGACCTGGCGCTTGAGGTGATCGAGGCCCGCGCCGCGCGATTGGGCGCACCTGTTCTGGCCTATGCTCAGCAATGGCAGGTCTGGGAGGAGCGCGGGCGGCTGATTTTTCAAGATGAAACCGGCTTGCTCGATCTGCCCTTGCCCAATCTGCCGGGGCCGCATCAGATCCAGAATGCTGGGGCCGCATTGGCCGCGCTGCGCCATCTCGGGGTGGAGGCGTTGGCCTGTGAGGCGGCTGTCACGCGCGCAGAATGGCCCGCCCGGATGCAGCGCCTGCGTCAGGGGCCGCTTGCCCTTTGCGCGCCCAATACCGAGCTATGGCTTGATGGTGGGCATAATCCGGCGGCGGGTGAGATGATCGCCGCGACGCTTGCCAGCATGCCGCGCCGCCCGACCCATCTGATCTGCGGGATGCTCAACACCAAGGATGTGACGGGCTACCTGCGCCCGCTGGCTGCGCATGCCGCGCAGCTTGTCGCCGTGTCGATCCCCGGCGAGGCTAATACATTGAGCGCCGAGGACACGGCTGCGGCGGCAAGCAAGGTCGGTATTGCCGCCTCAACCGCACCCGATGTCGCCGCAGCGTTAGCTGCGATCACCGCGCAGGACTCGCATGCGCGGGTGTTGATCTGCGGCTCGCTCTATCTGGCAGGTCAAGTGCTGCGCGAGAACGGCTGAAGGCTCTAATACGAGCCGCGCGGCAAGGGTGTCGCGCCGCGATTATAATCGGACCAGTCGTTGATTTCGGGATAGTATTTGCGCCGCCACGCCCGAACGCGCGGGTTCATCCGCCGTCGCCAAAGCGGCGGAATCATCGCAAGCGCGGTCATACCCGGATAGCCGAACGGCAATTGCGGTGCCTCGTCGGCATCATAGGTTTGCAGCAGTGGAAAGCGTCGGTCGGGCTTGTAGTGGTGATCCGAATGGCGCTGTAGATTGATCAAAAGCCAGTTCGACGCGGTATGATCGGCATTCCAGGAATGACGCGGCAGCACGTGCTCATACCGCCCTTCGCCGCGATATTCGCGCGTTAACCCGTAATGCTCGACATAATTGGTCAGCTCCAGCTGCCAGATCGCGAAAAACGCCTGCAGCGCGAACAGCCCTAACCCCATCCAGCCGCCTACCGCAAAAGCCGCGATCAGCGCCAGCGCCTGCAACGCAGCGTAGCGCCAGAATGGGTTAGAACGATGCCAAAGCGGCCGCCCGGCACGGCGCAGCATCAGCGCCTCGGCCTTCCATGCCGAGCCGGGGCACTCGAACAGTACCCGCCGGAAGAAGCGGTGAAACCCCTCATTATAGCGCGCGCTGACCGCATCGCGCGGCGTGCCGACCCAGAGGTGATGCACCAGCAGATGCTCGGTGCGGAAATGCGAATACAGAACACTTGCCAGCAGAAGATCACCCAGCCAGCGCTCCAGTCTGTTCTTTTGATGCAGCAATTCATGGGCATAAACGATTCCGATCGTCCCCGAGATCACGCCCACACCAAACATCAGCGCCACGATTTCAAAGCCGTTCAGATGCGAACTGCGCGTCACATACCAGATCGTGCCATAGATCACCGCCGCCTGAATCGGGAACCAGATCATCGTGATCGCGCGATACCAACTCAGTTCGCTCTCGGGCGTCTCGACATCGGGTTGATCCTCGTTGCGCCCCAGAATTTGGTCGAGAAATGTCACCAGCCACCACGCATAGGTCGGCAGCAGGATCAGCGTCCAGCCACCGTAGCGCGCCTCGATCACGGCCAGCGGCACGGTGCCAAGCGACAGCCAGAAGGGCAACGCGTGAGAGGGGCTGCGGATTTCGTCGCGGCTGGACATCGGGGCCTCGGAGTTGCAAGCGCGGCCATGATAGCGCGGGAATTTCCTGATACAATCACTCAGGTTGCGGCCAATCAGCGCTTTGCGCCGCGTCCCAGACCTTGCGCATCAGTGTAGGAAGATCACCGGGTGCAAAATCGCCGCCGGGGGTAAAATTTGCGCCCTCTGCGCGGGTCACAAAGACGCGTAGGATCAGATGAAAATGGGTGAAAGTGTGGCGCACCTCGGCCTCGGCCTCCTGCCAGTCGGAGCGCAGCGGCGGGGCGGGCGCGGGGGCCTCTGACCAGTCTGAGCCGGGAAAGCCCAGCATGCCGCCCAGCAGGCCCTTCTCGGGGCGACGTTCCAGCAGAACATCCCCCGCCGCATTCATCGCGACATAGGCGAATCCCAGTCGCGTCGGCTTGGGTTTCTTCGCCAGCTTGCGCGGCAGATCGGCGGCGATGCCCTGCGATTGAGCATCACAATCCGCAATCAGCGGGCAGATCGCGCAGGCAGGGTTGCGCGGCGTGCAGATCGTCGCGCCCAGATCCATCATCGCTTGGGCGAAATCGCCGGGGCGGGATTGGGGCGTGATCTGCGCGGTCAGATTGGTCAACTCGGGCTTGGCTGCGGGTAGGGGAGTCTGCACGGCAAACAGGCGCGAGACGACGCGCTCGACATTGCCATCGACGACCGCGACCGGCTCGTCATAGGCAATCGCCGCGATCGCGCCCGCAGTATAGGGGCCGATGCCGGGAAGTTTTTGCAACTCAGCCGCCGTTTGCGGGAACTGACCGCCCATCTCATGCGCCACCACACGCGCGCATTTCAGCAAGTTGCGCGCGCGGGCGTAATAGCCAAGCCCGGCCCATTCGGCCATCACAGCGCCATCCTCGGCCGCGGCCAGCGCCTCGACGTCAGGCCAACGCGCCGTAAAGCGGCGGAAATAATCGCGCACGGCGGCCACGGTGGTTTGCTGCAACATCACCTCGGAGAGCCAGATGCGATAGGGATCGGGGCGCACGCCCGAGGCGCGGTCCTGCGGCGACACCCGCCACGGCATCACTCGGGCATCGGTATCATACCATTTCAGCAGGCTTTCGCCGATTGCCCCTTTACCGTCACGCAATGTTTATGCTCCCCTCTTGGCCATCGGTTGGCCTGACCCGATGTGCTGCTTACAATGGGGCCGATCAAGAGGAACCTATCGGCAATGAGTGCGAAAGACCCGAAATCCAAGTCAGACCGGCGCATGCGCGGCTTTGAGCCCGCAGGCAAGCTGCTGCGTCAGAGGGTGCGCGCGGCCGGCGAGTCGCGGGGATTCGCGGTGTCGCGCCTGTTGACCCATTGGTCCGAGGTGGTCGGCGAAGAGATTGCCGCCCAGACCCGCCCGGTGAAAATCGGCTATTCCAAGGGCGGATTTGGGGCGACGCTGACGCTGCTGACCACGGGGGCCGCAGCACCAATGGTGCAAATGCAACTGCCCCAGATTCGCGAAAAGGTAAACGCGTGTTACGGCTATAATGCGATCTCGCGCATTTCGCTGACACAGACCGCGCCCATCGGCTTTGCCGAAGGGCAGGCGCAATTCACCCCAGCCCCGAAGCCCGAGCCAAAGGCGATTGATCCGCAAATAATTGAGGCGGCAGCGCGTACGGCAGCGGGATGTGGGGATGCTGATCTTAGATCAGCGCTGGAAACTTTGGCACAAAACGTTCTATCGAGGTCCGCGGAACGGGCCGCGCAGAAGAAAGGCTGATACATGAGCAAAACTCTTACGATCCTTGGCGGCGTTGCCGTTGCAGGCGTTCTTGCAGTGGGTGGCTGGTTTGCCTCTCAGCATAGCGAAGCGAGCCTGATCACCGCCGCGCAGGCGCAAGAGGCAACTGCCGACAAAACGGTGCAGACCCTGCCCGATGTCAGCCTTGGCCAAGAGAACGCGCCGGTGACGATCATCGAATATAGCTCGTTCACCTGCCCCCATTGCGCCGATTGGCACACCGAAGAATACCCGACGCTGAAGAAAGACTACATCGACACTGGCAAGGTGAAGTTCATTCAGCGCGAAGTGTATTTCGACATGTTCGGGATTTGGGCTGGCTTGATCGCGCAATGTGGCGGTGACCCGAAATATTACGCGATTTCGGATATGCTGTTCAACAAGCAGCGCGACTGGATCGGCGATGGCAAGCAGCAGACGATTTCGGACAATCTGCACAAGATCGGGCTGCAGGCCGGGCTGACCAATGATCAGGTCACCACATGCATGAACGATGAAAAGCGCGCCGAGCAACTGGTCGCGACCTTCCAGAAGAATGCTTCAGCGGACAAGATCGACGCAACGCCGACCTTCATCATCAACGGCACGAAATATTCCAATATGGTTTGGTCGGATATGAAGAAGATCATCGACGATGATCTGGCCAAAGCCGCACAGTAAGCGCAGGTTGAGTTTATCGAAAGGCCGGCCCGATTGGGTCGGCCTTTTGCGTTACAGTCCAAGCTTGGCGAGCGCTGCATCCAGCGCATCCGCCACCGCGATTTCCAGCCGCACCGGTAGCGCGAGAACCTTGGGTCGGAATTCGGCAGGTAGGCGCACGGCGTCTTTCTCGGTGGTCACGAGTTGCGCGCCGAGCAGGTTGGCCTCGGCCTCGATCCGGGTCAGCAATCGGGGGGTGAAAGGCTGGTGATCCTCCAGCGCTTCGCTGCGCAGCAATTTTGCGCCCAGCGATTGCAGCGTGGCAAAGAATTTCTCGGGATGGCCAATGCCTGCAAAGGCGAGAACGGGCAAATCCTGCCAATCCATCCCTGTTTGCAGCGGCATCAGCGCGCCCGTCAAATGTGGAATTTTCACGCGCGATTGCCAAGCGGCGGCGAAATCATGCTGCGCAGCATCCGGCCCGATCGAGATCAACAGATCAGCCCGCGCCAACCCGGCATCCACCGGCTCGCGCAAAGGCCCGGCGGGCAAGCAGCGCCCGTTGCCAAACCCCTTTTGCGCATCGACAACGACGATTGACAGATCCTTGCGCAGCGCTGGGTTCTGATGGGCGTCATCCAGCACCACCACCTGTGCCCCCGCCGCCACCGCAGCGCGTGCCCCCGCAGCGCGATCCTTGGCAACCCAAGTCGGCGCAAAGGCTGATAGCAGCAACGGCTCATCCCCGGTTTGATCGGCGCGATGGGTGCGCTCATCGACGCGCACCGGGCCTTGCAAGGTGCCGCCATAACCGCGCGTGACGACATGCGCCGTCACCCCGCGCGCCGCGAGACGTTGCACCAACCAGATCACCGTGGGCGTTTTCCCGGTGCCACCTGCGTTGATATTGCCAACCGAGATCACCGGCACGTCCAGCGCCGCTCCCGGCTGTCGAACCCGCCGCGCGGTGGCTTGTGCATAAAGCGCGCCCAGAGGCGACAAAAGCCGCGCCGTCAGGCCGGTCTTTGTGGGCGCATTGAACCAGAACAGCGGCGCGCCCATCACCGACCGCCTTTCGTGAGGCGCGCTTCCAGCAACGCGGCGATGCCCCCTGCAACGGTTTCAACCGCGCCCGCACCCCCCGATGACACGAGCCACGCGTTATGTGCCAGATGCGCTGCGCGATCAGGGGCGATCAGATCGGCCATCGCATCGGGAAAATCATCTTCGGTGCGAATTCCACGACAGGCATGTGCCACTTCGAGGCGTAGATATTGCGCGCGGTGGCGTCCCAGATGCGGCCCGTGCAACACCGCTGATCCCAAAGCGGCGGCTTCGAGGGGCGCGCGCGGGGCATGCCCCAAACCGCTTAGGGTGCCGCCCATATACGAGAGCGGTGCAAGCCGATACCAAAGCCCATATTCCTGCGCATCATCGGCCACGAAAATCTCGGTCGTGGCTTGCGGCTCACCCTCAAGCGAACGGCGCGTCACCGACCAGCCCTCATCGCTGAGTTGTTGGGCCAAGGCCGGGCCATCTTGGTCGCGATCAGGCGCAAGCAACAACAACAAGCGATGCGCGTGACGCATGGCATAGCTATGGGCATTCAAAACGGCGCGAAGCTCTTCTCCCGGAACGCTCGTCGCCAGCCAGACCGGGCGCGCACCGATCGCATCGGCCATGGAAGCGCGCTCGACCTCCGAGCAGGTCAGCGGTTCGGCGGGTTCCACCAATGCGCCCTCACTGACCTCGATGCGCTCTGCGGGTATGCGTCGCTCCAGCGCGCGCCGACTGTCGCCATCACGCAGATAAATCCGGCTGAGGCGGCCTAGCAAAGCCGTGATTTTGTCACCTGACAAAGCTGCCACACCGGTGTCGAATTGCGCATCGGCCAAGGCGATCGGGATGTCGCGCCGAGCGGCCTCGGTAATCAGGGCCGCGGGCAAGACATTGCCCAAAAGCAAGATCATCTCGGGGCGCCAGGCATCAAGAACCAGCTTCACAGAGGCCGGACGATCTTCGGGGGCGGGCAGGCACAGTGCGTCTGGGGGCAGCCCCGCATCATCGGGAGGATCGCTTGTCGGGGTCAGCGCAATTTGCAGATCGGGCAGCCGCGCGATCACACGGCGCGCAACGAGCGCAGCCCCCGATCCGGCCCCGGTGCTGTCCCAGATCCACAAAAGTGGCCCGTCAGGCGGTGAGTGGGCCGCTGCGTTGCGCGCACGCGGCCCCGGAGGACGCATCGCAGCGAGGGGGCGCTCGATCCATGACGGAAGGGTGTGGCGCATCCTGCTGCTGGTCCTTATCGGCTCAGTTGCCGAGTTCTTCGGTCGGGGAAACCTCGACCGCTTCGTCGCGCAGACGATGCAGATGCGCAATGAAATAGCGGGTATGCGCGTCATCAACGGTGCTATGCGCGGCACCTTTCCAAGCGGCGTAGGCGCTGGCGTAATTGGGGAATATCCCGACAATGTCGATTTTCGAGACATCGGTAAATTCGGTGACACTCGGGTTCACCAGCTCACCACCGAAGACAAGGTGAAGACGCTGCGGATCGGCTTTGGACATGCTAACTCCTGTCGGCTTTTGCTGCAGCGCAGAGATTACGCGCTGCCATCGGGGTTCACAAGGCGCTGGCCCATTGTGCACGAAGCCGTTACCGCGCCAATCCCTGATCGGCCAGATACTGTGCGCCTTTGCGCAGCCCCGCCTCGTCATTCACCTCCAAGATCAGGCGTGGCATTTTGGGCAGCCGCCTGAGGGCTGCAAATACCGCATGCCACGCGATCGAGCCCTCGCCCGGATGCCAATGGCGGTCCCCATACCCGTCGACATCTTGCAAATGCACATGCTGCAACGCAGCCCCCGCCGCATTGACAAAGACATCTACTGGGGGCGCGCCCAAACGCCGATGCATGAACTGCGCATGTCCGGTATCCAGTGAGACCTTAACAGTCTTGCTATCAAGCGCCGCGGCCAGATCGACACGCAGGCGCGGTGTCAGATCCTCGACATTCTCGATCACCAAAGTCACGCCCAGATCGCGGGCCTGCGCGATCACCGGTGTCAGAATGTAGCGCACGCGTTCAATCTGCATGAAACCTTTCGAGGGATTCGCATCCAGATCGCTTTCCTTCCACATCGTGTAGGGCGAATGGATCACCATCTGATCGGCCCCAAGCTCGGCGCAGATATCAAGCGTGCGCAGCATCCGCGTGCGGATCACCTCGACAATCGCGGGATCGGTGCAATCGATGTTGAAACCCGAAAAGGGCCCGTGCAGCCCCAGCCGCCCACGATAGCCCGTCAGCAATTCTTTGGCGCGCGCCGCCATCTTCACAAAGTCCGCCTCGGGCGTGTTGGGCCAGCAAAAGCTTTGCAGTTCCAGATCGCGATGATCGGCCAAAATCCAGTCTTGATGATGGGCCAGCATATCAAGGCTCAGCGCTGCGCCCAGCAATGGCAGGTCTTTGGTCATGGGTATTCTCCTCTTGCGGAGGATGCTTGCGCAAGCATGAGGGCTTTTCAATCCCGCAAACGCGCTATATCGCACCGTCATGAGACGTACATTGCCCGACATCTACGATGCGAAACTGGCCGAAGGGGCGCTGAACCCCGATCCGGCCCAACGCGCCGTTCTGCCAATTCTCGAAGATATTCGCACCAAGCTTGAAACGGCTCCAGAGCCACGCAAACGTGGGTTTTTCTCGCGCAAGGCAGCCCCTGTCGAAGGGGTGCGGGGGCTGTATTTCTGGGGTGGCGTCGGGCGCGGCAAGTCGATGCTGATGGACATGTTCTTCGGGGCGACTGACGTGCCCAAGCGCCGGGTGCATTTCCATGCTTTCATGCAGGAAATTCAGGGCAAGTTGGAAGATGCGCGCCGCGCGAATACGGTCGATGCGATGCGCCCGGTGGCCGAAGAGGTGGCCGGGTCGCTACGCCTGCTGTGTTTTGATGAGATGCAGATCACCGATATTGCCGATGCGATGATTGTGGGGCGCTTTTTCGAGGCGCTGTTCGAGCGCGGCGTAACGATTGTGACCACCTCGAACCGCTTGCCAGAGGACCTGTATAAGAACGGTCTCAACCGCCAGCTTTTCCTGCCCTTCATCGCGCTGATCCGCGACAAGCTGCAAGTCTATGAGCTGGCATCCGATACCGATTATCGCCAGCATCGCCTGTCAGGGGAAGAGGTCTATTTCCACCCCGTCGGGCGCGAGGCGCGCGCGCGGATGGATGCGCTTTGGGACGATTTGTCTGGCCATGACCTCACCCACAAGCTGGAACTGACGGTCAAGGGCCGCAACGTCGTGCTGCCCCATTTCCATGCCGGTGTAGCGCGGGCGTCTTTCTGGGATCTCTGCGCGGTGGCATTGGGCCCGGCAGATTATCTCGCCATTGCCGATGCCGTGCGGGTACTGCTGCTGGATGATATCCCGCTGCTTTCGGCATCGAATTTTAACGAGGCAAAGCGGTTCGTGACGCTTATCGACGCTTTGTATGAGGCGAAAGTGCGGCTGATCTGTTCGGCGGCGGATGTGCCCGAACGGCTGTATGTCGAGGGCGAAGGCACGTTTGAGTTTGAACGCACCGCCAGCCGCCTGCGCGAGATGCAGGCGGCCGATTGGGCGCAAGAGGCGTAAGGGCGCGCGGGTGTCTCGACGCGGCCCTTGATTGCAACTCTCAGATCGCGGCGGCGAGGCGTGTGCCTTGATCAATCGCGCGCTTGGCGTCGAGTTCGGCGGCAACATCTGCGCCGCCGATGACATGGGGCGACCGGCCCGCTTCGATCAACGCATCGGCAAGGCTGCGCTCGGTCAACTGTCCGGCACATAGCACCACGGTATCCGCAGCGATCACGCCGGGGTTTTCGCGCGCCTCACCATAGCTGACATGCAGGCCCTCATCGGTGATGCGCTCGTAATTCACACCGCCGATCATCTGCACATTCTTCATCTGCAGCGCGGCGCGATGGATCCAGCCCGTCGTCTTGCCAAGACGACGCCCCAGCTTCTCGCGCTTGCGTTGTAACAGGGTGACAGCGCGTGTGGGCGCTTCGGGATGAGGCTCGGCCAGCCCGCCCGGTGTTTGTGCCGGATCGCCCACGCCCCATTCGCGCTTCCACTCCTCCAGATCAAGCGTCGGGCTGTCATCGACCGTCAGGAACTCGGCTACATCAAAGCCGATCCCGCCCGCGCCGATGATGGCGACGCGTGGTCCGGCTTTCACGCGGCCTTTCAGGATGTCGATATAGGACACCACTTGCCCGCCCTCGACCGGAATCTCGGGATCACGCGGGCGCACGCCGGTGGCGATGATCACCTCGTCAAAATCGGTTAGCGCCTCGACGGTGGCTTCCGTGTTGAGCCGCAGCGTGACGCCGGTCTTGTTCACCATCGTGGCGAACCAATCGGTGAGGCCGTGGAATTCTTCTTTGCCCGGCACCATGCGCGCCATCGTCAGCTGCCCGCCGATCTCATTTGCGCGATCAAATAGCGTGACCTTATGCCCGCGCTGCGCCGCCGTGATCGCGGCGGACAGACCTGCAGGCCCGGCGCCAACCACGGCAATTGTCTTGGGGCTGGCGGTGGGGGTAATCACGATCTCGGTCTCATGGCCCGCGCGCGGATTCACGAGGCAGGACGACACTTTGCCTTGGAACGTATGATCCAGACAGGCCTGATTGCACGCGATACAGGGCGCGATTTCGGCGGCGCGTCCCGCTTGCGCTTTATTGACGAAATCGGGATCGGCCAAGAACGGTCGCGCCATCGAGATCATGTCGGCGCTGCCTTCTGCCAAGACCTCTTCGGCGACGCCGGGCGTGTTGATCCGGTTCGAGGTGATCACCGGGATCGAGACTTCGGGGCGCAAGCGACCGGTTAGCCACGTGAACGCCGCGCGCGGCACCGAGGTGGCGATGGTGGGCACGCGCGCCTCATGCCAGCCGATGCCGGTATTAAGCATACTCGCCCCCGCCGCCTCGATCGCCTTGGCCAACGTCACGACCTCGTCCCAGGTGGAGCCGTCGGGCACCAGATCAATCAGCGAAATGCGGAAAATCACGATGAAATCCTCGCCAACAGCGGCGCGCACGCGTTTCATCACCTCGACGGGTAGGCGCATCCGGTTCTCAAAGCTGCCGCCCCAGTCATCCGTGCGCTTGTTGGTGTGGCGTACAAGGAACTGATTGAGGAAATAGCCCTCAGACCCCATGATCTCGACGCCGTCATAGCCCGCCTCGCGCGCCCGCGCGGCGGCTGTTGCGATATCGGCGATCTGTTTTTCGATCCCGGCTGCGTCCAACTCCTTGGGCGGAAACGGCGAAATCGGTGATTTGATCGCCGAAGGGGCGACGCATTCGGGCCCATAGGCATAGCGCCCGGCATGCAGGATCTGCATCGCGATGCGCCCGCCCGCCGCGTGCACGCGCTCGGTGATGATCTTGTGATGGGCGATGTCATCAGAGGTGAACAGGCCCGCCGCTTCGGGAAACACGCCACCCTCGCTATTGGGGGCCATGCCGCCGGTGACCATCAGGGCGACACCGCCGCGCGCGCGCTCGGCGTAGAATTCCGCCACCGCGTTCCAGTCGCCGCGCTCTTCAAGATTGGTGTGCATGGAGCCCATCAGGACCCGGTTGGGCAGGGTCACATGCCCCAGATCGAGCGGCGCGAAAAGATGCGGAAACTGGCTCATGTCGTCCTCCCATAACCTGCGCGTCACTGTGAAAGCGCACCGCGATCTTGTCACGCCAAACGCGGCGTCACGCTGCTTTTCGGGTGTGATTGCGCGCATGTGAGCGTTGGTAGAAAGGCGGCTGCGCCTGCCGGTGGGATGTTTCGCGCAAGGGCGGCTATCGTTTCTCAATAGTAACCAACGTGTGACAATACCGCGGTATTGTCCCCCCTTGGCCCCATTTGCGCCCGAATTGGGGGCCAGAACTGTTCCCGAACAAGCAATAAACCGAGACCGAAAAGGTGCGCATATGGATCGCCTGACTGAAATGGAAGCCTTCGCGATGGTCGTGGATCAGGGGGGGTTCACCGATGCCGCGAAAAAGCTGGGTATTTCCAAATCCGCTGTTTCGAAGCATGTTTCGGCACTAGAGGCGCGACTTGGGGCGCGGCTTCTCAATCGCACGACGCGCCGCGTGAGCCCGACCGAAATTGGGCTGGCCTATTATGACCGGGCACGCCGTGTGCTCAATGATGCAGGCGAGGCGGATGCGCTGGTAACCTCAATGCAACTGGCGCCTTCAGGGGTGTTGCGCATTTCAGTCGCGACCGATTTCGGGGTCAATCTGCTCTCTCCGGTTTTGGGGGAGTTCTTGCAGGAGTTTCCCGAGATTACCGTGAACATGGTTCTCAATAACCGCTATGTTGAACTGATCTCGGAAGGGTTCGACATGGCGATCCGGGTGGGCGAGCTGGAAGATAGCAGCCTGCGCGCGCGCAAACTGACCGAGACCTCGCGCCGTATGATCGCCTCGCCGGGCTATTTCCAACGCTATGGTCGCCCGCAAAAAATCGACGATCTCAACGAGCACAAGTTGCTACATTATTCCAACCAATCGGCTGGTAATGTCTGGAAGCTGACCGCGCCCTCGGGCGAGCGGCGTCAGGTGCGCTCCAATGGCTGGCTGACGGTCAATGACGGGCAGTCGCTGTTGCATGCTGCGATCGCGGGGCTTGGCATCGCCTATCTGCCGTCTTTCCTATACGCCGAGGCGCTCAAGGATGGCCTTGTCAAAGAGGCCATGCCCGAATTGCCGATGGAAACGCTGGGCATTTACGCGGTCTATCCGCCGGGCCGCTTTACCCAGCCGAAAGTGCGCGCTTTCATTGATTTCCTGGCCAACACTTTTGAGAAGCGTGGCCCGGACAACTGGTAAGTTTTCCCTCCCACAGTGCTTTCTATCCGTCGGACGCTGTCACATTTGGGTCGAAGTGAGAACCACTTCGACCCGCCTGTTTTTCTCACGGCCCTCTTTCGTCAGATTGCTGGCGCGCGGAGCCAGATAGCCTGCCCCTTCGGCGCTGATCTGGGCCGGGTTGGCGGCAAAATCGGCAATGAGTTTAGCGCGCACGGCCGTTGCGCGGCGTTTGGACAGCGCGATATTGGCCGCCAAGGAACCGACCGCATCGGTATGGCCGACCAGAACCACCTGCGCTTTGGGATGGTCCGACAGATAGCTGGCCAAGTCTTTGAGCGAGGCATACTCGCGCGAGCCCAGCGCCACTTCGCCGCTGGCAAAGTCCAAATCATCCAGTGCGACCGAGCCTTGCGATTCCAACTGTGCCGCAAAGACCGATGGTGAGAGGGCCGTTGCTGCCGCACTGCCGGGAAGTGGTGCGGATTGTTGCGGGATCGCGAGCGGATTGTCGGGCACGATCGGGGTGACGTCTTGCACGCTTATCGTCGTGATCTGGACAAAGCCCGATTCCGAGCTGCGCGAGACCGTGATCGCCACGTAGTCATTGCCCTTATGTGCCGCGAAATAGCGAAAATCGCCCAGATCGACATGCATTGCGGGCTCGGGCAGCAAATCAAGCGCGTAGCGAAAATCAAACCCGCCGCAGGCCTCGGTGTCGCATTCATAGAGCATCGTATAGCCCGCCTGAGCAAGCTGTTCGCGCAGCGTAGCAAGCAATTGCAGCGTGGTATTCTGGTTCGCGCGCAGCCGCCAAGCGGTGTCGCTGCGCGCGCCTTCCAGCGCCAGCGTCTGCATCGAATCGCCCTTCCACGGCCCCACAGCCAGCGCATAGCTGGTGGCAGGACTTGATTCTTGGTCCGCTTGAATGGCGCCAGCGGGCAGGGTCAGGTTGAGCGGCTCTGCCAGCGCAGGTGCGCCGCTTAGGACCAACATCAAGACGAAAGCCGCGCCTCTCATTTTCCGCCCTCCCGGCGATAGTGATAGCCAGCACGTTGCGTCATCCCGAGGCTTTGCGCCAGCGCGTTCGAGGCGTCATTGGCATGGGTGACAAGCATTTCAAACTGGCTGGCCCCCTGCGCCAGCGCCCAGCGCGCGCCCTCATGCACCATCACGCGCGCCAGCCCGCTGCGCCGAAATTGCGGCGCGACCGCGAGCGCGTGCAACATCGCCGTGCCTTCGTGCATCGCGACAAAGGCGACCCCGGCGGCGCGATCTTGTTTGCGGCCCAGCACACAGACCTTCGGCCCTGTCACCCGGTCCATGATCGCTTGGCGTTCGGGGCCGACCTCCAACTCGCTCCAAAGATCGCGCGCGATTTGCAGCGGCGGCCAATGCGCGAACGCCGTAACAGGGGGCACCTCTCCCTGCATCTGCGCGATCGGGGCGGACCACAGAAAGACCGGGTCATAGGCAATATATCCCCGAGCCTCGAGCGCGGCATCCAGCGCGCTGTCCTCGGGGCGGATCATGAAGCGTGGGGTCTGGCCCAAGGCGCGATGCGCGGCCTCGGCAGCGGTTATGTCGGCGTCACCGAACGGAGCAATCAGCGTGGCGCAACTCACCCGTGAGCCGCCGCCTTGCCCCTCGCGAATCAAGAAGCCGCCCGCAACTTGCGTAGCTGCCGCAGGCCAAGTGGCGTCAATGATGGTGCTTGGGATGGTGCTTGGGTCCTTGCTCATTGCCCCTCCGGAAAGGCTGATTTCAGTGCGCCAAGCCCAGCCTCAACCTGCGCGGGGTCCTGTCCGCGCACCACGAGATTAGTGCCGTAGCGCCCCTCTTGCACAAAGGGATAGGAACCGAAGGAAAGATCGCCGAACTGTCCCGCAATCGCGCGCAGCTCATCGGCCACTGTCGATTCCGCCTCCATCACCTGCCAGTTGCGCGAGATCACGGGCGCCCCTCCGGTCAGGCGCGGCAGCAGACCTGTAACCATCGCCTGAAAGATATTGGGCACGCCTGCCATTACATGCACATTGTCACAGGAGAACCCGGGCGCGACCGAAACCGGGTTGTCGATCAGCGTCGCGCCATCGGGAATGCGCGCCATGCGCAGGCGTGCGGCGGTGAATTCAGTATCGCGCGCGGCGTAATGCTTGGCCAAGAGCGCACGCGCATCGTCGCGCACATCTATGCCGACGCCCATCGCCTCGGCCACCGCATCGGCGGTGATATCGTCATGCGTTGGGCCAATGCCGCCACTGGTGAATACATGATCGAACCGCTTTGACAGCGCGCGCACCGCCTCGATGATTCCGGCGTGGTCATCGGGAATGACGCGGATTTCGCGGCAATCAATACCGTGTTCCACCAGCTTGCTGGCAAGAAAATGGGCATTGCCTTCGCGGGTGCGCCCGGACAAGATTTCGTCTCCGATAATCAAGATTGCGGCGGTGGGATTGGGCATGGATTGGCCTCCTTTTGCCTTGGTATAGGGCGCAGCCCCTGCGCGGGAAAGGCCGGGCACTGGCCAAGCGGTGTAATTGTGACTATCTAAAGCGCAAAAGCGTTAGGAGTAGAGCCTTGGACAATAGCCACGGCCGTGTGACCAAAGACGGCATTCGCATTTACGACCAAAATGATTTCGAGGGAATGCGTGCCTCGAGCCAGGTCACGGCCCAGATCCTTGACGAGGTCGCCGATCTCGTGAAGCCCGGCGTGTCGACCGGCGAGTTGGATGCGTTTATCGAAAAACGCGTCGGCGAGATGGGTGCGACCTCGGCCACGATTGGCTATCGCGGCTATCGCCACGCAAGCTGCATCTCGATTAACCACGTCGTTTGTCACGGCATCCCCAGCGACAAGCGCCTTAAAGACGGTGATATCGTCAATATCGACGTGACTGTGATTTTGAACGGCTGGTTTGGCGACAGCTCGCGGATGTATGTGGCGGGCACGTTGTCACGCAAGGCCGAACGGCTGATTCAGGTCACTCATGATGCGCTGATGATCGGGATTGAGCAGGTCAAGCCGGGCAACACCTTCGGCGATATCGGCCATGCGATTCAGAAATTTGTCGAGGGTCACCGGATGTCAGTGGTGCGCGATTTCTGCGGTCACGGCGTGGGCGAAGTATTTCATTCCCCGCCAAACGTGCTGCATTACGGGCGCGCGGGATCTGGGCCGATGCTGGAAGAGGGCATGATCTTTACGATCGAGCCAATGGTCAATCTGGGTCGCCCTGAAACCAAGGTTCTGGCCGATGACTGGACAGCGGTGACGCGGGACAAATCGCTGAGCGCGCAGTTTGAGCATTCGGTGGGCGTCACGGCGGATGGGGTGGATATTTTCACACTCTCACCGGCAGGGCGTTTCCATCCGACTTGGCGCTAAGCTACGCGGCCACTGGACCTGCGCCAATACCCGCATTAGGTCAGTAACCAGACCGAAGGAGAGCGCGATGAAACCTTCCCTGACCCTTTATCTGGCGGCCCCGCGCGGGTTTTGCGCGGGCGTGGACCGGGCGATCAAGATCGTCGAGATGGCGCTCGAAAAATGGGGCGCGCCGGTCTATGTGCGCCATGAGATCGTGCATAACAAATATGTCGTTGATACGTTGCGCAACAAAGGCGCGGTGTTTGTCGAAGAGCTGGACGAATGCCCGACGGATCGGCCGGTGATTTTCTCGGCTCATGGTGTGCCCAAATCCGTGCCCGCCGAAGCTGAGCGGCGCGAGATGATCTATGTTGATGCGACCTGCCCGCTGGTGAGCAAGGTGCACAAAGAAGCCGAGCGACACTCGGATAATGGTCATCAGATGGTGATGATCGGTCATGCCGGTCACCCCGAAGTGCTGGGCACGATGGGGCAACTGGCCGAGGGCGAAGTGCTGCTGGTCGAAACGATCGAGGACGTGGCAAAGATTACGCCGCGCGATCCCGATCAGTTGGCCTTCATCACGCAAACCACCTTGTCGGTCGATGATACGGCGGCCATCGTGGCGGCTTTGCAAGACCGGTTTCCCGCGATCGTCGGGCCCGCGAAAGAAGACATCTGCTATGCCACGACGAACCGTCAGGCCTCGGTCAAGGCGATGGCGGGGCAGATTGATGCGCTGCTGGTGATTGGCGCGCCTAATTCGTCCAATTCGCGCCGTCTGGTCGAGGTCGGGCGCGCGGCGGGCTGTGGCTATGCGCAGCTCGTGCAGCGCGCTGATGATATCGACTGGCGTGCCATTGCAGGCGCTAAGGCGGTGGGCGTAACAGCCGGGGCGAGCGCGCCCGAGGTGCTGATCGACGAGGTGATAGTGGCCTTTCGCGACCGCTATGACCTGACCGTCGATCAGATCGAGACCGCACGCGAAGATATCGAGTTCAAAGTGCCGCGCGTGCTGCGCGAGACCGCGTGATGCGCGCGATCGGACCGCGCATTCCGGGGCTGGCGCTGATGCTGGGCGTCGCCGGGCTGATCCCCTTTGTCTGGGGCGTGTTGGTGGTGCAGACCGGCGCGCTGCTACCGCCGGGCATGGTCGATCCGCGCGTGGCGGTGCTGGGCTATGCGCTGATGATCTATTGCTTTATGGCGGGCTGTCTTTGGGGCTTTGCCGCCAAGGCCGAGTGGTCCGCGGGCTATGCGATTTCCATCGCGCCGATCCTGATCTTTATCCTGCTGGCCGTGCTGGGGATGCCGATCAACTTTGTCCTGCTGATCGGGTTTATCTTGTTGCTACCGCTTGATTATGTCTTTGCAAGCAGCGGGCTGGCCCCTGGCTGGTGGATGAAGTTGCGCCTTGGGCTGACGGTGGTGGTCGTGGCCTGTCTGGTGGCCTTGGTAAGGACCTGAATAATATGATGACGCTGTATTCGATGCCCTCGTCGGGCAATAGCTACAAGGTGCGGTTGCTGCTGGCGCTGCAAGGGCGCGCCTATCAGTGCATTGATGTGGAATATGACACCGAAGCGCTGGCCAAGGCCCATGAAAGCGGCGCGCTGCCCTTTGGCAAAGCACCGACCCTGCATCTGAGCGATGGCCGGGTGTTGGGAGAATCCAATGCGATCCTGTTCTGGCTGGGCGAGGGCAGCAATTTCTTCCCGCAAGACGCCTTTGCGCGCGCGCAGATGTTGTCATGGATGTTCTGGGAGCAAAACCAACATGAGGGTGTGATCGCAGTGCGCGCCGCCCTGCTGCACTATGCGCATCGCAAACCCGAGGCCACGCCGCAACGCTTGGCCGATCTGCTGGAGCGCGGCAATGCGCTATTGCAGGTGATGGAGGATGCGCTGAAGGGCCGAAACTGGCTTGTGGGCGATGCGATCAGCCTCGCCGATATCTGCCTTTACGCCTATACCCACACCGCTGAAAGTCGTGGTGGGTTCGATCTGTCGCCTTTCCCGGCGCTGGGCGCGTGGCTGGACCGGATCGCGGCGCTGGATGGATATGTGGGGCTTGATGGCTGAGATTCACGCATGGACGGATGGCGCGTGCAGCGGCAATCCCGGCCCCGGTGGCTGGGGCGTGGTGATGCGCGCGATGGATGGCGCGCGGATCGCCAAAGAGCGCAGGCTCAAGGGCGGCGAGGCCGATACCACCAACAACCGGATGGAATTGCTGGCCGCGATCAACGCGCTTGAGGCGCTGAAGCGAGATTCGGAAATCACCATCACCACCGATTCGGCCTATGTGAAGAACGGTGTGACCGGTTGGATTCACGGCTGGAAGCGCAACGGTTGGAAAACCGCGAACAAGAAGCCAGTGAAGAATGTCGATCTGTGGCAACGCCTCGATGCGGCGCAGGCGCGCCATTCGGTGACGTGGAAATGGATCAAGGGCCACGCCGGCCACGCCGAGAACGAGCTGGCTGACGAACTGGCCCGCGCCGGCATGGCCCCATTCAAGCTGGGCAAAGCCGGATGAGCCCGCTGCCCGCGTGGCTAAGCGATCTACCCATCGGCACCGGGCTCGATTACGCCTCGGTGCTGGTTTTCGCGCTGACCGGGGCGCTGGTGGCCTCGCGCCAACAATTGGATCTCGTGGGCTTCATCTTTATCGCGGCGCTGACGGCGGTGGGCGGTGGCACGCTGCGCGATCTGTTGCTGGGGCGTGACATGGTGTTCTGGGTGGGCGATCCGACCTTTGTGGTGATCGCCGCCGGGGCCGCGGTCGTGGTGTTTTTCACCGCCCATCTGCTGGAAAGCCGCTATCGCGCGCTGCTGTGGCTGGATGCCTGCGCGCTGGCCATAGCGGTGCCTGCGGGCGTCGCGATCACGATGAAGCTGGGCCACGGGCCGGTGATCGTGCTGATCATGGGCGTCGTGACCGGGTCATTTGGTGGGCTAATGCGCGATGTGGTGTGCAACGAGGTGCCCTTGATGCTTAAACAGGGCGAGCTGTATCTAAGCTGCGCCTTTGCGGGGGCTGCCAGCGCGCTGATTGCGAGTGGCCTAGGGGTTGATCGGTTCACGGCGCTGCTGATCTGTGCGGCGACGACCTTTGTGTTGCGCGCGGGATCGCTACGGTTTGGCTGGACCTTGCCGGTCTACAAACCTCGCCCGCCGCGCAATTTCTAGAACAGACTGAGGATAACCGGCGCGAGAAACGCCGTCAGCACCGCGTTCATCCCCATCCCGATCGAGGCAAAAGCCCCCGCCGTTTCATGCACCTGAAAGGCACGTGCGGTGCCGATGCCATGAGCCGCAACGCCCACCGCCAATCCACGCGCACGCCAGTCGCGAAAGCCCAAAAGGTTGAGCATCGGCGTCACCACGATCGCGCCGATCATGCCGGTGATGATCACCAGTACTGCGGTCAGCGATGGCTCTCCGCCCAACTGCTGCGAAATCCCGATGGCCACGGGTGCTGTCACCGATTTCGGCGCAAGCGAGGCCAACAAGATCGGCCCCGCCCCCATCGCCTTGGCAATCGCCAGCACGCTGACAACCGCGGTGGTCGAGCCCACGATCAGCCCTGCCGCTATCGGCAAAAGCGCGCGTTTGACCTTGGGAAGATTGTCATAAAGCGGCACTGCCAGACAGACGGTCGCCGGGCCCAGCATGAAATGAACGAACTGCGCCCCGTCGAAATAGCGCTCGTAAGGGGTATGGGTCGCCAGCAACACGCTGCCTAGGAGCACCACGGCGATCATCACCGGATTGGCGAACGGGCTGCGCCGCGTCATGCGAAAGATCAAATCGCCCAACCAATAGGCCAGCAGCGTGGCCCAAAGCCACAACAGCGGTTCCGAAGACAGATAGGACCATAGCTTGAACGGATCAGTCATCAGCGCGGCTCCCGATCAGTTTGGCCACGAATACGAATGCCGCAGCTCCTGCGATGATCGCTGCCATCGTCGAGACCACCAGCGCCAGCGCCAAGCCAAAGCCGTGCTCTTGCAGATCGCTGAGATGGGCGACGATCCCAACACCAGCGGGCACGAATAGCAGCGACAGATGCGCAAGAATGAATTGCGCCACCGGGCGCACGACGTTGCGCACACGCTCCGATGCACTGAGCGCGATGAGCAGAAAGATCATGCCCAGCACTGGTCCCGGCAACGGTAACACAAGGGCGCGCGACAGGATTTCTCCGACGAGTTGAAACATCAAGATCAAGGACAATGCGGGGATCATCGGGGACTCCTTGGCGGTTGGCGTGATGCTAGGGCATGCCGCGCATAAGAAAAAGGTCGCGCGAGAGATCCTTCGCGGCCTCTGACTTAAAGGAGGAGAATTACTCGGTAGGCACCGGCTGTGCCGCAATGCGCCCGAAATGACACCGACTAAGATGCAGCACCATTCAGGTCGGCAGCGGGACCCGATATTCCACGACCGATCACAGGCTGGGTACGAAGACCATCCCAAGGATGAAGCCGACATTGATCGTCATCGCGATCCTCAACGGCATTGCCGTCACGTGCGTTTGTCCATTCGAGGCGCTCAGGGCGCGCTATCTCGCGCAGCTCTGCCTTTGGGCCATGACCCGACAGATCTGCGCGGGAATACGCCAATATCTTGTGGATAAGCGCGCCTGCGCATCGATATGAGGTGCGTTTTGGTTGACTCGAGCGCCATGGCTGCGGACACTTCTTAACGCTTCGCAGATTCGGAAAGGCAGGGCATTTGCGCTTCTCACGGCTACGTCTCAACGGTTTCAAAAGCTTCGTGGACCCCACCGATCTGGTGATCCACGATGGGCTGACCGGTGTTGTCGGGCCCAATGGCTGCGGTAAATCCAACTTGCTTGAGGCGCTGCGCTGGGTGATGGGCGAAAATCGCCCCTCGGCGATGCGCGGCGGCGGGATGGAGGATGTGATCTTTGCGGGCGCGTCTTCGCGTGGGGCGCGCAACTTTGCCGAAGTCTCGTTGCAGATCGACAATACCGAACGCCTCGCGCCGTCGGGATTTAACGAAAGTGACGGGCTGGAGATCATTCGGAGGATCACCCGCGATGCGGGCTCGGCCTACAAGGTTAATTCCAAGGATGTGCGCGCGCGCGATGTGCAAATGCTGTTCGCCGATGCCTCGACCGGCGCGCATAGCCCGGCGCTGGTGCGGCAGGGCCAGATATCCGAGCTGATCAACGCCAAACCCAAGGCGCGCCGGCGTATTCTAGAGGAAGCGGCGGGGATTTCCGGTCTGTATCAACGCCGCCACGAGGCCGAGTTGAAGCTGAACGGGGCCGAGCAGAACCTGCTCCGCGTCGATGACGTGATCGAACAGCTGGCCGCGCAACTGGCGCAGCTTGCGCGTCAGGCCCGCCAAGCCGCGCGCTATCGCACGATTGGCGATGATCTGCGCCGCGCCGAGGGGATGTTGCTGTATCGCCGTTGGCGTGAGGCCGATCTGGCGCGCGAGGCGGCGCAATCTGCACTGCGCGAACAGGTCACCAACGCCGCGCAAGCCGAACGCACGGCGCGCGAGGCCGAATCTATCCGTGTCGCGCGCGACGAGGCTTTGCCGCCCTTGCGTGAGGAACAGACCGTGGCGGCGGCGATCTTGCAGCGGCTGGTGGTCGAACGTGATGCGCTGTCTGATCAAGAAGATCAGGCGCGCGCCCGGATCGCTACTTTGCAGGGCCGGATCGAGCAGTTGATGCGCGATATGGACCGTGAGGCGGGGCTGAACCGCGATGCGGGCGAAACGATTGAGCGGCTCGAATGGGAGCAGGGGCAAATCACCAAGGCCTCCGAGGGGCATGAGGACAAGCTGGCGCGCGCGACCGATGATGCGCATGAGGCGGCCACGATTTTGCAGGACCGCGAAGCGCGGCTATCGGAGCTGACCGAAGATGTCGCCCGCCTCGCGGCGCGGCACCAATCGGCACAGCGGTTGGTCACGGATAATCGCGCAACGGCCGAGAAATCTGAAACCGCCGCCGCGCAGGCGAAACAGGCCGCGCAGGCCGCTCAGTCCGCCTTGGCGCAGTCTTCCGAAGAATTCACCGAGGCCGAAACCGCCCAAGCCCAAGCGCAGGCCGCAGCCGAAGCCGCCGATGAGGCGCTTGCCGCCGCCGATGATGCGCGCGGCGAAATTCAGGCGCGCGAAAGTACCGCGCGCGCGGCGCGATCCGAGGCTGAGGGCGAGGCTGGGGCGTTGCGCGCCGAGGTCGGGGCTTTGGCACGGCTGGTTGAGCGCGAAAGTGCGGGTGGCACGCAATTGCTGGACCGCGTGCGCGTCGACAAGGGTTACGAGGCGGCGCTGGGCGCGGCTTTGGCCGATGATCTGCGCGCCCCCGAGGTTTCGGGGGATGAGGCGACGGGTTGGCAGGTGCTGGCGGGCTATGACGACACGCAGGCGCTGCCTGTCGGGGTCGAGCCGCTGTCAGATCATGTTGAGGTGCCCGACGTGCTGGCGCGCCGGATCTCGCAGATCGGGTTGGTTGCGGATTGGGACGAGGGCGCGCGTTTGCAGGAACAGCTGCGCCCCGGCCAGCGGCTGGTCTCGAGTGAGGGTGATCTGTGGCGCTGGGACGGGTTTCGCGCCGGGGCCGAAGATGCGCCCACGGCGGCGGCCTTGCGCCTGCAACAGCTCAACCGTCTGGTCGAATTGAAGCGTGATCTTGAGGAAATTTCGGCCCGCGCCGAAGGGGCGCGCCAAGCCCATGAGATGCTGACCGCACATCTGGCCGAGGCGACCCGCGCCGATGCCGCCGCACGCGATGCCCGCCGCGAGGCCGACCGCAGGCTGGCTGAGGCCGGGCGCGCCTTGTCACGCGCCGAAAGCGATCGCGCGATTGCGGGCTCGAAACTGGAAAGCGCGCAGCTCGCCGTAACGCGTCACGAAGATGAGGCCAGCGGCGCGCGTATGGCTTTGCGCGATGCGGAAAACACCCTGAACGGTTTGCCCGATCTGGCTGCCGCGCGCTCTGATGTCGATGCGATCAAGATGACGGTTGAAGCCGCGCGCATGACAATGATGACCAAGCGTTCCGCGCATGACGAAATTCGCCGCGAGGGTGAGGCGCGCCTCAAGCGGCGTCAGGAAATCACCAAGGAAATGTCGGGCTGGCGGCATCGTCTTGAGACGGCCGAGAAACGCTCGGCGGAACTGGAAGCGCGCAAGCTTGAGACCGAGGATGAGCTGGACGAGGCGGGGGCTGTTCCCGAGATTCTGGCCGAGAAACGGTCTGACCTGTCAGAAGCGATCACCACGGCAGAGGCGCGTCTGGCCACGGCCTCGGACACGCTGTCGGCGGCGGAAACCGCCTTGCGCGAGGCCCAACTGGCCGAGCGTGACGCCGAGCGGCTGGCAGGTGAGGCGCGCGAATCCCGCGCTCGCGCCGAAGCCCGCGTTGATGCCGCGCGCGAAACGGTGACTCATGCCGCAGAGCGCATCAGCGAAGAGTCGGAATGCACGCCGCAACAACTGCTGGAAACGCTTGCGGGTGACCCGGATAAAATGCCCGATGTCGAGGCGTTGGAGACACAGGTCAACAGCCTCAAGCGGCAACGCGAAGCCTTGGGGGCGGTGAACCTGCGTGCTGAGGAAGATGCGCGTGAAGTTGAGACTGAACACGACGCGCTGGTTAAAGAGAAATCCGATCTGGAAGAGGCGATCCGCAAACTGCGCGCCGGCATTTCCGGGCTCAATCGCGAGGGGCGCGAGCGGCTGTTGACGGCTTTTGAGCAGGTCAATGAAAGCTTCACCACGCTGTTCACCCATCTTTTTGGCGGCGGCACGGCAAAGCTGGAACTGGTGGAAAGCGATGATCCGCTGGAGGCCGGGCTTGAGATCATGTGCCAACCGCCGGGCAAGAAGCTGAGCACATTGAGCCTGCTGTCGGGCGGTGAGCAGACTTTGACCGCGATGGCGCTGATTTTTGCGGTATTCTTGGCCAATCCGGCGCCGATCTGTGTGCTCGACGAGGTCGACGCGCCGCTGGATGATGCGAACGTCACCCGGTTCTGCGATCTTCTGGATGAGATGACCCGGCGCACAGACACGCGGTTTTTGATCATTACGCACCACGCTGTGACGATGGCGCGGATGGACCGTCTGTTTGGCGTCACGATGCAGGAACAGGGCGTCAGTCAGCTTGTTTCGGTCGATCTGAAAAAGGCCGAAGCACTGGTCGCCTGACGCGGCGACAATGCGTTCAGGTCACCACCCGCAGAGTGATATTGATGCGCCCGCCTTTGGGAAGCAATGTCGAGGTGCCCGGCGCGATTCGGTCGATTCCGTGATACAGCAGCCGCGCGTCGCCCTCCATCACCATCACATCGCCCGAGCGTAGCCAGAGGCTTTCGGTCTTGCCGCCGCGTGTCTTATTGCCGATCCGAAATAACCCGTCATCGCCCAGACTGATCGACACCACGGGATGACCGAAATCTGCCTCGTCGCGATCTTGGTGCAGGCCCATTTTCGCGCCTTCGGAGTAGAAATTGATCAGGCAACATTCTGGATCGCGCGCGCTCTCCGAAACGGCCCTCCAGATCGCCAAAATTGAGGGCGGAATGGCGGGCCAAGGGGAGCCGTTGGGATGGGTTTCGCTATAGCGATAGCCGCGCCGATCCGAGACCCAGCCGAACCGGCCCGCCGAGGTCATGCGCACGGACATTTCCTTGCCATAGGGCGTCATCGGGGAAAATAGCGGCGCGGCGGCCACCACGCCACGCAGATCATCGCGCAGCGCGCGCTGTTCTGGCGGGCTCAACCAGCCCGGATAATGCAAAAATCCGCGAATCTTCTGCGCGGCGGGTCGTTTTTCGGTTTCCATCGGCATTTTCGTCAAATTCCCGCGGACTTCATAGGGGGACGGTTCTTGCAGCCCGAATTAGGCCTCCTTATATACGCACCCAAGCCGGTCGCGGACCAGTAACGCGTCTGGGCAGAGAGTTGAAACCTAAACCCAAGGGATAGGGGCCGGGTGCCTTACAGGACCCGCACCCCACCATATCGCCAAGAGAGGGAATATCATGGCCAAAGTAATCGGCATCGACCTCGGGACCACCAATAGCTGCGTGGCTATCATGGACGGCGCGCAGCCCCGTGTGATCGAAAACTCCGAAGGGGCGCGCACGACGCCCTCGATCGTCGCCTATACCGACGATGAACGTCTGGTCGGCCAGCCGGCAAAACGCCAGGCCGTCACCAACCCGTCCAACACCGTCTTTGCCGTTAAGCGCCTGATCGGGCGTCGCACGACGGATGCAGAGGTCGAGAAGGATAAGAAACTCGTGCCCTATGACATTGTCGATGGTGGCAATGGGGATGCATGGGTCGAAGTTCGGGGTGAGAAATACTCCCCCGCGCAGGTGTCCGCTGTGATCTTGCAGAAGATGAAAGAAACCGCTGAAAGCTATCTGGGCGAAGAAGTGACGCAAGCCGTCATCACCGTTCCGGCCTATTTCAACGACGCTCAGCGTCAGGCGACCAAAGACGCGGGCAAGATTGCTGGCCTCGAGGTGCTGCGCATCATCAACGAGCCGACCGCGGCTGCGCTGGCCTATGGTCTGGATCGCAAAGAAACCAAGACGATTGCCGTTTATGACCTTGGCGGTGGTACGTTCGACATCACGATCCTTGAGATCGACGATGGCCTGTTCGAAGTGAAATCGACCAATGGTGACACGTTCCTTGGCGGTGAAGATTTCGACATGCGGATCGTCAACTACCTCGCTGACGAGTTCAAAAAAGAGCACGGCGTCGATCTGACCAAAGACAAGATGGCCCTTCAGCGTCTGAAAGAAGCCGCCGAGAAAGCCAAGATCGAGCTGTCTTCGTCGAGCCAGACCGAAATCAACCAGCCCTTCATCTCGATGGGCAAGGACGGCTCGCCGCTGCACATGGTCATGAAGCTGACCCGCGCGAAGCTGGAAAGCCTTGTGAACGATCTGATCAAAGCTTCGATGAAGCCCTGCGCTGCCGCGTTGAAAGATGCTGGCGTGAGCAAGGACGAAATCGACGAGATCGTTCTGGTCGGTGGTATGACCCGGATGCCGAAAGTCGTGGAAGAGGTTACCAACTTCTTCGGCAAAGAGCCCAATAAAGGCGTGAACCCCGATGAGGTCGTGGCGATG
The DNA here is from genome assembly GCF_913064665.1 of uncultured Thioclava sp. GTDB lineage: Bacteria > Pseudomonadota > Alphaproteobacteria > Rhodobacterales > Rhodobacteraceae > Thioclava > Thioclava arctica. Next base: position 135,866 of record NZ_CAJYBT010000003.1, read on the forward strand.
GGCGCAGCCATTCAGGCTGGCGTGTTGCAAGGCGACGTCAAGGACGTGGTGCTGCTCGACGTGACCCCGCTGAGCCTTGGTATCGAAACGCTGGGTGGCGTGTTCACCCGCTTGATCGACCGCAACACCACGATCCCGACCAAGAAGAGCCAAATCTTCTCGACCGCCGAGGATAACCAGAACGCGGTGACGATCCGCGTCTTCCAGGGTGAGCGTGAGATGGCAGCCGACAACAAGCTGCTGGGTATGTTCAACCTTGAAAACATCCCGCCGGCTCCGCGCGGTATGCCTCAGATCGAGGTGACCTTCGACATCAACGCCGATGGTATCGTCAGCGTGTCGGCCAAAGATAAAGGCACCGGCAAAGAGCAGAAGATCACGATCCAAGCCTCGGGCGGTCTCTCGGATGATGAGATCGAGAAGATGGTGCAGGATGCCGAGGCGAATGCCGAAGCCGACAAGACCCGCAAGGAACTGGTCGAAACCCGCAACCAAGGCGAATCGCTGCTGCACTCGACGCGTAAATCGCTTGAAGAGCATGGCGACAAGGTCGATGCCTCGACGGTCGAAGTGATCGAACTGGCGGCCAATGCGCTGGAAGAAGCCCTCAAGACCGATGAGGTCGGCAAGATCAAAGGTGCGGTGCAAAACCTCACCGAAGCGGCGATGAAACTTGGCGAGGCCATCTATAAGGCCGAGCAGGACAAAGCCGGTCAGGGCGACGCTCCCGACGAAGACGGTCCGCGCGATGTCGATGACGATATCGTTGATGCCGATTTCGAAGATATGGGCGACGACAAGCGCAAATAAGCGCGGATGAATGTTGGATCGGGCCTGCCGAAAACAAGGCGGGCCCGTTTCCATGTTCTCCCAAAAGGGGTAGCCGATGGCAAAACGCGATTATTATGAGGTTCTTGGCATCGCCAAGGGCGCCACGGCCGAGGAAATCAAGAAAGCCTATCGGGGCAAGGCCAAAGAGCTGCATCCCGATCGCAACAAAGATAATCCCGAATCCGAGGCCCAGTTCAAAGAAGCAAACGAAGCGTATGACGTCCTGAAAGACGCTGACAAAAAGGCGGCCTATGACCGCTTTGGTCATGCGGCATTCGAGGGTGGCATGGGCGGTGGCCGTCCCGGTGGCGGCTATGGCGGCGGTCCAGGGCAGGGCGCTTTCGCCTCAGCTTTCTCGGATGTGTACGAAGACCTGCTTGGCGATTTCATGGGCGGCCGCCCCGGCGTCGGCGGCGGGCGCTCGCGCGCGCAACGCGGCTCGGATTTGCGCTACAACATGCGGGTTACTCTCGAAGAGGCCTTCTCGGGCACGCAAAAGACCATCACCGTTCCCAGTTCGGCCGCTTGTACCTCGTGCAATGGCACCGGGGCTGAAGGCGGTGCCGAGCCGCAAACCTGCCCGACCTGTTCCGGTCTGGGCAAAGTGCGCGCGCAAAACGGCTTTTTCACGGTTGAGCGCACCTGTCCCACCTGTGGTGGCCAAGGTCAGGTCGTCAAGAATCCCTGCCGGAAATGTCACGGCGCGGGCCGTGTCGAGGTTGAGCGTCAGTTGCAGGTCAACATCCCTCCGGGGGTCGAGACGGGCACCCGAATTCGCCATGCAGGCGAGGGTGAGGCGGGGCTGCGCGGCGGTCCCTCGGGCGACCTCTATATCTTTATCGAGGTCGCGCCACATGCGCTGTTTGAACGCGACAACACCGATCTGCATTGCCGTGTCCCCGTTTCAATGGTGACCGCCGCGCTGAGTGGCGAGGTTGAGGTGCCCTCAATTGATGGTGGCCGGAGCCGGGTGAAGATCCCGCCGGGCAGCCAGTCGGGCCGCCAGATGCGCTTGCGTGGAAAGGGTATGCCCGCGCTGCGCGGGGGTGGCGTGGGCGACATGTTCATCGAACTGGCGGTCGAAACTCCGGTGAATCTGACATCGCGGCAAAAAGAAATTTTGCGCGAATTTCAGGAGATCGAAGCCGAAAACAACCCGGAAGGTGCGAGTTTCTTCAAGAAAGTCAAAAGCTTCTGGGAAGGGATGACCAATTGATCAAGGCGCCTTCGGGCGCCTTTTTCTATATCCGAAAAATCATGGTTTGTTCTGATTTTAACGGTTTGTTCACCTGAAATCAGCCAATCTCCGGGAATGAGCCAGCGCCCGTCCTCCTTTCACGAATCTGCTTTGCCGCTTTTTGCGGATCCCGATGAAGCGCGCGCAATGGCTTTGGCCGGACCTGTAGGGCGTCAACCGTCGTATCTGCGCGATCATCGAGAGCGGTTGCGTACCCGCTTTATGCAAGGGGGCGCGCAGCCCTTGCCGGATTATGAACTGCTAGAACTCGTTCTGTTTCGTGCCATCCCGCGTCAGGATGTCAAACCGCTGGCTCATCGGTTGCTGGAAACCTTTGGCGATTTTGGCCGTGTCGTGTCTGCCTCGCCTGCGCGGCTGCGCGAGGTGAGTGGTGTGGGCGAGGCGGTGATCCAGGAATTCAAGATTGTGGAGGCCTCGGCGCAACGCTTGGCACGATCGCGGGTGATAAACCGGCCGATGCTCAGTTCATGGCAGGCGCTGATAGATTACTGCCACACTGCGATGGCCCATCGTGAAACAGAGCAGTTTCGCACGCTTTATCTGGACCGCAAGAACGTGCTAATCGCGGATCAGGAGCAGGCGCAGGGCACGATTGATCATGTCCCCGTGTATCCGCGCGAGGTCGTCAAGCGCGCGCTGGAACTCAACGCCTCGGCGCTAATTCTCGTGCACAACCATCCCTCGGGCGACCCAACCCCGTCAGAGGCCGATATCGCGATGACTCGTCAGATTGAACAGGCCGCCGGGGTTTTTGGAATCGTGGTGCATGACCATCTGATCATCGGGAAAAGTACCGAAATCAGCCTGCGTTCGGCTGGCTATTTTTGAGCCAACTGCTTGCTGCGCGCCTCTTGAAAGTCGGACAGTGGTAAGACGACGAATTGTCCCATCGCTTCGCAATCGGGCATGTCGATGGCAATCGGGACCGCCGCCTGACTTTTCCCCGCAATCACCCGGCGAATCGAACCAGTGATGGTTTTGTTGCAATTTTTCGGGGTGACTTCGGTCTCAATTTGCATGCGCACGGGCGTTAAAGTCGCAGGGGCAGTATAGACCTCGATCTGGCTGTTTTTGGGACCCTGATAGTGCATCATGAAACCACCCATCGGCGTGTCAGGTGTGCGCGGGGTGGCAACACTGACATGGCCCGCACCATCGAAACCGGCCCCTTTTTCATAGATATTGAGATGCATTTCGGACCCGGCATCAGCCGAGAAAATCACGCGATCCAGTTTGGCAACCTCGGGAGCCGAGATGGTGCCGGATGCGACCGGCCCGGACGCGTTGTGCACAGAAATTGTGTTTTTGGTCTGCATCGCGGGGAGCAAGCCCTGCCAATTTCCCTCGGCATCCGCTTGGGCAGCGATGTGCAGGGTGCCTTCATGAATATTCAACGTATCATTGTGCGCACAGCCCGCCGTCAGTGCTACCGAGACCGCGCCGGGCGGCACAAGGCTCAGATCAAGAGAGGCATCTTTGCAAGCGGTGCTTTGCAGATTCACGAACCCTGAGTCACTTGCGGCCGGCATTTCCGGAATCGCGCCCACTCCAGTATCCTGCGCAATGCGATGCGTCGGTGGATTGTGCAAAACGGTCATGCCCGATAGCTGAACACGCGGCTGAGGATTGGGCAGAGATAGGCCTGTCACCATCGCGCCGCTCGTCGGGCTGGGGGGCGAAAATGCCGAAAAATCGGGGCTCACGCTTTGCATGACGTGCCCGGTCGCCGCCGCCAGAAGGAACGTCCCGGCTACCAACGTCACTTTTTGGAGTTTGCGCATATGTTTTCCTCCAGCATTCTTGCCTTCGGATGAAGCTACCAAGCGATCACGGCGAAGCTTGGGCGGGAATGGGGAAATGTTTCCAAATCAGGAACACAATGTGTCGCAATCTATGGTGGGATAGCGTTAACCAAACACCAGATGCGGAGCGCGAAGTCAGTCTCGCCGCATGGCCGCCCAATTCTTGCCCGATAGCATCGAGATTGTCGGATTTGGGCGATGGACTGTAGCGCAGATAACAAAAGGGGCGACCCGAAGCCGCCCCTTCATGCCGAGATCAGACCAGCTGACCGTGGCAATGTTTGAACTTCTTGCCCGAACCACAGGGACACGGGTCGTTGCGGCCCGGATCTCCCCATGTCGTGGGATCTGTCTCGACGAAGCCGGGTGCGGGCGTTGCGCCTTCAAGAGCTTCAGGCTCTGCAGCGGCGCTTTGTGGCATCTGCATTTCCAGCATTTGCGCTTGCTCCTCTGCGGTTAGCGGGCGCACACGCGAAAGCTGTTGGGAGACATCTGCGCGCAGCCCATCCAGCATGATCTCAAACAGCTGGAAGCCTTCGGTTTTGAATTCCGACAGCGGGTCACGCTGCGCATAGCCGCGGAAACTGATCGTCGAGCGCAGATGTTCAAGCGTGACCAGATGCTCACGCCATTTACCGTCGATCGTCTGCAACAGAACCTGCTTTTCGATCATGCGCATCTGCTCGGGGCTGAAGGCCTCGGTCTTTTGCACCATTTCCGCGTCGGTCGCGGCCACGATGCGCTCGGCGACGACATCTTGATCCACGCCCTCTTCCTCGGCCCAGGCTGCAATCGGAAGATCGATGGAAAGCTGCTCGATCAAGGCCGCATGCATACCTTCGACATCCCACTGATCGGCGTAGGATTTCGGCGGCATATAGGTGTCCACGAGATCGTCGATCACCTGCACCCGCATATCGCGCGCGATTTCATCGACCTCATTGCTCTCCATGATTTCGCGGCGCTGCGAGAAGATCGCCTTGCGCTGATCGTTCATCACGTCGTCGAATTTCAGCAGCTGTTTGCGGATGTCAAAGTTGCGGCCTTCGACTTTGGCCTGCGCCCGCTCGAGGGACTTATTCACCCAAGGGTGGATGATCGCCTCGCCCTCTTTCATGCCAAGTTTCGAGAGCACCGCATCCAGCTTGTCCGAGCCAAAGATCCGCATCAGATCGTCTTCAAGCGACAGGAAGAACAGGGAACGACCAGGATCGCCCTGACGACCCGAGCGGCCGCGCAGCTGGTTGTCGATGCGCCGGCTTTCATGGCGTTCCGTGGCCAGAACGAACAGACCACCCGCTTCAAGCACTTTGGCCTTTTCGTCAGCATGCTCTGCTTCGATGCGCGCGCGCACCTCATCAGGATCGGCGTCGGGGTTTGAATCCAGCTCTTCGAGCAGTTTCATATCGACGTTGCCGCCAAGCTGAATATCGGTCCCGCGACCCGCCATGTTGGTGGCGATGGTCACAGCACCCAAACGCCCCGCATCCGAGACGATCTTGGCTTCTTGCTCGTGCTGGCGCGCGTTCAGCACACTATGCGCGATGCCCGCCTTTTTGAGCATGTCCGACAGCATCTCGGACTTCTCGATCGAGGTGGTGCCAACAAGCATTGGCTGGCCCTTTTTATGGGCGATTTCGATCGATTTGATTACAGCTTCATATTTCTCGCGTGCGGTGCGATAGACGCGATCATGTTCGTCTTTACGCGCGATCGGGCGGTTGGTGGGCACTTCGACAACGCCAAGCGAATAAATCTCGGCGAATTCGTCGGCCTCGGTCGCAGCCGTACCGGTCATGCCGCCAAGTTTGTTATAGAGGCGGAAATAATTCTGGAACGTCACCGAGGCGAGCGTCACGTTTTCGGGTTGAATTTCGACGCCTTCCTTGGCCTCGATCGCCTGATGCAGGCCATCTGACAGACGACGCCCCTTCATCATCCGACCTGTAAATTCGTCCACCAGAACAATCTCACCGTCTGCGACGACATAGTTCTGATCTTTGAAGAACAGTTTATGAGCGCGCAGGGCTTGGCTGGCATGGTGCACGATCGTGGTGCTCTCGGGATCATAAAGCGACTGACCTTCGGGCAAGACTCCACCTTCAAGCAGAAGCTTTTCGAGATAGTCGTTACCCTCTTCGGTAAGCGTCGCGTTGCGGTCTTTCTCGTTCACCTCATAGTGCTCTTCCGTCAGCTTCGGGATGAACTCATTGAGGGTGATATATAGCTCTGAGCGGTCATCAGAGGGTCCCGAAATGATCAACGGCGTGCGCGCCTCGTCAATCAGGATCGAGTCGACCTCATCGATGATGGCGTAGAAATGGCCACGCTGCGCCATCTCCTCGACCGAGGTGCGCATGTTGTCGCGCAGATAGTCAAAGCCCAGTTCGTTATTCGTCGAATAGGTGACATCGGCGGCATAGGCGGCGCGTTTCTCGCCATCGGGCTGGAACGGCACAACGACACCGCAGGTCATCCCCATGGCATTGTAAACCTTGCCCATCCAGTCCGCATCGCGCCGCGCCAAATAGTCGTTAACGGTCACGATATGCACGCCCTTGCCAGCAAGCGCGTTCAGATAGGCCGGAAAAGTTGCGACAAGGGTTTTCCCCTCACCCGTCTTCATCTCGGCGATATTGCCTTGATGCAGAAAAATTCCGCCCACAAGCTGCACATCAAAGGCCCGCAGACCCAACGCACGGCGCGCCCCCTCGCGGCAGTTGGCGAAGGCTTCGGGCAGGATTTTGTCGAGGCTCTCACCCTCTTCCTGCACCCGACGCTGGAATTCGCGCGTCTTTTCGATGATTCCCTCATCGCTGAGTGCGGCAAATTCAGGTTCGAGCGCGTTGATCTTCGCCACCAACGGGCGCACCGACTTCACTTTGCGGTCATTCGAGCTTCCGAAGACCTTCTTTGCGACTGTTCCGATGCCAAGCATGTATTCTCCGGGGGTATCTGACCATTTCGTGTAACCGAGCGCCTTGTCGCGCCGAGCGGGCCTGTTAGAACAGCGAACGAAACAAGGGCGGTGCGCCTCTTACAGACCTTAGGCGATGTAAGCGGCGACCGTCACAGTGTCAACGCCGCCCAAGGACGCGGCCAAGATGGAGTGGCAAGGATGCCCAAAATGACAAGACTTTTCGCAAGCGTCGCAGTACTGGCCCTGATCGGCGGGGCTGCAATGGCCGAAGACGCCAAAACCCCGGCCCCTGCAAGCGATGCCGCCAAGGCCGCAACCCCGGCCAAGCCGCGCACCGATCTGACCGCTGACACGGTGGTTGCAACGGTCAATGGCAAAGACATCACGCTGGGCCAGATGATTACGGTGCGCGATGGCCTGCCCGCGCAATATCAGTCTTTGCCCGATGACAAGCTGTTTGAAGGCGTGTTGCAACAGTTGATCCAGCAGACCGCGTTGGCCGAAATCGGCGAAAAACGCATGACCCATCGCGACGAGATCGCGCTTGAGGTGCAAAAACGCGCCTACCTGTCTGGTTCGCTGCTCAATTACACTGCCGACAAGGCCGTGACCGATGAAGCCGTTCAAAAAGCCTACGATACGAAATATGCCAAGGCCGAGCCGACCAAGGAATATCACGCCGCCCATATCATCGTGAAAACCAAGGAAGAGGCCGAGAAGATCAAGAAAGAGATCGACGGCGGCGCGAAATTTGCCGATGAGGCGAAGAAATACTCGACCGATGGCGCAGCAGCCAATGGCGGCGATCTGGGTTGGTTCAAGCTGGCTGACATGGTCAAACCGTTTGGCGATGCGCTGGTGGGCATGAAGGATGGCGAAGTCGTAGGCCCGATCCAGACGCAATATGGCTGGCATGTCGTGGAACTGATCGGCACAAAAATGGTCGACGCCCCCAAACTGGCAGATGTGCGCAAGAAACTTGAAGGCGATATTCGTCAGCAAGCTGTCGAAAAGCGTGTGACGGATGTTGTGAACGCCGCGAAAATCGACAAGATGACGCAAGGGATTGATCCGTCCGTGCTGAAGGATCAGTCGATTTTGGGGAACTGATCTGAACGGCGGGCGTGATGGCGAAAGAGAAGAAGAAGGACGATAAGGACGTTAAGCTGAAGGCCAAGGTCAAAAAGCTGCGCGCCAAGGTCAAGGCGCTGACATCCGATGTTTCCACCGCTGCGCCAGCGAAAGCCAAGGCAAAGTCGGTCTCTGTTTCGCCACTCGCGCCCGCCCATTTCCCGGAATTGCCCGCGATTGCGGGAGTCGAATTTGCCTCCGCTGCGGCGGGGGTGAAATATGCCGGGCGCACCGATGTGATGCTCGCGCGCATCGCGCCGGGGGCCTCGATCGCGGGGGTATTCACCACCTCGTCGACCCGCGCCGCCTGCGTGCTCGATTGTCAGTCGAAACTGGCGATGCGCGTGCCCAAAGACGCGGGCGCTGCGATTATCGTCAACTCGGGCAACGCCAATGCGTTCACTGGTAAAAATGGTCAAAAAGCGGTCGATATGGTGACCGGAGCCGTGGCCAAGGCGCTTGATCTGCCTATTAGTCGGGTGTTTTCGTCCTCGACCGGGGTGATCGGAGAGCCGCTGCCCTTTGAGCGCATCGTGCTGGCGGTTGATGGTCTGGCGCAACGCTTGTCAGGGGACGGCATCGAAGATGCGGCGCGCGCGATCATGACGACAGACACCTATCCCAAGGGTGCCAGTGCCGTGATCGAAGGCGAAGGCGGGCCGATCACCATCGCCGGGATCGCCAAGGGCTCGGGGATGATCGCGCCCAATATGGCGACCATGCTGGTCTATATCTTTACCGACGCGAAGATCACGCCCGCACGGCTGCAAAAGATGCTGTCGCGGCAGGTCGATGACACGTTCAACGCGATCACCGTCGATAGCGATACCTCGACCTCTGACGCGCTGATCATGGCCGCGACGGGGCAATCTCCGGCAAGCGAAATCCACGATCTGCGGTCGCAAGTGGCGAAAGATTTCGAAGCCGCCCTGCGCACTGTGATGATGGATCTTGCCCATCAGGTGGTGCGCGATGGCGAGGGCGCGACGAAATTCGTCGAAGTGCGCGTGACCCGTGCTGCCAGCGCCGAGGATGCCCATAAGGTCGCGATGGCGGTGGCAAATTCTCCGCTGGTGAAAACCGCAATCGCGGGTGAAGACGCCAACTGGGGCCGCGTGGTGGCAGCCGTTGGCAAGTCCGGCGCCAAGGCGGATCGTGACAAGCTGACGATCTCGTTTGGCGATATGGTGCTGGCCGAGAAGGGCTGGCGCGCGCCAAGCTACTCCGAGGCCGATGCCAGCGCCTACATGAAGGGCGACGAGTTGGTGATCGGGGTTGATCTGGGGCTTGGGCGAGCGAACAAATCGGTCTGGACCTGCGATTTGACCCATCGCTACATCGACATCAACGCGGATTACCGTTCGTGAAGCTGCTGCTGGTCTCGGCCGTGGCCCTGATTGACGCTGAGGGTCGAATTTTGCTGGCTCAACGTCCTGAGGGCAAATCTTTGGCGGGTTTGTGGGAATTTCCCGGCGGCAAGGTCGAGCCGGGCGAAACCCCCGAAGCTTGCCTGATCCGCGAGTTGCGTGAAGAACTGGGCATTGAGACAAAGGAAAGCTGTCTTGCGCCACTGACCTTCGCCAGCCATAATTACGATGATTTTCATTTGCTTATGCCGCTGTTCGCCTGCCGTAGGTGGCAAGGAATCGTGTCCCCGCAAGAGGGGCAGAAACTGACTTGGGCGCGTGCGAAAGACCTGCGCGACTACCCGATGCCCCCTGCGGATGAGCCACTTATCCCGATCTTGCGTGACTGGTTGTAGCCGCGCTGGGAACGAAAACGTTTCCACAAGGCGCTGCGTATATAACAAATTGCGAACAACCATGCGGATTACATTTGCAATTTGTTAAGATTTTTTCCAAACCTGTCTCAGGGAGAAGGAGATATCAGCATGCTCAGAACAATTTTGATTGGTAGCAGCGTTTCTATTCAGGGCGTGTTTGAACGCAAACTTGAATGTGGACGTATTCTTGTGCGCGTGGGTGACAGCCTTTTTGCAGGTCGGCCTGTCTGCGGCTAAGTTTGCCCTGCGGTGCGTCTTGAATGCCCGCTGTGAAATACGAAAAACGGGGGCCCGTCAGAGCCCCCGTTTTCTATTGTCGTCAGTCTACCAGAATCAGAGCGAGCGCTCGATCTCTTCGCGCTCAAAGATTTCGATGACATCGCCGGGGCGGATATCGTCGTAATTTTCAAACGCCATACCGCATTCCTGACCTGAGGGCACTTCCTTGACCTCGTCCTTGAAGCGCTTGAGCGTCTTGAGCGTGCCTTCGTGGATCACCACGTCGTCGCGCAGCAGGCGCACACCAGCCGAGCGGCGGGCAACACCTTCGGTCACGAGACAGCCCGCAACCTTGCCCACGCCCGTGACCTTGAACACCTCTTTGATCGACGCATAGCCGATGAAATGTTCGCGGATCTCGGCCGACAGAAGGCCAGAGGCAGCAGCTTTGATGTCATCCACCAGATCATAGATGATCGAGTAATAACGGATCTCGACACCTTTCTGGTTGGCAGTGGTCCGGGCCGATGCGTTGGCACGCACGTTGAAGCCGATAACCGGCGCACCCGATGCCTCGGCCAAACCGATATCGGATTCGGTGATCGCGCCGACACCCGAATGCAGGATACGCACGCGCACCTCGTCGTTGCCGACCTTCTCAAGCGCTTGAACAATCGCCTCGACAGAGCCCTGCACGTCGGCTTTCACCAGCACCGGAAGTTCGGTCACGCTTTCATCCGCCTTGGCCTTCGCCATCAGCTGTTCCAGAGTGGTCGCAGCCCCGGCCGCAGCACGTTTGTCTTTCGCGGCTTGCTCGCGGTAATCGGCGATCTCGCGGGCTTGCGCCTCGGTCTCGACGACGTTGAGCACATCACCCGCTGCGGGCGTGCCGTTCAGGCCCAGCACCTCGACAGGAACCGACGGGCCCGCCTCTTCGACACGCGCGCCCTGATCGTTGATCAGCGCACGGACCTTGCCCCACTGCTCGCCCACGACAAAGATATCGCCGCGATGCAGGGTGCCGTTCTGGATCAGCACGGTCGCAACCGGACCACGGCCCACATCAAGCTTGGCTTCGATCACAGCGCCCTGAGCGGCGCGCGTCGGGTTGGCCTTGAGCTCAAGCAGTTCTGCCTGCAGCGCGATTGCCTCAAGCAGATTGTCGAGCCCTTTGCCCGTCTTGGCCGAAACCTCGACATCTTGCACATCACCCGACATCGCCTCGACGACAACTTCATGCTGCAGCAGCTGCGTGCGCACTTTTTGCGGCTCGGCACCATGCTTGTCGCATTTGTTGATCGCCACGATCATCGGCACTTTGGCTGCTTTGGCGTGGTCGACCGCTGCGCTCGTCTGCGGCATCGCCCAATCACCGGCAGCCACAACGAGCGCGACGATATCCGTGACGTTCGCACCGGGTGCGCGCATCGCCGTAAAGGCGGCGTGACCGGGTGTGTCGAGGAAGGTCAGAACCGCGCCGCTTTCGGTGGTCACCTGATAGGCGCCGATATG
>NZ_CAJYBT010000004.1 GCF_913064665.1 uncultured Thioclava sp.
GTCACCTGCCCGCTTTTATCGATCGCCATCACTCCAAAGGCTGTCGCCTCATCGCGCGGCACGGTCAGGCAGCCGATGGTGACATCGGCACCAGTATCGACATGCTCGCGCAGCATGATCTCATAATCCATCTTGTAGATATGATCGCCGGCCAGAATGACGACAAATTTCACGCCATAATCATCAATAATATCAATATTTTGCGCCACGGCATCGGCCGTTCCAGAATACCATCTGCTATCAGCGACGCGCTGACTTGCGGGCAATATATCAAGATATTCATTGCGTTCTGCGCGAAAGAAGTTCCAGCCGCGCTGGACGTGGCGGATCAGCGAATGGGCCTTGTATTGCGTCGCAATCGCCATTTTCCGAATGCCGGAATTCAGCGCATTGGAGAGCGCGAAATCAATGATCCGGGTCTTGCCGCCGAAATAGACCGCCGGTTTTGCGCGCCGGTCTGTCAGCTCTTTCAGGCGACTCCCGCGCCCGCCCGCCAGCACAAAGGCCATCGCCTGCGCGCTAAGGCGTGTATTGGGTTGTGGTAGCATTCTCTCCCCTCCCTGAAAGCGCTCAACCGGGCGTGAACATCACAACCGAGAGCGGCGGCAAATACACTTCTGCGCTGTGATCGCGGTTCGAATGGGGCTGATCCTGAGCGGTGATATAGCCCAGATTGCCCCAGTTCTCGCCGCCGTAATGCGCGGAATTCGTGTTGAGCAACTCGACCCACTCGCCGCTCTGCGGCAGGCCGATGCGATAGGTGCGATCCATCGGCGTCAGGTTGGCAACCACAACGACGGGGGGCGCTCCGGGGGCGCGGCGCTCAAACACAAAGACCGAGTTTTCGGCGTCATCCGCCTCGATCCAGGCAAAGCCCTGCGGGTCGCAATCCCCCCAATGCAGCGCGGGCGTGTCGCGATAAAGGCGGTTGAGATCGCGCACCAGATTGCGCAGGCCCGCATGGCTTGGATCATCAAGTAAATACCAATCCAGCTCGCGCTCATGGCTCCATTCCGACCATTGGCCGAATTCCTGCCCCATGAACAACAACTTCTTACCCGGATGCGCCCATTGGAACGCGTAAAAGGCCCGCAGATTGGCGTATTTCTCGGCCTCATTGCCCGGCATTTTGCCCAGCATAGAACCCTTGCCATGCACCACCTCGTCATGGCTGATCGGAAGGATGAAGTTTTCGCTGTAAGTGTATGAAGATGCGAAGGTAAGTTCGTTGTGGTGGAACTTGCGATGCACCGGCTCACGCGCGAAATAGCGCAGAGTGTCGTTCATCCAGCCCATGTTCCACTTATAGCCAAAGCCAAGCCCGCCCTCATGCACGGGGCGCGTGACACCGGGAAAGGCTGTGCTTTCCTCGGCCACGGTCATGATCCCCTCGGCCCCGCCATAAGAGGCCGCATTCATCGCCTTGAGGAACTCGATCGCCTCAAGGTTTTCGCGCCCGCCATCCTTATTGGGCACCCATTCACCGGGCTCGCGGGAGTAATCACGATACAGCATCGAGGCCACCGCATCCACGCGCAGCCCGTCTAGGTGATATTCCTCTAGCCAGAACAATGCGTTAGCAAGCAAGAAATTCGAAACCTCGCGCCGCCCGTAATTATAGATCAGGGTGTTCCAGTCCTGATGAAACCCTTCTTTGGGATCGGCATGTTCATACAGAGCCGTGCCATCGAATTTCTGCAACCCATGGGCATCGGTCGGGAAATGGCCGGGCACCCAATCAAGGATCACCCCGACACCCCGGCGATGCGCGGCGTCCACCAATTCAGCAAATTCTTCGGGGCGGCCATGGCGGATCGTGGGCGCATACAACCCGATCGGCTGATAGCCCCAAGACCCGTCAAAGGGAAATTCGGTGATCGGTAGCAGCTCGATATGGGTAAATCCCATGTCACAGACGTAATCGATCAGCTTTTTGGCCAACTCATGATAGCTAAGCGGTCTGCCGCCCTCGTCCCAGATCCGCACCCAACTCCCCAGATGCACCTCGTAGATTGAGATCGGCGCGTGGCGTTCATGGCGTGCGGCGCGTTGCTTGATCCAGGCGCCGTCGCCAAAATGATGCAGCCCCAGCTTGCGCACGACCGAGGCCTGTGCGGGCGGGTGCTCGGCCCCAAAGCCCAGCGGATCGGATTTCAGCGGCAGTAACCGCCCCTCTGTATCGAGCAACTCGTATTTATACAGCGCCCCTTCATGCAGTCCGGGAACGAAAATCTCCCAAACCCCGGTCTTTCCGAGACGGCGCATTTGATGACGCCGCCCGTCCCAAAAATTGAAATCCCCGACGACCGAAACGCGGCGCGCATTGGGTGCCCAAAGCGCGAAATGCACCCCCTCGACACCGCAATGGGTGATGGTATGCGCGCCCAGCTTTTCCCAAAGCCGCTTATGCGTGCCCTCGCCGATCAGATATTCGTCGATTTCCCCCAGAACGGGCGGGAAGCTGTAGGGATCGTCGAAATCCCATGTTGCCATGTCATTGCTGGCGCGCAGGCGATAGGGACCGTTGCTCCAGCTTGTGGCAAAGACATCGGGCAGGATCTGGGTCAATTCTTCTTCGTGCTTGCCCAAGGCCCAGACCCGCGTGGCACCGGGCACGAAGGCGACTAATTGTCCATCATGCACCCCCAGAACCGAAAACGGGTCAGGATGGAGCCCTTCAGTCAAGGCTTCGGCGGTCGCACGATCAATCAGCGCCATATCGCTCCTTCGCCGGGGCGCGAACGATCGCCTAAAGGGCAGATTTCGCGTCCCAGATATCTTTCATATAGCCCGCAATCGCCCGGTCCGATGAGAAAAACCCCATGCGCGCCGTATTGAGGGCAGCCATCTTTGCCCAGCTTGCGCGATCACCAAAGGCCACGTCCACTTCTTTCTGAGACGACCGGTAGGCTTCGAAGTCCGAGGCGACGAGGAAGTAGTCGCTATTCCACATATTATGAACCAGATCGTGATAGCGTTCCGGCTCATCCTTGGAAAAGCGCCCCTCGGCAATCATCTGCAATACGTCCTGCAAAAGCGGGCTGTCCAGAATGGCGTGGCGGGCATGTTCGGGGTCGCGGCGACGCTCTATCACCTCATCGGCGGTCAGGCCAAAGAGGAAAAAGTTCTCCGCCCCCACCTGTTCCCGAATTTCCACGTTTGCGCCATCCAGCGTGCCAAGGGTGAGCGCCCCGTTGAGCGCGAATTTCATATTCCCCGTGCCCGAGGCTTCCTTGCCCGCGGTCGAGATCTGTTCCGACAAATCCGCCGCCGGGATCAGGCGCTCCGCCATCGAGACGTTGTAATTGGCCGGATAGACAATTTTCAGGCGATCCCCGATCAGCGGGTCATTGTTGATCACCTCGGCCGCGTCCTTGATCAGACGGATGATCTGCTTGGCCGCAAAATAACCCGGCGCCGCCTTGCCGCCGAAAATCTTGACGCGCGGTTGATAGTCAACCTGCGGGTTCTCGCGCATCTCGTGCCATTCGCCGATAGTCTGCAAGATGTTCATCAACTGCCGCTTATATTCATGCAAGCGTTTGACCTGAATGTCGAAAATTGCATCCGGGTTGACCGTGATCCCTTCGCTTTGCGCGATCCAGGCGGCCAGATGTTCCTTGTTGGTGCGTTTGGCGGCCATGAATTTATCGAGAAACGCGGAGTCCTCGATAAAGGGTTCCAACTCGCGCAGCCGGTCCAGATCGCCCTCCCAGCCCTCGCCAATGGTGTCGATGATCAGATGCGACAGCGCGGGGTTGGCCATGCGCAACCAACGGCGCGGCGTGATGCCGTTGGTCTGGTTGATGATGCGTCCGGGATGCAGTTTATTCAGCTCGGGAAACAGGTTTTTCTTGATCAGTTCGGTGTGTAGCGCCGACACCCCGTTCACCTTATGCGAGGTGATAAAGGCCAGCTCACCCATCCGCACCTCTTGGTGTTTGACGATGCCCACATAATGGGGCCGATTGGGATGGTTGCGCCGATGCCAGCTATCAATCTTTTCAATGATTTGCATATGGCGCGGCAGCACAGTGCCCATCAGATAGGTCGCCCAATGTTCCAGCGCCTCGGGCAGCAAGGTATGGTTGGTATATCCCAGACATTGAACGGTGATTTCAATGGATTGCGTGAACTCCATCCCATGCTCATCGCAGAGCAGTCGGATCAGTTCCGGCCCGGCAATCGCGGGATGGGTGTCGTTCATCTGGATCGCGACATGCTCGGGCAGATCGGTCAGCGCCAAGCCCGCAGCAAGATGGCGGCGCAGGATGTCTTGCAGCGCGGCGGCGGTCAGGAAATACTCCTGCTTGAGGCGCAATTCCTTGCCCGCAAAGGTCGTATCATCAGGATAAAGCACTCGGCTGAGCGTGCGCGCAAGCGCCTCGGGCTCGGCGGCAGCAGCATAATCGCCATGATTGAACCGCGCCAGATCGAACATCTCGGTGGGCTTGGCCGACCAGAGCCGCAACGTATTGGCCCATTTGCCCTCCCAGCCGATCACCGGCATGTCATAGGCCTCGGCCAGCACTGTTTCGCCGGGCACCCAATGGGTCTTGCCATCTACCGTTTCGACATGGCCCTTGAAGCCAATCACATAGGCGCTTTCGGGGCGTTCGAACTCCCAAGGGTGGCGCTGTTTGAGCCAATCTTCGGGCGTCTCAACCTGCTGGCCACCCTCAAAGCGCTGCTTGAACAACCCGTGCTCGTAGCGGATGCCATAGCCATAGCCCGGGCACCCAAGGCTCGCCATGCTTTCCATATAGCACGCCGCCAGTCGCCCCAACCCGCCATTGCCAAGCGCCGCATCGGGTTCGTTTTCAATGACCTCATACCAATCCAGCCCCAAGCCCTCGATCGCGCTGCGACAGGTTGCGCGCAGACCCAGATTGATCGCGGCATCTTCAAGCATCCGCCCGATCAAAAACTCCATCGACAGGTAATAGACGCGCTTGCGGCCCTGCTCCCAAGTTTTGCGCGTCGCGGCAAACCAGGGCGCAACCACCCGGTCGCGCAGCGCCAAACTCAACGCCATACGCCAGTCATACACCGAAGCATGATCTGCATCCTTGCCCATCGAATAGGTCAGATGATGCAAAATCTCGTCGCGTATGGTTTCAACGCTGGGCATTTGGCTGTCATTCACGGGCGCAATCTCCGAAAGCTTGATCTCGATTGATTGATGGGCATCGCCCCCAATAAGGTCAAGCGAGCGGAGCAAAACAACGCTATAGCGGTTGCCGTTTGCGCTAACAAATCTAAACTTGGTGCAAGAACAGGCAAAACCTATGAATCAGGAGCGCGATATGAACAAGGAATGGTGGCGCGGCGCGGTGATCTATCAGATCTACCCCCGCAGCTTTCAAGACGATTCCGGAGATGGCATTGGCGATCTGGCTGGCATCACGCGCCGCCTCGATCATGTGGCGAGCCTTGGCGTGGATGCGATCTGGCTATCGCCGTTCTTTACCTCGCCGATGGCCGATATGGGCTATGACGTGTCCAATTACCGCGATGTTGACCCGCAATTCGGCACTCTGGCCGATTTCGACGCGCTGGTGGCGCGCGCCCATGATCTGGGGCTGAAGGTGATCATCGATCAGGTGATCTCGCATAGCTCGGATCAGCATCCTTGGTTCAAGGAGTCCAAGAAAAGCGGCGCGAAGGCGGATTGGTATGTCTGGGCCGATCCCAAACCCGACGGTTCCCCGCCCAATAACTGGCAGTCGGTCTTTGGCGGATCGGCTTGGGAATATGCGCCCGAGCGCGGGCAATATTACCTGCATAATTTCCTGATTTCGCAACCCGACCTGAACCTGCACAATCCCGCGGTGCAAGATGAACTACTTGATGTGCTGCGCTTCTGGCTGGAACGCGGGGTGGACGGGTTCCGACTTGATACGGTGAACTACTATTTCCACGACCCCGAACTGCGCGACAATCCCGCGATGTCACCTGACCCAGAACGTTGGCCGCCGCTCTCGACCTATGACATGCAGGATCACGCGTTCGACAAAAACCGCCCCGAGAATCTGGCGTTTCTGGAACGGATGCGCGCGCTGATGGATCAGTTCGAGGCGCGCACGCTCGTTGGCGAGGTCGGCGAGGCCCCCCATCGCGCGCTTGGCATCATGGAGGAGTACACATCGGGCACGACCCGGCTGCACATGGCCTATAGTTTCGACATGCTGGGGCCAAAATTCACGCCCGAGCATTCCCGCTCAAGGATTGAGGGGTTCTTCAAGGGTGCGCCCGATGGCTGGCCAAGCTGGTCATTCTCCAACCATGATGTGCAGCGCCATGTGACGCGCTGGGCCAAATACGGCACGCAGGATGCGGTTGCGAAACTGGCGATTTCGATGCTGGTGTCGTTCCAAGGCACGATCGGGATTTATCAGGGCGAAGAACTGGGCCAGACCGAGACCGAGCTGGACTATAGCGAGTTGACCGACCCGCCCGGTCTGCGGTTTTGGCCCGAAAACAAGGGCCGCGATGGCTGTCGCACGCCGATGGTGTGGGACGCCAGCGCGCATGCCGGGTTTTCCACCGTCAAGCCGTGGTTGCCCGTAAAGCCGCCACAAGCCGCACGCGCGCTTAGCACGCAAGAGGGCGATCCGAGCAGCGTGTTGGCCCATTACCGCGCCGCAATTGCATTTCGCAAGGGCTCGGCGGCGCTGTCAAACGGCCGCAGTGTCTTTCTTGACCTGCCCGAGCCGATCCTTGGCTTCACGCGCATCGCGCCTGAACAAAGCCTTACCTGCCTGTTCAACCTTGGCCCCGATCCGGTCACCATCGACGCCCCCGCAGGCACGCTAACCGACCCCTCGCAAGCCGCGACCTTGAGCGGGGGAAAGCTGGTGTTGGGGCCGAACGCTGCCGCATGGTTTGAAAGCTGAAAAAGGCGCGGGCGCGGTGGCAAAGCCGCGCCCGACCCCTTGCGCCCTGCCCCGTCTCGGGCCACCAAGGGGCATGCGTGAATCACCCCCTGACATCCTCTGCATCGGCTCGGTCCTGTGGGACATTATCGGGCGCAGCTCGCTCCATATGCATCTGGGCTCGGACGTGCCCGGCCGGATCGAGCGCCTGCCCGGTGGCGTGGCAATGAACATCGCGATGACACTGCGCCGCTTTGGTCTGCGCCCGGCGATTTTGACGGCGCTGGGGCGCGACAGTCAGGGCAATGACCTGATCGAGACGGCGCGGGTTCTGGGCGTGGATTGCGACTATCTTTACCGATCAGATGACCTGCCCACCGACCGCTATATGGCGATTGAAGGCGCGAACGGGCTGATCGCTGCGATTGCGGATGCCCATAGCCTTGAGGCCGCTGGCGACAAGATTTTGACGCCGCTTTCGGATGGGCGCCTTGGCACGGTTGAGGCCCCATGGGAGGGTCCGGTCGCGCTCGATGGCAACCTGACCGAGGCGCTACTGTCGCAAATCGCGCATTCACCGCTTTTCGCGAAATCCGATCTCCGCGTCGCCCCCGCCAGCCCCGGCAAGGCGGAACGTCTGACGCCCCTGCTCGCCCATCCCCGCGCCACGCTTTACGTCAATCTCGAAGAGGCGGGCATTCTGTGCCAGCGCAATTTCAAAAGCGCGCATGAGGCCGCCGAAGGGCTGTTGGCACGCGGTGCGCGCCGCGTTCTGGTGACCGATGGCGGACGCGCGGCGGCGGATGGCTGCGCCACTGGGGGCGATGTGATCGCCTCGGCTCCGCCTGCCGTGCTTGTGACCCGTGTGACGGGCGCTGGCGATACTTTCATGGCCGCCCATCTGGTGGCTGAACGGCGCGGCAGTTCGCGCGATAAGGCGCTGGAGCATGCGCTGATCGCAGCTGCCCGCTATGTTTCCGGAGAACTTGCGACATGACCCTCCCCTTGATCTTTACCCCCGAGCTGCGCGCCGCCCTTGATGCAGGCCAGCCCGTTGTGGCGCTGGAATCCACGATCATCACCCATGGCATGCCCTATCCGCAAAACCTGCAAACCGCGCAGGCGGTGGAGGCCGAGGTGCGTGCATCTGGCGCTGTGCCCGCCACGATCGCGCTGATGGATGGTGCAATTCATATCGGGCTTGATCCTGACCTGTTAGAGCGTCTTGCCCAGACCCGTGACGCGATGAAAGTCAGCCGTGCCGATCTGGCGATGTGTCTGGCCAAACGCGCGACCGGGGCGACCACGGTGGCTGCCACGATGATCTGCGCCCATCTCGCCGGGATTGATGTGTTTGCGACGGGCGGCATTGGTGGCGTGCATCGCGGCGCCGAGGACAGCTTTGACATTTCCGCCGATCTGCTGGAACTGGGTGCAACCCCGGTGAGCGTGGTGGCGGCAGGGGCCAAGGCCATTCTGGACATTCCGAAAACGCTGGAAGTTCTGGAAACCCATGGCGTTCCGGTGATTGCCTATGGGCAAGATGACTTCCCCGCCTTCTGGTCGCGCAGCTCGGGTCTACCCGCGCCATTGCGCGCCGATAGTGCCGCCGAAATCGCCGCATCGCATTTGATGCGCGCGCGCCTTGGCCTGCCCGGCGGGCAGCTGATCGCCAATCCGATCCCCCCCGAGGCCGAAATTGCGCGCGAGGAAATCGTGCCGGTGATCGAGGCGGCTTTGGCAGAGGCAAAATCCCAAGGGATCGCGGCCAAAGCGGTCACGCCCTTCCTGCTGTCACGGATCTTCGAGCTGACCGAGGGACGCTCGCTCGACGCCAATATCGCCCTTGTTTTGAACAATGCCCGCTTGGGCGCGCAAATCGCAGGCGAAATCGCGCGATCCAAGCGCCGCTAGATCTGCGGCCATTGCCCTGACCGGTATGGCTGCATAAATACCCCCGCAGACCTCAGGCGCAAAGGCGGCCCATGACCCATTCTGATGAAACGCTCCCCCCGCGTCGTCGCTCGCGCTTCGCGGCGCTGCGCGCGTCGTTCTTTACCGGGCTGATCGTGGTCGCACCGATTGGCCTGACGATCTGGCTGATGTGGACGATGGCAGGTTGGGTCGATGGCTGGGTGCTGCCACTGGTGCCCCAGGAAATGCGCCCCGAGCATTATATCGGCGTCAATGTGCGCGGCATCGGCGTTCTGATTTTCCTGATTTTCACAGTGATCGTGGGCTGGCTGGCCAAGGGTTTCTTCGGGCGCACCTTCCTGCGGATCGGCGAAAGCGTGGTCAATCGCCTGCCTTTGGTGCGCACGGTTTATAGCGGGCTGAAACAGATTGCGGAAACGGTGCTCAGCCAATCAGAGGCGAAATTCGACCGCGCCTGCGTGATCGAATACCCTCGCCAAGGGCTCAAGGCGATTGCCTTTGTCTCGTCAAATGCCAAGGGCGAAGTGGCAGGTCTGGCCGAGGCCGATGATCCGCTGATCTCGGTGTTTTTGCCCACCACGCCAAACCCGACCTCGGGGTTCTTGCTGTTCGTGCCGCAATCGCAAGTCACCTATCTGGATATGTCGGTCGAAGACGCCGCCAAGCTGATCATCTCGGCCGGGCTGGTCTATCCCCAACCCAAAGAGGTCAGAATTTCCAAGACGAGATCCGACCCTAATAAAGCCTAAACACCCTTATTTGCGCTGCGTTGCGCCCACCAAAGGGGGGCGCAACGCCTTTGGCGCGCCTCACCCCTCGTCGTCATCTTCGACATGGGCCACGCGCGCGCCCGCTTTGTTGGACGTCACAACCCCCAGTGTCTTGAGCTTGCGGTGCAGGGCGGATCGCTCCATCCCGACGAAATTCGCGGTGCGGGAGATATTGCCGCCAAACCGGTTGATCTGGGTGAGCAGATATTCGCGCTCAAACAGCTCGCGCGCCTCGCGCAGCGGCAAGGTGGCCAGAGCGCCCCCCAAGACAACACGCCCCTCTTCAGCGGGGGCCGATTGGCCGGGGAGTTCGCGCGCGTCAATCGGGCCCGCCCCCTCGCCCAGGATCAGCACGCGCTCAATGACGTTGCGCAGCTGGCGAATGTTGCCGGGCCATTCCATCGTTTGCATCAACGCCCCCGCCTCGTCCGAGATTTCGCGCAGTGGCAAGCCTTGCGTTTCGTTGAAACTCCGCACGAAATGATGCGCGAGCAGCGGCACATCCTCACGACGCTCGCTGAGCGCGGGCACTTCAATTGGCACCACGTTCAGACGATCATACAGCTCTTGGCGGAAATGCCCGGCCCGGATCATACCCGTCAGATCGCGCGTGGTCGAACTGATCACACGCAGATCCACGCGCACCTTATCCGCGCCCCCGACCCGCATGAATTGCTGCTCGGTGAGCACGCGCAAAATCTTGGATTGCGTGCCCGGCGGCATCTCGGCCACCTCGTCGAAATAGATCACGCCACCATGGGCCTGCTCCAGCAGACCTTTTTCCACGCCACGCTCAAGCGTTTCGCGCCCAAACAAAACTTCTTCCATGCGGTCAGGTTCAATCGAGGCAGAATTGACCGTGACAAACGGGCCAGCCGCGCGCGTCGAATTCTGGTGAATGAACCGCGCCGCCATTTCCTTGCCCGAGCCCGGCTCGCCTGACAGCATTACCCGCCCGTTCGACTTGGTGACCTTATCAAGCTGCTCGCGCAGACGCCGGAACGCAGCCGCCTCCCCGATCATCTCGCCTGAGCCGATATCGCGCCGCTTGAGCGTCGAGTTCTCCCGCCGCAGCCGCGCCGTTTCCATCGCGCGCCCGATCACCACCATCAACTGGTCGATATTAAAGGGCTTTTCGATGAAATCATACGCGCCTTGCTTGATCGCGGCGACCGCGATTTCAATATTGCCATGGCCGGAAATGATGATCACCGGCACGTCGGGGTTATCCCGCTTGACGGTCTTAAGAATGTCGATCCCGTCCATCTTGCTGTCTTTCAGCCAGATATCGAGGATCATCAGCGCCGGTTCACGGGCGTTGATCTCATCCATGCATTCATTGGAATTGGCCGCCATGCGCGTCTGAAAGCCTTCGTCTCGCAGGATGTCAGCAATCAATTCGCGGATGTCTTTTTCGTCGTCGACGATCAGGATGTCGCTCATGTCACGTCTCCGGGGGGCTCGCCCCTCTCCTTGATGGCCCGATGTGCCGCGCGGGCGCGTGGCAAACGGATTTCGGCAAGCGCACCGTGATGCGCCCCACTGCTGAAGGCAGGCGCGTCGCTGAGTGTCAGCGTCCCGCCATGTTCCTCGATGATCTTTTTGACGATGGGAAGGCCCAGTCCTGTGCCTTTCGCACGTGTCGTGACGTAAGGCTCAAACAGGCGCGCACGGTCAGGCGGCAGGCCCAGACCGTTATCGGCAATTTGAATGGTGACCAGTTCTGGCGTGGCCGTCATCGCTACGCGAACCTCTGGTTCAAACCCATCCGGCGCGCCTTTTTCAACATATGATTCAATCGCTTCTCCGGCGTTCTTAATTAGATTTGTCACAGCTTGAGAAATCATGGTTGCATCAAGTTCTACGATTACGGGCGTGTCGGGAATGTTCGAAACCAATCTCGCCCCATGCAGCGAATCTTGCTGCAAGGTGGCCGCATCGCGCAAGAGTTGCGCAAGGTCGTGATCGGCACGGTCTGGTTCGGGCATTCTGGCAAAGCGCGAAAACTCATCAACAATGCGGCGCAAGTCATTGGTCTGGCGTACAATAACGCCCGTGAGGCTTTCGAGAACCTCGGTATCTTCGCCCGTCGTGAGCTTGCTGAATTTGCGCTTGATGCGCTCGGCTGACAGCTGGATCGGAGTCAGCGGATTCTTGATCTCATGAGCAATCCGACGCGCCACATCGCCCCACGCCGCCATGCGCTGCGCCGAGACCAGTTCGGTCACATCCTCAAAGGCGACAACATAGCCCTCGGGCGCGCCCTCATCATTGCGCCGCACGGCCATGCGCACCAACAGACTTTCCAAACGCGCATCGCGCGAGACCCGGATTTCCTCTTGCACGGCCTCTTGGAAAGAGTCGTGCAAGCGATTGTAAAGACTTGTGAATTCCGGAACGACTTTAGAAATTTCCTGCGAATGCACTTGGCTTGGATCAAGCGCCAAAAGCTGCATCGCGGCGCGGTTGACGAAATCGACGCGCCCCTCGGCATCCAGCCCGATCACGCCCGAGGTCACCGAGGACAACACAGAGTCAAACAGTCGCCGGCTTTCTTCGGTCTCGCGATGGCTTTCCATCAGCGCGGCGCGCTGCCCCTTAAGCTGGCTGGTCATGCGGTTGAAACTATGCCCCAACGTTGCAATCTCATCATCGCCCTCAGCCTCGATGACGCGTGCATCCAGATCGCCCGCGCCAATGCGTTCCGCCGCCGCCGCAAGCCGCCCAATCGGGCGCGACAGCCGCTCGGCAAACCACAGCCCCATCCAGATCGCCGCCAAAATCAAGATCAATGCAAAGCCGAAATAAACCAGCCCGAATTCAAAGATGACCCGGCCACGCGCGCTTTCAAGCTGTTGATATAATGACACAGTTTCGCGTGTTTGATCCAGAAGCGACAGGATTTTCCCGTCCACTTTGCGCGAGATATACAAATAGCGATCCACAAACGCATTCAGCCGGATCAAGCCGCGCAATTCCGAGTTCGACCAGTCCTCGATCAGCACGGTCTCGCCCTTTTGCGCCTCGACAAGGTCTTTGGGCGCGGGTTCTTCGTAATCAAACAAATAAGAGCGATCGCCGCGCGCCACGATCTTGCCGGTGCCGTCGATCACATAGGCCTCTTTGACGCCGCGCTGAATGCGCGTCTGACCCGAGATCAGCAATTCGCGCAGTTCTCCATCCGACATAAAGGTCGAGGCTTGACGGCGCAGGTTCAAAAACGCCGCCAGCGCGCGTACATCCAACACAAGGTCTTGTTTATGCTCGCTTTGATAAGCCTCCGCCGCTTGCAAAGACGTGCCGACAACCGAGCGCACACGATCTGAAAACCAGCCCTCAAGCCCGATATTCACCGTCAAACCGGCAAACAGCGCTACCAAGACCGTGGGCACCAAGGCGATCCCGGCAAACACCCCCGTCAACCGCAAGGTCAGTCGCGACCCGGCCGAGCGCGCGCGTTTCGCCGCGATGATTTGCGCCAGCCGCATCATAATCAGCCCGGCGAGCAGCAGGAAATAGACGAAATCGGCCAGCAGGATCAGACGCAACGCCGTGCTATCGGCACCCTGCCCCAACGGACCAAGCACCACAAAGGTCGCGATGGCCAGTGCCGGGCCCAGCACCACCAATCCAAAGGTTACGATGTTGCGCACTCGCCGTTGGCGGCGAAAACGCGCCAATCGATCCCAGCCTGAACGATATGCCGTGCTGCCTTGCACTGATGCCCCCTTGACACAGAGCGTGACAAATCCGTCCAGACGAAAAAGCCACAGCCCCCTGTTGCGGGTTTACATCAGTTTGCGGCGCCGTGTCACCTGAATATCCAGATCGGTGATCTTTTTTCGCAAGGTATTGCGGTTGATGCCAAGAAGATCAGCACATCTGGCCTGATTGCCCCCTGTCGCGTCCAAGGCGATTTCCAGCAAAGGGGCCTCCATCTCTTTGAGAATCCGATCATAAAGACCCGGAGGCGGCAAATTCCCCCCATGCAGATCGAAATAGCGACGCAGGTGACGCCCGATTGAAGCAGAGAGCTTTTCGCCCTCGCCCCCTTGGCGCAGCGGCTCGATCGCGGGCTGATTCCCGAGCACAAATTCGACCTCGGCGCGGGTGATCTCGTCTTCGGGCGAGGTCACGGTCAGACGGCGGATCGTATTTTCGAGCTGGCGCACATTGCCGGGCCAGGAATAGGCGCGCACCAGTTGCAGCGCATCATGGGTAAAGCGACGCGTCCCCAAACCGTCGCGCTCGGCGCGGCTCAGGAAATGTTCGGCCAAAAGCGGAATATCCTCGACGCGTTCGCGCAGGCTCGGCACCGCCAGTGTCACGCCGCCCAAACGGTAGAACAGATCTTGGCGGAACCGGCCCGCCTCCATCAAAGCCGACAGATCGCTTTGCGTGGTGGCCATGATCCGCGGCGCGGGGTCAGGCAGCGCATCCAGCATTCGCACGATCCGCGCCTGAGTATCCTCGTCATAATCGCCCACCTCATCAAAGACGAGCGAGCCACCCTTGGCACGCGCAAGCAATGTCGCGGGCCCCTCGGCGCCCTGCAAATCACCCGCCTGCGCTACGATAAAGGGCAAGCTGCGCCGATCAGAAAAGTCGTGAATAGCACGCGCGATCAGGGACTTGCCGGTGCCACTTTCGCCTACGATCAACACCGCCAGATCAGCATTCATCACCCGGGCAACCAGTCGATACAGCTCTTGCATCGCCGCCGTGCGCCCGACAAGTGGCAGATCGCCCTTGTCGCCGGATAGACCCTCGCCTGTCTTGGCCACCACTTGGGTGACACGGCGTTTCTGTTCCAGTGCCTTTTGCGCGCGCTTCATCAAATCGGGCAGATCGAAGGGCTTGGGCAAATAGTCATAGGCGTCGGCTTCGGCGGCCTGAATCGCGGTCATGATGGTGTTTTGCGCCGAGATCACGATCACCGGCAATCCGGGACGTTCGCGCGCGATACGCGGCAACGCCTCAAGGCCATTGCCATCGGGCATCATCACATCCGAGATCACCAGATCGCCCTTGCCCTCTTCGATCCAACGCATCAGCGTGACAAGCGAGGCCGTGGCATGCACCTTGCAGCCCGCTCGTGTTAAAGCTTGGGTCAAAACGGTGCGGATCGTGCGGTCGTCATCGGCGACAAGTACAGTGCCG
Organism: uncultured Thioclava sp.; assembly: GCF_913064665.1. Lineage (GTDB taxonomy): Bacteria > Pseudomonadota > Alphaproteobacteria > Rhodobacterales > Rhodobacteraceae > Thioclava > Thioclava arctica. The sequence goes on from NZ_CAJYBT010000004.1 coordinate 14,741, forward strand.
TCCATGGCTTAACTCTCCTTCGGCGCAACTGGCAGGGAAATACGAAAACGGGTTTTGCCGGGCACAGAATCAAGACTGACCCAGCCGTCATGTTCCGAGATAATCTTGGACACCAGCGCCAGCCCCAAACCGGTGCCATTCTCGCGCCCCGAGACAAAGGGCTCGAAAACTTCATTGGCGATAGAGGGCGGGATGCCGGGGCCATCGTCGATGATTTCGACCTGAAGCGGCAAAGGTTGCCCCGAGCCATCGGCCCGGCGCAGGCGCAGGCTGTGTTCATAAAAGGTGCGTATCTTGATTTTTCCACCACCATCAGAGGCTTGCGCCGCGTTCTTAAGCAAATTCAAGAACACCTGAGTGAGCTGATCAGCATCGCCATAGGTGGCGGGCAGCGAGGGGTCGTAGTCTTCGTCGATCCGCATATGCGCGCCAAACCCGACCGTGGCCGATTTGCGCGCGCGTTCCAGAACGTCATGAAGATTGACGTGCTTGCGCTCGGGCGGGCGCACATTGCCAAATTGCTCAACCTGTTCAAGCAGCTTCACGATACGCCGCGTCTCGTCGACAATTAAGTCTGTGAGTTCAAGATCTTCTCCGCTTAAGTTCATGCTGATTAGCTGCGCCGCCCCGGCAATTCCCGCCAAAGGGTTCTTGATCTCATGGGCCAGCATTTCCGCCATCCCGATCGCCGAGCGCGCCGCCGATTTCACCATACTCGCGCGTCCCAAGCGGTCCGCCAGCTCGCGCGGCTCAATTACCAACAACACGCGGTCAAGCTCTTCACCTACCGGGGCGGCTTGCAGATTGCATTGCACCGGAGCTTTCTCCCCGGTCGATACCTCGACATCATTGACGAAAAGCGAGGCGCGATTGGAGCGGACACGCGCGAAAATCTCTTCCAGCGGCGCGGAAATCGCCAACCGCTCGCCAATCGCCTGCCCGCGCAGGGATTTGGCCGAGATGTTGAGGAACAGCTCGGCGGCGGGGTTTACTTCCGAGACGCGATCCTGCCCATCGATCAAAAGCGCGGGCGTGGGCAGTGAGTTCCAGATGACACCGGGAGCAGGCAGGCTCATGCTGCAATCCTTTCGCCAAATGCGCGCGCGATCAGCCCAAGCGTGGCCTCTGGCGTGGCGCTGATCATCATCTGGGCGCGCAACGGTGCCTGCGCGACATCGGCATACCAGCCCAGATGCTTGCGCGCGAGACGCAGGCCAAGATCACGCCCGTAGAAACTTAAGATCGACTCGTAATGCTCTGATATAAGATCACTTAATGCGTTCCCCGTGGGCACGATTGGCGCAGGCGTGCCATAAATTTCATGCGCGATCTCGGCCAGACGCCACGGCGCGCCTTGTGCCCCGCGCCCGACCATCACGCCCGCTGCGCCCGACTGCGCAAGCGCCGTGCGCGCAGACGCCGCATCCACGACATCGCCATTGGCAATCACCGGGATCGAGACGGCGGCGCGGGTCGCCGCGATCGCCTCCCAATCGGCAGCCCCTTTGTAAAACTGCATCCGCGTGCGCCCATGCACCACGATCATCTGCACGCCAGCGGCCTCGGCCCGGCGCGCAATCAGCGGCGCATTGTGGCTGTCATCATCCCAGCCCAGCCGCATCTTGAGCGTCACCGGCAAATCGACCGCCTTCACCGTCGCCTCAATCAGGCGCAATGCGTGGTCAGGATCACGCATCAGCGCCGACCCCGAGGCCCCGCCCGTCACCTTTTTGGCCGGGCAGCCCATATTGATGTCGATGATACGCGCGCCCATATCGGCGACCAGTTTTGCCGCCTGCGCCATTGGCGCGGCTTCACGCCCGGCAAGCTGCACCGATGTGGGCAAATCCAGCCCCAGCTCGACACGTGCCTTAGCCCGCACCGAGGGGATTTTCGTGATCATCTCCCCCGAGGCGACCATTTCCGACACGACAAGCCCCGCGCCAAAGCGCGCCACGATCCGACGAAACGGCAGATCGGTGATTCCCGCCATTGGCGCCAACAGCACAGGCGGATCAAGGGTGGTTTGGCCAAGTGACAAAGCAGTTTGCACGAGTCTTCCTGTTTCTCTTTGGTTATGGCTACGCTTTTGACCAAGGTTTCACAATTTACTAGCGCAAATTACGGCGGCAAAATTGGCATATGCCTAATTTTTAATCAAAATAGTCCAGAAATCCTGTTTCTCAAGGCGGATCACGCCGCGACGGGCAAATATTGCACCGCTTCGCCCCATGGCCTAAGCCTGTGGCGAAGAAACGGGGGGCGCATGGACACAGCCGTTATCATCGTGGCCGCAGGACGGGGCACGCGCGCGGGCGGCGATGCACCCAAGCAATGGCAGTTGCTGGCGGGGCAGCCCGTGCTGGCCCATACGGTTGCGCGCTTTGAAGGTGTTGGACGGATCATCGTGGTGCTGCATCCCGAGGATATGGCGCGCGGTGTGGCGCTGTTTGGCGGCTCAGTCGTGCTATGCGCAGGGGGGCAGACGCGGGATGCCTCGGTGCGCAATGCTTTGGAGATGCTTGAGGGCTCGGGCGTGACGCGCGTGCTAATCCACGATGGAGCGCGTCCGCTGGTCAGCCCCGAGGTGATCGAAGGCGTGTTGAGCGCGCTTGACACCCATCGCGCCGCCGCTCCCGCGCTTGCGGTGAGCGATGCGTTGTGGATTGGGTCAAACGGCGCGGTCACGGGCACCCAAGATCGCACCAATCTATGGCGTGCGCAGACCCCGCAGGGATTTGATTTTGATACGATTTTATCCGCGCATCGCGCCCATCCCGGCGGTGCGGCCGATGATGTCGAAGTGGTGCGCGCAGCCGGTGTTGGCGTTGCGATCACACCGGGCAGCGAAGACAATCTGAAAATCACCTATCCCAGCGATTTCGCGCGGGCAGAACGGCTATTGGGGGCATAAATGGATATTCGACTGGGCCATGGCTATGATGTGCATGCGTTCGAGGAGGGCGAACACGTCATTCTCTGCGGCGTACGTGTGCCCCATTCGCGCAAGCTCAAGGGGCATTCTGACGCGGATGTCGGGATGCATGCCTTGACGGACGCGATTTATGGCGCGCTGGCCGAGGGCGATATCGGGCGTCACTTCCCGCCCTCGGACCCAGAATGGAAAGGCGCTGCGTCGGAAATTTTCCTTGATCACGCAGCAAAACTGGCCGAGGCGCGCGGCTTTCGGATTGGCAATGTTGATGTGACATTGATCTGCGAGCAGCCCAAGATCGGCCCGCATGCCAGCGCGATGGCGCAGGAACTGGCGCGCATCATCGGGCTGGAGCCGGGGCGGATCTCGGTCAAGGCCACCACATCCGAGCGTCTGGGCTTCACCGGGCGCGAAGAAGGCATCGCGGCGATTGCCACAGCCACATTGATTGCGGAGTAACCCCATGTTGAAACTCATCAATACCGTCTTTTACGTCGGCCTGTTGCGCCCGGCACCGGGCACGTGGGGCTCGTTGGCGGCTGTGCTGGTGGGCTGGGCGATCGAGCATTACCTCGGTTTCATCCCGCTCGTGATCGCCTTTGTCGCCGTCACGGCGCTTGGCTTCTGGTCGGTTGGGGCCGAGCTAAAGGATCGCCCCGGCGAGGACCCCTCCGAAATCGTGATCGACGAGGTTGCCGGCATGTGGCTGACGTTGCTGTTCCCGGCAATGGGGTTTTGGATGCGCGACATGTCGATGGTCTGGCCCGGCCCCGTCGCGGCATTCCTGTGCTTTCGCCTGTTTGACATCTGGAAGCCGTGGCTGGTCGGGCGCGCGGATCGCCGCCACGACGCCAAAGGCGTGATGCTGGATGATCTGTGGGCGGGCGTGTTTGCCGGCATCGTCACGATCATTCTCGCGGGGCTTTATCACGTCGTCTTCTTGGGGATGATGCAATGAGCCTTGCGCGCGAAGTGCTGGAGGCCTGCAAGTCGCGCGGGCTGATGGTGGCCACCGCCGAAAGCTGCACCGGCGGCATGGTCGCCGCCGCGTTGACCGATATCGCCGGGTCGTCCGCCGTGGTCGAGCGCGGCTTTGTCACCTATACCAATGCCGCCAAGCGCGAGATGTTGGGGGTCAACGAGGCCACGCTAGAGGCCTATGGCGCGGTCTCTGAACCTGTGGCGCGCGAGATGGCCGCAGGCGCGCTGTCCCAGTCACACGCGCAAATCGCCGTGTCCATCACCGGCATCGCAGGCCCCGGCGGGTCCGAGCACAAGCCCGAAGGCCGCGTCTGTTTCGCGCTGGCGATGACAGGCGCGCCCGTCACCGCTGAAACCGTGGAATTCGGAGCCTTGGGGCGCGCGCAGGTGCGCCAAGCGGCGCGCGATCACGCACTGGGGCTATTGCTGCGCGCCGCCCAATCTCAGCCATAGGCTTGGGGCAATTCACTATTCGTTAGCACCCGTGTCATGCCGGGCAAGAACGCGACCTGATCGCCATTGGCGGAAATCGTCAAGCCCGCGCTGCTGAGCTGTTGGGTCACGGGAACCGAAGACGGCGTCCCGCCGACCCCCGATGGGTTGAGAACATCGAGTTGGATCCTCTCACCATCCTGAAAATCGGAAATCGTGACATGGCTGTTGTCGAAGACGACGAATTCATCTTTGTCCGCCCCCCCGCTAAGCGTGGCATTGCCCGCCGCGGCCAATGTGTCATCCCCCGCCCCGCCGTTCAGATCGCTGGCGTTGGTCGGGTCGAGCGCGACCAGCGTATCATTGCCGTCATCGCCGTTCAGCGTATCACTGCCACCCCCTCCAACGAGACTATCGTTGCCCGTGCCACCATCAAGGCTGTCATTGCCCGCGCCGCCATACAGCGTGTCATCGCCAGCGCCACCCGAAAGCGTGTCCGCGCCATCCTGACCATTCAAGATGTCGTTGCCATCCGCGCCTACAAGGCTGTCATTGCCCAAGCCGCCCAGCAGCGTGTCATAGCCCGAGTCTCCGCTTAAGGTGTCATTGCCTTGAAGACCCATGAGGCGGTGCGCAGAGGCGGATCCCGCAGGGGAATCTGCACTCGAGATCGAATCATCGCCCGCTGTCGCGCCGTGATCCATGACATCGCCCAAGCTCACCCCTTTGCCGCCAAGACCCTTTAGCACAGCAATGGCCGTGCCATCCGAGTTCAGCGTCAAATCGGTCCCGTCATCATGCAGCGCGATCTGAGTATCGGCCTGATGATTGTCAAGCGCGATCCGATCCGCGCCGAGAGTGAAATCGGTGATTGTCGTCGCGTCGTCCCCAGACGCCACATTGGTCAGCGCGACCAGATCATTGCCCTCTCCGGTCGTGACCGTATCGCCGCTTGTGGCAAAAAGCAGATCATCGCCCTTGCCGCCGTCCAGCGTGCTTGCGCCGCCTGAAAACAACGTGTCATCGCCTGCGCCGCCACTTAATTGGTCATTGCCAACGCCCTGCACGCCGCTCAACACATCATCGCCGCTGCCACCATCAAGGGTATTATGCCCCGCGCTTGTCAGCAGATCGTTTCCGCCCTGACCAAACAGCGTGCTGCTATCATAACTCGCACCTAGCGTGTCACCGCCAAAGCCGCCCCACAAATCCTGCCCCGAAGCGCTCGTCTCAGCGCTGTAACCCGTGGCATTGGCCGCTGTGGGTGCGTTTGGATAGATATCGGCAAGATCGGTGCCCGCAAGCCCGGTCAAGCGCACAATCGGCTGACCCTGCGAGGTCAGCACAAGGTCGTTGCCATCGTCATGCGCGGCGACGCCCGCATCTGCCACGCCGTCAAGATGTAGCTGATCGAGACCGGGCTCAAAATCATCGACCGTCATGACCGTGCTGTCATGTTGGGCCGCATCGGCGCCTTGGTAAAACACCGGCGTCACGTTAAGCACATCGGCCGCACCATCGCCCGCAACCGTGCTATCCGCACCCTGCCCCAGATCGACATGCGCCTGCGAGATCGACGAGATCGTGTCCGCCCCGGTGCCGCCATCAATCGAGGCCTGCTCGCCCAGTTGATCGGAGAAACCCGTACCCGGCTCAAAGCGAATATTATCATTGCCCGCGCCGCCATCGGCCGTATTGCCATCGCCGTTGCCGAGGTTGAGCCAATCATCGCCGCTCCCCCCGATCAACGTATTTCCCGTGCCATTGGCGGTCAGACTGTCATTGCCCATCCCGCCATCCAGCAGATCGTGACCATCCGAACCCGAGCGCAACACATCATTTCCCGCATCCCCATAGGCGCTATCGGCCCCAAGACCGGGATCAAGCGTGTCATTGCCCAGACCGCCGTGCAGCAGATCGTTCCCCGGCCCGCCATAGAGCAGATCGTTCCCGGAATTGCCCTGCAACGTGTCATTACCGCCATAGCCCGACAACGTATCATCGCCCGCCCCTCCGGTGAGTGAATCCGCGCCGCTGGTGCCATGCAAAGCCTGATTGTCATCCAGCAAATCACCCCCGCCCTGCTGGGTGTCAGGTTGGTCGCCATTTTCATCAGAGCCGGTCTCGTCAGAATTGCTGTGATGGCTTGAGTGGTCGTTCAGAATGAAAGCCGCAGGCAAGAGCCCCAAAAATAGCAAAAAGCCCAACATATGTTTGTCCCCCGAAAATTGCGCTGACTGTCTTTGAGAATTCAGTCCAGCGTCAATTCACAACGCGCGGCGCGCCGGGAAACGTGACTAATTGCGGTAGTGGCGGAAACAATGCGGCGGAATTATACTGTGGTCTCGAAACACTGTCGGTTGGAAAATACGATTTAGCACAGCACTTTGCTGGCCAAGATTACGCCTGCGCCCCATAAAGCGCCGCCGCGCGCGTTTCGAACGCCTTAACGATACGGTTCATTGCCTCGTTGAACACGACGCCGATCACGCCTTGCAAGATCCGGTTCTTGAACTCGAAATCGACGAAAAACGCGACCTTGCAGCCGCCCTCGGGATTATCTTCGAACTGCCAATAGCTTTTGAGATATTTAAACGGCCCGTCCAGATATTCGGTGTCGATCCGGTGGGTTTGAGGAAACAACGTCACACGCGAACCGAATTTCTCGCGAAACACCTTGAACGAGATCACCAGATCCGCCTCTAGAATTTCCGAGCCATCGGGCTGAGGTTTGCGCGCCCGAATGCGCGCGGCGGAATTCCATGGCAAAAATTGCGGATAGCTTTCGACATCGGCTACCAGATCATACATCTGCTGTGCCGAATACGGCATGATCCGGTTTTCGCGGTGCTGCGGCATGTCATTTCCGTTTATTGGGCCGTTTTCTTGGCGCCCTTGATGCGATAAAGCAGGGGGCAAAGGCAAGCCCTGCCCCAGCCCGAAAGGCCCGACATCATGCCGCAGCGTCCCCATGTGATTGATCAACTGATCTCGGCCAAGCAGATCGCCGCGCGTGTCGAGGAGCTGGCGGGCGAGATTACGCAAAGTTTTGCGGGCACCGACAAGCTGGTGGTGGTGGGTCTGCTGCGCGGCTCCTTCGTGTTTATCGCCGATTTGGTGCGCGAGATCGAATTGCCCATCGAGGTCGATTTCCTCGAAGCGTCATCTTATGGCGACGGCATGCAAAGTTCGCGCGAGGTGCGGATTTTGAAGGACCTGCGCGCGGGGATCGAGGGGCGCGATGTGCTGGTGGTCGAGGATATCGTCGATACCGGGTTCACGCTGAAGCATGTGATGGGTCTTTTGGGCGCACGCAAACCGCGCCGGATTGAATGCTGCGCGCTGCTGGACAAACCCTCGCGGCGCGAAGTTGATGTGCGCGCCACTTGGACTGGATTTGAAATCCCCGATGAATTCGTCGTAGGCTACGGAATTGATTTCGCGCAAAAAAACCGCAACCTGCCCTATATTGGCAAGGTGCGCTTCACCGGGGACGCAGCGTGAATATGACGTGGCTGATGCGGATGGCGCGATGGGTGCGCCACCCGCCGTCGATGTTACAGGTCAAAATCGTGGCGGCGGTGATCTTTGCCGTGATCGCGATCGTCGTGATCGACAAGCTGGGATATTGGCCCGAATGGGCGCGCCTCAACCCCAAGGCGATGCGCGCGATCCGCCCCTGAACTAAGACGATTTATTGCGCAGGGGCTGTCTTGCCCTCAAGCAATGGGCGCAATTCCGTAGCGATCACCCGCTCGGTCAAGGGCCCGGCAAAGCGAAACAGCACCTTGCCCTTGCCATCCACCACAAAGGTTTCCGGCACCCCATACACACCCCAATTCAGCGCCATCTGACCTTTGGGATCGGCGCCCAATTCGGAATAGGGATTGCCCATCTGCGACAAGAACCCCAACGCCTTTGAGGGCGTATCCTTGTAATTGACGCCGTAGACCGGAATTCCCTCTTTGGAGAGTGCCTCAAGATTGGGATGCTCGACGCGACACGGCGCGCACCAGGACGCCCAGAAATTCACCAGCTTCACTTGGCCATTGCGCAGTTCCATATCGGTGAACGGCTCGAACGCGCCAAGAGGTTCGAGCTGCACGGGCGGCGCGGGTTTGCCTGCGAAAACGGTGGGCAATTGGCTGGGATCTTCGCGTTGCATCCCCCAGATAAACATCCCCGCAAGTGCTGCAAAGATCACGGGGGGGATGAACATCAGCGGCTTAACCATTGGATTTACGTCCCTTTCGTGCCTCGGCCTCAGCGAGCGCTCTCTTGACGCGCGCCCCTTGCCACAAGCTCACCAGAACCAGCGCCACCAGCAAGCCGATGGTCGCCGCCCAAGCGATATTGACCGTATAGGCGTAAGACTTCGTCGAAGCGTCCACCAAGACGACACCGCCCTCGGTGATCGTGGTTCCGGTCGTGGTTGTGTCGGTCATGCCATGCGCTCGCGTTGCTGCAATGCGCCCAGACGGCGCGTGCGAATTTCAGTGCGGGTGCGCACCAGAACTAGGGCCACAAAGAACAATACAAACCCCGCCATGCACAGCAAAAGCGGGAACCAATAGACATCGGCGATATGCTGTTCCTTATCCAGCGACAGCGTCGCGCCCTGATGCAGCCCTTGGTTCCAGAAATTCGCCGCATAGCGCGAGAGCGCCGCAAAGACCGCGCCCACGAGGCTCAGAACGCTGGTCAGATCGGCCGCCGTATCGGGGTCCTCGACCGCCGCCCAAAGCGCGATATAGCCCAAGTAGAACAGGAACAGGATCAGGAACGAGGTCAGCCGCGGGTCCCATTCCCACCACGTCCCCCACATCGGCTGGCCCCAGACCGCCCCGGTGATCAGCGCAATCAACGTCATCACCGCCCCGATCGGGGCCGCAGCCTTGGCGGCCAGCGCGCTGACATGGTGGCGCCGGATCAGCCAGATCAACGAGGTGACCAACATCATCCCCCAGATATTGATCGCCATCATCGCGGCGGGCACATGGACATAGATCACCTTGACTGACCCGCCAAAATTTTCAGCCGCAGGCACAAAGAAATATCCCCAGATCAGCCCCGTCACCAAGGTGATCGCCGCCAATCCCACGATCCAAGGCAACAGAAAACCCGAGGTTTTCATGAATTTTACGGGGTTTGCATATTCCCAGAGTGACATCGTTTCATTTCGTCCTGCTTGGCTTCTTGGTCCGTCTCTAACATGTTTTTCAGGCGGGAACCTAGCGCAGATTGACGCGGATGGCCGCGGCTGACGCAAAGGGAATAAGCGCCACTGTGGCCGCTGTAATGCCCGCAAGCATCAACAGAGCAACATCGGTCGCCATGCCCTGCGCGCCGCGCCGGATCAGCTCGGCCCCAAAGATCAATGTGGGGACATAAAACGGCAATACCAGAAGCGACAGCAACAGCCCGCCCCGCTTGAGCCCCACCGTCAGCGCCGCGCCAAATGTGCCCAGCACCGACAAGGCCGGCGTGCCCAATAGCAGCGAAATCACCAGCCAGCTTTGCGCCGCTGCGGGCAGATGCAGCAAGATACCAAAGATCGGCGCGGCAATCACCAAAGGCAGCCCGGTGGTGAGCCAATGCGCAAACGCCTTCATCGCCACAACCCCTTCGAGCGGGATCGGTGCGGTGGCCAAAAGATCCAAAGAGCCATCCTCGAAATCCAGCGCAAAGATCCGATCGAGAGACAAAAGGCAGGCCAGCAATGCCCCAAGCCACAAAATCCCCGGTGCAATCCGCGCCAAGATATCCCCCTGCGGCCCGACGCCAAACGGCACCAGCGTCACAACGATCAGGAAGAACGCAAGCCCCAGCCCAAAGCCCCCACCCGCACGCACCGCAAGACGCAGATCACGGATCAACAGTGCAATCATACTGAGAATCCCTTCCGGAGACACCCGTGGGACGCTCCGCGGGGAGTATTTCTGGCTAGATGAAACCGTAGCGCGCGCGCCCTTTCATCTAGCTCCAAATACTCCCGCCGGAGGCTCCAACAGGAACACCATGCGCTTCGGTTGATCATAGGAAAGCCTCATCAAAGGCACCCAGCATGCCGCCCTCTTCGGGGAGCCGCGCTTTGAACGGGGCAAGATCGAGCACGCGCGCCTCCTCTAGCCCCAGATCGATATGGGTCGCCAAAAGCGCCGCGCCACCCTGCGCAAGATGGCCGCGCACGGCTTGGGCAAACAGCGCCACAGAGGCGGTGTCGAGCGACACGGTCGGCTCATCGAGCACCCAGACGGGACGGCCCGTGACCAACAGCCGCGCCAGCCCAAGGCGGCGTTTTTGTCCTGCGGACAGGCTCATGGCCGCCCGGTTTGCCAAGCCGCGCAAATTCATGCTCTCAAGCGCGGGGTCTATCGTGTCGGTCGCATAGATCGCCGCCCAGAATTTCAGGTTCTCGCTGACGGTAAGGGTCGACTTCAACCCGTCGGAATGCGCCGCATAGGCCATGCTTTCGCTGGGGATCGACACGTTGCCTGCCAATGCGGGTTGCAAACCCGCCAGCGTGCGCAACAGCGTCGTCTTGCCGATCCCGTTGGGGCCGCGCAGCACAAGCGCCTGACCGGCCTCAACCTCGAACGACAGATTTTCCAAGACCGGTAAGCCGCCGCGCGACACAGCCAAGTTGCGCACACTGAGCATGCTCATGGCGCTAGTCCTTTTCCGGCATCGCCAAAAGCGCACAGCCCACACGCCGCCCCTCAGACAGCAGCACGTTATAGCTGCGCGCCGCAGTCGGCGTGGCCATCGGTTCGCACATGATGCCCTTGGCCGCGAGCGCCTCGACAAGGGATTTGGGCAAATGGGCGAGTTGCTGGCCCGTGCCGATGAACAAGAGATCAATCTGACCAGCGAGCGCCTCAAGCGCCGCTAGATCGTCCACGCCGCCCCAATCGCCTTTTTGATCCGCCATCAGCCAGAGATTGCCGCGATGCACCTCGCCTGCGACCCGGAAAAATCCCGGGCCATAGCCATCGATAGGCAGCGAGGCGCCAAAATTGGCTTCAGTCAGTAGCGACATCGGTTTTGTCGAAGAACTTCTCGGAAGGGTCCTTCTTCTCCTTGTTGCGATCCAACCCGATAAACAGCACGATATTCTTGGCCACATAGACCGAGGAATAGGTGCCCACGATCACGCCCCAGGTCATCGCAAAGACGAAGTTGCGGATCACATCGCCCCCCAGCACCAATAGCGCGATCAGCGCCAGCAGCGTAGTGCCAGACGTCATCACGGTACGCGAGAGCGTTTCGTTGACCGAAATGTTCATCACATCGCGCAACGGCATTTTCTTATATTTGATCAGGTTTTCGCGCAGCCGGTCGAACACAACCACTGTGTCGTTGATCGAATAGCCCAGGATCGTGAGCAGAGCCGCGATGATCGACAGATCGAACTTGAGCTGAAACAGTGAGAAAATCCCGATCGTCACCGTCACGTCATGGATCAAGGCGGCCACGGCGCCAATCGAGAATTGCCATTCAAATCGCAGCCAGACATAGACCAGGATCGCCGCCACTGCCGCCAGCACCGACCATACCGCCGTCCAGACCAGCTCGCCCGACACTTTCGGGCCAATCGATTCAGTCGAGGTGATTTTGACGTCCTTGTTCACGGTTTGAAGCGCGGCGAGCACCTTGGACTGGGTCTCGGGCGAGATCGCCTCTTGCCCGCCCTGCGCCTGAATGCGCAACGTGGCAACATGCTGATCGGCGCGGAAGTTGGGATCATAAACTTCGGTAATCGCCACATCGCCCAAGTTAAGCGGCGCAATCGCACGGCGATAATCCCCGACATTGATCGCGATATCGCTTTCGGTGCGGATCGTCGTGCCGCCCCGGAAGTCGATCCCAAGGTTCAGCCCCATGGTGAACACCAGCACCAGCGAGGCCAGCACCATCACCACCGAAAAGCCGAAGGTCAGCTTTTGATGCTTGAAGAAGTCGAAGGTGGTCTTTTCGGGGACCAGTTTCAGACGGAATGCCATGATCTCTGCTCCCTTACAGAATGAGCTCTTTGGGACGCTTGCGTGCGAACCAGAAGCTGATGAAAAGTCGTGTCACCCAAATCGCGGTAAACACAGATGTTACGATACCAATCAGGAACGTCACCGCAAAGCCACGCACCGGCCCTGCCCCCAGCACGAACAAGATCAAGGCCGTGAGGAAGGTGGTGACGTTGGCATCGATAATAGCCGACATCGCGCGCTCATAGCCCAGTTCGATGGCGCGAGCCGGTTTCTTGGCGATCTTCAGCTCCTCTCGGATGCGTTCGAACACCAGCACATTGGCATCCACCGCCGTGCCCATCGTCAGCACGATCCCCGCAATGCCGGGCAGCGTCAGCGTGCCACCGATCACCGACATGATCGCAAAGATCAGCGCGATGTTGATCCCCAAGGCGATCGAGGCAAAGAAGCCGAACAAGCCGTAAGACGCAATCATGAAGGCCACAACCAGCACCGCGCCAACGGCAGCGGCCAGCTTGCCCGCCTTGATCGAATCTGCGCCCAGTTCCGGGCCAATGGTGCGTTCTTCAAGGAAGGTCATCGAAGCTGGCAACGCGCCCGCGCGCAGCAACAGCGCCAGATCGGTTGCCTCTTTGACCGTGAAGCGCCCGGTAATGATGCCCGAACCACCCGCGATATGCGATTGAATGACGGGGGCCGAGATCACCTTGTTATCCAGCACAATGGCGAAGGGCTTGCCGATATTGGCCTGCGTGTAGTCGCCAAAGGTGCGCGCAGCGCTCACGTTGAAGCGAAAGCCCACCGCCGGATAGCCGTTTTGATCGGTATCTGGGCGCGCATCAGTCAGATCCTCGCCGGTAACGACTGGCGAGGTATCCAGCACATAATACAACCCTTTTTGATCGGAGGACGGCAAGATTTCCTCGCCCGCGCCCACCGCCTCATTCGGGTTCGACGTGGTCGAGATCACCGAGTTGAAGGTCAGCTTGGCGGTCGTGCCGATCAGTTCTTTCAGCTCTTGCGCCGATTTCAGCCCGGGCACCTGAATCAAGATCCGGTCCGAGCCTTCGCGCACGATGCTGGGCTCGCGCGTGCCAGCTGCGTCAATCCGGCGACGCACGATTTCAAGCGATTGCTGCACCGTGCGATCGTCGGTTGCGGCTTTTTCAGCGTCAGAAAGCTGAATCACCAACTGGTCGCCCTCGCTGGTGATCGCGTAGGTCTTTTGCCCAACACCTGTCAGTGAAGTCACTGGCGTGTTCAGCGTTTGCGCAACCTCGATCGCCTTTTGCATCTGATCGCCATTACCGATGCGGATGCGCAAAATGCCCGGATCGGCCTGCACGCGCCGGATCGCCCCAAGCGTCGCGCGTTCATCCGCAAGCGCCTTGCGGAATTCCGGCCAGAGCGCATCGACGCGGCTCTTATAAACATCAGCCACGTTGACCTGCGCCAAAAGCTGCGCACCGCCGCGCAGATCAAGGCCCAGATTGACCAGACCAGAGGGCAGCCAATCGGGCCAGGCCGAGTTCGCCTGCTGCTGCTCGGGCGTCATAGCGCCGTTTTTCTTCAGGGCTAAGAGCGCATCATTATGCCCCTCAACCCGGTTGTAAAAAGCGTTCGGCGCGGCAAAAATGATCCCTGCCAAAATAACGGCAAGGATCAGCACGCGCTTCCACAGCGAGATCTGCAACATGGGCGATGGGCCTTTGGCTAATTATTTGGCGCTTGTGGCGGGTTCGGTCTTGGACAGAACCTGCACGATGGTGGTTTTGATCACGTTGACTTCAACGCCCTGTGCGATCTCGACCTTGACCTCGCCATCTTCAAGCACCTTGGACACTTTGCCGATGATCCCGCCTTGCGTGACCACCTTGTCGCCACGGCGCAGGGTTTCAACCATCGCCCTGTGATCTTTGGCTTTTTTCTGCTGGGGACGGATCATCAGGAAATAGACGATCACGAAAATCAGGATCAGCGGTAGAAACTGACCAAGTGCTGCGACGGGGCTAGCGGATGCGCCGGCGGCTTGTGCGAATGCGGGTGTTGCGAACATGTCGTGGTCCTTTGTCTTTGGGCCTTGGGGGCAGATCGCCCCGTCTGTCGGCGCGCACCCTATCCGTGCCTATGACGCTTGGCAAGGCGATGCCAGCCCCGTTGCACGCTGTTCACGGCGCGATGATCGCGGCAAGCGGGCTGCGCGGTGGACTCTGCGCGCGCGCCATGCCTAATTTCGCGCAATTCCCCCTATACGGAGATTACGCGATGCCCGGTTATGACCCCAATCTGATCTTTGACGCGACGGGCGGATATCTGCGCCAGTTTGAGCGTCTGGTGGCGATCATGGCCGCATTGCGCGATCCGACAACCGGTTGTCCTTGGGATATCGAGCAGGATTTCGACACCATCGCGCCCTACACGATCGAAGAGGCGCATGAGGTTGCCGATGCCATCGCGCGCAAGGCTTGGAACGAATTGCCCGGCGAATTGGGCGATCTGGCCTTGCAGGTCGTGTATCATGCGCAAATGGCGAATGAGGGGGGCAAATTCGATATCGCTGATGTGCTGGGCGCGATCAACGCCAAGATGGTGGCGCGTCATCCCCATGTTTTTGGCGATGAGAGCCGCGACAAAACGCCCGAGCAGCAAACCGCAGATTGGGAAGCGATCAAGGCAGCCGAGCGCAAAGCAGCGGGCAAATCCGAGCGCGTGGGGGTGCTTGATGGGGTCGCGCTTGGCTTGCCTGCGCTCAGCCGTGCGATCAAGCTGCAAAACCGGGCCGCGCGGGTCGGGTTTGACTGGCCTTCAACCGACGAGGTGCTGGATAAGATCGTCGAGGAAGCGCGCGAATTGGAAGAGGCGCGCGACTCGCTTGGCCCCGATGAACTGGCCGAGGAATATGGCGATCTGCTGTTTGTGATGGTCAATCTGGGCCGCCATCTGGGGTTGGACCCCGAAGCAAGCTTGCGCGCTGCGAATATGAAATTCACGCGGCGTTTCAACTATATAGAACGCGAACTTCAAGCGCGCGGCAAAGCCCCCAAAGACAGCGATCTGACCGAAATGGACGCGCTTTGGGATCAGGCGAAAGCGGCGGGCGTCAAATAACGCTCTGGGGGTGTGCAAGGGCACGCGCCGCAGGGTCAAACGCCCGCAGCGTCTCTGCCAACGCCTCCACCGCCGCGCCCATATCTTCGTCGCGCGCTTGCTCTGCGGGACTGTGGCTGATGCCCTTGTGACAGCGCACAAACATCATCGCCACCGGGCAAAGATCGGCCATGGCCGAGGCGTCATGGGTTGCGCCCGACGCCAGCTCGGGGGCCTGCCCCGTCACATCGCGCACTGCTGTTTGCAACTGGGCACGCAAGGTGGGATCACAGGCAATGGCGGGCTGGGCATAGCTGCGCATGGCGACAATCTCGGTACGGGTTTCGCGCGCGATATCGGCGCAAATCCGGGCCAATTCTTCCCCCGCAGCCTCGCGCGCGTTATCCTCGGGGGCGCGAATTTCGACCGTCAGATCCACCTGCGAAGGGATCGCGTTCACCACGTTGGGGCTGACAGTAAGGGCCCCGACCGTGGCGCGCAAATCGTGACGCAGCGCCAGATCATGCACCGCCTCAACCAGCTTGGCCCCCGCACGCAACGCATCGCGACGCAGCGCCATCGGCACCGTACCCGCATGCCCCGTCTCACCGATGATGGTGACCGCATGTCGCTCGATCCCCGAAATCGCCGTCACCACGCCGAGCGGTGCATCCAGCGATTCCAGCACCGGACCTTGCTCAATATGCAGCTCAAGATAGCCCAAAGTGTCCGCAGGATCGCGCGCCAGAAGCAATGCTGCGTCGCGATCCCCGCCAAAGCGCGCAAGCGCATCGCCAAGGGTCTCGCCCGTGGCATCGCACATCGCAAACACCGCCGAGTCCAGCGTGCCCGCCAACGCGCGCGAGCCCAGCAAAGCGGTGGGAAAGCGTACGCCTTCTTCATCGGCAAAGGCCAAAATCTCGACCGCGAAGGGCAGATCCACCCTGTCTTGCTCCAGCTTTTCCAGCGCAAGACAGCCCAAAGCGACCCCCATGATCCCGTCAAAACAGCCACCTTGGCGCACGGAATCTTGATGCGAGCCGATCAGCAACGTGCCCGCCCCCGCAGGCCCCGCGCGCCGCCCCACCAGTGTGCCCGCCGCATCCAGATGCACCGCACATCCCGCCGCCCTCATCCAGCCCGTGATGATGCCGATTGCGGCCTCGTGCTGATCGCTGAACGGCAGCCGGGTCACGCCAGGACCAGGTTGTGACGCCATCGAGATAATCTCAAGCCGCTCGCGCGCGATCTCGCCCCACTGGGTCATGTCGACATTCCTATTTATCATGATAATTCGGTGACTACTCTTTCTGCTCTGATTGTTCTAGAAAAAAGAAACACCCCTAGCAGAATGACGCCGATGGCCCGCAAATCCGATCCCGAACCCAAACGCCGCCGCCCTGCGAAAGTGGCCGATCAGATCAAGGATTGGGTTGTGTCCCAAGGCTTGCAAAAGGGCGATCGGCTGCCCGGTGAGGCCGAGATGATCACGCGCTTTGCGATGTCCAAGGGCACGATCCGCGAGGCGATGCGCCTGCTCGAAGGGCAAGGTCTGATCGAAACGCGCACCGGCCCCGGAGGCGGGTCATTCGTGGGTGAGGTCACCGAGGAACGCGCCCGGTCTCTACTGGGAAACTACTTTTATTTCAAAGACCTGACCGTGGCCGACATCTATCAGATTCGCCGCGTGCTGGAACCCGAGATGGTCGCACAATTGGCAGGCACGCTGTCAGAACCCGCATTGGCAGAGTTGGAAGATCTGATCTCGCATTATGCAGAACCTGCGAAATCCCCGGAAGAAGAGCGCCAGCAACATGTGGATTCGCTTAAATTTCATGCGAGTTTGGCGCGCCAATCTGACAATCCGCTGCTATCGTTTCTGATTGGTTTCATGGCGCAAATCCTTTCCGATTTGACCGTCTATCGCAAACTCTACGCCCCGCCCAATCGCGAATTGTGGGAGAGCGGGCGCAATCACCAGATCCAGTTGATCGCGGCGCTGCGGGAGGGCCGTGGCGAAGACGCCCGCCTGATTATGGCCGATCACATGGAGACCGCACAGCGCCTGATGGAGGCGCAAGAAGCCGAGGTGATGAAACGCTTCATCGCCGAATAGCGCGGGGGTCAGGTTCCGGGGTCAGACCTCGGGGACGGGCAGCGGTTCGGTCGTGACCAGATCGGGCGCGCGATACGGATCGGCCAGCGTGGGCACCACGCGGGTCCACCCCCAATAGGGCTCGGTGCGCGCTGCGGCCAACAGGCTGGCGAGGTCCTCAAGCGGGCGGGCCGAGCGGTCGATCCGCAGGCTCAGCGGCGTTTGGCTGCGCGACACCACCAACAGCGCCGCCGAAAGCAGACCCCGACTATCGCCCCCTGCCCGCGCGCCCGCCACCAGTGCAGCCATCAGACGGTCAGGCATTGCGCCCGTGCTGCCCAGATAGGCGTCGCGCGTGGCCGAAATCACCTCGGGGGCCGAAAGCATATTGCCCGCCACGACGACACCCGGCCCTTCCAGCGCGCCACAGACCGGCACGCTGAGATCGCCAGTGAAATGGCCCGTGCGCCCGTGGCAGTCGATTGCTGCAAGCTGGCGATGCGCGCGACCGGTATCAGGCGCCGTCACATTGGCCACCGCCAGCGCCGCTGGCTTGCCAGCGCGCATCTCGGTCAAGACATCGTCCCCCCACAACGTCGACGGCGCAGTTCCCTGACTGGCCGACAGCCCCGAATCGGCCCCGCCACGCAACACCCAAGCCCCCACGCACAGGCTGCCCGTCATTGCGGCCCCGCCCAAAATGCCTGTTTTTTTGTCGAATGCGAGGATCGAAACCGTCATGCACGCTGCTCCGTTTATCTGACTCTTGCAATTATCATGATAATTTGCCCTGATGCAATTATCATAAAAAATATCAGCCATGTCTGAACAGGAGAGGTCACAATGTCAAAACTCACCCTCACGCGGCGCGCGCTACTGATTTCAGGCGTGGCGAGCGGCGTCCTTATGGGCACGAATCTGGCCGCGATGGGCGAAACCCCACCCGGTGTTCTGGTCGTGGGCCAGATTGCCGAGCCTAAGGCGCTCGATCCGGCCGCCGTCACCGCAGTGAATGATTTCCGCATCCTGATGAATGTCTATGACGGATTGGTGCGCTACAAATCGGGCACACTGGAGGTCGAACCGGCGCTGGCGCAAAGCTGGACGATCTCGGAAGACGGGAAGACTTATACGTTCAAGCTGCGCGATGGCGTCAAATTCCACGATGGATCGCCTTTTGACGCCGAAGCGGTGGTATTCAATTTCCAGCGTATGCTGGATGACACCCATCCCTACCACCACACCGGGCCGTTCCCGCTGGCGTTCTTTTTCTCCAGCGTGGACAAAGTCGAGGCCACCGATGCGACAACCGTGACCTTCACGCTGAAAGAGCCCTACGCGCCCTTCCTGTCCAACCTCGCCTATCCGACGGGGTTGATCGTCTCGCCCACTGCGGTGAAGAAATTCGACAAAGATTTTGGGCGCAATCCGGTGGGCACCGGGCCGTTCGTGTTCAAGGAATGGCGCCCCAATGAGGCCGTAGTGGTCGAGGGCAATCCCGATTATTGGGACACGCCAACGACCCTCAAGGCGGTGATATTCCGCCCCATTACCGACGCCAACACCCGCGTGGCCGAGATGCTGGCCGGAGGGATTGATCTGATGGTCGAGGTGCCGCCCGTCGCACTCAAAGAGTTCCAGAATGCAAGCTACCATCTGGTCGAACAGGCCGGCCCGCATCTGTGGTTCCTGATCCTCAATTGCGCCTCGGGACCGTTCAAGGACAAGCGCGTGCGTCAGGCCGCCAATTACGCGATCAACAAGGAAGCGCTGGTCAATGACGTTCTGGAGGGCACCGCGACGGTCGCGGCGGGCCCAACGCCTGCGGCCTTTGCCTGGGCGCATGACGACAGCTTGCAGCCCTACCCCTACGATCCCGAAAAGGCCAAAGCCTTGATCAAAGAGGCCGGGGCCGAGGGCGCGGAAGTGGTGTTTTATGTCACCGATGGCGGCTCGGGGATGCTCGACCCGGTGCCGATGGGCACCGCCATTCAGGCAGATCTGAAAGCCGTGGGGCTGAACGCCAAGATCGAGACCTTTGAATGGAACACCTTCCTTGGCAAAGTGAACCCCGGTCTGGATGCCAACGGCGCGCATGTCGATATGGCAGAGATGGCGTGGATGACCAACGATCCCGACACCCTGCCCTATCTGGCGCTGCGCACCGATGCCTGGCCCGATAAGGGCGGGTTCAACTCGGGCTATTATTCCAACCCCGAGGTGGATAAACTGCTGAATGAGGCGCGGACCTCGACCGATCAGGCCAAGCGCGCCGAGCTATACAAGAAGATGCAGGTCATCGTGCATGACGACGCGCCTTGGGTCTTTGTTGCGAACTGGAAACAGAACGCAGTGAGCAATGACAAAGTGTCTGATTTCACCCTGCAACCGTCGTTCTTCTTGCTGCTCAAGGACGTGAAAAAGGCCTAAGCGGGTTTGGAGGGCGGGCGGATCGGCCTGCCCTCTGTTCTTGAGACGCGAACCATTCGGAGCGGTAATGGGCGGCTATATCCTCAAACGGCTTTTGCTGGCGATCCCGGTGATTTTCGGCATCACGGTGATCGTGTTTTTGATCATGGCGATGATCCCCGGCGATCCGGCCACGGCCATTCTGGGCAGCTACGCCACGCCCGACAATGTGGCCAAGATCAACCGCGATCTGGGTCTCGATAAGCCGCTGGTGACACGCTATTTCATCTGGCTGTGGAACATGTTGCATGGCGATTTCGGAACCTCGTTTTCGCTTAACCGCCCCGTCATCGACGAGGTGCTGGAGCGCTTCAACAACACGCTGATCTTGGCGGGCACGTCTTTTGTGATGTGCACCGTTCTGGGCATCATCGCAGGCTCGATTTCAGCGGCGCGCCAATATGGCTTTGCCGATAAGGCGATCACATTTGTCGTGCTGCTGGGTATCTCGATCCCGTCGTTTTTTCTTGGCATGATGATGATCCTTTTCTTCGCCGTCGATCTGCGCTGGCTGCCGGTTTCGGGGATGTATGCGATCTATGGCGGGGGCGATCTGCCCGATCTGATCCGCCACCTCACCATGCCTGCGCTGGCGCTCGCGGTTGTGGCGACGGGGGTTGTGGCGCGGCTGTCGCGGTCGGCCATGCTCGAGGTGTTGCGGCAGGATTTCATCCGCACGGCGCGGGCCAAGGGCGTCGGCGAAGGCCGCGTGATCTGGGGCCATGCGTTGCGCGCGGCGATGGTCTCGATCATTCCGGTGCTGGGCATTCAGGCGGGGTTCGTGCTGTCGGGCGCGGTTTATATCGAGATCGTGTTTCAGTGGCCCGGCATCGGGCGGATGCTGGTCGATGCCATTCTGCAGCGTGACATCCTGCTGGTGCAAGGCGGCGTCGTGTTCGTTGCAGCCTGCTACGTGATTTTCAACATCATCGTCGATGTGGCGCAAAGCCTGCTGGACCCGAGGATCAAGACATGAGCGCGTTTTTCAAATTGCTGGCGCGCAATCGGATGGCGCTGGGCGGTCTGGTGGTGATGGGGCTGGTGGTGGTGCTGGCGCTGATCACGCCGCTCTTGCCGCTGATCGACCCCGATGTGACCAATACCGCTGACCGTTTTCAGCCGCCCTTCTCGCCCGGTCATCTGCTCGGCACCGATCAACTGGGGCGTGATTTGCTCTCACGGCTGTTATGGGGCACGCGGCTGTCTCTGGCTGTGGGCTTTGCCGCCGCGCTGTTTGCGGCCGTGGCCGGGGCTGCCGTGGGCATCATCGCAGGGTTTTACGGCGGGCGCACCGATAATGTCATCATGCGCGGCGTCGATATGCTGATGGCGTTTCCCTATATTCTGCTGGCGCTGGCGATTGTCGCCGCCCTCGGCCCCGGCTTGGTGAACGCGCTGATCGCGGTGTCGGTCGTCAACATCCCGTTTTTCGCGCGCAACATTCGCGGAATCACCGTGGGGCTGGCGCATAAGGAATTCGTCGATGCGGCGAAACTGGCGGGCATGTCGAATAGGCGCATCATCCTCTCCGAGATCCTGCCCAACGTGATCCCCGTCATCGTGATCGCGATGTCCACGACCATCGGCTGGATGATCTTGGAAACCGCGGGGCTCAGCTTTCTCGGGCTTGGCAGCCAACCTCCGCAGGCCGATCTGGGATCTATGCTGGGCGAGGCGCGCTCGGCCCTGATCACCAACCCGCATACCTCGGTCATTCCCGGCATCATGATCCTGATTATCGTGATGAGCATCAACCTGCTGGGAGATGGCGTGCGCGACGCCCTTGATCCGCGCCTCAAATCGGGCGCGCTGAGCCGCCCGATGGCGGCCACGCGGGTGGATCGCAAGGACAAGCCCGCGGCCAGAACGCAAACCGAAGGGCTGCTAAGCCTCGAAAACCTGCACACCCAGTTCCACGTCAAAAACAGGGTCTATAAAGCGGTTTCTGGCGTTTCTCTATCGGTCAAGCCGGGCGAATGTTTGGGGGTAATTGGCGAATCTGGCTCGGGGAAATCGGTCACGGCGCTGTCGATTATGGGGCTGGTGGCCTCGCCGCCCGGCGTGATCACCGGGGGCGCGGCGCGCCTTGAGGGGCGGGACATGATCGGCGCGCCCTACCCCGAATTGCGCAGCCTGCGCGGTCGCCGCGTCGCCTATATCTTTCAAGATCCGTTGGCCACGCTGCATCCGCTTTACAAGGTCGGTGATCAGCTGATCGAAGCAATCTCGTGCCACCGCGCAATCTCGAAATCCGATGGGCGCGCCAAGGCAATCGATCTGCTGAGATCGGTGCGCATCCCCAATGCCGAAGAGCGCATCGACAGCTACCCCCATGAAATGTCGGGCGGGATGCGCCAGCGCGTGGGCATCGCGATGGCACTGGCCAATGACCCCGATGTGATCATTGCGGATGAGCCGACAACGGCCCTTGATGTTACTGTTCAGGCGCAAATCCTTTCGCTTCTCAATGACTTGCGGCGCGAACGCGGGCTGGCGATCATCTTTATCACCCATGATTTTGGCGTTGTCGCGCAGCTTTGCGACCGTGTGGCGGTGATGTATGCGGGCCGCATCGTAGAAACCGGGCCGACGATGGCGGTGCTTGACGCGCCCGCCCATCCCTACACCGCGCGGCTGATCGCTTGCGTGCCCGAACTGGGCGCAGGCAAGCGCAAGCTGGAGGCCATTCCGGGCCTGCCGCCCTCGGTCGATGAACTGCCCATGGGCTGTGCCTTTGCCCCGCGCTGCCTGAGGGCGCAAGAGGCTTGCCAGCAAGGTGAGATCGCGCTGGCCGGGGAGGATACGCGCGCCGTGCGCTGCCTGTTCCCCGAAACGACCCTCGCGGAGGAAACCGCATGAGCATCGCATTGCAAGTCACTGACCTATCAAAGACATTTCCTGTCGGAAAGAAACTTTTCGGCGGTGCCAAGGGGGCCGTAAAGGCAGTGCATCCAATCACGCTATCGGTCAACACCGGCGAAACTTTGGGCATCGTGGGTGAAAGCGGTTGTGGCAAGTCCACCTTGGCGCGGATGCTTGTGGGACTGATCCCGGCAACAACGGGCCAGATCGAGATCGAGGGCGCGGCGCTTAATACCGCCGACCCGGCGGACTTTGGTAAGCGTATCCAATACGTGTTCCAAGACCCGATCAGCAGTCTCAACCCGCGCAAGACGATCCGCCAAATCATGGATGCGCCGCTGAAGCTGCTGCATAAGATGGACCGTCCTGCGCGCGAAAAGCGCATTCTTGAGATTTTCGATAGTGTGAACCTGCGCGCCGATTTTCTGGATCGCTATCCGCATGAATTTTCCGGCGGTCAGGCGCAGCGTATCGGCATCGCGCGCGCGCTTGCCGCCCAAGCGCGTATCCTGATTTTGGATGAGCCCGTCTCGGCGCTGGATGTCTCGGTGCAGGCTCAGGTTTTGAACCTGCTCGCGGATCTCAAACACGAATTCGGCCTGACCTATCTTTTCATCAGCCACGATCTGGCGGTGGTCGAGGCCGTGTCAGACCGCATAGCCGTGCTCTATTTCGGTTCGGTCGTCGAGGAAGGTCGCGCCGAAGAGATTTTCGCCAATCCGCGCCATCCCTACACCAAATTGCTAGCCGAGAGCGCGCCTGTCGTGGGCCGCGCGCTTGGCGACCCCGAACAGGGTCAGGCAGAGCTGCCAAATCCGCTCAACCCGCCGCCCGGCTGCGCATTTGCCAATCGCTGCCCGTATGCCAGCGGTCAATGCCGCAAAACCGTGCCCGTGCTGGAACAGATCGGGCCCGATCAGCGCGTGGCCTGCTATCATCCGCTGCCATCAGCCTAGATACTCGCGTAGGCAGTTGTTTTGCCTGAATTTTTTCCACACTGTCGGTGGCCAATGCATCGCCCCTCACTGCTCAAGCGAATTGATCCGCCGATACGATACGCCGCGTGATGACCAAGCTGCCGGTGATGCGGCTCGCTGGAGCGCCAAGCGTTTTACGCCCGCGCCCGTGCCGGATTTGGCGTCGTGCACTGCACCGAAACCCGCCGCTTTGGCAGCTTCATCCTGCGCAAAGGCGTGACTATCTAAGCGTTCTGACGGTGCTCCGCTTTCGGATCATGCCGTTTCAAACAGCGCGCGACGGCGCTTTTGACGGGCGCGGATTTTGTCGAGATCGGCAATCGGGGTCGCGGCCAGCAAGGTGCGCGTATATTCGTGCTGTGGATTGGCAAAGATCGCATCGCGCGGCGCGTGTTCCACCACCTCACCATCCTTCATCACCATCACCTCATCGGCGAAATAGCGCACCACCGAAAGATCATGACTGATGAAGGCATAGGTTAGATTAAACTCGTCTTGCAAGTCTTTGAGAAGATTCAAGACTTGCGCCTGAATCGACAGATCGAGCGCCGATACTGGCTCATCGAGAATGAGAACTTTCGGGTTGAGCATCAGCGCGCGCGCAATCGCGATCCGTTGGCGCTGACCGCCAGAAAACATATGCGGATAGCGGTTGTAATGGCGCCGCTCGAGCCCGACTTTTTCTAGCATGGTTTCGGCGCGCTCACGGCGCTCATTGGCCGACATTTTGGTGTTGATGATCAGTGGTTCCGTCAGCACCTCGCCCACTTTCTGACGCGGATTCAGCGAGGAATACGGGTTTTGAAACACGATCTGCACTTTGGCGCGCAGCTCGGGTGTAATCTTTTGCGCGGTGATGTCGATGCGCTGACCTTCGATCAGCAACTCGCCGGAATTGGCCGGGTCGATCAGCGTCAGAATGCGCGCGAGCGTCGATTTTCCGCAGCCAGATTCCCCGACAATCGCCAGCGTTTTGCCCTGCTCAAGCGCGAAGGAAATGCCATGCAGCGCGCGAATGATGCGCGCAGGGCGCATGAACCCGCCCGAGACGGTATAGTCGCGCGTCACGTCGCGCACCTCTAAGATCACGCTCATACCAGCCCCTCCCAACCATCACTTACCGTCAGCAGCCGATCCCCCGTCGCGTTTTCTGGCAAAGCTGCCAGCAGCGCGCGGGTGTAGGGGTGCTGGGGGTTCTCAAACAGGCTCAGCACATCGGCCTCTTCCATCTTTTTGCCCTGATATTGCACGCTGACACGGTCGGCGGTTTCCGCCACCACGCCCATGTCATGGGTGATCATGATCAGCCCCATGCCATAATCTTCCTGCAAAGCCATCAGCAGATCGAGGATCTGTTTCTGGATCGTCACATCAAGCGCTGTTGTCGGCTCATCTGCGATCAGAAGCTTGGGTTTGCACGCAATTGCCATCGCGATCATCACGCGCTGACATTGCCCGCCCGAAAGCTGATGGGGATACGATCTCAGCCGCCGCTCGGGTTCGGGAATGCCGACCTGATCGAACAGTTCCAGCGCGCGTTTATGCGCTGCTGCCCCTTTCAGGCCTAGGTGGCGATGCAGCACCTCCTCAATCTGGTAGCCGCAGGTAAACGAGGGGTTGAGCGAGGAAATCGGCTCTTGAAAGATCATCGAGATTTCGCGCCCGATGATCGACCGTCGCTCGCGGTCCGACATTTTCAGCATGTCGCGCCCGTCATATTCCATCACATCGGCGGTGATCGTGGCGGTATCGGGCAACAGCCCCATCACCGCCAGCATCGAGACGGATTTGCCCGAGCCGGATTCCCCGACGATGGCGAGAACTTCGCGTTGGCTGACCTCGACATCGATGGAATCCACGGCGCGAAATGGCCCCGCGGCGGTGTCGAATTCAACGGTGAGGTTGCGGATTTTCAGCAAGGACATTGGCTCAGCTCCGCTTCAGTTTCGGGTCAAGCGCATCGCGCAAGCCATCACCCATCAGGTTGATCGCCAGCACCGTGATCAGGATTGCAAGCCCCGGGAAGGTCACGACCCACCACGCGCGCAGAATGAACTCACGCGCCTCAGATAGCATCGTGCCCCATTCCGGTGTCGGGGGCTGCGCGCCCATCCCGAGAAAGCCAAGCGCGGCGACATCGAGGATCGCGTTGGAAAAGCTCATCGTGCCTTGAACGATCAGCGGCGCGAGGCAGTTGGGCAGTACGGTGCGAAACATCAGCCGCATATTGCCCGCGCCTGCAACCTGCGCCGCCATGACGTAATCTTTCGAGCGCTCCCCCAACACCGCCGCGCGGGTGAGACGGGCGAAATGGGGCTGATACACGATCGCAATCGCAATCATCGCATTGATCAATCCGGGGCCAAGGATCGCCACGAAAACCAGCGCCAATAGCAGCGACGGAAACGCAAGGATCACATCCATCACCCGCATGATCACGGTATCAATCCAGCCGCCAAACCAGCCTGCCAGCAAGCCAAGGATCACCCCGACCGACAGCGCCAGCACAACCACGAAAAAGCCCACGAACAGCGAATAGCGCGCGCCAAACAGCAGTCGTGACAAGATATCGCGCCCAATGGCATCGGTGCCCAGCCAAAAATGGCCATGCGCATTACCGGTCATCGGCTTGGCCAACAGGGTGTCGCGAAATTGCACATCGGGCCCATGCCCTGCCAGTAGCGGTGCGGCAATGGCGGCAAACAAGATCAGCGCGAACACCACGAGTGCTATGACAGCACCACGGTTCTCGCTAAAGTAAAACCAGAATTCGGCCAATTGGGCGCGACGTGTTCCCGGCGTGAGTGTTGTGTCAGCCATGATGTCACCTATGCCGGATACGAGGATTGATAAGACCATACAGCAGGTCCACGATCAGGTTCACGACCATCACGATCACCGCGATCATCAGCAGCCCGCCCTGCACCGATGGATAGTCGCGCCGCGAGATCGAATCGACCATCCACTTGCCGATTCCGGGCCAGCTAAAGATCGTCTCGGTCAGGATCGCCCCGGCCATCAACATGCCAACCTGAAGGCCAATCGTGGTGACCACCGGGATCATCGCGTTGCGCAGCGCGTGAATACCGATCACCCGGCGCGGCGGCATGCCCTTGGCGCGTGCGGTGCGCACATAATCTTCGCCCAGCACTTCAAGCATGGCCGAACGGGTCTGGCGTGCAATCACCGCCAACGGAATCGTGGCCAGCACGATCGAGGGCAAAATCAGATGGCTGAGCGCCGAGGACAGCGCACCTTTCTGCCCCGAGGCAATCGCATCCCAGATCATGAAATTCGTGCCATTGGGGAAGTAATACATCAGCGAAATGCGCCCCGAAACAGGGGTCCAGTGCAACACGCCCGAGAACAGGATGATCAAGAGCAGGCCCCACCAGAAGATCGGCATCGAATAGCCCACCAGCGCCGTCGTCATCGAGACCTGATCAAACCACGAGCCGCGCTTGATAGCCGCGATCACGCCCACCGGCACACCGATGACGATGGCCAGAAACATCGCGCAGAACGCGAGCTCAAGCGTGGCGGGGAATAGCGTCAGGAATTCATGCAAAACAGGGCGGTGCGTGACGAGGCTATTGCCCAGATCGCCATGCAGCACGCGCCACAGAAACTCGCCATATTGCACCCAGATCGGGCGATCAAAGCCCAGTTGATGGGTCAGTTCGGCATAGCGTTCCGGGCTTAGCCCGCGCTCGCCCGCCATAAGAAGCACCGGATCACCGGGCAGCACCCGCACGAACCCGAAGGCCACAATGGTGATTCCGATCAAGGTCGGGATCAGCCAGAGAATCTTGCCGAGGAAAAATCTGATCATGTCAGCCTGCTAAATTATCGGGGCGCCCGGATCAACCGGGCGCCCCTAAAGGATATGTCAGTGGCTCAGGATTATTCCTGAATGTCCACCCCGTAGAAGTCATGACCACCCAGCGGGCTCATCACATATCCGGTCACTTTTTTCGACATCGGCATGAACACCGTCGAATGGGCCAGCGTGTCCCACGGTGCTTGCTCTTTGAACACGACCTGAGCCTGCTCATACAGCTTGGTGCGCTCTGCCATATCCGAGCTTTGCTTGGCCTTGGTGATCAGGTTTTCGAAATCCTTGTCACACCAGAAGGCACGGTTGGCACCGCTTTCCGCACCCGCACAGCTCAGCAGCACGCCCAAGAAGTTGTCGGGATCGCCATTGTCACCCGTCCAGCCCAAGATTACCGCGCCGTCGCGGGCCGGATCTTTGGATTTCTTGAGGTATTCACCCCATTCATAGGACACGATATTGGCCGTCACGCCAACCTTGGCGAGATCGGATTGCATCAACTCGGCGGTGCGGCGTGCATTGGGCATGTAGGGCCGCTGCACGGGCATCGCCCAGATGTTCATCGTCAAGTCTTTCACCCCTGCCGCATCAAGCATTTTCTTAGCTTCTGCAGGATCATAGGCGTCGTCCTTGATGTCCTTGTTATAGGACCACATGGTCGGCGGGATCGGGTTCTTGGCGACTTGACCGGCACCTTGGAACACCGCTTCGATGATCGCTTGCTTGTTGATCGCCATGTTCAGCGCTTTACGCACGTTCACATTGTCGAACGGCGCTTGCTTGGTGTTATAGGCAAGATAGGCGACGTTCAGACCGGGCTGCTCTTCCACGGTCAGGTTCTTGTCGGCTTTGAGTGCGGCAATATCTGCCGGTGCCGGATAGGGCATGATCTGGCATTCACCCGCTTGCAGTTTTTGCATGCGCACAGCCGGATCGGGGGTGATCGCAAAGATCAGATCATCCACCGGGGTCTTGCCTTTGAAATAGTCCGGATTCGCCTTGTAGCGGATCACAGCGTCTTTCTGATATGCGACGAACTCAAACGGCCCCGTGCCGACGGGCACGTTGTTGATGTCGGCCTTGCGATCTTCGCTTGCCAGCTTGTCGGCATATTCCTTGGACAGGATCGAGGCGAAATCCATCGCCATATCTGCCAGGAACGGCGCGTTGGGCTCGGTCAGGGTGAACTTGACCGTCAGGTCATCGACCTTCTCGACCGATTTCACGATCTTGGGCATGTCCATCGCGTTGTAATATTCATACGAGATGCCGGGCGCATATTGATAATAGGCGTTTTTCGGGTCCGCTTGACGATCAAACGAGAAGATCACGTCATCTGCGTTAAAATCGCGCGTCGGGGTAAAGCCGTCGACCGAGTGGAATTTCACGCCCGGACGCAGGTGGAACGTGTAGGTCAGCCCGTCTGCGGACACATCCCATTTCTCGGCCAGACCCGGTTCGATTTCGGTGGTGCCGGGTTTGAACTCGACCAGTTGGTCATAAACCGGGTGCGACGACGCATCAAAGGTCGTGCCAGCGGTATAAGGCGCGGGATCAAACCCCTCGGGCGAAGCCTCTGAGCAATAGACAAGCGTCTTGGCCCCGGCTGCACCCGCCGTCAACATGACAGCGGCGGAACATGCCAGAAGCATTGAACGAATGGTCATTATTTATCCTTCCTGTTGGTTAGTCTTCGGCTGTGCCGACTCGCCATCTTATGAGGTCAAATCCCGACACGAACTGGTGAGGGAGTAAAACGTCATTTGATTGCTTGGTCAACAAATGCCGCAACGTCGCCCATCACGAGGCGTTGAAATGTTCAGCTTAAAGCAAGGACATCTACCGCCTGCGCGCTTTGCTGCCCGCCTGCCCCGCGCATTGCCCCGCGCAAGGGCGGCACATCATCGTAATCGCGACCATAGCCAACGGTAATATAATCCTCGCCCGCAGTCTGATTGTTGGTCGGATCGAATTCCACCCAGCCCATATCGACCCCCGCCCAGGCGCGCACCCAGGCATGCATCGCATCCGCCCCCTCAAGGCGCGGTTGGCCGGGGGGCGGATAGGTCCGTAAAAACCCCGACACATAGCCCGCAGGCACGCCGATCCCGCGCAAACAAGAAATCATGATATGGGTGAAATCCTGACACACGCCATGGCGATTGACAAAAGCCTCGGCGGCGGGGGTGTCCACATTGGTGGCCTTGGCGTCAAAACGCATCTCTTCAAACAGCGCGCGCCCAATCGCCTCAATCGCCTGATAGGCGGTCATGCCGGGCGAAATCAACGAGCGCGCAAAGGCGGTCATGTCAGGATCGGGCGCAGCGCGGTGCGAGGCCCCCATAAAATGATGCGGACTCATCGGCCCCAAATCGCGTTGCTGGGCCAGTTCTTCACGCAACTCCCCCAACGAGCACGACAGATCAAACGCCGAGGATGCCGCCAAGCGATCAACCTTCGCCTCCAGCGTGACTTCGATTTCTGCCAAGGGCAGATGCCACGCAACCGAGGTCACGGCATTGCCAAAAAAGTCGCAGCTGTCATGACGTTCAGACGGGACCGGATCAAACTGCAACAGCCGCGCGCGCACTACCTGCACGCCTTCGATATCGCCGGGCAGCAAACGCAACATGTTGCGCGCGTGGTCAGAGGGCGCGTCATAGGCGTATTTCAGCTTTAGCTTCAGCTCATAACGCATTGGGCTACCTTAAATAACTGTCAGATATCAGATCAGAAACCTGATACAGCTGGCTGCGCAATTTTCTCAGGTATTGCGGCGTGATCATCTTGGGCTCGGCAACCGACAATTCCGTGCGCAACGGCAAAAGCGCGCGCAAGATCGGCCCCGGCCGACCATCGACCTGCGCCTTGGGAAGCGCTTCAAGAATGGCCTTCAAGTCATTGATCATGAACATGATTGCGCGCGGATTGTCGGCATCAAGCACCAGCAGATCCACGACGGTATCGCGATTGGTGCGCACCCGGTAGCGGCGTTGATGGGTGATCACGCTGTCGCCCACCTCTACGGCAAGATCGAGCGAACCTTCGGGCGCATCCGCATCGGTGAATTGTATCAGCAAGGCCGCCATGGCGTCTGCGCGTTCCAACGCCCGCCCGATGGACAGGAACCGCCAGCCCGCAAAGCGATACATATTTTCATGCACCAAGCCGGTAAACCCGGTGATCTTGCGCAACAACACCCCCATCGCGCGCGCGGTATCATCGCCAGGGCGCGAGGTTTGCGTCATCTGGCGCGCGGTCTTGGCCAGATCTTGCAGCGCAAGCCAGCCATCGGTGGAAAACCGGTCGCGCAATTTCGACGCACACGCGCGCGCCGCATCCAGCCGCGCAATCAGCGCCTCGGGCACCGGATCGCTGACATCGATGCCCACGGCATCCAGAAACTCGCCCATACGTACAAGACGCGGATCGGCGGCGCTGCCCGTCGCCGCAAGGCGCAGATGATAGGCGCGGATCAGACGGATCGCGTCTTCGCAGCGCTCGATATAACGGCCAAGCCAAAACAGGTTATCCGCCGCGCGCGCAGGCAAAGTGCCTTGCGTTTCCCGCCGAAACTCGGTTCCGGCGGGGGGCGCCAAAGTGATGGGCGGCACCGGGCGATCTGCGACGATCCAGACATCGGCCACCGCCCCGCCGCGCTGCATCGACAGCGCGGTGGTGTCGCCTTCGGGACCGATGCGCGCATAGCCGCCCTTCATGAAACGCCAGCCATGCGCGGTGCGTGCCGCAAACACCCGCACCGTCATCGGACAGGGCCGCAGCGCGCCGCCCTCGGGCGTGTTGCGCCAAGCTGGCGTGGTCGAGAGCGTGACCGCCTCTTGCCCCACCAGATTAGAACCCTCTGCCTCAAGCCATCGCTCAATCGAGTCTTGCGCCGTGCCGCGAAATGTTCCCCCCAGTGCGGTTGTGGCATCCAGATCAAAGGGCAGATCCACCGCCATAGCGGGGCCAATCATCATATTGGCCGCATTGTTGCGCACATGTTCGCGCTCAGTTGCGCTGCCACACCACCACGTCGCGATATTGTTCATCGCAAGCGGCTGGCCCCGTAAAACGCGCGAGATTTTGGGCAAGAACGCCATCAAAGCGCGTGTTTCCAGCACGCCCGCGCCAAGCGCATTGGCCATCGCCAGATTGCCCAACCGCACCGCCTCCATCAGGCCGGGTGTGCCGATCTGGCTTTCGGGACGGAACTCTAGCGGATCGGCAAAGCCCGCATCCATGCGCCGCCACAGCGCCCCAAGCGGTTTTGGCCCCTCAATCGTGCGCACCATCGCTTGGCCGTTTTCGACAAGTAGATCCTCGCCCTCAAGCAGCGGCAGACCAAGATAGCGCGCGATATAGGTGTGCTCGTAATAGCTGTCATTGGCCGGACCCGGCGTCAGGATGGCGGCACGTCGCGCACCCTCATGCCCCTGCGAGGCCAGATCCTCCAAAGCGCTGCGAAAATCTCCGAAAAACGCCGCCAATTTGTGGATGTGGTCACGCGGGAAGCTTTCGGGAAAGATCCGCCCCGTCGCCATCCGGTTTTCCAAAGCAAACCCCGACCCCGAGGGGGCCTGCGCGCGATCACCGAGCACGAACCACGACCCGTCCGGCGAGCGCCCGATCTCAAACGCCAAGAAATGCAGGTAATGCCCGCCACGCGGAGGCACGCCGACCATCGGGCGCAACCAATGTTGATTGCCCGCGATCAGTTCGGGCGGCAGATGCCCGTCGCTGACCAGCCGACGGGGGCCATACAGATCGGCCATCACCGCCTCAAGAAGATCGGCGCGCTGCGCCAGCCCGTCGCAAATCCGGCCCCATTCGGTTTCGTGCAAGATCACCGGAATATGGCTGAGCGGCCATTCGCGTTCGGTCAAGGGATCGTTGGAGTAACGCCGGTAATAGACCCCCGCATCGCGCAGATATTGATCACCCCGTTCAAAACGCTTCGCGATTTCCGCAGGCGGCAGTTCAAGGAATTTTTCCACAAAGGGGCGCCAGACCGGGCGCATACGACCGTGCGTGTCAAACAATTCATCCGACACGCCCGGCGCAGGCCGATAGCGCGCCAAAAGCGGGTGGCGTTCGATCTGACTGTTGGGTTGCTCCATCGGGTCTCCGAGATTTACCGCATCAACTCAGCCCGATGGGGCGGCGCAGGTCAAGCGTATGGGGAAACTCCGGATGCGTTTGTTCCGGCGCGGGTCGGTAATCACCGGGGCTGTAGCCATGGGGTTCGAACCGCGCAAGACGGCGCGCCTCGGCCTCGTTGCCATTGATCGGGAAAGTGTCATAGCTGCGCCCGCCGGGATGGGCGACGTGATAGACACAGCCCGCAATCGCCCTGGCCGTCCAGTCATCATAGATGTCAAAGGTCAGGGGCGCATTGACCGGAAGCGTCGGGTGCAGCGCCTCGGCGGGTTGCCACGCCTTGTAGCGCACACCGCCCACCAATTTGCCGGAGGTCGCGGTCTTGGCCAGCGGCACCGGGCGTTTGTTGCACATGATCTTGTAGCGATCCTGATGCAGCGAGGTCATCGTGACCTGAAGCCGTTCGACCGAGCTGTCGGTATAGCGCACCGTGCCGCCAATCGCACCGGTTTCACCCAGCACATGCCATGGCTCCAGCGCTTGGCGGATTTCGAGATGCACGCCCTCGGCCTCGATCTGCCCACAGAACGGAAAGCGGAACTCTGCCTGCGCCTCAAACCATTGCGGATCAAGGTCAAAGCCGTGATCGCGCAGATCCGACAGTAGATCGCGCAGGTCTTCCCACAGGAAATGGGGCAGCATGAAACGGTCATGCAGCACCGTCCCCCAACGCACCGGTTTGCCCGAGATCGGCGCATTCCAGCAGCGCGCGATGATGGCGCGCAGCAGCAATTGTTGGGCCAAGGACATGCGCGGATCTGGCGGCATCTCAAAGCCGCGGAACTCGACCAGACCCAAACGGCCGGTCGGTCCGTCAGGCGAGAACAGCTTGTCGATGCAGATCTCGGCGCGATGGGTGTTGCCCGTCACATCGGTCAGCATATTGCGCAGCAGGCGATCCACCAGCCAGGCCGGGGGCACTGCGCCCTCGGTTGGCGGATTGATCTGGCTCAGCGCGATTTCCAGTTCATACAGCGTGTCGTGGCGCGCCTCGTCGATACGCGGGGCCTGTGAGGTCGGGCCGATGAACAGACCCGAAAACAGGTAGCTCAGGCAGGGGTGGCGCTGCCATGTCAGGATCAGCGATTTGAGCAGATCGGGGCGGCGTAGAAACGGGCTGTCGAGCAAGGTTTCCCCGCCCACGACCACATGGTTGCCCCCGCCGGTGCCCGTGTGCCGCCCGTCGATCATGAACTTATCCGCGCCCAGACGGGACTGGCGGGCCTCTTCATAGATAGCCTCGGTGGTGGCCACGCATTCTTCCCAGTTATGGGCGGGGTGAATATTAACCTCAATCACGCCCGGATCGGGGGCGACGCGGATCACATTTAGGCGTGGGTCCGAGGGCGGTGCATAGCCCTCGATATGGATCGGCAGACCCATTTCTCTGGCGCTTTCCTCGGCGGCGGCAATCAGCTCCAGATAGTCCTCAAGATCCTCTGTCGGAGGCATGAAGACACAGAGCCGCCCATCACGCGGTTCCACTGAAATCGCGGTGCGCACGACGCCATCAATCGCGCCCAATTCCTGCTCGACGATCTGTTGCGCCGCGTCAGACGATTGCGCTTCGGAGACAGGTTGGCTGCGCTCTTTGGAGGCAGCGGCCACCAAACCCTCCGCCACCGCGCGTTCGACCTGTTCATGGAAATCGGGCAGATCGTCTTTGGGCAGCGAAGTATCGGTGACGTAGTGATAGGGGTATTGGCTGGGCGGCACATGCGGCAGGGCGCCCAAGGGCAAACGAAAGCCTGCCGGGCTGTCGCCGGGCACCAGATACAGTTTGCCACGCCGGGTTTTCCACTTTTCCGAGCGCCAGCGATGGCCCGGCATCGCCTTGGATTGCCAGCGCTGAATCGGCAGCACAAATCCGGTCGGCTTATCCAAACCCCGCTCAAAAACCCGCGCAAACCGGGCGCGGTCCTCGGGGTTTTTCAGCTTACTATCTTCGGGGGTGACATTGTCGGGCAAGTTGCCCTCTTTGAGCATCCATTCGGCGGGATCTTCAAACGCGGGCTGAGCGTTTTCCGGCTCCAGCCCCAGACGCTGCGCGATACCGCGCATCAGCGTGCCCGCCTGTTCCGGCCCTGCGCCCGTGTCATCGCCCTCATAGGCAATCAGCGATTCATCGCGCCAGACCGGCTTGCCATCGCGGCGCCAGTAAAGCGAAAACGTCCAGCGCGGCAGGCTTTCGCCCGGGTACCACTTGCCTTGCCCGTAATGCAAGAAACCGCCCGGCGCGAAACGGTCGCGCAGTTTGCGGATTAGCGTATCTGCCAACGCACGTTTTTGCGGGCCAACCGCGTCGGTGTTCCACTCAGCGCTTTCGAAATCATCAATGGAGACAAAGGTGGGCTCGCCGCCCATCGTCAGGCGCACATCGCCCGCGGCCAGACTTTCATCAACCTTGCGCCCCAGCGCATTGAGCCGCTCCCAGCTCTCGTCGGAAAACGGTTTGGTGATGCGCGGATGTTCGGCCACGCGGGTCACGGTCATGTCGAAGTCGAAATTCACCTCTGGCGTGCCCTGGGCGGAAAACCCGCCCGAAATCGGCGCTGCATTGCGATAATGCGGGGTCGCGGCGAGTGGAATATGGGATTCCCCCGTCAGCAGTCCCGAAGTCGGGTCCAGACCGATCCAGCCTGCACCGGGCAAGAACACCTCACACCACGCATGCAGATCGGTGAAATCGTGATCGGTCCCCGAAGGGCCATCCAGCGCCTCAAGATCGGGTTTGAGCTGAATGAGGTAGCCCGAGACAAACCGCGCCGCAAAACCCAGATGACGCAGCACCTGCACCAGCAGCCACGAGCTGTCACGACACGACCCCATCTTGCTCGAAAGCGTCTCATCGGGCGTCTGCACGCCTGCCTCCATCCGGATCGTATAGCCCACAACCTGCGAAATCCGCGCATTCAGCGCGATCAGGAAATCAACGGTGCGGTTTTCCTGAAAATCCAGCGCGCCCACGAATTGCGCCAGCAACGGGCCTTCGGGTTCGGGGGTGCGATAAATCGACAGGTCATCGCGCAGGTCGTCGGAATACTCAAAAGGCCACGTCTCGGCGCTGTCTTCGACGAAGAAATCAAACGGGTTGTAGACGGTCATATCGGCGGTCAGATCGACCTCGATCTTGAACTCGCGCACCGGCTCGGGAAACACGAACCGTGCCAGCCAGTTGCCATAGGGGTCTTGCTGATGGTTCACGAAATGCCCGCCGGGCGAAACCCTGAGCGAATGCGAGATCACGCGCGTGCGCGAATGGGGCGCAGGCCGCAGCCGGATGAGTTGGGGGCCCAAAGTGACCGGCCGATCATAAGTGTAATGGGTCAGATGGTGAATGCTGGCATGAATCGCCATAATCGATGCGCCCCGTTCATTGTTCTCCCCAAGACTAGGTGTGCCCGGCCCGCTTCACACTCGCAAAATGCACAAAGCGCGCAGAAAAGGCCCAAGGCGCGGGCGATTGATCAAAAAATACGCACCTAGATCACAGGTTTAGGCCAAGGCCCTGCCCGCTCACTTTTTATGCGCCTTTCGGGCTATCCCAGCAGATCGTGGCACAGTTCCAGCGCAGAGATCAGCGCGTCGACCTCGTCGCGGGTGTTATACATCCCAAAAGAGGCGCGCGCCGTAGCCGTCACCCCGAGCCAGTCCATCAGTGGCCCGGCGCAATGCTGGCCTGCGCGCACGGCTACGCCGCGCTTGTCAAGAATCGTTGAGATATCATGGGGATGCGCAGGCCCGCTGAGCGTGAACGAGAAGATCGCGCCTTTGTCCGCAGCCGTGCCCTGCAGGCTAAGCCAATTCAGCCCCGCCAACTTGGCCTGCGCATAATCGCGCAGATCGCGCTCATGCGCGGCGATGTTCTCCATCCCGACGCCCATCATATATTCCAGCGCCACACCCATGCCGATTTGCTGCACGATGCCGGGGGTTCCGGCCTCAAATTTCATCGGCGGGGTGTTGTAGGTAACGCTGTCGCGCGTGACCGTGTCGATCATATCACCGCCACCCATGAAGGGCCGCATCTGCGCCATGCGTTCAGAGCGGATATGAATCGCGCCCGAGCCCGAGGGGCCATAAAGTTTATGCCCGGTGATAACGTAGAAATCTGCGCCAATCGCATCGACATCAACGGGCCCATGCACCGCCGCTTGCGAGCCATCCACCAGCGTCGCGATGCCTTTTTCGCGCGCGGCTTTGGCGATGCTCGCAACATCAACTTTGGTTCCTAACACATTGGACATATGTGCAATTGCGATCAGCTTGGTGCGATCCGTGATCGCCTCGAGGACTTTTTCGGGCGGCAGCGAACCATCGGGTTCTGGCTCCACCCATTTCAGCACCACGCCCTGACGTTCGCGCAGGAAATGCCACGGCACGATATTGGCGTGATGCTCCATCACCGATAGCAAAATTTCATCGCCCGGCTGCAAATTTGGCGCGGCCCAGCCGTAAGAAACCAGATTGATCCCCTCGGTCGCGCCCGTGGTGAAGATAATCTCATCCTCGTTCTTCACGCCCAAGAAACGCGCCACGATGGCCCGCGTGCTTTCGTATTTCTCGGTCGAGATATTGGACAGCGTATGCAGCCCGCGATGCACATTGGCATAGTCGTTGAGATACAGATCACTCATCGCATCCACGACCACGCGCGGCTTTTGCGCGGACGCCCCGTTATCAAGGTAAACCAAAGGCTTGCCGTTGATTTCGCGGCTCAGGATCGGGAAATCGGCGCGGATTTTCGCGATATCATACATCTGTTTTCCTCACAGCGTTGCGGGCACTTGCAGCAAACCTGTCGAGACCAGAATCAACCCCGCCACCAGCGCCGAGCCGACAAAGGTTAAAAGCACCCCGACCGCCACCGCGAACGGGTTGGTAAAGCCATGGAGCGCCATGCTGAATTGCACAAAAAGCCAGAACATCAACCCGATCAGCAGGATCGACATGATCGTGGCTGAAACCGGAAAGAACACCATCAAAACGACCTGAATCGTCTGCCCGACCATCAGCACGAACTCGATCCAGGTGATCAGCAACAGCGCGTCACCAAAGCTGCCCTGCCCGCCAAACCGCTGCCCGACGAAGCTAAGCACGAAAGCGCCATATAGAATCAACGCGATCTGCAGCCCCATCACGGCAAGGGGCGCCGTCAAATCACCGAGTTCAATCTTGGTAATGAGCACGAAAACCATTTGCGCCAGCGTGCCCAAGATCACCGTCATGACCACAACCAGCGCCATCGCCAAAAGCCGGGTGGACATATCCAGACGCAGCGCCATCAACTCGCGCGCGACGGCTTGCGGCTCGGAGAAGCTGCGGATCAACCAATCCTTGAGATCGGGCATTACGACGTCTCCGTTTCAAACTCGGCCACGCGCAGCCCCGCCATCCAGAACACCACGAAGACGATGAACACAAGCCCCGAAACAAGCGCCAATTGCGGCCCGGCCCCGATAAAACCCGCCACCAGACCTTGCAGCAGCATCAGCGGCGACACCGCCAGCAGCGCCCAGAACAGCGCCACGCGCGCGCCATACCAGCTGCCCTGTCCACCAATCAGTTTCGCGCCGAGATGGCCAAGCGCGGCCGCGGCGTAAAACACGGGGATCATGGCCAAAAGCGCCAGAAGCGTGCCCATCATTAGCCCGACCATCGGCTGATCTGGCATCTGGTAGGACAGGCGTGACAAGCGCGGCCATTGGCCGATGAAAATCACCGTCAGCGCGAGCAGCAAGAACACCAGCGCGCGCGGCTCAGAACGCGCGCGCGCCAGATGTTCGCGCATCACCACACGCGGGCGGCGATAGCTGCGCCAGATATCATCGGTGGCCGCCATCTCAGCTGCGATGCCGCGCAAGCCAGCCTTCCAGCCGGGTCACGATCTCATCGCGGAAACGCTCCTGCTCGATCTCCTCGATCGCATCGGCGAGGAAAGACAGCACCAGAAGCGCCGTCGCCTCCTCAGTCGGAATGCCGCGCGAGCGCAGGTAGAACAGCGCCGTCTCGTCAATTGCCCCGGTGGTGGAGCCATGCGAGCATTGCACGTCGTCGGCGTAGATTTCCAGTTCGGGCTTGGCAAGGAACTGGCTGTCCTCATCCAGCAGCAAGGCCTGACTGATCTGGTAGCCATCGGTTTTCTGCGCGCCGGGTTTCACCAGAATTTTGCCCTGGAACACGCCCTGTGCGCCGTTCTTCAGCACTTTTTTGAACACCTGACGGCTTTCGCCGCGCTCAGCGCCGTGGGTGATGAAGATCGTGTCGTCGTGATGAAACGGGCGCGTTTTCGCATCGCCCAACGCCGCGCCTGCGACATGGGCATTGGCATCATCGCCCACGATATCGAGCACGCATTCGTTGCGCGTGAGCGCCCCGTTCGAGCTGAGCGTGAAGCTTTTGAACAGCGCGCCCTCACTGATGCGGGCGAAAATGCCGGTCAGCATACGGCGTTCGTGATCGCGGCCCTGAACGCGGATATGGTGAAACCGCGCGGATTTGGCGACATCCACTTCCATCACCAGATTGGCGCGTGCGCCTGCCGGGCCGTTTTCCAGAACGGTGATCTCGGCGCCCTCTTCCAGCTTGATAACGTGGTGCAAGATCGCATCGGAACTCTCTGATTCATGGATATAAATCAGGTTTACGGGCGTCTCGACCTTACCCGTCACACGGATCAGCACACCATCTTCGGCCGACGCGGTGTTGAGCGCGGCAAAGGGGCGCTCAACCGGGGTCTGGCCGGCGGTTTCCAGCGTGCCATAAAGACCGCTGGCCCAATTCACATCACGCGCCTCGGAAAGACGCGAGATCTCGACGCCCGAGAGGGCCAGATCATCGGACGCCTCGGCGTCAAACACACCATCACGGAACACGATTTTGAGCCGCTCAACATCGCCAAACAGCGCGGGCTCGTCATCGACGAAAGGCGCAGCGGGCACCGGCTCGGGCGCAATCAGATCGGTCGGATTGGTCCAGCGCCAATATTCATCACGCCGACCTGGCAGGCCCATCGCGACCAGCCGATCGAGCGCCGCGCGCCGCGCCGGGCCCATCCCTTCGGGCAAGGTGACACGGGCCAGCCGCGCCTCGGCGGGGGTCATTTTCTCGACAGCCGACATTACGCCATCTCCTGCGCGATACCGTGCTTGTCCAACAGCGCGGCATAGCCGTTTTTCTCGACCTCAAGCGCCAGTTCCGGCCCACCCGTTTCGATGATGCGACCATCGGCCATGATATGCACGACATCGGGTTTGATGTGATCGAGCAAACGCTGGTAATGGGTGATCACAAGGAACGACCGCGTGCCATCGCGCAGCGCGTTCACCCCGTCCGAGACCAGACGCATTGCATCCACATCAAGGCCCGAATCGGTTTCATCCAGGATGCACATTTTCGGCTCAAGGATCGCCATCTGCAAAATTTCGTTGCGTTTTTTCTCACCGCCCGAAAAGCCGACATTGACCGGACGCTTCAGCATCTCAGCGTCGATTTTCAGCGACTTCGCTTTTTCGCGCACGAGTTTGAGGAAATCGCCCGCCGAAATCTCGGGCTCGCCACGCGCCTTGCGCTGCGAGTTCAGCGCGGTGCGCAGGAAGGTCATATTGCCCACGCCCGGAATTTCGACCGGGTATTGGAAGGCCAGAAACAGACCGGCAGCGGCGCGTTCTTCGGGCTCGGCCTCCAGCAGGTTCAGACCGTTTAGATGCGCCTCGCCCTGCGTGACCTCATAGCCATCGCGCCCCGACAGAACATAGCTCAGCGTCGATTTACCCGAGCCGTTCGGCCCCATGATCGCATGGACCTTGCCATCCTCGAGCGTCAGGTTCACGCCCTTGAGGATTTGCTTATCCTCTTCTTCAAGTTTGACGTGCAGGTTCTTGATTTCCAACATATTTCGGTCCTTCAGGAAAGGGTGACAGCGGTGCCGGAGGCCGACACCATAAGCATGGATTGGCCGACGACCTCGTAATCGAGGTCCACGCCGACAACGGCATTGGCGCCCAGTTTCAGGGCGCGCTCTTCAAGCTCGCGCAGCGCGGTTTCGCGCGCATCTTGCAGTTTGGATTCATAGGCGCCCGAGCGCCCGCCAACGATATCGGTGACCTGCGCAAAGAGATCACGCACAATATTGGCGCCCATGATCGCCTCGCCCACGACAATGCCGTGATAAGAGGTGATCGGGCGTCCCTCAACCGTCGGGGTTGTGGTGATGATCATAGCTGACCTCCAGCGCGGCGACCCAATCGGGTCGCGCGCCCGAAGGTCAGAAGGGGATGGTCGTCTGGCCGAAGATAACCGTGCGCGCGGCATGCGTCGCGGTCTGATGCGCCACCCAATCGCGCGAGAAAACCTGCGCCGCAATCTGAGGCTGCCAGAATGCGAGATTGTGCAGCGTGGCCATTGTCAGAAGGATTCCAGCGATCTGAAAGGCAAGCAATTTGATCGATGTCAGCCGCAGGAAAAAGCCAACGATCATCGCGATCAGCAAAGCCGCCCCGAAGACGGCAAGTTGGGGATGATTGTTGATCAAGGCTGCGATTTGCGGCGTCAAAATGCGTTCGCGTAGCGCCAGCGCTACCACAACCCCGAACGTCCCAAGAACCGTTGCGCCGAGAAACGCGAAGGGCCGAAACCCGGTGGTGGTCTTCTCTTGCGCGACCGCGCGGCGCAGCTCGGAGACCGAGCGCACGCGCATCTCGTTGTCCCCGACATGCAGCACGACGCCGCCCTTGAGGCGTTTTTGCGACGATTCGATGCGCGAGAGGCGATCGGAAAAATTGGTGCTGGCTAAGGACATTTTCAACCCCAGATCTGTCATTCAACAGATCCGAAACTGCTGCCCGATTGCGCCCCAATTGGGGCGCATCAGTGACAACCTCAGGGAGAAATTTCGCCTGTCTCACCCGACGCTCCCCTCCAGAGAGATCGCGACCAGCGCCTGCGCTTCCATCGCGAATTCCATCGGCAGCGCTTGCAGCACTTCGCGGCAGAAACCATTCACGACAAGCGCCACGGCTTCTTCCTCGTCCATGCCCCGCGCGCGGCAATAAAACAGTTGATCGTCATCGACCTTCGAGGTGGTGGCCTCATGCTCGACCCGGCTCGAATTATTCTTGACCTCAATATAAGGCACCGTGTGCGCGCCACATTGATCGCCGATCAGCAAACTGTCGCATTGCGTGTAGTTGCGCGATTCCTTGGCCTTGGGATGCATCGAAACCAACCCGCGATAAGTGTTTTGCGCATGCCCAGCCGAGATCCCCTTGGAGACGATGCGCGAGCGCGTGTCGCGCCCCAGATGGATCATCTTGGTGCCGGTATCGGCCTGCTGGTAATTGTTGGCGATCGCGATCGAGTAGAACTCGCCTTGGCTTTCATTGCCGCGCAAAATGCAGGACGGGTATTTCCACGTGATCGCCGAGCCGGTTTCCACCTGCGTCCACATCACTTTCGCCCGATCCCCACGACAATCGGCGCGTTTGGTGACGAAGTTATAGATGCCGCCCTTGCCGTTCTCATCGCCCGGATACCAGTTTTGCACGGTGGAGTATTTCACCTCCGCGTCTTCCTCAACGATGATTTCGACCACGGCGGCGTGCAGCTGGGCGGTGTCGCGTTTGGGCGCGGTGCAGCCTTCAAGGTAGCTCACATAGCTGCCCTTATCGGCGATGATCAGCGTGCGTTCAAACTGGCCGGTGTTTTCGGCATTGATGCGGAAATATGTGCTCAGCTCCATCGGGCAGCGCACACCCGGCGGCACGTAAACAAACGAGCCATCCGAGAACACAGCCGAATTCAGCGCGGCGAAATAATTGTCGCCCTGAGGCACGACAGTCCCAAGATACTTCTTCACCAACTCGGGATGCTCTTGGATCGCCTCGGAGATCGAGCAGAAGATTACCCCCGCCTCAGCCAACTTGGCCTTGAAGGTCGTGCCCACGGAAACAGAATCAAACACCGCATCCACGGCGACTTGGCGCTCATTGGGATCGTATTCCTCTGCGCCCTCAACGCCAGCCAGAACCAACTGCTCTTTCAGCGGAATGCCCAGCTTTTCATAGGTTGCCAGCAGCTTGGGATCGACCTCATCAAGCGATTTCGGTTTGACCTCCATGCTCTTGGGGCGCGCGTAGTAATAGATGTCCTGAAAGTCGATGCCGGGGACGTTCAACAGCGCCCAATCGGGCATTTTCATATCCTGCCAGCGCGCAAAACCCTGAAGGCGCCATTCGGTCATCCAGTCCGGTTCGTCATTCTTGCCGGAAATCAAGCGCACGATGTCCTCGTTCACGCCCTTGGGCGCGTAGTCCATCTCGATTTCCGTGTTCCAGCCGTATTTATACGCGCCCATATTTTGAACGGCTTCC
Organism: uncultured Thioclava sp.; assembly: GCF_913064665.1. Taxonomy (GTDB): domain Bacteria; phylum Pseudomonadota; class Alphaproteobacteria; order Rhodobacterales; family Rhodobacteraceae; genus Thioclava; species Thioclava arctica. Next base: position 57,929 of record NZ_CAJYBT010000004.1, read on the forward strand.
ACCGTCTCACGGTCCACGCCCTCGCGAACTTCGACTTGATCAACCTCTGCCATGCTCGGCTCTCCTGTTCGCTCAGCCGCGCCGCGCGCGGTGTTTCCCTTCGCATTTCAGCCAATACTCGGCGAAACGCAGCACATCTTCTACGCGCGTATCCGGCCCCAACGAGACCCGCAGCGCACATGACCCGGCCTCGGCGTCAAAGCCCATCGCCTGCAACGCGTGGCTGGCGCGCACCTTGCCACTGGAGCAAGCCGAGCCCGCCGAAACCGCGAATCCGCCCAGATCCATCTGCATCACCTGCGTCTCGCCCTTCCAGCCGGGCGTGATGAAGCAAGAGGTGTTCGAAAGCCTGTGCGATTCATTCCCGACAAAAATAGTATCTTTTGCCCGATCCGCAATGGCATTTTCTAGAACGCTTCTAAGTTTCTCAATGTTTTGCCATATTCCACGCTCAAGATCGCGCGAAGCGGCCTCGGCGGCCGCGCCAAATCCGGCGATGCCGATCAGGTTCTCGGTGCCCGCGCGCCGCCCCATTTCCTGTCCGCCGCCTTTCAACTGCGCGGCAATTTCGGTGCCCCGTTTCACGATCAGCGCCCCGATTCCTTTCGGGCCGCCCAGCTTATGGGCCGACACGATCCCCGCCCGCAGTCCGAGCCAGTTAAACGCAAACGGGATCTTGCCGAAGGCTTGGGTCAGATCGCTAACCGCCAACCCCTCAGGCAGATCCTGAATCACACCGGTCTCAGAATTGGCAAGCTGCACGCAAGCATGCCCCGGATCGCCGATCGCAATGCGCCCCGCGCGGTCCACCGCCAGATCTTCAACACACCAGCTGCGCACCGCATCATGTTCGACACCTGCGCAATGATAGCCCTGCCCCGCCAGCACCAGCGCCGCCGCCTCTGTCGCGCCCGAGGTAAAGATCACATCCTGCCCTTCGGCGCCCAAGGCTGTGGCGACCTGCGCGCGCGCGCGCTCGAGCAGCGCCTTGGCCGCACGCCCCGCGCTATGCACCGAGGACGGGTTGCCCACCTCGTCCATCGCCGCGATCATCGCCGCGCGCGCCTCGGCGCGCAAAGGCGTGGTCGCGTTCCAATCCAGATAGATTGCAGATTTCATAGCGCCTCGCGAGTTGAGAGGTCGGATGCCTCCGGCGGGAGTATTTATCGCTAGATGAAAGCAAACGGCTTGCGCCTTTCATCTAGCCCCAAATACTCATCTTCGCCCTGCCAGATAAGCCTTGGGTGTTATTCGTCCACAACCTGAAACAGATGCGTGACTGCCGGGCAGGGTTTAAGCCCGTTTGTGACCACATCTTCAAGCGAGGTCTGGTGCAAAAACACAAAGACCTGCGCGCTCAGGCTTTCCCAAAGGCGGTTGGTCAGCGATTGCGCGCGCGAGCCTGAAATCCCGCCCGAGGCGCCCGCGCCCACATGCATCGCTGACACGGTTTCATCCACCGCTTCGAAAATCTCGGAGATACGAATCTCGGCGGGCTCGCGTGCAAGGCGGTAACCGCCGCCCGGGCCGCGCACCGATGTTACCAATCCGGCGCGGCGCAAGCGCACGAAAAGCTGTTCGAGATAGGGCAGCGAGATATCCTGACGCTCTGACAGCGCGGCCAGCGAGGTGCGTTGCCCCACGCCTGCCAGCGCAAGATCGACCAGCGCGACCATCGCGTAGCGCCCTTTTGTCGATAGTTTCATGCCGCCCTCCTGCTTATCGGCCCCAAACCGGGGCGAAATCGCCCCTGCGCACACACAAAACCCGCTAAAGCATTGACGCAAGCGCGAGGGCCGATTACCTCCACCCTACCCGATCCTCCAGCATAATGCCGGGGGTGGCTTCCTCCTAGGGTAGCCGCGCGTGTGCGTCAAGAAAAGCGCCACCTGCGCTGCGCGCCCAAAAGGCAGCGAACGAACGAAAACGAGAGACAATGCCCGAAGTCATTTTCCCCGGTCCCGAAGGTCGCCTTGAAGGGCGCTATCACCCGCAGCCCGCACCCGATGCGCCGATCGCCATCGTGCTGCATCCCGATCCGCAATTTGGCGGCACGATGAACAATCGTGTCGTGTACAATCTGCACTACGCCTTTTACAAAATGGGCTTCACCGTTTTGCGGTTCAATTTCCGCGGCGTGGGGCGCAGTCAGGGCGAATATGATCAGGGCATTGGCGAATTGTCCGATGCCGCTTCGGCGCTGGATTATCTGCAAACGATGAACCCCAATTCGAAACATTGCTGGGTCGCCGGGCACAGCTTTGGTGCCTGGATCGGCATGCAGCTGTTGATGCGCCGTCCTGAAATCACCGGGTTTATCTCGGTCGCGCCTCCGGGGCCCTCTTCGCCCGGTCCGGGCAATTACGACTATTCCTTCCTTGCGCCCTGCCCGTCCTCGGGTCTGATCATCAACGGCTCGAATGACCGCATCGCGCAACCCAAAGAGACCGAGCAGCTTGTGTCAAAACTGCATGAGCAAAAAGGGATCACCATCACCCATGAGGTGATGGAAGGGGCCGATCACTTCTTCAAGAATGAGGAAGAGCACATGAAGCCGATGATCGACATCGTTCAAACCTATGTGCGTCGTCGTTTGACCGAGGGCACGCGTTAATGGCGCTGATCGAGGATCTCGCCGAACAGCTTGCCCATGATGTGATCGAGGCGCAAAAAGAGCTTGGCGAGGATCGGTTCTATATTGATATCGGTAATTATATCGGCACCTCGAGCCCGTCCTTACAGGAAGCGTTCATGACGGCGTGTCGCCTGCGTTTGGCGGAACTGCGCGGGCGGGCCTATTTCGAGAAGCGATTGGGCGAGTTGCGCTCGGCAAAAAAGCCCGCGCCCGCCGAGGACGCGCCCAAGTGAGGCCAGCACGCGCGCGGTGGGTCTATGCCGCAGCGCTTGCGCTGGGTCTTTCGTTGCTTGTCGCGACGGGCTTTCACGCCTCGCATTTGATTTGCGAAAGCCGGCTTCAGGGCAGCGATAAAGGCATGGTCTTGCTTGCGGGCATGGGCGATCTGCTGCGCCATCCTGTCCATATGCTGACTCTGGTGGGCCCGCTTTGGGTTAGCTGGATGCTGCTTTTTCTGGCGTCGGCCAATCGCGCGCTCTCGCCGGTGATCGGCTTGGGCGTAGTGGTGATGTCGATCCTTGGCACCGTGGCTTTTTACGCTTTTCTCGCACCGCGCATCGCTTGCAATGCCTTTGGCGATGGCGCGATGACCTTGCGAATTGGCGCGTTTCTTGCGTTTCTGGCGGTGCTTTTGGCAATTCCAAGGCTTTGGAGGCAAAAATGAGCGAACGGCTTGCAGAGCAGATGGTCTTTTTGGCAGAGGTCGAAAAGCTCAAATCCGTCACGCGCGCGACGCCTATCCACGATGCTTCGCGCCCGGAAAACTCGGCCGAACATAGCTGGACCTTGGCGCTGTATGCGTTGATTTTGGCAGATCAGGCCCCCGCAGGGGTCGACATGAGCCGCGCGATCAAGATGCTTCTGATCCACGATCTGGTTGAGATCGACGTGGGCGATGTGCCGATCCATCTGCAAGGCGGGTCCGCGCATGGATCAGCCGAAATTCAGGCCGCAGAGGCGAAAGCGGCCGAACGCATTTTTGGGCTTCTTCCCCGTGATTTAGGCGATGAACTTCACGCGCTTTGGACCGAGTTCGAGGCCAATGAGACCCCCGATGCGATCTATGCGAAATCGCTGGATCGCACGCAGCCGGTCTTGCTGAACCTGCAAGCGGGCGGCGGGTCTTGGATCGACTATGATGTCAGCTATGAGCAGCTTGAAACCCGCATCGGCACCAAGATTGCCAATGGCCTGCCCGATGTCTGGGTTTGGGTGAAGGCCAAGGTCGCCCCTTGGTTTGCCGCGCGCAGCTGACGACTCTTCGTATACAATCGCATACCGACTAGCCAAGCGCCTCGGATTACGCTATGACGCGCTCAATTCTCGAGTCACCCAAACCAAGAGGGCAATATGACCAAGATCAAGGTAGAAAACCCCGTCGTCGAACTCGACGGCGATGAGATGACCCGCATTATCTGGGACTTCATCAAGAAGAAACTGATCCTGCCCTATCTCGATATCGACCTGAAATATTACGATCTTGGCATCGAGTCCCGCGACGCCACCGACGACCAGATCACCGTGGATGCCGCCGAGGCGATCAAGAAATACGGCGTGGGCGTGAAATGCGCCACCATCACCCCCGATGAAGCACGCGTCGAAGAGTTCGGCCTCAAGCGCATGTACCGCAGCCCCAACGGCACGATCCGCAACATCCTTGGCGGTGTGATCTTCCGCGAGCCGATCATCTGCAAGAACGTGCCGCGTCTGGTGCCGGGCTGGACCAAGCCGATCGTGGTTGGCCGTCACGCCTTTGGCGACCAGTACCGCGCCACCGACTTCCTGTTCCCCGGCAAGGGCAAGCTGACGATCAAATTCGTCGGCGACGACGGCACCGTGATCGAAAAGGACGTGTTCGACGCACCCTCCGCCGGTGTGACGATGGCGATGTATAACCTCGATGAATCGATCATCGACTTCGCCCGCGCCTCGATGAACTACGGTCTCGTCAAAGGCTGGCCGGTCTATCTGTCCACGAAAAACACCATCCTCAAGGCCTATGACGGTCGCTTTAAGGATCTGTTCCAGAAGGTGTTCGACGAAGAATTCGCCGACAAGTTCAAAGCCGCTGGCATCACCTATGAGCACCGCCTGATCGACGATATGGTCGCCTCGGCGATGAAATGGTCGGGCGGCTATGTCTGGGCGTGCAAAAACTACGATGGCGACGTGCAGTCCGACACCGTGGCGCAGGGCTTTGGCTCGCTGGGTCTGATGACCTCGGTGCTGATGACGCCCGATGGTCAGACGGTTGAGGCCGAAGCGGCGCATGGCACCGTGACGCGTCACTACCGCCAGCATCAGGCCGGTAAGGAAACCTCGACCAACTCGATCGCGTCGATCTTTGCTTGGACCGGTGGCCTCAAGCATCGCGCGAAACTCGACAATAACGCAGCGCTGCTGAACTTTGCCGAGACGCTGGAAAAAGTCTGCGTGCAGACGGTTGAAGATGGTCACATGACCAAGGATCTCGCGCTGCTGGTTGGCCCCGATCAGAAATGGCTCACCACGATGGGCTATCTCGAAAAGGTTGACGAGTATCTCAACAAAGCGCTGGCATAAGCCACGTTTTAGAAATGAGTTTGGGGGCCGGACGCAGGATGCGCCCGGCCCTTTCGCTTACCGGATGAACCTTCTGGGATCAGGCGGTGGTTCGTTTGGCCCCAAACCGATATCCTTGCGCAGATGGTTGCTCAGCACATCGACATTGACGGGTTTTGGACTGCGTGTAAGCAGGGCCAAGATGGCCGAGCGCAGCACTTTTCCCGCGCCGAATTTGGCGATTGCAGCCTCTATTGTGAACGGGTCGCTCTGATGGTCAACTGTTTGTATCATTTGATATTTCCGGCATGCGGACATGCGCCCGCGACCGGCCTTTCATCTAAGTTTGAAGGATGAGTCCTGGTGCGCGATTGCGACCAATACGGTCGGAAATCAGGCGGTTATATCAGACTCGGGTTACAGGAATGGGGCGTGGCCCCAAATAGTCAGCGCGTATGCTTAGCCTTGGCGTCGAGCCAAGCGGCGATAGCGCGACCGAGTTCCGAAACACGCGACGGAAGCAAGATGATAGATCATGATCTAGCCTCCTCTGATTGGGGCGTTTCGGAATGGCGCGATAACGCCCAGTGCTGTGATTCTATGCAACTCACGCGCGCGTGATTGCACAATTCCCCGTCAGATCGTGGCTTAACTGCACCACTGCTTGCGCAGGCGCGCGCCCCGTGGCAAGCCTCGGCGCATGAGCGATATCAACACCGTAAACCCCGCCCGTCACACCCTGCTGGAGGACACCCAAGGCCTGCTTAGCGGCACGGTTCTTGTGTCGCTTTCGGTGGTTTTTCTGCATGGCGCGGGGCTGTTTACAGGGCAGATCGCTGGGCTGTCGCTGGTGATCAGCTATCTGTCGGGCTGGAGCTTTGGCGCTGTGTTCTTCCTGCTCAACCTACCATTCTATTGGCTGGCCTTTCGCCGGATGGGGCTGCGTTTCACGCTCAAGACGATGATCTCGGTCGCGTTGCTATCAGCCATGACCGAGATCTGGCCGCATCTGATTAGCTTTGCCACTCTGCATCCGGGGGCTGCGACGACTTTGGCGGGGGTGACGGCGGGCGCGGGATTGCTGGCGTTGTTTCGCCATGGCGCAAGCCTTGGTGGAGTCGGGATCGTGGCGCTTTATCTGCAGGACAAAACCGGGTTCAAGGCGGGAAAGACGCAGATTTTGTTTGATTGCTGCGTGTTCCTGTTCGCGGTGTTTGTGCTTCCGCTTGATAAGGTCGGCTGGTCGCTGCTGGGCGCGATGGTGCTTAATATCATCATCATGATTAACCATCGTCGCGACCGCTATATCGCGATCTGAACGCCCCCAGCTATTCGCCCCCATCATAGCGGCTCTGCGCACAAGCAGCGTTGGCTTTCCCGTGGGATGCGTCATATTTAGGTCATGAATATTGACCTTAATACACCCGCCCACCCCCGCTATTCCGGCCTTGAGGATCTGCAAGGCTTGGTCGTAGCCTCTGCCCAAGCCGCGCTGGGTTTGCACCTGCTGCGCGCTGCGGGGCTGGTCACTGGCGGCACGGCGGGCACGGCGCTGATCTTGTCTTATGTCAGCGGCATCAGCTTTGGCGTCGTGTTTTTCGCGATCAACATCCCGTTTTACGCCTTTGCCTATTACGCGCGTGGCCTGCCCTTTGCGCTGAAAAGCCTAGCAACCGTCAGCCTTGTGTCAGTGATGGCCGAGGCGCTTAAGCCGCTTTTGCACGTTGATCACATCCATCCTGGCATCGCGGCGCTGCTGTTTGGCGTCTCGGCCGGGGTTGGCCTGCTTGGCCTGTTTCGCCACCAAGGCAGTCTGGGCGGCGTGTCGATCGTGGCGGTGATCTTGCAAGACAAGTTTGGCTTTCGCGCAGGCTGGACGCAGGCGATCCATGATCTGGTCTTGTTCGTGATCGCCAGCTTCATACTAGCGCCCGAGCAGGTGCTTTGGTCGCTGCTTGGGGCTTTGGTGCTCAATTTTGTGATCGCGATGAACCACCGGCGCGATTGGTATGTCGCGAACTGATCACCGGGACTAGCCAAGCCAACGCTTTTCCCTTATGGGCGGGGCAACTCAGAAAACAGGCGGTTTCTCATGGACCTTCGCAATATTGCGATCATTGCACACGTTGACCACGGCAAGACGACTCTGGTTGACCAACTTCTGCGCCAATCCGGCGCGTTTCGGGAAAATCAGGCTGTCGCGGAACGCGCGATGGACAGCAACGATATCGAACGCGAACGCGGTATCACCATTCTCGCCAAGGCGACCTCGGTGGAATGGAAAGGCACGCGCATCAATATCGTCGACACTCCCGGCCACGCCGATTTCGGCGGCGAGGTGGAGCGTATCCTAAGCATGGTGGACGGGGTTTGTCTGCTGGTGGACGCGGCCGAAGGCCCGATGCCGCAAACCAAATTCGTGACCTCCAAGGCGCTGGCGCTGGGTCTCAAGCCGATCGTCGTTCTCAACAAGGTGGACAAGCCCGCCGCTGAACCCGATCGCGCGCTGGATGAAGTGTTTGATCTGTTCGCCAACCTCGGCGCAGATGATCAGCAGTTGGACTTCCCCCATGTCTATGCTTCGGGCATCGGCGGCTGGGCGGATCTGGAACTCGACGGGCCGCGCAAGAATCTCGATGCTCTGTTTGATCTGATCGTGAAACATGTCGAGGCGCCCAAGCAGCTGGCCAACGAAGACAAACCGTTCCGCATGCTGGCGACCACGCTGGGCGCGGACCCGTTCATCGGGCGCATCCTGACCGGGCGCGTTGAGGCAGGACGCCTGAAAGTCGGTGATACGCTTAAGGCGCTGTCGCGCGAAGGCGACAAGATTGAGCAATTCCGTTGCACGAAAATCCTCGCCTTCCGTGGTCTTGGCCAGCAGCCTATCGATGAGGCCGTGGCGGGCGATATCGTGACCGTGGCGGGCATGTCCAAAGCCACTGTGGCCGATACGCTTTGCGCGCTTGAGGTCGAAGACGCGATCTTCTCGCAACCCATCGACCCGCCCACCATCTCGGTGACGTTTGGCATCAATGACAGCCCGCTCGCAGGCAAGGACGGCTCGAAAGTGCAATCGCGCGTGATCCGCGAACGCCTGATGAAAGAGGCCGAAACCAACGTCGCGATCAAGATCGAAGACACGCCCGGTGGCGAGGCGTTCGTCGTTTCGGGACGTGGCGAATTGCAGATGGGCGTCTTGATCGAAAACATGCGCCGCGAAGGGTTCGAACTGTCGATCTCGCGCCCGCGGGTGATTTTCCGCGAGGAAGACGGCCAGCGTCTGGAGCCGATCGAAGAGGTCATCGTCGATGTTGATGACGAATATTCCGGCGTCGTGATCGAAAAGCTGACTTCGTCCCGCAAGGGCGAGTTGACCGAGATGCGCCCCGCTGGCGTCGGCAAGACCCGCATCGTGGCACTGGTGCCTTCGCGCGGTCTGATCGGCTATCAGGGCGAGTTCATGACCGATACGCGCGGCAATGGCGTGCTCAACCGCATTTTCCATTCCTGGGCACCTTACAAGGGTCAGATCGACGGGCGTCGTCAGGGCGTGCTGATCTCGATGGATAGCGGGATTTCGGTGGCCTACGCGCTGTGGAACCTCGAAGAACGCGGCAAGATGTTCATCGGCGCACAAGAGCAGGTCTATACCGGCATGATCATTGGCGAGCATTCGCGCGACAACGATCTTGAGGTGAACCCGCTCAAGGGCAAGAAACTGACCAACGTGCGCGCAAGTGGCACCGATGAGGCCGTGCGCCTGACCACGCCGGTGCGTCTCAGCCTTGAAGAGGCAATCGCCTATATCAACGATGACGAACTGGTCGAAGTGACGCCCAAGGCGATCCGCCTGCGCAAGCGCCACCTTGACCCGCATGAGCGCAAACGCGCCACGCGCGCCGGGGCGTAACGCCCCTGCCAATGGGACATGAAAAAGGGGCGCTTGCGAGCGCCCCTTTTTGCTATTTCACGATGCGAGCCGCCTTAGAAATGCAGCGCGCGCCCATAGGCATCCAGCACCGATTCATGCATCATCTCGGACAGCGTCGGGTGCGGGAAGACGGTGTTCATCAGGTCTTCTTCGGTGGTCTCAAGCTGGCGGCCAATCACATAGCCCTGAATCAACTCGGTCACCTCAGCGCCAATCATATGCGCGCCCAGCAACTCGCCGGTCTTAGCGTCAAACACGGTTTTGACCATGCCCTCGGGTTCGCCCAATGCAATCGCCTTACCGTTGCCGATGAACGGGAAACGCCCGACCTTGACCTCAAAGCCCGCCTCTTTGGCTTTGGCCTCGGTCATGCCGACGCTCGCCACTTGCGGCTGGCAATAGGTGCAGCCCGCAATCGAGCCCGGCTTAATCGGATGGGCGTGTTTGCCCGCGATCAATTCGGCCACCATCACGCCCTCATGGCTGGCCTTGTGCGCAAGCCACGGCGCGCCCGCGATGTCACCAATCGCATAAACCCCGTCCACGCCAGTGCGGCAGAACTCATCCACGATCACATGGGTGCGGTCGATTTTAACGCCCGCGTCTTCCAGCCCCAGATCCTCGACATTGCCCACGATGCCAACGGCGGAAATCACGGTATCGACCTCAAGCGTCTCGGTCTTGCCGCCCGATTCCAGCGTCGCGATCACCTTGTCGGCCTTGCGATCCAGCTTGGTCACGGTGGTCTTTTCGCGGATCTTCATGCCCTGTTTCTCGAACTGCTTTTTCGCAAATTTCGAGATTTCCTCATCTTCGACAGGAAGCACGCGATCCATCACTTCGACGACCGTCGTGTCAGCGCCCAAAGTATTGAAGAAGCTTGCAAATTCGATGCCAATCGCGCCCGAACCAATGACCAGAAGTTTCTTGGGCTGATGGGGTGGTTGCAGCGCGTGCTTATAGGACCAAACGCGTTTGCCATCGGCCTCAAGCCCCGGCAAGTTACGCGCACGCGCGCCCGTCGCCAGAATGATATTCTTTGACGTGAGCTCCTCGGTGCCCTTGTCGGTCTTAACCGATACCTTGCCCGGGCCCGCCAGCTTGCCCACGCCCATCACAACGTCGATCTTGTTCTTCTTCATCAGATGCGACACGCCCGAGGAAAGCTGCTTGGCCACCCCACGAGACCGCTTGACCACCGCATCCAGATCATAGCCGATCTTCTCTGCGCTCAGCCCGAAATCCTTGGCGCGTTCCATCAAGTGAAACACTTCGGCCGAGCGCAACAGCGCCTTGGTAGGTATACAGCCCCAGTTGAGACAAATCCCGCCGATATGCTCGCGCTCGACAATGGCCACCTTGAGACCCAGTTGTGCCCCCCGGATGGCACTGACATAGCCCCCCGGCCCTGACCCTATCACGATCATATCGTAGCTTTTCGATGCCATGTCTTCTCTCCGGATAGAAATTAGTTTGACGCTAAACTATTTTGAATTTGCGTTCAACTCATCCTGTTCTGACAGCGCTTTGCGATAGCCCCCTTCGCGCATATAGGCCGCCTCTTCTGGGGTGGTTTCACGGTTCAATGCGTCATTGCGCCATGGAAAGCGCCCAAAGCGTTCGATGACGGATCGATGCGCGCGCGCGTGGCGCAGATTGTCAGTGCCGCGTAATCGATCGGTAAAAAAGACAATTGCGCGATCTTGATCCGCGAGATCTTCGGAATGCATGAAGGGTAGGTAAAAGAACTGCTGCAAGGGAGGGGGGATTTTCAAATCAAACCCCTCCGAGATTGCGCGGCCCGCATGTTGGCGCGCCTCCGGATCGGTGGCAAAGCTGCGCGCATCGTCGCGAAACATATTTCGGGGAAATTGGTCGAGCAGCAAGATCAGCGCCAGCGCCCCGCGCGGTGTTTGTGCCCAATCCGTCAGTGCGCCCTGTGCAGCCACCTGCCAAAGCGGCGCGTAGCGACATCGAATGGTGGCATCGGTTTCTTCGCTCGATGCATACCAGTTCGCTTGCCCGACATCGCGCGTCCAGAACGTAACGATCTCTTCAACACGGTCCATCTTGGCCCTCCCCCTGACGTTACTTGGGATTATGGTAGGGCAAGGAGGCGCTTGATCAAAGCGCTGTCAGGCGGCGGCATCCTTCACGTTTTGCGTAGCCGCCTCTGCCGCGGCCTCGTCGGCAGCCGCCTCTGCCTCTTCCTGCGCGACCTCCAGCACCGCCTCAACCGCGACCGCCGTGGCCGTGGGCGAGAGCACCGCATAGGCGCCGGTATCGGCAGGCGACAGCGACACGCGCCGCGTCATCCGCCAGCCCGCATACCCCGCAATCGCAAAAAACAGCACCCCGATATAAAGGAAAAACCCGCCCGGTCCGACGATCCCCATCAACCAACCCGTCACGATCGGCCCACTGACCGCGCCCAGCCCGTTGACGAACATCAACCCCGCCGAGGCCGAGGCCATATCCGAGTAATCCAGATAATCATTGGTATAAGCGATCAGCAGCGAATAAAGCGGGTTCGCAACGCCACCAATCAGAGCCGCCGCAAACAAAAGCACGAAAAACGGCGGATTGAACAACAAAACAACGCCCGTCATCACGCCGCCGATCAGCGCCGCACCTGCGATCAAAACACGACGATCCATCCGGTCCGAGGCCCAGCCGATCGGGTATTGCAGCACCATGCCCCCGACATAGATTGCGGCGACAAATTCCGATATCTCGCGCACGGTTAGCCCCGCCGCCGTGCCCCAGACCGAAGCCATCCCGAACATGGCCGAAAATACACCCCCCAGCAGGAAAATCCCGATCACCCCAAGCGGTGAAGTCTCCCAGAGCCGCTTGTAGGTCATGCGCTGGATCGTCTCGAAACTGGGTGCGGGCGAGGCCGACAACAGGATCGGCGTGAAGGAAATCGACACCAGCACCGAGGGGATCACAAACAGCAGATAGCCCGCCGGATCGCCGACGTTCAGCAAGCCTTGCGCGACGACGATTCCAAGCATCTGCATGATCATATACAGCGAAAGTGCTTGGCCGCGCGTCTCATTGGTGGCGCCCGCGTTCAGCCAGCTTTCAGCGGTGATATACACCCCCGAAAACGAGAACCCGATCAGCACCCGCATCACCATCCAGGCCGGCCAGGACGGCCAGGCGGCATACAGCACCAGAACCGCCGAGATCAGTGACCCAAGGGCTGCAAACACCCGCACATGCCCCACCCGCGCGATCAGACCCGGCACCATACGCGAGCCAAACAGGAAGCCCGCGAAATAGGCCGACATGACCAGCGACATATAGAACGTATCGATGCCCTCGATCCGGCCACGAATACCGAGCAACGTGCCCTGCATCCCGTTGCCCACCATCAACAGCAAAATCCCCAAAAGCAGGGGCCAGGTTTGGCGCAGCACTGTCAACATGATGGTCCCTCGGGGTTTGGCGGAAAAGATGCACACATCCAGCAGCGGCATCTAGGGCTGCATCGCTCAAGAAACAGGCCCGATTGCGACATTATGGGATCAGAAGCGACGAATCTCCGTAAGAGAAAAAACGATAACCATTTTTTACCGCATGATCATAGATCGAACGGATCCGATCTTGGCCCATTAACGCGGATACCAGCATCAGAAGCGTCGATTTTGGCAAATGGAAATTGGTCATCAAAGCGTCGGTGATGCGAAATGCGAATCCGGGATAGATAAAAATGTCGGTGGCGTCGCGAAATGCAACAATATGGCCGGGTGCCCCGCCCGGGGCGCGGGCCGCCGATTCGATCAGGCGCAAGGCGGTGGTGCCAACGGGTATGATGCGCCCGCCCGCGGCTTTGGTGGCGTTGATTTCCGCAGCGGCCTGCGCGCTGACCTCACCCCACTCAGAATGCATCTTGTGGGTGGTCACGTCATCGACCTTCACCGGCAGGAACGTGCCCGCGCCGACATGCAGGGTCACTTCGGTAAATTCCACACCTTTCGCGGCCAGCGCTTCAAGCAGCTCTTTGGTGAAATGCAAGCTCGCCGTCGGGGCGGCCACCGCCCCGGAATGACGCGCAAAAACCGTTTGATAATCGGATTTGTCGGCCTCGTCGGGGGCGCGCAGCGCAGCGATATAGGGCGGCAGAGGCATCGCGCCCGCCTGCGCCAAAGCGACGTCGAAATCCTCACCCTCAAGATTGAAGCTCAGACGCAACTGCCCCTCCGCGATCGCGACTACATCCGCAGACAGCGCGCTGGAAAACACAATCCGCTCGCCCGGTTTGACCTTGCGCAGGGGCTTGGCCAGCGCCGCCCATTCCCCCCCCGGCGCAGGCTCCAAAAGCGTAACCTCAATCTTGGCACTGACCTCGCCTTGCGCGGATTGACGGGTGCGCGACCCGGTCAGGCGCGCCGGGATCACCTTGGTATTGTTCAAGACCAACCGATCACCGGGGCGGAAAATATCCACCAGATCAAAGACATGGCGGTCTGAAATTGCATCCCCTTCGGCCAATAACAAACGCGCCGAATCCCGCGGACGCGCCGGTCGGGTTGCAATCAGCCCCTCGGGCAAATCAAAGTCGAAATCCGCAAGCTGCATTCGGTTCACTCATTCAAGACCGGTGGCGGCGCGGCGCGAAACAGCTCTCGCGAGGCCCCCGGTGCCAACAGGGACAGCGGATTGATCGAGACCTTGGGCTGGGTCGCACTGCCCGCCAAGGAATAGGAAAATCCAAACAGCCCTTCGCCTTTCTTGGCAAATATCTGCCCGATCCCGTTGATCAGATAAAAGGGTGAGATCACACCCTTCATATCCAGCTTCCCGGACTGCGGATAATAATTGCCCACCATCGTCACCCCCATCGAGGCCCCGACAGCCGAGCCCCTTGTGACGCTGACCCCTTTGGGCGTCAAGCGGAAGGATGCGTCAACGGTGTTGAACAAAATCCCCTCGCCCCCAAGCTGCTCGAGCAGCCCGACGCCCGAAGCCGCCGACAAAAGCGACGCCAGAACCGGCGCATCCTTGACCCGCAGATCCTTGATCTGGGCCTGTCCCTGATAGCTTTTCTGTCCCAGCGGGGTCAGCACCATGACGCCCTGCCCGCCGCGCGCCGTGCGATAAATCCCGGCAGCCGCCAGCACCGCACCCGCATCATTGGTCTGCAAACGCACCGCCGCGCGCCCGCTTTTGTCCGGTACAACAACCCCCGCAATCGGGCTGGCACCGTTGATGCGCGCCTGAAACGGCCCCGTAAGGCTCGGTTTGGTCGCGAAATTACCGCGAAACCCGGTCAGCGCGATACCATCGCTCACCTGCACCTTATCCAGCGCCACCGAGATTTTCGAGCTGCCCGCGCCCGTGCCCGCTCCACCTGAACCAAAATTGGCTTTGCTCAGATCAAGGCGGCCGGAATGCACCTCGACATTCAGCGCACGCCCTGCCCCCTGACCCACCAGATCGGCATTGCCGGCAAACCAATTCCCGATACGCAGGCTCGGGAAGCGGGCGCGCACCAAGGCCCCACCTTTGTTGAGGTCCACGGACCCTTTTGCCGCCAGCCCCGGCGCATCCAGCGACAGGGCGCTGATCTCTGCTGGCTGACCCAGCGTGCCCGACAGCGCCAATTTGCCCTGTGAAGAGGCGCCTTTGGACCAGCCGATCTGCGGGATCGACAGGGCGATCCCTTTGAGATCGCTGCTTAGCGTGAATTTCGTCGGCGCATCTTTCGTCAGATCAAGCGCGATCGACCCCCAGCCCGTCCCGCGCACCATCCCCGAGGGCAAACCAACACCAAAGGCCTGCAAGGCCGCTGGCGTGATCTCGATGAACCCTTTGACGTTCGAATGACCCTTGCCCGCAGGCCCAAAGCGTTGATCCCACGCCGCATCAAAACGTGCGCCCGATAGCGAGCCCTTGCCCGAAATCACCATCCCCGCATTGTCGGCATGCAGAGTCAGCTTGTCAGCGCGCAAAGGACGCCCCGGCACCAGAGTATCGCTGTTCACCTCGGTCAGGCGCGCGGTGACGTCAAAACCGATCTCATCGGCGGGCACATTGGGCTTGAGCGGCAGTTTGATCACCGAGCGCGCCTCGGCCCAACCCTTGGCGATATCAGTGCCCATTCCGGCCTTTTTGAGAAACTCGAAGGGCGGCTGATCCAACAGTGACAGTGCTGCCGGGATCGGTGAGCGCGTTATCAGTGTCACCACCGCAGGCGCGGGTTTGATGCGGATATCGGGCACCACAAGCTGAGTATCGGCCACCTCGATGCGCCCACCCGACGGGGCGGTGATATGCCCCTCCTCAACCTTGAGCGCCTGACGCGAGCCAATGATCGTGGCATAGCCGCGCCCTTGTTGAACCGGAGGCAGCGTACGCACAACGCGCACATCGGCCCCTCGAAATTCATAGTTCAGCGCCACGCGCGGCTCCACACCGGGTTGCAAGCGCACCGCCGCGCGCACCCGGCGCAACTGACCCGTGACGACGTTCTCTGCGACCCAATCGCGGGTTTGGGGCACCAGCGCGGGCGGCCACAGACGCAGCAAGCTAGGTTGGTCGATCTGGTCAATCCCGGCATCCAGCGAAACACGCCAGCCCTTGTCGCTTGCCGCTGCAAACCCCTTGGCCGAGATTTTCGTCTTATCATCGGTCAGTTCAAGCTGGCCGAGATCCATGCGAAACGGGTTGAGCGAAAGTTTGAAATCAGCAGCGCCTTGCGAGAACTGGGCTGGGGCCTCAAACAGGCCTTCGGGATCAAGTTGCAAATCCGAAATGGCAATCTGACCCAGCAAGGACTGCGGCAGACCGTTTTTCAGATCGCGCAAATAGGCCTGTCCGCTGGCGCGCAACCGCACCGCACGGCTGTCAATGGCAAGATCGGACAGCGCGATGCGTTGTTGGGCCCGATCGTAGTTCAGATACAGCTTGCCCGAGCGGATCTCGATCGGCTGCACGCCGGGCGCGGGTTTGATCGCCCCTTTGCCAATCTCAAGCATCGCGTTGAGCCCGGTCAGCGTGCCCGTGCTATCCAACCCCGAGCGCAGCGCCCCCGAAATCGGCGCATCCAACACGCCAAGTGCGGCCAAAGCGGGGGATTGCACCGCCAGATCACGCGCAGGCAGGCCAGTCACGGCAGCCCCAAAACTGGCCTCAAGCCCTTGTTTCTGTGTGGTCATCGAAATCGCGACCTGGGCTGGTTTCTGCTTTGCCATGGGGCCGGTATCGCCCAGATCAAAGCCAAGGGTGACCGAAA
The DNA here is from genome assembly GCF_913064665.1 of uncultured Thioclava sp. Classification (GTDB taxonomy): domain Bacteria; phylum Pseudomonadota; class Alphaproteobacteria; order Rhodobacterales; family Rhodobacteraceae; genus Thioclava; species Thioclava arctica. The sequence goes on from NZ_CAJYBT010000004.1 coordinate 74,282, forward strand.
TTTCCTGTGCGTTCTGCACCAGCTTGACGTTGCCCTGCGAGACCCGCCACAGTCGATCAAGCCGTTCATCCATCATCCGCAACTGCATATCTTCGGCGGAAATCGTGCGCAGATTGCGCAACGCGGGCACGTCAAACACCTGCTCGAAGGCCTCGACGCCATCTGACACACTGGTTGCGGATAGCGATCCAAACATCTCGCCACCGCCCAGATCCAAATCGAGACGCCCGTCCGGCAGACGATGTAGCGACAGGCTTGCGCCACGAATGGTGAAAGAGCGTGGCTCGATTTTGCCCCGCAGCAATGGCTGCGTCCAAAGCGTGGCGCGTAATTCAGGAAGCACGGCGATGGGTAGACCTGAGGGCCGCTCGAGTTGAACCATCCGGGCGCGCAGTCTTGGGCGCAGCCCTTCGGTCACCACAAGGTCGATCCCGCCCGAGATCGAGATTTTAAGCCGTCCCTGAAGCGCCGCATTGGCGCGCGTTTCCAGCTGCGACACCATCCATTGCGGCACCGAAATCGGGCGATGGGTCACAACGAGATAGGCGAAAAGTGCGGCGATCGCCAAGAAGGGTCCGATCAGCAACAGGGTCAGGCCAAACTTACCGCGACGGCGACCATAAGAAGGTCTTTTTAGTTTATCTTCAATAGATTGCGCAGCATTTTTAATGTTGTCATCAGGCATAGCCACCCCTGACGCGCGCCCTTCCGGCGCCCGTGACAACTCCGCTTTGCGGGAGTGGGGCTTGTCTTGCTCCATTGCCATTCTTCAGGGCATCTCCTTGGCGTCCTCCTGAGTGAGCCGCGCGCTACGTGCGGTCACCGGCGAACGTGTTCGGCTTGCCCCACCTTCCTGCCTCGTGCTTAATCATCCCTTAAGCTTGGCTCAAAAGTAAGCCCCAACATGCATCGGAGGATCAAGACGTGATCAAACTTGGCGAAAAAGCGCCTGATTTCACCCTTCCCGCAACCGGTGGCGCGGCCTTTGAGGGTGCGAAATTGATCACGCCCGAGGGCAATTTGACCCTGTCACAGGCGCGCCCCGCCAAAGTGGTTGTGTATTTCTACCCCAAGGATAACACGCCCGGCTGCACCACGGAGGCGCTGGATTTCACGCGATTGGCGGGCGAGTTCGCCGCCGCTGGCGCGGTGGTCATCGGCATCTCGAAAGACAGCCTCAAAAAGCATGAGAATTTCTGCTCCAAACATGATCTCGGGATCTATCTTGCCTCTGATGATGACGCGCAGACCTGTGAAACCTACGGGGTCTGGGCCGAAAAATCCATGTATGGCAAAAGCTTCTGGGGCATTCTTCGCGCGACATTCCTGATTGATGGCACCGGAAATGTCGCACAGATCTGGCCTAAGGTTAGCGTTAAGGGCCATGCCCAAGAAGTCCTGGACGCTGTGCGCGCCGCGACCTGAGGCACTGCAAGTGCCGGGCCAACGGCTTTCGCGTAAACGTGACAAACCTGTGAGTTCAAACGAAAAAACGAGCCAAAGCGTGCCGTTGTTTCGGCAGAAAACCGCCGATCTCGGGCGCGTGAGGGAACTGCGACCCGATCTTCGTGCAAAAACGGTTGCCCGAACCTGCCCCCCTTGTTACTCCCTCATGCAGACCGGCAGTGTGCGTTATCCACAGGGCGGAGGAGCCCTTTGCTGTCCCCGTTCGCGGCCCTCGGGCCATCCATGCACGAAAACAAGACAGGATCGACGGCTTGCCCAGACGCATTCTCGACCGCCTGAACTCGCGCCTTGAGCGCTGGCTGCCCGAACAGCGGCTGTTCCTGAAATCAGACAGCGCGACCCGGTTTGTGCGGCTGCGACCGCTGACGCAGGCAAGTGTTTTGGCGATTGGCGCTGGACTGTTCTCTTGGGCCACGCTTGCGAGTTCGATGCTGTTTATCGAGGGCATTTCTTCGGGCGGGGCTGCGCAAAACGAGAAAATCGCGAAAGCCGCTTTTGAGCGCCGTCTTGATACGCTGTCGCAAGAACGCGACGCGCGCGCCGCCGAAGCACTGGCCGCGCAGGATCGTTTTCAAACGGCGATGACGCAGGTGTCACAGATGCAATCGGCGCTGCTCTCGTCAGAAGAGCGCAAGCGCGAATTGGAAACCGGGATTGGCGTGATCCAGTCCACCCTGCGCCGCACCATGGACGAACGTGACGAAGCGCGCACCAAATTGGCCAAGGTCGAAGGTGTGGGCTCCGCTGGTGGCGCCACGCAAGCGGCCCGCGCGCAAGATATGGCGAAAACGGTCGACTTCCTGAGCGCTGCCTTGGGCCAGACCGCGCAGGAACGCGACAGTGCAACGGCCGATGCCAAGACCGCGCAGCTCGCGGTGGACCGCATCGCGATGCAAAAACGCCTGATGGAAGAGCGCAACGACGAGATTTTCACAACGCTTGAGGGGGCCGTGAAAATCTCGATGGAGCCTTTGGACAAGGTCTTCAAACAAGCGGGCATGGACCCCGAGCATGTGCTGGCCCAAATCAAGCGCGGCTATTCGGGCACGGGCGGACCACTGACCACGATCTCTTTGTCCTCCAAGGGCACGGCGGATCTAGGCGGCGACACCGCGCGCGCCGAGGATATTCTGCGCAAGCTTGACGATATGAACATGTATCGCATCGCCGTGGACAAGCTGCCCTTCGCGATGCCGGTCAAATCGCATTTTCGCTTTTCGTCGCCCTTTGGCTGGCGCTGGGGCAAGATGCATGAGGGCGTCGATATGGCTGCGCCCACTGGCACGCCGGTCTATGCCCCCGCTGACGGAGTTGTGATCGCAGCCGAGTGGGAGCGCGGTTATGGCAATCTTATCAAGATCCGCCACGAATTCGGGATCACGACCCGCTATGGCCACCTATCCAAAATCCGTGTGAAGGTGGGTCAAAAGGTGTCGCAAGGTGAGAGAATTGCTGATATGGGATCAACCGGGCACTCTACCGGTCCGCATCTGCACTACGAGATCCGGATCAGTGGCAAAGCAATCAATCCGATGACCTTCATCAAGGCTGGCAAGAATGTTTTCTAAAAGCAAAATCCATGAATCCGGCGCAAAACCCGGTACCGAAACTGACAAGCAAGCTGCAGCGGGCACTGCGCCGCCGCCGCGTCCCTCGTCAAGCGAGTATACCCCCTCGTCCTCACCGCGCGTAAAACTTGCGCCTTCGGTGTTGTCTGCGGATCTGACCGTAACGGGCAACCTCAAAACCAGCGGCGATATTCAAGTCGAGGGAGTGGTTGAGGGTGATATCCGCGCGCATCTGCTGACCGTGGGCGAAACCGCCACGATCAAGGGTGAAATCATTGCCGATGACGTTGTCGTCAATGGTCGTGTGGTGGGCCGCGTACGCGGTCTGAAAGTGCGCCTGACCTCGACCGCACGGGTCGAAGGCGACATCATCCACAAAACCATCGCGATCGAAAGCGGTGCGCATTTTGAAGGTTCGGTTCAGCGTCAAGACGACCCGCTGCAGACCGGCCAAGGCACGCCCAAGCTGGCCCCGCCTCGGGCTGAGCCCGCGCCGGCCCCCGGTGCTCCGGACACGAAATAAGCGCCTCCTTTTACGGAACGCAAGAAAGGGCAGCTCTCGGGCTGCCCTTTGTCATTTCTGCATTCAGTTTCGGTTAGCTGGTGAGGTGGCGATACATGTGCCAACTGGCATGGCCCAACACCGGCAGCACGACGAGCAGCCCCAAGAACATCGGGATCATGCCAATGAACAGGCTGCCCGCGATCACGATCCCCCAGACCCCCATCGAAACCGGATTGGCCGCAACAGCACGCATCGAGGTCAGGATCGCGGTGATGATGTCAATTTCGCGTTCCATCAAAAGCGGCAAGCCGACCACGGTGAAGGAAAACAGCACCAGCGCAAAGCCCGCACCAATCAACGAGCCAACCGCCAGCATCACCAACCCCTGCCCCGAAAACAGAATCTCGGGCGAGGAGCTGACATTGGTAAATGCCGACAGCCCCATGAACAGCGCGAAGGTGGTATGCGCCACAAAGACCCAGAACATGAACATCATCAGGATCAGCATCGCCATCGAGGGGATCTGCCGATCCTTTTGCGAGATGCAACATGAGATGACCTGGCCCCAGATCAGCGGCTCTCCCGCTTCGATCCGGCGGCTGATTTCATACAGCCCAATCGCGGCAAAGGGTGCAAGCAGCGGAAACCCCAGCGCGAACGGGATCAGCCACCATTCCTGCCCTTCCGCGGCAAACACGAACCACAGAATAATCCCGCCCAGAACGTAGAATCCCGAAAACGCCAACCCAAACACTGGCGCGCGCATGAAATCACGCAGACCTGCGCGCAAAATCTGTGGAATTTCGGACACCGAGACATCGCGGAATTGCGGCAACTCTGATGGCTCAGACATCACTTCGTGCATTTCTCTCTCCCTGATTACGCGCGCTCTCTCCCAAAAGCGCGTGACATCAGGTTGCGTCACGAAGCCGTGATCTGTCGAGAAAAATCAACGCTGCAACGCGGCATTACATCCGCGCGGTCAGCCAGAGCGAGAGCCGATAAGGAAGGCGGCGCAACAGCTTGAGCCCCCAGGTCAGGCGGCGCGGAAAATGCGTCTCAAATTTGCGCCCTGCCAGCCCGTCGGCGATCCGGCGCGCGGCGGCATCGGGTTCGATCATGAAGGGCATGTCGAAGTCATTCTTCTCGATCAGGCGCGTATTCACGAACCCCGGAGAGATCAGCCGCACGTCGATCTCGGGCGCAAATTCCACCCGCAGGGATTCGACAAGATTGATCACTGCGGCCTTGGAAGCCGAGTAAAGCTGCCCCTTTGGCAACCCGAAATAGCCCGCAACCGAGCCGAAAATCACCAATTGCCCGCCCTCACGCAGCAAGCCTTTGGCGGCTTGGGCAAACCACAGCGTGCCCAGAAGATTGACCTCAACCAGCTTGCGCGCGCTGTCGCGTTCGATCTGGCTGACATAGCCGGGATCATACATCGCGGCTGTGGTGATCATCCCATCCAGCGGCCCGCCCAACAGGATTTCGCCGCGCGCATCATCCAGACTTTCAGGGTCGGAAATGTCGAAGGGCACAACCTCGCCCTGCCCCAATTCCGTTGCGAGCGTCTTGAGCGGATCGACCGAACGCGCCGACAGCACCAGCCGCGCCCCGCGCCCTGCCAATTCGCGCGCAAGCGCCTGCCCGATACCCGAACTCGCGCCGACGATCCAAATCCGTTTTCCGTTGAAATCCATGCCCGCCGCTCCTTTGGTTGCAAAAGGTTACGCGCAAAGGCAGCGCTTGGTTTCATTGCAAGCTTTGCAAGCACGCACCAACAAGGTGGTCCAGATCATCCGCCCCAGACAAATAGAGCACCGGTTCGGTTCGACCCGCCAACCATTCGCGATGACGCGCCAGCGAGCGGCCCGAGAAATAGGGCTCGTCATAGCTCGCAGCCCATTTCAGAAAGGCGGAATGATTGTGATGCATATCGCCCCCCGGTTTGATCCGATCGCCGAATTTGAGCGTCTCGCGCTTGCGGATGCGCGCCAGACGGGTCGGGGTGGGCGCGGTGAGAAAAATGATGGCATCAAGGCCGCCCAAGGCCAAATCACCCCACCCATCCAAGGACCCAGACAGCACCCAGCCGCCATCTATCCCTTGGCCCAGTTGATCAGCGGCGATCAGGGCCAGCCGCTCTTGGACCGGGCGTTTTTGGGTGAAAGGCGGCTCGGTGGGGGCCCAGAAATAGCTGTCCGTATCAAGATGGGGTACGTTAAGCGCCTTCGCGAGCGCCCGTCCCAGCGACGAGGTGCCCGATCCTGCGGCGCCGGTGATATGAACCCGCGCCGCCATGCGATCAGTCCTCTGCCTGCGCGTCGGCGCGGCTTTTTCCCTCGACCCCCAGCGCAAGGGTCGCGGCCATGAACCCGTCCAGATCGCCGTCCAGCACCCCTTGAGAATCCGAGGTCTCGTAATTGGTGCGCAAGTCTTTGACCATCTGATAGGGCTGCAAGACGTAAGACCGGATCTGGTTGCCCCAACCCGCATCGCCCTTGTTTTCATGCGCCTCGTTGATGGCGGCGTTGCGACGGTCCATCTCCATCTGATAGAGCCGCGATTTCAACGCTTTCATCGCGATGTCACGGTTTTGGTGCTGCGATTTTTCCGAAGATGTCACCACGATCCCGGTCGGGATATGGGTGATGCGCACCGCCGAGTCGGTGGTGTTGACGTGCTGCCCGCCCGCGCCCGACGAGCGATAGGTGTCAATGCGGATATCGTTGGGGGCAACCTCGATCTCGATATTGTCGTCCACCACCGGATAGACCCAGACCGAGCTGAACGAGGTATGCCGGCGCGCGGCGGAATCATAGGGGCTGATGCGCACCAGACGATGAACACCGCTTTCCGATTTCAGCCAGCCATAGGCATTGGGCCCGGTGATTTTATAGGTCGCGGATTTGATGCCTGCCTCTTCGCCTGCGGTTTCCGATTGCAGATCGACCTCGTAGCCCTTTTTCTCGGCCCAGCGGACATACATCCGCGCCAGCATCGAGGCCCAGTCACAGCTTTCCGTGCCCCCGGCTCCCGAGTGGATCTCGAGGAAGGTGTCATTGCCATCCGCCTCGCCATCCAAAAGCGCCTCAAGCTCTTTTTTGTCGGCCTCTTCTTTCAGGGCGCGCAGCGATTTCTCCGCCTCGGCGATGATCTCGTCATCGCCCTCCATCTCGCCCATCTCGATCAGCTCGATATTGTCGGTCAGCTCTTGGTCGATGCGCGAATAGGTTTCGAATTTATCCAACAATTGCTGGCGATCGCGCATCAGCTTTTGCGCGCGCGCCTGATCGTCCCACAGGCTGGGATCCTCGATCATCGCGTTGAATTCCTCAATCCGGTGCGGCGCGGTTTCCAAGTCCATGCGCTGGCCCAACAGGCTCAGCGATTTGCGGATCGCATCGGCGATATTTTGCGTCTCGGCGCGCATGAGTCATCCTTTGAAAAGTCTTGGCGCGGTGATACGAAATCAGAGCCGCGCCCGCAAGCGGGCTGAGTGCGCGCGATGATCGAGCGGCCATGCGGCCTTGGTTGCGGCCCCTTCAAAACCCGCGCGAATCTGCGCCCCGCGGCGTTTGCCATAGCGCAGGCTCCAACCGATCATCAACGCGAACGCCGTGATCCACATCGCCAAGCTAACAGCATCAACACGAAGGGTCGAACGCCACAACTGACATGGGCATTCCGCGCAGTCCCCTTTTCGCGCGCAGGGGGCGGCTTAATACAGCCCGCCCGCGCTAAGCGTTCCGAAATCGGCCTTTTTCGGAATGACCTTGGTCTTGCCCGTCGAAGTGGTGATGGTCTGGCTTGCCTCTTCGCTTTGGCCCGGGGCAAAGAGCGGCAGGTTCACGCCCATGCCAAACCCGCCATCCACAACCAGCGCGCCCAGCCCCGACATATCCTGCCCAGGGCGCAGATATTCGGCCTGCACGAACTCGCCCGTCGCGCTGTCTGACAAGCGCTCGCCGGTGTAGCGATTGAACTTCACCCAAGTGCCCCCCGGGGGAACCTTGAAATTGGTGCCGCCGAAATCCTTGACCGCCTCTTTCATGAACTCGTTGAACACCGGCACACACAGCGTGCCGCCATAGGCATGCGCCCCAAGCGAGCGCGGGTTGTCATAGCCCATGTAGCACGAGGCCACGATGTTGGATGTAAAGCCGGTGAACCAAACATCTTTGGCGTCATTCGTGGTGCCTGTCTTGCCGGCGACCGGCACCGGCAAGTTCACGCCCTTGCCAGAGCCGCGTTTGATCACACCCTGCATCAACGAGATCATCTGATAGGCGGTGATCGGGTCGATGATCTGTTCGCGATGGCTGGTGATCTGCGGTCCGCGCCCCTCGGGAAGGTTCGGGTCATCGCAGGTATCGCAGGTGCGCGTGTCATGGCGATAAATCGTGCGCCCATAGCGATCTTGCACGCGGTCCACAAGCGTCGGTTCCACCCGTTCGCCGCCATTGGCAAACATCGCATAGGCCGAGATCAGCCGGAACATCGTGGTTTCCTGCGCGCCCAAAGCATTGGCCAAGAACTCGCGCATATCGTCATAAACGCCAAATTTCTCGGCATAGGCGGCAATCGTATCCATGCCGATTTCCTGCGCGATGCGAATCGTCATCAGGTTGCGCGAGTGTTCCAGCCCGGTGCGCATCGGCGTGGGACCGTAATAGCGGTTCGAGGCGTTCTTCGGGCGCCACATGCCCTGCGGCGTGTTCACCTCGATCGGGGCGTCGATCACGATCGTCTCGGGCGAGAACCCACTATCAAGAGCCGCCGCATAGACGAAGGGTTTGAAGTTTGATCCCGGCTGGCGTTCTGCCTGCGTGGCGCGGTTAAACACCGAAGACTGATACGAGAACCCGCCCTGCATCGCCAGCACGCGCCCGGTATGCACATCCATCGCCATGAACGCGCCCTCAACCTTGGGCACTTGGCGCAGCGTCCAGCGAATGAACGAGCCGTCACTGTCTTTGGTCATTGCGCGCACTTCGACGACATCGCCGGTTTCCAGCAGATCTTGCGCCTTTTTCGCGCGCGGACCCAGCTTGCCATCCGCGTTCAATTTGCGTGCCCAAGTGACATCTTCGGGCGCAATCCAGTGGCCGTCTGCGTCTTCTTTGATGCCTTCGATCCCGATGCGCGCAGAATTGCCATCAAAGCCCAGAACAACCGCGGGATGCCAGCCGGCGACATCGCGGGGCGCTTTAACGGTGGGTACATCGGCCAAAGCGGCGCGCCACGCGGCCTCATCGCCCAGCTTGTCTTGCGCGATCTTTGCGCCCGTGCCGCGCCAGATACCAAGGCCGCGATCATAATCTTCAAGCGCGCGCTGCAATGCCTTGCCCGCAAGGGCCTGCAAATCGGGGTTCACTGTCGCGCGGATCGTCAGACCGCCGCCGAAAAATTCCTCGCGCCCAAAGCTTTTGGACAACTGGCGGCGGATTTCATCGGTGAAGTAGTCGCGCGGCGGAAGTTGCTCGCGAAACGGCGGGTAGTCGCCATTTTGCACAGACTTGAGCGGCGAGGCCTGTTCTTTATCCAGCATGGCCTTGTCGATCCGGCCATCCTCATACATCCGGCGCAGCACATAGTTGCGCCGCAGTGTGGCCTTTTGCAAATCACGCACCGGGTGCAGCGCCGCAGGGGCCTTGGGCAGAGCCGCCAGATAGGCCGCCTCGCCGGGCGTCAATTGCGACAGGGTCTTGTCGAAATAAGTCTGCGCCGCAGCCGCCACCCCGTAAGAGTTCTGACCCAGATAAATTTCGTTGAGATACAGTTCGAGAATGCGATCCTTGCTCAGGACCTGCTCGATGCGCGAGGACAGGATCAATTCTTTGATCTTGCGCTCAATCTTGCGATCTGAGGACAGCAGCAGGTTCTTGGTGAGCTGTTGCGTGATCGTCGAGGCACCGCGCACATCACGCCCGCCCGTCTTCACCGCCGTAATCACCGCCGAGGCGATGCCGAGCGGATCAAAACCAGAGTGATAGTAGAAATTCTTATCCTCGGCCGAAATAAACGCGCCTTTGACCAGATCGGGAATATCTTGGCTGGGCACGAACAGGCGGCGCTGCTCGGCGAATTCGTCGATCAGGCGGCCATTGCCGTTGTAAATGCGCGAGATCGTCTTGGGGCGATATTGCGCCAACTGGTCGGTGCTGGGCAGATCGCGGGAATAGATCCAAAAGATCGCCCCGATTGTGAGGGCAGCAAAAACCAGCCCGGTCACAACCCAGGAAAACACGCCACCAATGGAGCTAAGAATGAATCGGACCAAGAGATATCCCTCGCAAGGGGCGCCGATCGCCCCGGTTTGCCCTGCCTATACATCGCGTTTACGTGAGGGTCAAAGTAATGCGCCATCACGCAATCGGGAAGTGGCGCTGCGTTCAAATCTTTGCGGCATGCGCGGATGACCGCGCGTCACGCCGCGTTTTGCACCGCTATTGGCGTAACAATTTCGCCTCGGCGGCATCAGATTGCGCCCAGGCCAGCACCCCGCGCGTGATCGCATCTACCATGCGCGCGCGCCAATCGGGATCACGCAGACGCTTGCGATCTGCCGCCGAGGACAAAAACCCCAGCTCAATCAGGACCGACGGGATATCGGGCGATTTCAGAACCGAGAAATTTGCACCCTGCACGGGATGTTTGTGCATCTTGAGCCCCTCGGTCTTGATCGCGCCCGCCAAGACCTGCGCCACGCGCACCGAGCGCGGCTGGGTCTCGCGCCGGGCCAGATCGACAAGAATATGGGCCACCTGATCGCCCTGCCCCTCCAGATCGACGCCCGCCAAAATATCGTCGCGATCATGACGCGCGACCAGTTTGCGCGTGGCCTCATTCTCGGCGTGATCGGCGAGGCGGTAAATCGTGGCCCCCGTCGCGACCCCCTCGGCAATCGAATCTGCATGTAGCGAAATGAACAGATCCGCCCCCGTCGCACGCGCCACAGTGACGCGCGTTTCCAGCGGCACGAACACATCCTGATCGCGCGTCATCACCACCGTCATTCCCGCGCGGCGTAGTTTGTCACGCAATTGGCGCGCAAACCCCAGAACGATATCGGCCTCACGCAGGCCCCCATCCTGCGCGCCCGGATCAAGACCGCCATGACCGGGATCAAGCACGATTTTCAGCGGTCGTGACCCATCCTGACGGCGATGAGGGGCGGCAACCTCGGCGGGCTGGGGCAAGCCCCAAAGTGCGCTGTCTGCTGCGCCCCGCTTGGCCTTGAAATCCGCCGCCGGGACCGCGCGCAGCGAAAGACGAATTTGCGGCGTGTCGCCGCTGCGTTCCTCGGCTGAGACCAGCACCATCGGGCGCGACAATTCCGCGACCATGCGCGACCAGCCGGGGCGAAACGCGCCCCAGCGCAGATCGGTGATGGTGCTGACCTTGCCCAGTAGCGCGCGTGGATCATGGCCGGTGAAATTCACTTCGCGGAAATCGACCACCAGCCGGTAAGGATCGGCCAACAGATAGGCGCGATAGGGCACTGGCTGGCTGATCCCAAGCGCAATATCGGTCTGCCCGCCGCCCTGATGAATTGATGAACGCGCAGGGTCCAACTGCGCCAACGCCGACAGCCCCGGCGCAGGCGTTTGCGCAAAGCTCGGCCCCGCCAGCGCGAAAACCGCCGAGAGAAGAATAAGAATATGCCTGATCATGCCTGCCGCCCCGCCTTTTGCGCGCTACTATAACGAGGCGGCGCGCGCGGGGCAAAGCCTCAGCGCGCGGCCATGAAGGCGGCCAGACGCTTCAGCCCTTCGGCGATCCGCTCGGGCGCTTGGGCATAGGATAGCCGGATCGTGCCCGCCCCCCGCTCGGCGTCAAAATCCATCCCCGGCGTGACCGCGACGCCTGCTTTTTCCAAGATCTCGGCGGCAAAAGCGGCGCTGTCATCTGTCAGCGCGGACACATCGGCATAGATGTAAAACGCCCCATCGGGCGGTGCGATGCGCGAGAACCCCATCTTGGGCAATTCCTCTAGCATCATCGCACGGTTTTGCGCATAGGCGGCGCGGTTCTGCTCTAGCTCGTCAAGGCTTTCGAGCGCTCCAAGCGCGGCAATCTGTGAGGCATGGGGCGCGCAGATAAACATATGCTGGGCAAGCCGTTCAACGGTACGCAGATGGCTTTGCGGCACCACCATCCAGCCCACGCGCCAGCCCGTCATCGAGAAATATTTCGAGAAACTGTTGATCACGAAAACATCGTCGGAAATTTCCAGCGCTGACACCGCGCGGGCGTCATATTGCAGCCCGTGATAGATTTCATCGGACACGAATGCGATGTTGCGCGCGGCGCAATGGGTCATCAGCGCCGCCAATTCATCCGCGCCAAGCATCGTGCCTGACGGGTTGCCCGGCGAGGCCACGATCAGCCCAGCCAGATCGTCGGGAATTTCGCTTGGCGTGGGCTGATAGCGGTTTTGCACCTCGGTCGGGATGCTCACCGGTTCAATCGACAGCCCCTTGAGGATCTGGCGATAGCTGGGATAGCCCGGAGCGCCCAGACCCACCTTGTCGCCCGCATCAAACAGCGCCGTAAACGCCAGCAAAAACGCCCCCGACGAACCCGAGGTGATCACCACCCGCGCCGGATCCAGATCAAGCCCATACCAACGCTTGTAAAGCGCCGCGATCCCCGCGCGCAGCTCTGGCAGGCCAAGCGCCACGGTGTAGCCCATCGCCTCTTGCTCTAGCGCCTGCGCCAAACGGCGGCGCGCGGCGGCCGGTGCGGGCGTGGCGGGCTGACCGACCTCCATATGCACAATGTCGCGCCCTGCAGCTTCGGCCTCAGCCGCCAGCCGCATCACATCCATTGCAAGAAACGGCTCGACCTGTCCGCGTTTCGACCGGCGCATGATTGCTTCTCCCGACTTTGTGACCAACCGGGGCGGGTTAGGCCCTGCGCCGCGCCCCGTCAATGCGCTGTGGCGTCCCGTCGCTGTCACTAACCCTTGAACCCAGACCCGCAAAAGGCCAGTTTGACGCCCAATAGCACCGAACAAAGGAAACGCCCAAGGGCGCGATCGCATTGGGCGGCCACGACCTATGGAGCGCTGGCCAGGGCCGCCCCTGCGCATGGCTTTGATTATTCAAAGAGGTGCGATCCCCAGAACGCGCAGTTCGGCGTGGTTGTGCGGGCATATTTGTTGGCGATTCCGCGAGTGTTGTTCGAGGCGATCAACGAGTTGGAGGCCAAACAGCGCGCCGAGCAGGCAGATAATGATGCGCAGTTGATCGCGACCAACTCCAAGGACATTTTCGACGACGGCTATAGCTGGGTTGGCGGCAATCCGAATGGCGATATCACCATCGTGGAATTCACCGATTACAAATGCACCTATTGCAAGAAAGCGTTCAGCGAGGTCAATGATCTGCTGACGCATGACGGGAAAATAAAGTTTATTATCAAAGAGTTCCCGATCCTAGGGCAGCAATCCGAATTGGGCTCGCGCTTTGCCGTCGCGGTGCAGCAGATTGATGGCGATGCGGCTTACGAAAAGGTGCACAACGCGCTGATGGCATTTCGCGGCAATATCACCGTGGAAAGCCTTGTAAAACTGGCCAAGGATCAGGGTCTTGATGCCGATCCGATCCTGAAGCGAATGAACGAAGAACCGGTTAGCGCCGTTTTGCGCGCCAATTATCAGCTGGCGCAGCGCATGGCGATTTCTGGCACGCCGGCCTTCGTGATCGGCGAACAGTTGCTGCGCGGCTATGCGCCCGAAGCGGCGATGGCGCAGATCGTGGCCGAAGAGCGCAAAGCTAAAGCCGCCAAATAAGCGCGACATGAAAACGGGGGGCAAGCCCCCCGAATGCCAGATCAGAAACCGCAGGCCCAAGGGTCTGCGGTTTTCTATTGCGGCCTTTACTCGGCCGCATCCTGCGCAGCGTCCAACTCGGCGGCGCGTTTTTCGACCAGTTCGACGATATGTTCAATCATCTGGTCGTTGGACAGCTTGTGGCTTTGTTTGCCCGCGAGATAGACCATCCCCGAGCCAGCCCCGCCCCCGGTAAAGCCCATATCGGTCATCAGCGCCTCACCCGGACCATTCACCACGCAGCCAATGATCGACAGGCTCATCGGTTGCTTGATGTGCTCCAGACGTTGCTCAAGCGCCTCGACGGTCTTGATCACATCAAAACCCTGACGCGCGCAAGACGGGCACGAGATGATCTGCACGCCACGGGTACGCAGGCCAAGCGATTTCAGGATCTCGAATCCGACTTTAACCTCTTCAACCGGATCGGCGGACAGGGAAACGCGCAGCGTGTCGCCAATGCCCATCCACAGCAGATTGCCAAGACCAATCGCCGATTTCACGGTGCCCGACACCAACCCGCCTGCCTCGGTAATGCCAAGGTGGATCGGCGCGTCGGTCGCCTCGGCCAGACCTTGATAAGCGGCAGCGGCAAGGAACACATCCGAGGCTTTCACCGAGATCTTGAACTCGTGAAAATCGTTATCTTCCAGAAGCTTGATATGATCTAGGCCGCTTTCCACCATCGCTTCGGGGCATGGCTCGCCGTATTTTTCCAACAAGTGCTTTTCCAGGCTACCGGCATTCACGCCGATGCGGATCGAACAGCCGTGATCCTTGGCCGCCTTCACCACCTCGCGCACGCGGCTGGCATCGCCGATATTGCCCGGGTTGATGCGCAGACAGGCCGCGCCTGCCTCGGCGGCCTCAATCGCGCGCTTGTAGTGGAAATGGATGTCCGCGACGATGGGAACTGGGCTTTCGCGGCAAACCTCGCGCAGCGCACGAGTGCTGGATTCATCTGGCGTCGAGACGCGCACGATATCAGCGCCCACATCAACGCAGCGCAGGATTTGATCGAGCGTCGCGCGCACATCCGAGCTATCGGTATTGGTCATCGTCTGCACCGAGATCGGTGCATCGCCCCCAACGGGCACGTTGCCAACCATGATCTGACGGGATTTACGGCGGTAGATATTGCGCCACGGGCGCACCGGGTTGAGAGACATCGCCCCCTCCTTCGCGGATTTCGCCCTACACATAGGCCAAGCCCTGCGCGGACGCAACGTCTGGACCCCAATTGTGAGCGGCTAGTTACTGCTGTGCAGCGTCGGGCTGAGCGCCAACCGGGCCAGCATCGGCCACGGCAATCATCTTGGCCAGATCCTTGTCTTGGCCAAGATCGGCGACCGGATAGCTGTCATCCAGATTGCTCGGCGAGAGGGTGATATTCTTCGTCACCTCGCCGCGCTTGCCAACCGGGCCATGGGTCACGCCGTTAACGGCAAAATAGATCGCGCCGGATTCGCCCGTGCGCATGCTGGGCGCTTCGGCCAGCTTGGGCAGCACAAACCGCTCGCCCGCATCCATGACCTTCTCAAAGATCGTTGCGCCATCGGCAGATTTGATGCGCACCCAGGACGGGCGCACCGCCATCACGACGACTTCCGGCGCATCGGCCCCAAGCGCCTTGGCCACCGCCGATTGAATGCTGCTTTTGTTACCCGTCGCGCTGGCAAATTGGGTCGGATCGCCGCCAATGATATTTGGCGTCAGATCGGGGGCAATCGCCCCGGCCGCGTGATGTAGCACGCTGCCATCTTTGGCATTCGGGTCGATCGAGGCAATCGGACCATCGCGCGAAATCAGCACCGGCGCGTCAAGCGCAACGGGGCGATAGATGCGGTCGCTCGCCTCGGGTTTTGGCATGTTGGGCAATGTGTCGTTCTGCGCAAGCTGCGTGTCCTGCGTCACCGAATCAAGCGGATCAAGATCGGCAACCACGCCAGGAGCCTGATCGACCGGGGACAGCTGCACGCGCTGCACCTCTTGCAAGACGGTCCAGCCGCCATAACCAATGCCACCCGCGATCAGTGCCAGCACCAAAAGCGAGCCCACGGCGCGCGGTTCGACATGGGCCCAAAAGGCCTTTTTCTTGGGAATGAAGGTGGCGTTGGGATTGGCCAGCGCATGCGCCACATCGGTCGGGTGGCGCTGCGGTTTGGGGCCAGAGGCTGCGGCAGCCATGCCATGGATCGGCTCATAGCCCGATTCTGCGGAAAAGCGTTGGAACGCCCATTCCGGATCAAGACCAAGATAACGGGCGTAGGAGCGAACATAGCCTGCGATAAACGAGGGCGTATCGAACGCCTCAACATCACAGCTTTCGATGGCGGCGATATAGGCGGCCTTGATGCGCAACTCGCGCTGCACATCCAGCAAAGACTTGGCCAGCGTCGCACGCTCGCCTCGCATTACATCGCCCAAACGCAGTTCAAAATCATCAAAGCCTTTTGGCTTATCACCGTCCTGCGTCGAAGGTGTGGCCCTTCGCCCGATCATGCTGCCCGTCCCTGCCTCAAGTTTCTGCCCGTCTCGATTCGCGGCGTATAGCCATTTCGATTAGGAAAGACCTATCACAAGCAAGAGAGCCGCGCACGCGCAGAAATCGGTTAAGCCGAGGCTTCGGCGCGATTTAGCTCACAGTGCGACCAGAGTTTATCGATGCCCTTGACCAATCCGTCGATCATCCCAAGGTCGTGCACCGGCGAGGGGGTAAAGCGCAAACGCTCGGTCCCGCGTGGCACTGTGGGGAAGTTGATCGGCTGCACATAGACGCCGAATTCCTCCAGCAGCATATCTGACAGCGCCTTGGTATGTTTGGGATCGCCAATGATCACCGGCACGATATGGCTGCCATGATCAATGATCGGCATACCCATCGCTTTGAGACGCATTTTCAGCACTTTGGCGTGAAGCTGCTGCATATCGCGCAGTTCTTGCCCACCTGCGGTCTTGAGGAACGCGATCGAGGCCGCAGCGCCCGCAGCAATGGCCGGCGGGATCGAGGTGGTAAAAATGAAGCCCGGCGCATAGGAGCGCACCGCATCCACCATCTTGGCGCTGGTCGCGATATAGCCACCAAACACGCCAAAGGCCTTGCCCAGCGTGCCGTTGAAAATATCGATGCGATCCATCTCGCCCAACTGCTCGGCAATACCGGCACCGCGCGCGCCATACATGCCCACCGCATGGACCTCATCCAGATAGGTCAGCGCGCCGAATTCCTCGGCCAGATCGCAAATCTCGGAAATCGGGCCGAAATCGCCATCCATCGAATAGACCGATTCAAACGCGATCAGCTTGGGTGCAGCCGGGTCATCGGCGGCCAGCAATTCGCGCAGATGCGCCACGTCATTGTGACGGAAGATCCGCTTGGAGCCACCATTGCGCTTGATCCCCTCGATCATCGAGGCGTGGTTGAGCTCATCAGAATAGATGATCAGACCGGGAAACAGCTTGGGCAGCGTCGAGAGCGTCGCGTCATTGGCAATATAGGCCGAGGAAAACACCAATGCCGACTCTTTGTGATGCAGGTCAGCAATCTCGGCTTCCAGACGGTTGTGATAGACCGTGGTGCCAGAAATGTTACGAGTGCCGCCCGAGCCAGCGCCAGTGGCGTCAAGCGCCTCATGCATGGCCGACAGAACAACGGGATGCTGGCCCATGCCCAGATAGTCGTTGCCACACCAGATGGTAATGTCTTTCTTGGTGCCATCTTCGCGCGTCCAGACCGCCTTGGGAAATGCGCCCTTCTCTCGCTCGATATCAATAAACACACGATAGCGACCCTCGGCGTGCAGTTTCCCAATCGCCTGATCGAGTGCGTTGTCATAATCCATCTTGCGCATCCCTTGCTATTCCGTTCGCTGGGGTTAGCCCTAGTCGGACTAAACAAGCGTTACTTTGACTGATGTCAAATTCCTCTCCCGAGGGGCAAAAATGTCTAAAAGATACGCAAAAAGCAAACATTCATTTTTAACAATTTGTCGCAGCTGGATGTCAGCCGCACTGGACAGTGCCGCGCCGCGCCTTACGCTATGGCAAAATAAAGGAGGTCCGAATGGGTCTGAACGACGTGCTAACTGAAATCGATACCGGTCTGGAACCCGCAATGACGCGGCTGTTTGAGCTGCTGCGAATCCGCTCTATCTCGACCGATCCCGCGTATAAATCCGAAACGAAGGACGCTGCGGACTGGCTGGTGAACGAATTGAATTCGCTGGGCTTTGAGGCAAGCTTGCGGCCAACCACCGGGCATCCGATGGTGGTGGCGCATCACCGTGGCGAGGGCCCACGCCTGCTGTTTTATGGCCACTATGACGTGCAGCCCGTTGACCCGCTGGAGCTGTGGAACACCCCCCCGTTTGAGCCCGAAATTCAGGACACCCCAAATGGCCGGGTGATCCGGGGGCGTGGGGCGTCAGATGACAAGGGTCAGTTGATGACCTTCATCGAAGCCTGCCGTGCCTATAAGGCGGTGAATGGCACCCTGCCCGGCAATCTGACGATCTTCCTTGAGGGCGAAGAGGAATCAGGCTCGCCCTCGCTGATCCCGTTCATGAAAGAAAATGCCGAAGAGTTGACCTGCGATCTGGCGCTGATCTGTGACACCTCGATGGTCTCGCCCGGCGTGCCCTCGATTGCGGGTCAGTTGCGCGGAATGCTCAAGGATGAATTCACCCTGCGCGGGCCGCGCATCGACCTGCATTCGGGCCATTACGGTGGCCCCGCGCTCAACCCGCTGCGCGAAATTTCCAAGATCATCGCCAGCTTCCATGACGATCAGGGTCGTGTCGCGGTTGAAGGGTTTTATGACGGCGTGCACGAAGTTGCGCCCGAGCAGCTTGAAGCGTGGAAGACCTGCGGCTTTGACGAGCATGAGTATTTGTCCAGCGTCGGCATGACAAAGGCCCATGGCGAGGCGGGATATTCTGCGCTGGAACAACAATGGGCGCGCCCGACCTTGGAAATCAACGGGCTTTGGGGCGGCTATCAGGGCGCGGGATCCAAGACCGTGATTCCGGCTGAGGCACATTGCAAGATCACCTGCCGTCTTGTGGGCGATATGGACCCCGATCATGTGCGCAAAGTGCTGCGCGCCCATGTCGAAGCCCGCCTGCCCACCGATGCCAAGATCACGTGGGACAATGATCTTGATGGTGCGCCGGCTGCGGTGATGAACACCGACCGCCCCGAATTCGAGCAGGCCCGTCAGGCGCTGTCAGAGGAGTGGAACCGCGAGGCCGTGATCACCGGCATGGGCGGCTCGATCCCGATTGCCTATTACTTCAAGTCGATCCTTGGGATGGACGCGATGCTGATCGGATTCGCCAATGACGATGACGCGATCCACTCGCCAAACGAGAAATATGATGTGAACAGCTTCCACAAAGGCATTCGGTCCTGGGCGCGCATCTTAGATCGCATCGCCTCTTGATCGCACACCAAAAAACGGAGGCCGAGGGGCCTCCGTTTTCCAATTCCGGTGGGGAAATCAGCTTTTGGCGGGCGCGATTTTCAACGCCTCAAGGGTCTTGCCCTTGTGCCCAACGGTCACAGCGACTTTCTCGCCCAGTTTCAGCCGCTTCAGATTGACATGCTTGCCAGCCATGTAGCTGGTGCCATCCGCCATCGTGACGCTATGGGTTTTCATGTCGATCGACTTGATCGTGCCATCAACCATTTTCGAGCTGGCCGCCATCGCAACGGAACTGGTGGCAAGCGCAAGACCGACGGCTACGGGAAGAATGAAGGAACGCATATTTTGCTCCATTGAACGCCCCCGGATGTCGCGGGGCGAAGTTGAGAAACCGTCCTGGTCTGTCGCGTCTCTGGCGTTTGCGCCATCCGACAGCCCCTCGGCTTCACACGCTGATATAGCCTGCGCCCAAAGCGCGGTCAGCCGATAAAATCGTTCTATTCCAATCAGTTGAAGGCGCGTGATCGACGGAAGCGTCGGCGATGAATTCGCCGTGATTTATCCGCCCCCGAACCCGCGCGCAGGCGCATGGCCGCGCCCTGAGTCGGAGGATTTTCCAAGCGCGTCATTGCCTTAGCGCAACGCGAGAGATCACGCCAAATATGTGCAGAAATCACGCTTCGGAGACAGCGCCGTCACCACAATCGGGGCGCGCTTAGCCCACGACCATATCGTCGCGATGAATCAGCGCCGCGCGCGCCGGAGAGCCCAGAATCGCCTCGATCTCGCCCGAGCGATGGCCCGCAATCTGGCGCGCCTCTTCTGCAGTATAACGTACCAGCCCCTTGCCCAAAATCGCCCGGTCAGGCCCCGCTATGGTCACTGGTTCCCCGCGCCCGAAACGCCCAACGATCTTGGTCACCCCGGCAGGCAATAGCGATTTGCCCGAATGCAGCGCCGCGACCGCGCCCGCATCGACAAACAACTCGCCGCGCGACTTCATCGCGCCGATCCAGCGTTTGCGCGCCGCCTGCGGATCCCCCTCGGGTAGGAACCAAGTGCTGCGCGCCCCCGATTGCAGCGCAGACAGCGGGCGCTCGACAAAGCCCTCGCCAATCGCCAGCGCACAGCCCGCCGCAACGGCCGTCTTTGCCGCCATGAGCTTGGTTTTCATCCCGCCCTTGGAGAGGCCCGACACTGGATCGCCCGCCATCGCCTCGATCTCAGGTGTGATATGAGCGATCACGGGCAAATGGCGCGCGCTGGAATCGGTTTTCGGATTGGCGGTGTAAAGCCCGTCTACATCCGAGAGCAGCACCAGCTGATCGGCCCCAATCGTCACCGCAATCTGCGCCGCCAGACGGTCATTATCGCCAAAGCGGATTTCATCGGTGGCGACCGTGTCATTTTCATTCACGATCGGCACGGTGCCAAGGCTCATCAAGGTCTCAAGCGTGGCGCGCGCATTCAGATAGCGCCGCCGATCTGCGGTATCCTCCAGCGTCACCAAGACCTGAGCCGTGATCACACCATGAGGCCCAAGCGCCTGTTCATAGGCGCGCGCCAGCCGAATTTGCCCGACCGCTGCCGCGGCCTGACTTTGCTCGAGCGGCAATGCCCCCGTCCCCAGTCCCAGCACCCGCCGCCCCAGCGCAATCGAGCCAGATGACACGATCACCACCCCGGTGCCGCGCGCGCGCAATTCCGCCACGTCTTTGGCGAGGCCCTGTAACCACCCCTCGCGCAGGCCGTCCTGATCGACCAGCAAGGCCGATCCGATCTTGACGACAAGCCGCTTGGCGCAGCTGAGATCAGGCAGCGTCAGGGTCTCCAAGGCGTGTCCTCATGTGCACTGGGCTTGGCCGCCGCGATCTGCGCCCAGAGCGCGCGCAAGACTTGCTCCACGCCCTCTTTGGACACGCCCGACATCTCCATAACACGCCCGCCCGTTTCGGCCTGCAGCGCGGCCAGCCGCTCGGCGCGGGTATCGGGATCAAGCGCGTCAATTTTGTTGAGAACCGTCACGCGCGGACGATCAGCCAACTCGGGCGAATAGGCGGCCAATTCATCCGTGATCGTGCGCCAATCCTGCGCTACCGTTTCGGACGTGCCATCCACCAGATGCAACAAGACCGAGCAGCGCTCGACATGGCCAAGGAACTGATCGCCCAAGCCGCGCCCCTCGGACGCGCCCTCGATCAGACCGGGAATATCGGCGATGACAAATTCGCGCCCATCCACACCGACGACGCCCAGATTGGGCACCAACGTTGTGAACGGGTAATCTGCGATCTTGGGTTTGGCGTTGGACACAGAGGCCAGAAAGGTCGATTTGCCCGCATTCGGCATACCCAGCAATCCCGCATCCGCAATCAGTTTGAGGCGTAGCCAGATCGTGCGCTCCACCCCCTCTTGACCCGGATTGGCCCGTTGCGGAGCGCGGTTGGTCGAGGATTTGAAATGCAGGTTCCCCCAGCCGCCATTGCCTCCCTTGGCCAGTAGCACGCGCTGTCCGACCTCGGTCATATCCGCGATCAGGGTCTCTTCGTCTTCATCCAGAATCTCGGTGCCCACTGGCACTTTCAGCACAACATCCGCGCCATCCTTGCCGGTGCGCTGGCTGCCCATCCCATGTTGACCGGTCTTGGCAAAGAAGTGCTGCTGATAGCGAAAATCGATCAGCGTGTTGAGCCCGTCAACCGCCTCGATCCAAACCGAGCCCCCCTTGCCGCCGTCGCCCCCATCGGGACCACCAAATTCAATATATTTCTCGCGCCGGAACGAGACACAGCCCGCACCACCGCCGCCCGAGCGAATATAAACTTTGGCGAGATCTAGAAATTTCATCAGTGTGACCCTTGGCTCTGGCTAAGGCGCGGGGATACGCCGCCCAAGCGCGCAGATCAAGCGTTGCGTGGGGGCGCGGCCCCCACACCCCCGGAGTATTTCGTGCTAGATGAATGAAAATCGACCATTTCATCTAGCCAAAAATACTCCAGGGAGGTCCGGACGGGGCAGCGCCCCTCCGGCGGGTGGGGTTTGGGGAGGGCCGTCCCTCCCCAACACGCCTTCAAAATGCGCCTCACATTTTGCGCAAATAAGTCCAGGTCGGCACATGGCGCCCGCGCGCCAAAGACCAGCTTTCCGCATCGCCGAGATAATCAAAGCCGCAATTGGTCAGCACCCGCGCCGAGGCCGGATCATCTTGAAACACTTCGGCAAACAGTGTGCGCGCCTTATGCGGATTTGCTTGAACCAGCGCGGCTACGGCTTGCGAGGCGATGCCGGTATTCCAAAACCCAGGCCCGACCCAATAGCCGACCTCGGATTGCCCGCCCTCAAGCCGGGTCAGCGAAACCACGCCCAGCAGTTCGGCCAGACCATGGGCCGACCCATCCAGCGCCCAGACATCTTCGACACGGTCCTCAGCTTGGGCGCGCGCGACGAAATTTTCGGCAGTGCCGGGGGGGAGCGGGTGGGGAATCGCACGCGTGCCTTCGGCCACGCGCTTATCCGCACAGTAAAACGCAATCAGCCCCGCATCCGAGCGGCGCAGAGGGCGCAACGTAAAGCGCTCTGCCTCAATCACCGGTTGGCTGGAAATCATTTCTTGATACATTGGCGTTCCTCCTCGAACGCTTAGGCCCTCGGGCTCCTCTTTCCCAAACACCAGATAGACTAGAAATAGGGCGCTGAGATGACAGTTTCACCCCCTCGCCCCTCTTTTCGCCCCAAAGTTGCAGAGCAAAAAATAAAGGAAAGGGGACCAGCCTTGCAGCCGATCCCCTTAATGTCATGCCGGGATTTTCGGCTTACTCGGCGGCTTCCTGTACGGGGAGAACCGAAATAAAGGTGCGCCCCTTGAGGCCCTTGCGGAAGGTAACCTTGCCTTCGCAAACGGCGAAGATGGTGTGGTCCTTGCCCATACCAACGCCCTCGCCCGGCCACCATTTGGTGCCGCGCTGACGCGCGATGATGTTGCCAGAAATTGCGTCCTGACCACCGAACATTTTCACGCCAAGGCGGCGACCCGCAGAGTCGCGCCCGTTACGGGAGGAACCGCCTGCTTTTTTATGTGCCATGCTTGTCTCTCCTTATTTCGCGAGGTCTTGCGCCTGAGCGACCCATTCAGCCTTGACCTTGACGGCCTCAAAGGCTTCGGGATCAATCGCGGCGAGTTGAGCGAAGGTGGTGACACCCGCTTCGTTCAGCTTTTTCTCGGCAGCCGGGCCCAGACCGGTGATCACTTTGAGATCATCGGCTTCCATCACGGCAGCTTCCGCCTTGGGCGCAGCTTTCGCTTCGGCCTTGGGGGCTGCTTTCTTGGCGGCGGGCTTGGCTGCAACAGCGGCCTCGCCTTTGGTGCCATGGGCTGCGCGACGTGCGATCGCGGTGCCGACAGCCTCTTTCACGCCCGATTTATCCGCACCAGTGGCGAGAACATCGGTCACACGCAGCAGCGTCAGTTGCTGACGGTGGCCACGGGTACGCTGCGAGGAGTGCTTCCGGCGGCGCTTGTGAAAGGTGATGACCTTGTCGGCCTTGATGTTGTCGATGACTTCGGCTTGCACCGCAGCACCTGCCACAAGCGGCGTGCCGAGCTGGGGCTTGTCGCCGCCGACCATCAGAATCTCGTTGAACTGGACTTTATCGCCAGCTTCGGCTGCGAGCAGTTCCACGCGGAGCAGATCGCCCGCCTGAACTTTGTACTGCTTACCACCGGTCTTGAGGACCGCAAACATGGGTCTTTCCTTTTCATTCATCCGCGCCCTGTGGCACCCGGTTCCCCGGGGTTTCGTGGGCCAGATGGCCCGCCGTCGAACTGCGCGTTCCTTAGGGAACGAGTTGCAAAAACGAGTCCCGGCGGAAAGAAGCCTTCCCGCCGGGTCGTGCCCATATCGAGGATCGCCCCTCAACTGTCAAGGGAAATTCCGGGGTTTTCTCAACCCTGCCAGCGCGAAAGCGCCTGTTTTGGGGTTAGACGTTGTGGCGCGCCGCCCGCCTGACCCGGCGTTGCCGAGAGACGCGGGGCGGGCGCGGGCTGGGCCAGTCCGTCTTGGATGAGATAGCTCGCACGATCAGCGTTTTGGGGATGCGCGCGCGCCTCGGCCAGCGACAGCACCGGGGCGGCACAGCTATCAGTTTCGCGAAACACCTCCGCCCAGTCATCGCGCGGGCGAGTCGCGAATCGCGCAGCGATCTGGGCGCGCAGTTCTGGCCAGGTGTCGCGATTGTCGCGATTGGGCAGGTCATGCGCACGCAACCCAAGCCCGTCCAGCAGCTGCGCCCAGAATTGCGGCTCAAGTGCGCCGACCGCGATATGCCCTCCGCAGGCACAGAGATATGTCGTATAAAACGGCGCCGCCCCATCGAGCAGATTGGCGTAGCGCTGATCGACCCACGCGCCCTGCCCCGCCATGCCCGTGATCATCGCCATCAAATGCGCCACCCCATCGGTGATCGCGCAATCCACAACCTGTCCCTGACCGCTGGCGCGCGCATGATGCAGGGCCGCGAGCATCCCGAAAGCCAGATACATCCCGCCGCCGCCGAAATCCCCCAGCAGGTTAAGCGGAATCGCGGGTGCCTCGCTGGGACCAATCGCATGCAGCGCACCGCTGAGCGCGAGATAGGTGATGTCATGGCCAGCGGTGTGCGCCAGCGGACCCGTTTGCCCCCAGCCGGTCATGCGCCCGTAAACCAGAGCCGGATGATCGGAGAAGTTTTGCGGGCCAAGCCCGAGACGCTCCATCACGCCCGGGCGCATTCCTTCGATCAGCGCATCTGCGCGCTGAATCAGGGCACGCGCGGTGTCGCGGCCCTCATCTGATTTCAGATCAAGTTCGATGACATCGCGGCCGCGGTCCAGGATATCGACCGCGAGACCCAACACATGAGCCTCTGGCCCGCTGGAGCCGGGGCGCGCAATGCGGATCACATCCGCGCCCATATCCGCCAGACACATCGCGGCGAAAGGCGTTGGGCCGAGGCCCGAGATTTCCACGATCCGCAGCCCGGTGAGCGGACCTGTCTTACTGCTCATGTTCGCCCCCGATGGCCGCGTGTGAGGGGCGCTGCCCCGCTGGCTGCGCCACCCCCCGGAGTATTTAGTGCCAGATGAAAGCCATAAGCGCGAGCGCAATCAAGCGTCTTGCGCCTTTTGCTCCAGCGTCATCCAGTCTTCTTCGGCGGCGGCGAGGGCTTGTTGGCGTTCAAGCAGCGCCTCGGTGCCCTTTTTGAACTTGAGGGGTTCTTTTGTGAACAGATCGGGCTGGGCGAGAAAGGTTTCCAGCTTGGCGATTTCGGCCTCGATGCGTTCGATCTCGGCGGGCAGCGCGTCAAGGCGATGGCGTTCAGTAAAGCTGAGCGCTGCGGATTTCGCGGGCTTTGGCGCGGCAGGCGCGGGTTTGGACGTGCTGGCAGGTTTGCTTTCGGGCGCAGACGCGGCGGCAGTCAGGGATTTTTGCGTCTGATAATCGCTCCAGCCGCCCGCATAGACAGTCGCGCGGCCATCACCTTCCATCACGATCGTGGTGCTTGCCACGCGGTCGATGAAATCGCGATCGTGGCTGACCAGCAGCACGGTGCCATCATACTCGCCCAGCAAATCTTGCAGCAGATCGAGCGTTTCGACATCCAGATCGTTGGTCGGTTCATCCAGAATCAGCAGGTTCGAGGGGCGCGCCATGATCCGCGCCAGCAGCAGGCGGGCGCGTTCTCCGCCAGATAGCGCGCGAATGGGGCTGCGCGCTTGTTGTTCGTCAAACAGGAAATCCTTGAGATAGGCCACGACGTGTTTGGGCGTGCCGCGCACCATCACCTGATCGGAATTGCCCTTTACCGCCATGTCAGGATCGTTCACCAGCCCGTCCCACAGCGTCTGCTCGGGGTTGAGCGTGGCGCGCGCCTGATCAAACACCGCCACATCCAGATTGGTGCCCAGCTTTACGGTGCCAGAATCGGGCGCGATTTCGCCAGTCAGCATTTTCAGCAACGTCGTTTTGCCCACGCCATTGGGGCCGACAAAGGCCACGCGATCCCCGCGCAGCACGCGCAAATCGAAATCGGCCACGATCTGTTTGTCGCCAAAGGATTTGCACAGGCCCGTGGCCTCGATCACGCGCTTGCCCGATTGCGGGCCTGCGTCAAATTCCATTGCGGCGACGCCTTGGCGCTTGATCTGACCGGCACGTTCAGCGCGCAGCTCTTGCAGCGCGCGGACCCGGCCCTGATTGCGTTTGCGCCGCGCCGAGATACCCTCGACGGCCCATTTCGCCTCGGCCTTGATCTTGCGATTAAGCTTGTGGCGGGCGTCGTCTTCCTCGGCCCAGACCTTTTCGCGCCAATCCTCAAACGCCTCGAATCCCTGTTCGTTGCGTTTGACCTGGCCCCGGTCGATCCACAGCGTGGCGCGGCTGAGCGCGCGCAGGAAGGCGCGGTCGTGGGAAATCAGCACAAAGGCGCGCCGGGTTTCGCGTAGCTGTTGCTCAAGCCAGCCGATTGCCTCGATATCGAGGTGGTTGGTGGGCTCATCGAGCAGCATCAGTTCGGGCGACTCGGCCAGCAATTTTGCCAAGGCGGCGCGGCGGCGTTCCCCGCCCGATGCGGTCGCAACCGGGGTTTCGGGTAGGAATTTCAGCCCCTCAGCCGCCATCTCAACCTTGTAGGATTCGGCCGGGTCAAGGCCAGAGGCAGCAAACTCGCCCAAAGTCTCAAAACCTGACAGATCGGGTTCTTGCTCCATATAGCCGACCGTCACGCCGGGCGGGACCACGCGTGCGCCGCTATCGGGCTGCACCAGCCCGGCCATCACCTTCATCAAGGTGGATTTGCCTGAACCATTGCGCCCCACAAGCGCCACCCGGTCACCCGGCTGAACGATCATAGAGAGCCCGTCAAAGACAGGATTGCCGCCAAAGGTCAGCGAGATATCGGAGAGTTGAAGAAGGGGTGCGCGTGCCATGAGCGCCAGCTAAGGGGGCGCGCGCGAAAGGTCAATGGCGCGCACCAATTACATCAAGAGATTGCGCAATGCCTTGAGCCGGGGCGGCGGAATTTTGGCAGGCTCCAGCGCAGTAAAGACGTGACAGGTCTGCAAATCATGATCGATCACCGCATGATCCGAGGTCCAGCCCCCCATCCCGAGATAGGAGCGCAACAAGGGCGGTAAGGCTACGGGGCCATCCTGCGGCCCGGTTTGAGCGGGGGGAGCTGCGCTCAGGGCGATGCGTGCGGGGGCTTTGGGATGGGGGCGCAGCGCGGCGGGGCCAACTGCGTGGCGCGCGAGATGGGCGAAGGCCGCGTGATGGGCGTGCCAATCGGCGCCGGGAAATGAGGTGCAACCAAAGAGCAGCCGCACACCGCGTGCCTCGGCCAGCCGGGTGATCGCCGCCCAGCCAAGACGCAGCACATCGGGGTCACGCAGACCGGGGCACACACAAAATCGCCCAAGCTCCAACATCGGCAACCCAAGCTGGGCCAAGGGCGTCACATCATAGCTTTGCGCGGTATAGCAGTCCTGCAAGGCGGCCACATCTTCGAGCAGCAGCAGGCGAAACCCTGCCAGCAATGTGCCCGAGGCGTCCTCGATCATCACATGGTTGGCGCGCGCATCAAAACGGTCCTGATCACAGCGCCCGGCGCGAAACACCTGCGCGCGCAAAGCCTGCAACGCGTCAAGGTCGGCCGCAGTTTGCGCCCGACGCACGCGTAAAGTGCCTTTGGAAAAGGACAGGTCCAATCGCCGCCCCCGCGCAGCCTTGATCACAGCGCGCAGCCTAGAGCAACCGGCTTGGCGTGCAAAGCGCTGTTAGTTCTTGCCCAGTAGCTGCCCGGCACTGACGCGCCCGATCGAGCCCATCAATTGACGGATGAAACCGATGCCTTTGACATTGCTTTCGGTCACACGGCGCGACAGCGTCACCACTTCGCCCTTCTCCATACCGAAGCGTTCGACATTGCTCACGACGCCCTTATTGGTAAACGAGATCGCCACGACTTCGCGTTTGATCTCTTTGGGGGCGTGCCAAGTCACCGTTTTCCAGCGCGAACCGACGTAATACCAGCCAGACCCTTCAAGCAGTCCGGTTGAGCTGGGACGACCGATGGCGGCCGCAACATCGTCGCGGGTACTTTTGCCAACCGTGATCTGTGAGAGGTTTTCCTCAAGCGGCACATAGCCGTGATTGCGATAGATAGGCGAGCATGCCCCCATCAAAAAGGCCATACTCAAGGCCACAAACAGCGCTATCTTCCGCGTCATCCAACCGTTCCCCACCTGCACACCCTCTTGCCTCTGCGTCTTCGGGCTTTTATCGACGCTTACAGCATGACTGCGCCGCTCTCAAGCGCTCAACCGCCGCTGCTGCCCTTAAGACCCCAAAGAAAGGTGCGACGATGACTCAATCCGACCCGCACGCCCCCGAGGCAATCTGGTCCCATCCCCTGCGTCTGGCCGAATTGCCCGCGCGCAAAATCACGCGCTTTGATCTGGTGGCCGATGCCCCGACCCGTGCGGCAATTGCCAAATGGGCCGATATCGTGGGGGTTGAGGCGCTGCGCCTCAAAGGTGAATTGCGCCCCAACGGGCGCAGCGACTGGGAACTCAGCGCAACCCTGTCCGCCACGGTGGTTCAGGAATGTGTGATCTCACTCGCTCCGGTCACCACGAAAATTCACGAAACGGTCACGCGCCGCTATCTGGCCCATATGGAGATGCCAAGCGAGGAAGAGGTCGAGATGCCCGAAGATGACAGCACCGAACCGCTGCCGGCATCGGTCAATCTGGCAGGCGTGGCGCTGGAGGCGTTGGAGTTGGCCCTGCCCCTGTATCCACGCGCGCCGGGCGCAAGCCTAAGCACGGCGAGTGTCACCGAACCGGGCGCAGAACCGCTGAGCGAAGAGCAGATCAAGCCGTTCGCCAATCTGCGTGCGCTGATGCAAAACCGCGATGAGGGCGATAAAAAGGGCTGATCGGGTCTGGCGATGCGCGCGGGTTCGGCCTTGTGCTAGGGGTCGCGCGCGGGGGTGAAAAAAAGCCCAAGAAAGGGGCTTGCGCACCCACAGAAACCGAGTATGTTCCCGGCCTCGTTCGAAGTTTGATTTCGGATCCGGAGCGACCTACGCGCCGATCGCGAAACCGCTGGAAAATCAAGGCAGTAATGCCGCTCACACGGGCCTATCCGCCCCAATAATCCGAGGTTGAGACATGGCTGTCCCTCAGAACCGAGTCACGCGCTCCCGCCGCAACATGCGTCGCGCACACGACTCTCTCGTCGCTGCAAATCCGGCAGAATGCCCGAACTGTGGTGAATTGAAGCGTCCCCATCACGTCTGCGCGTCCTGCGGCCATTACGATGATCGTGAGATCGTTGCGATGACCGAAGAGGTCGATCTCGACGACGACGCGGCGTAAGCCCGCTTGACCCGCGCCGCACACGTCATGCCAAACGCGCAAGACCAGCAGCAGACGGGCCTCAGCGATACGGCCGCGCAAACGCAGGCCAACCCCCGTGGCAAAGCGCCAGCAGATGCTGGCGCTGTTGTCATTTCCATCGACGCGATGGGGGGGGATCTGGGACCGGAGGCAACTTTGGGAGGCGTGGCGATTGCGGCACGTCAAACCCCTGCCCTGCGCTTTATCGTGCACGGCCCCGAAGCCACGCTGAGCCCGCTGATCGCCAAATTCGCACTGCAAGACTGCGTTGATCTGCGTCATGCCGATCGCGCCGTCACGATGGAGGACAAGCCCGCGCAGGTCATGCGCTCGGGCAAGGATACCTCGATGTGGTCCGCCATCGAGTCGGTGCGCGAGCATGAGGCCGATGTCGCAGTGTCTTGCGGCAATACCGGCGCGCTGATGGCGATTTCGATGATCCGGCTGCGCAAGCTCAAGGGCGTGAACCGTCCGGCCATCGCCTCGTTCTGGCCCTCGCGCGGGCCGGCGGGGTGGAATGTCATGCTGGATATGGGCGCCGATGTTAAGGCCGATGCGCCCGATCTGCTGACCTATGCGCTGATGGGCACCTCTTATGCGCGCAACGCGCTGGGGCTGACGCGTCCGCGCGTCGGGCTGCTCAATGTCGGCACCGAAGAGCATAAGGGCCGCGCCGAGCTGAAAGAAGCCTATGAAATGATGGGGCGCGCGCAAGAGGCGGGCGGCTTCGAATTTGTCGGCTTCGTCGAGGGCAATCACCTGCCCGCCGATCGCGCTGACGTAATCGTGACCGATGGGTTTACCGGCAATATCGCGCTGAAAACCGGCGAAGGCACCGCGAAATTCGTTTCCGAATTGCTGCGTGAGGCACTGACCTCATCGTTGCTGGCGAAGCTGGGCGCACTTTTGGCGATGGGGGCGCTCAAACGCCTGCGCGCCAAGGTCGATCCGCGCCGCGCCAATGGCGGTGTGTTTCTGGGTCTCAATGGCACGGTGGTGAAATCGCACGGCTCTGCCGATGCGACCGGATTTGCCGCCGCGATCTCTTTGGCGGCACGACTGGCGCAATCCGGGTTTGGTGCCAAACTGGCGGCTCGGGTTGCTTTGGCCCTGCCAGAGGGCGAAGATAGCGCAACACAAGACGCACAGGCGTCGGAAATAAGCGAGAGCAGCCAATGACGATCAGATCCGTAGTGCGGGGCGTCGGCCATTATCTACCCGAACGTGTGGTCGAGAACGCCGAGTTCGAGGCAACGCTCGACACGACGGATGACTGGATTCGTTCGCGCACCGGGATTGAACGGCGCCATTTTGCAGCCGAGGGGGAAACCACCTCGCAGCTTGCGATCAAGGCCGCCCAAGCCGCGCTGGATGATGCGGACATGAGCGTGGATCAGATCGACGCAATCATCGTCGCCACCTCGACCCCCGATCACACCTTTCCTGCCGTTGCGACGATGGTGCAGGCGGGACTCGGCTCCACCACCGGATTTGCCTATGACGTGCAAGCAGTCTGCGCGGGCTTTATCTTTGCGCTGACCAACGCCAATGGGCTGATCCTGTCGGGTCAGGCCGAACGGGTGATGGTCATCGGTGCCGAGACATTTTCGCGCATTCTGGATTGGGAAGATCGTGGCACCTGCGTGCTGTTTGGCGATGGTGCGGGCGCGCTGATCCTTGAGGCGGCGCAGGGCACCGGCACCAAGGAAGATCGCGGGATTCTGTCATCCGATCTGCATTCGGACGGGCGCTATCGCGAGTTGCTCTATGTCGATGGCGGGGTGTCCACCACGGGGACGGCTGGCGTGTTGCGTATGCAGGGCAATCAAGTGTTTCGCCACGCTGTCGTGAAATTGGCACAAACCGCTGAAAACGCGTTGGAAAAGGCCGGGATGACGGCTGGAGATGTCGACTGGATCGTGCCCCATCAGGCCAATCTGCGCATCATCAAGGCGACCGCTGAAAAGATGGGTCTGGGCATGGATCACGTCGTGGTCACGGTGGCCGATCACGGCAATACCTCGGCGGCCTCGATCCCGCTGGCCCTATCGGTGGGACGTCAACGCGGTCAGATTCACGAGGGTCAGGTGATCGTCGCCGAGGCGATCGGTGGCGGTCTGGCCTGGGGCTCGGTCGTGCTGCGCTGGTAAGCGCGCGCATTGGCGAAGCGGCGCGCATCAAGAGCGCGCCACAAGCCCTTGATATTGACTCGGGAATTCCCTTCGGTCACTGTGAGCAAAACCGTTGACCCAGGGGAACGATATGTCCAAGACACTGACGCGTATGGATCTCAGCGAAGCGGTCTTCCGCGAGGTCGGCCTGTCACGCAACGAATCCGCGCAGCTCGTCGAAAGCGTGCTGCAACATATGTCGGATGCGCTGGTGCGCGGCGAGACGGTCAAAATCAGCTCGTTTGGCACATTTTCAGTGCGCGACAAGGCCCCACGGATGGGGCGCAATCCCAAGACCGGCGAAGAGGTTCCGATCAGCCCGCGCCGGGTGCTGTCGTTCCGCCCCTCGCATCTGATGAAAGACCGGGTGGCGTCTGGCAACGCGAAATAACGGACGGGCCGATGGGCAAATCCGCTGACGCGTTCAGAACCATTTCAGAAGTGTCCGACCTGTTGGAAACGCCGACCCATGTGCTGCGGTTCTGGGAAAGCAAATTCACGCAGGTGAAACCGGTCAAGCGTGCCGGCGGGCGGCGCTATTACCGCCCCGGCGATGTCGCGCTGCTGGGTGGGATTCGCCATCTGCTGCATGATGACGGGATGACGATTCGCAGCGTGCAGCAATTGCTGCGCGAAGAGGGCGTTCACCATGTCTCCGCCTTTTTTGAGGCGACACAAAGCGACACGGACGACGCGCCGCAAGCCGCAGACACGGCCGAAGATGTTGGCGCAAGCGCCTCTGTCACGCCCTTCCCCTCTGCGCCGCCAATCACACCCGAAGAGCCTGACGCCCAGCCCTCACTGTTTGATGCAGGCGGTGAAGAGGCCCCGATCGCGCTGGATGTCGAGCCCGAGCCAGAGCCGATGCGCCCGGTGCATTCCTTGCAGATCACGCCAGCGGCACAACGGGCCAAACCTGTGCTGCCCGATTCAACACCCGATTCAACGCCAGCCCCGACACCTGAGTCCGAGGCACCGTTTGACGCCCGCGCCGTGGCGATGAATGTCAGCCGCGCCGCCCTCGGCGCGCGCCTTGCCAAGATCGACAAATCTCGGTTGAGCGCGGCGGATTTGCGCGATCTGCGCATGCTGGCCCTGCGCGCCAAAGCCTTGCGGACACGATTGAGCCAAACGCTCCAGCCCACCCCTGACAGCGCCCCCGATACGGGCGTTTAACGGTGGCGGAGATGGGTTTTTACGCGGCGAGAAAATTTCTTCGCATAACGTCTTGCACAGCCCGCCCGGTTGCCTCTATATGCCCCTCGTCGGGCTGTGGCGCAGCCTGGTTAGCGCGTCCGTCTGGGGGACGGAAGGTCGTGAGTTCGAATCTCGCCAGCCCGACCAATTCGACAAATGCCCACCCCTTCGCTGGGGTGGGCATTTGTGTATCGCGAGGAGCCAAGCAATGACCATCGGCGTTTTGCCCGACACGATGCTGCGCGAGATGATCGCGCGCGGCGAGATCACCGCCGAACCCGCGATCACATCCGAACAGATCCAACCCGCCAGCCTCGATTTGCGTCTGGGCACTGTGGCCTATCGCGTGCGTGCCTCATTCCTTGCGGGCAAAGGCGCGCGCGTCGAATCGCGTCTCGCGGAATTTGAGATGCATCGCATGGATCTCAGCGCAGGCGCGGTGCTGGAAAAGGGCTGCGTCTATCTGGTGCCGCTGATGGAAAGTCTTGCGCTGCCCGAGGGCTTGACCGCTGTGGCCAATGCCAAAAGCTCGACCGGGCGGCTTGATCTGCTGACGCGCCTGATCACCGATGAAGGGGTTGAGTTCGACCGAATCCCCCAGGGTTATCAAGGCCCGCTCTATGCCGAAATTTGCCCGCGCTCCTTCAGCGTTTTGGTACGTCCCGGCATGCGGCTCAATCAGATTCGGTTTCGCGCCGGGCAGGCCACGCTCAGCGATGCCGAGCTGAAGATCCTGCATCAGCAAGAACCGCTGGTCGATGGCGTGGCGGTGATCGATCACGGGCTGGGCTTCTCAGTGGATTTGCGCCCGCGTGAGGGCGATCTGGTGGGCTATCGCGCCAAGCCCCATACCGGAGTGATCGACCTTGATCGCATCGCGCATTACCCCGCCTCAGAGTTCTGGGAAGAGGTGCGCACGCGCGACGGCCGCATCATTCTGGACCCCGGTGCGTTCTATATCTTGGTCTCGCGTGAGGCCGTCACGATCCCGCCCGATCACGCCGCCGAAATGGCCCCCTATCTGGCGATGGTGGGTGAGTTTCGCGTGCATTACGCGGGCTTCTTCGACCCCGGTTTCGGGCATGGTCTGGCAGGCGGTCATGGCTCGCGCGGGGTGCTGGAGGTGCGCTGTCACGAGGCCCCGTTCGCGCTGGAACATGGGCAGGTCGTCGGACGGCTTGTCTATGAGCGCATGGCGCAAGAACCCGCACAGCTTTACGGCGCAGGGATTGCGTCAAACTATCAGGGTCAGGGGCTCAAACTGGCCAAGCAATTCATGATGTCCTGACATGCGTTAGCCGCGGCGCGCCCCGGCCCCGTTTGTGACGTCATGCTCATAGATCCAGTCGAATCGAGCCACCAGTTTCTTAGGCGTAAAGCGAGACGCCGCGCGCATCGCCAGATGCCCAACCGTACGGGGCACACCAGTCAGGTGATAATTGCGCGCATTTTTGCTCGCCGCGTTGACGATACGCGCACAGCGATCATGGCGCGCCGCTTGATAGGCGGCAAATGCGACCTCATCGCTGTCATGCGTGGCCAACGCCTCGGCCAAGACCCAGGCATCTTCCAGCGCCATCACCGCGCCCTGCGCCAGAAACGGTAAGGTCGGATGCGCGGCATCGCCCAGAATAGCGGCGTGTTTGCCATACCAATGCTCGGCCACAGGGTGGCGGAACAGACCCCACAGGTTCACCTGCTCAACTTGCTCCAGCCAGCCTTTGACGGTGGGGCAGAAATCCTCAAACGCCACACGCAGGTTGATCGGATCATCCTCAAGCGCCCAGCTCTCCTCGACCCAGGAATGACGCTCTTCGACGGCGACAATATTGCGCAGGCCCCCGCCCAGCGGATAACTGACCAAATGGCGCTTGGCCCCCATGAAAACCTGCACCACATTGGGCGCATCCGGCGCACAGGGAATCAGCGCGCGCCACGCTACCTGATGGGTGAAGAACGGCGCGACCCGCCCGTTCAGCGCCTCGCGTAGCTTGGAATGCAGCCCATCCGCCCCGATCAAAAGATCGGCCTCATAGGTGGCCCCTTGCGCGGTTTGCAGACGCGGGCGATCGCCGCTCAGATTGATGCTGTCGATCTGTTGCAGCAGACGGATTTGCACGCCTGCGTCACGCGCGCCTTCCGCCAGCATCTCGATCAGGCGGGCACGGTGGATAAAATGATACTGCGCGCCGGGGCGCAACCGCGCCAGATCAAGGCGCGCCACCTGCCCGCCCGTTTCGCCATCCACCAACTGAACGGCCTCGGCGGTAGGCCCGGCCTGCGCCAGCGCATCGCCCAACCCAAGCGCGCGCAACACCCGCGCGCCATTGGGCGAGATTTGCAAGCCTGCGCCAACTTCACGGATCGCCTCGGCCTGTTCGAGTACCTCGACCTCGGCCCCACGCAAGGCCAGAGCGCGCGCCACGCTAAGCCCCGCGACCCCGCCTCCAAGCACCGTAACCTTGCGTCCGATCAGCATAATATACCCTTTTAAACGCGTTCACCGGCACCCTGCGGCACCGGTGAGATACTGTCTTTGCGCAATGTCAAATCTGCAACGCAAATGCGCCAGATCAATCGTCGCGATGAACCCGCTCGCGGCGCTCGTGCCTTTCTTGAGCCTCAAGCGTCATCGTGGCGATCGGGCGCGCATCCAGACGTTTCAACGAGATCGGCTCTCCGGTTTTTTCGCAATAGCCATATTCGCCATTCTCGATCCGGCGCAACGCGGCGTCGATCTTGCTGACCAGTTTGCGCTGCCGATCACGAGTGCGCAGTTCCAGCGCACGATCGGTTTCTTCGCTGGCACGGTCGGCGATATCGGGCACGTTGCGTGCCGATTCGGCCAATCCTTCAAGCGTCTCTGCGGAAAGCTCGAGCAATTCGGTCTTCCACGCCTGCAATTTCCGGCGGAAATATTCCATCTGCCGTTCATTCATGAAGGGTTCATCTTCGGCCGGACGGTAATCATCCGGTAGGAAGGTCTCTGCTTTCATCGCGGCCCTCTTTTCCGTGCCGGGCGTGCCACTTTGATCAAAATTTGCCATGTGCCACCACTCCTCGGGCGCTCCAATACCCCATGAAGATAGGGTTGTCACGTCTCCATTCACAGCTTCTCGCGCTTTGTCTCTCAAAATCTACGCTGCACTTGCGGCAGCAATTGGGCAGGGCTAGTTTGCGCCCCATTGGCGCAACATCCTTGCGCGCCTCCCCTCAGCCAAAGGCCGATCCCTGTGCAGTTCCAATCGACCGAAACCTATGTCGCCCCGCCAGATCTCAGCATTGCGGTGAATGCCGCCGTGGCGTTGCAACGCCCGCTTTTGGTCAAGGGAGAGCCCGGCACCGGCAAGACCGAACTGGCGCGTCAGGTGGCGGCGAGCCTTGGCATGGAGATGATCGAGTGGAACATCAAATCCACCACCAAAGCGCAGCAGGGCCTGTATGAATATGACGCCGTCAGCCGGTTGCGCGACAGCCAGCTCGGCCCGGGCCTTGGCGGCGAGCGCGTCAGTGACGTCAAAAACTACATCCGCAAGGGTAAGCTGTGGCAAGCGTTTGAGGCAGATCGCCGCGTCGTCTTGCTGATTGATGAGGTCGACAAAGCCGATATCGAGTTCCCCAACGACCTGCTGCAAGAGCTTGATAAGATGGAGTTTCATGTCTACGAAACAGGCGAAACCATCCGCGCTGCCCATCGCCCCGTGGTGATCATCACCTCAAACAATGAAAAAGAACTGCCCGACGCGTTTTTGCGCCGCTGTTTCTTTCATTACATCCGCTTTCCCGACCCGCAGGTGATGCGTCAGATCGTGGCCGTGCATTTCCCCGAAATCAAGGAACGCCTGTTGGCCGAGGCGTTGACGCAGTTTTACGAAATCCGCGAAACGCCGGGCCTGAAAAAGAAACCTTCCACCTCGGAAGTTCTTGATTGGCTTAAACTTTTGCTCGCTGAAGATCTGGACCCGGAAGACCTCAAACGCGACGGGGCCAACCTGCTGCCCAAGCTGCATGGCGCGCTGCTCAAGAACGAGCAGGATGTGCACCTGTTTGAGCGCCTCGCCTTCATGGCGCGCCGTCAGGGGCGCTAAGCGCGGCCTGCGTTAAAACCGCCGGGTGATGCGCGCAGCCTTGCGCGCGCGTTTTGTGGCGTCCCGCATTTGCTGGGACTGTGCACGCTCTTGCGGGGTCATCGACTTGGGCTGCTTGTCGCGATTTGAAACCATCGACATGCCTTTGTTGATCCCCCAATTGATCCCACGGCGCAGGAATATGCGGATGATCATATTGAAAATCTGGTTGAGGTTCATAGGATAAGCCCTTCTTAATCCTCAAAAAGTTCAGATTGACCCGTTTGCAGACCCTCTTCGTCGTCATCCTCGGAGGATGCGCCCGGGAGGGGGCGGTTGTCCAGCAAGCCCGCCGCGCGCAAGTCTTTGAGGCCGGGCAGATCGCGCGCACTTTCCAAGCTGAAATGGTCGAGGAACCCCTGCGTGACCACAAAGGTCACGGGCCGACCCGGGGTCATGCGACGCCGTCCAAAACGAATCCATTCCATCTCAAGCAGCTGATCAATCGTGCCACGAGACACCGCAACGCCCCGAATTTCCTCGATTTCTGCGCGGGTGACGGGCTGGTGATAGGCAATGATCGCGAGCGTTTCGATGGCGGCGCGGCTGAGTTTGCGCTCTTCAACCGTTTCCTTTTGCATCAAAAACGACAGATCGGGCGCGGTGCGCATGGCCCAGGCCTCGCCCACTTTAACGACCCGCACGCCGCGCCCTTCATAGCGTTTGCGCAGATGCACCAGCGCCTCGGCAGGGTCGCAGCCATGGGGCATACGCTCTTCCAACTCCTTGATGCGCACCGGTTCAGCGCTGGCAAACAACACCGCTTCGACCATGCGCTCCTGCTCGCCCATCGGAGGCGCTGCAAATAAGGATTTATCTTTTTCTTCTGGTGCTTGAGAGGCGTTATTCATGTTCTTTTCCGAATCGAAATGGGGTGAAACGTCTCAGATTGCCGGATCTCGATCTGACCTTGTTTCGCCATCTCCAACGAGGCTGCAAACGTCGCCGCCGTGGCCGATCTGCGCCGCTTTGGATCACTCTCCCAACTCTCGGGGAGAAAGCTGGTCAAATCCGCCCAATCGCCCGCAAATCCGATCAGGTTACGCAACCGATCCAGCGCCTCCTCCATCGTGTAAACATTCGTGCGATCAAAGGCATAGGGGCGAAACTCATCGCGCGTTCTGATCCGGGCATAGGCCTGCATCAAATCCATCAGCGAGGCGGTATAGGTCACTTTGCGCAGGCGCGCGACCTCTTCGCTGATCCCGCGCGCGAAAGTATCGCGCCCCAGCCGGTCACGCGCCATCAGCTGCGCTGCGGATTCGCGCATTGCTTGCAGGCGTTCCAACTGAAAGGCCAGATGAGCGGCCATTTCCTCGGCGCTCGGGCCTTCAGCCGTCGGGTCAGGCGGCAACAGAAGTCGCGACTTCAGAAAGGCGAGCCAGGCCGCCATCACCAAATAATCTGCCGCAAGTTCGATCCGTAACGCCTTGGCCTGCTCTACAAATTTCAGATATTGCTCGGCCAGTTGCAGCACCGAAATCTTGCGCAGATCGACCTTTTGCGTGCGTGAGAGATTGAGCAGCAAATCAAGCGGGCCTTCGAACCCGTCGACATCAATGATCAGCGCTTCGGCCTGAAGCCGGTCCGCCACGCTCTGGGCTTGAAAAAGGTTTTCGGGTTCAGCCATTCCCACCGCCGCTCATCAATGCTTCAAACTCAGCATCGAGAGCCGCCATGTCAACAGACTCTGGCAAAATACGCCGATCCAGCGCTGCCTCGGCGCGCGTTTGCGCCGCTGCACTCATCACAGGGGCGGCCAGCGCCACCTCTTCCATCGCGCCCATGTCGCCATTGCAATGTAACACCAGATCACAGCCCGCAGCGAGTGCCGCACGCGTGCGCGCCCCCGGCCCTCCCGACAGCGCCTCCATCCCGATATCATCGCTCATCAGCAGACCGTCAAAGCCGATCTCGTCGCGGATCAACCCGATCAAACGCGGGCTTTGCGTCGCCGGGGCACTATCAAGCGCGCTAAAGCGGATATGGGCCGTCATGCCCATCGGCAGATCGGCCAGCGCGACGAAGGGCGCGAAATCGGTTGCGCGCAGATCGTCAAGATCGGCCGCCACCTCGGGGAGGTGTTTATGGCTGTCCGCGACGGCACGGCCATGACCGGGGATGTGTTTGATCACCGGCAGAACCCCGCCCGCCAGCAGCCCGTCAGCCGTGGCGCGCGCATTGGCGACCACCTGATCGACAGTGTTGCCCAGACAGCGGTTGCGCAGAAACGTATGGGTCTCGGGAGCGGCCAGATCGCAGGTCGGTGCGCAATTCACGTCGATGCCAACCGCGCGCAGCTCATCCGCCATGATACGTGCACGCAGCCAGAAACTGCGCGGCGCGTTTTCGCCCGCCAGAACCGCCTGTTCGAGCGGGGGCAGCCATTCGCGCCAATGCGGCGCACGCAGGCGTTGCACCCGCCCACCTTCTTGATCAATCAGCACGGGCGCGTCACGCCCAACGGCTGCGCGCAAAGATGAAGTAAGCTGCGCAACCTGCTGAGGGTCTTCGATATTTCGCGCAAAAAGAATAAAACCCCAAGGATCGGCTTCGCGGAAAAAATCGCGCTCGTCCCGCGTCAGGAATGGCCCTTCACAGCCAAATATGACCGCGCCACCCATCAGCGCGCAACCGTTGGAATGCAGTTTTGCTGCTCGGCCTGCAGGGCCACGCAGAACTGGCGTGCCTCGGTCACATCGCTAAAACCGACAACCCGCAGGCGGTAGAAATCGCGCCCCCCCGAAGCGGCCTTCTGGATCACGCGCTGCTTGCCCTCCATCAAGGCCCCAAAGCGTTGTGCAGCACTGTCCCAAGCCGCCTTGGCATCGGCAGCCGTGTCAAACGCGCCAAGCTGCACCAGCCGCGTGCCGGCGCTCAGCGAGGCGGGGTCAAGATCGGTGACTTTGTTTTCCGCCGCCTGCCCGCTCATCGATCGGGTGACTGCCTGTTCCAGCGCCGCGGCAAGCAGGCTGTCACGCGCGGGCTTGGGCAAGGGGCGCGGCGAGACGGCGACGCCGGGCACCGAGGCCGGGATCACATCGGGCGTTGCCTGCAGGGCGACCTCTTGAGGGCGCAGTTCCGGGATTTCGGGGCTCGCAGCGCCGGGCTCGACAGGAATATCAAGCTGGGGCGTGGGGGCATCTTCGGTTGCGGGCAGCGCAACTGCGGCCTGAATAAGCGCATCCTCAGAAGCGGCCAGCGACGGCCCTTGTTGCGCAGGTCCCGCCATCGGCGCATCAGCGGCCCCGATCTGCTGGGTCATCTCGCCCATCGGCAAATCTTCATTGCTGAGCCCTTCGGGCGCGGGCGCAAGAACCACGCGATCGGGGGCCGGCGCGGCAGAGCCGGTGCCTGCCACATCATTCACCGCCAAACCCGTATGACGCGCCAATTCTCCGCCCGGGTCTTCGGGGGCAATCCGCGCAGGCCCGTCGATTGCGCGGATCACCGGCACACCGTTCAGATCGCGCATCGCCAGCTTATAGCCCCAAACCACCAACCCCATGATCATCACAACCGAGGTTGCCGCCCCCGCCAGATTGACCCAGCGCGACATCGCGCGCCCGTTGCGCGGTGCCATTTCCGGATCAGTGGGATGTGTTTGATACGGCGCCTGCGCGCCATAGCCATAGGCCCCGCCATTGCGGTCGTCGTAAGCTGCCATGCTCATCGCCTCGCCGCCGGTTGCCCGGCTGTTACTGCCTGTCCCGGCGGCGTGCTTTAGCGCATCTCTTCAGCCGGGGTCACGCCAAGAATAGCAAGACCTGAGGAAATAACAACGGCACAGGCACGCGCGAGGGCGATTTTCGCCGACGATGCGGCCTCATCGCCCTCTTGCAGAAAGCGCAGGGACGCATCGTCATGGCCGCGGTTCCAAAGGCTGTGCAGATCCGACGCCAGATCGTAGAGATAAAACGCTACGCGATGGGGTTCGTTCGCGCGCGCGGCGACCTCGACCAGACGCGGCCATTCGGCAATCTTTTTGACCAGTGAGAGCTCTGCCTCGTGCAAGTCGGTGGAAAGTTCCGCCTTGGCCAAGCGCGCATCTGACATATCCCAACCAGCCTCGGCAGCCTTGCGCAGCACCGAACAGACCCGCGCATGGGCGTATTGCACGTAGAAAACCGGGTTGTCCTTGGATTGCTCAAGCACTTTGGCGAAATCGAAATCCAGCGGCGCATCGTTTTTACGCGTGAGCATGTGGAACCGGGTCACGTCCGCGCCCGCCTGCTCGACCACATCGCGCAGGGTTACGAAGGTGCCCGCGCGTTTTGACATCTTGAAGGGCTCGCCATTCTTGAACAGCTTCACCAACTGGATCAGCTTGATATCAAGCGTCACACGCCCCTCGGACAGTGCCGCAACGGCCGCTTTCATCCGTTTGACATAGCCACCGTGATCGGCGCCAAACACGTCGATCAGCAGATCGAAGCCACGTTCGATCTTGGTCCAGTGATAGGCAATATCGGGAGCAAAATAGGTCCAAGCCCCATCCGATTTCTTCACCGGACGGTCCACGTCATCGCCAAACTGCGTCGAGCGGAACAGCGTTTGCTCACGCTCCTCCCAATCCTCGGGCAGCTTGCCTTTCGGGGGCTCGAGCACGCCTTCATAGATCAGACCGAGATCCTGCAAGCGCTTGAGCGCTGCCTCGATCTGGCCCGTGCCATAAAGCGATTTCTCGGAATAAAAGACATCCATTTTCACGCCCAGAGACGCCAGATCGCCGCGGATCATTTCCATCATCGCTTCGGTCGCGAAACTACGCAAATCGACCAGCCAGACCTCCTCGGGCTTATCCAGCAGATCGCGACCATATTTCGCCTTGATCGCCTCGCCCACCGGGATCAGGTAATCGCCCGGATAAAGCCCTTCACGGATTTCCGGTTCAAGACCGCAGGCCTCGCGATACCGCTCGTAAGCGGAACGCGCCAGCACATCGACCTGCGCGCCACCATCGTTGATGTAATATTCGCGCGTGACGTCATAGCCCGCGAAATCCAAGAGGCTCGCCAAGGCATCGCCAAACACCGCGCCGCGCGTGTGCCCGACATGCATCGGGCCCGTCGGGTTGGCCGAGACATATTCGACATTGACCTTGACGCCCTGCCCCAGATCCGAGCGCCCATAGGCAGCGCCCGTTTGCACGACATTGCGCGTCAAATCAGACCAAAGCGTGGGCGCAAGGCGCAGGTTGATAAAGCCCGGCCCGGCCACATCGGCGCTCAGAATGCGCGCATCCGCAACCAGCTTGGCCGCAAGCGCCTCGGCAATCTCGCGGGGTTTGCGGTTGGCAGGCTTGGCCAACACCATCGCTGCATTGCTCGCCATATCGCCATGCAGCGCATCGCGCGGCGGCTCTACAGCAACATTGGCAAAATCGAGCCCCTCAGGCAGAGCGCCCTCAGCAACCATCACATCAAGTGCCGCGATCACCGCCGCACGAATATCGGAAAACAGGTTCATATCATTCGTCCTTACTTGCGTTCTCCCCTGCCAGAGCCCGCGCATAAGGTCAATGGCAGCGGGCGCACCGCCCGGATGCAAGCCTCATCCACCCAACGATATTGCGCCAACGCAAGATACGCCCGCCCTCCCCATTTCCAAATTCTCGAAATATCCCGGGGGGCCCGGAACGGGCGGGGGCAGCGCCCCCTTTCTTACCCGTTAATTGTCGCCATCCAGCGACGGGGGCAGCGCCCCCTACTTATCCGCCGATTATCGCCACCCCGTGATTGGGGGCAGCGCCCCCTATGCGCGCTCAATCGTCACCGAAATGCTTGTCGTCGTCGGATTCATCCTCGCCCTCAGAGACGTATTTCGCCGAAAGCAGGATCGAGTGGCTGTCATGGGTCGGGTCCATCACCACATCAGATGGCAATTCGCCGCGCAGCCATTCGACCACTTCTTCGCGCGCTTCCACCGGCTCCTGCTCGGTCAGCTCGGCAATATAGCGCAGGAAGGCGCGCTGATCGCCGTCGATCTCATCCAGCGCCGCTTCCTCCGCCTCGGGCCAGCGATCCATGATCGCCTCGTAAAACGCAGCCCAGTTTTCCTCAATGTGATGCCATTTCATAGCGAGCTCTCCTCGTGGTCACGCATCTTATGCAGACGCGCCTCCTTCATGACAAAGGATCGCGCGCCCTCGGTTTCAAGGCAAAAGGAATTTTGACCTTAGGGGGTTCCGTCACGGCAATGTTAAATTGCCTGATTTGACGCTTGGGCGCGCCTACAACCAGCCCTGCACCTGACGTGCCCCTCCGGAAATATCATCTCCAACGCCCGCAACTGTATTGCACCCTGCCAATGCCGCTGCCAGCGCAGCCAGAAGGATCAGCTTTTGCATCGTCCTGCTCCTATTGTCCTGTTTTGTTATTATACCACCAAACATCGGGCGCAAAGCCCGGCCAAGCTCCGTATAGCGGCGTTTTGTCCGGGTAGTGAAGCGCCTTGATATGGGCAATGCGATCTTTGGGCGCATACCAGATCGGGATGACATAACGCCCCGCCGTGAGGATACGATCCAGCGCGCGGGTGGCAGCGACGAAATCCTCGTGGCTGCGCGCGTTTAGCATGGTGTCGATCATCGCCTCGGCGGCGGGAGACTTCATGCCCATCCAGTTGCGCGTGCCTTGTTCGGTGACGCCTTTATGGCCCCAATACAGCATCTGCTCATTGCCCGGAGACAGCGACAGCGCGCGCCAATACCACGCCATATCAAAATCATAGGCGTTGGTGCGCTGGGTATATTGCGCATCATCAATCACCGTGACCTTCGGGAATATCCCAAGACGTTTGAGCGATTGGGTATAGATATCAACAATGCTTTGCTGCTGCGCCGCGCCTTGTTGCAACACGATCTCAAAGCTAAAGGGCTGCCCGTCTTTCTTCAGCACACCACTATCGTCAACCTTCCAGCCTGCCTCATTGAGTAGCTTCGCCGCGTCGCGCATATTCTTGCGGTTGCGCGTGCTGCCATCGCTTTGAGGCAGGGAATAGCCCTCGATGACGCCGGGCAGCAGCGTGTCTTTGAACGGCGCAAGCAGGTCGAGAACCTTGCCGCTTGCAGCGTCATGCGTCATGCCCAGTTCGGAATTTGAGAAATAGGACGCGATCCGCGGCTCGGCCCCGCC
The DNA here is from genome assembly GCF_913064665.1 of uncultured Thioclava sp. GTDB lineage: Bacteria > Pseudomonadota > Alphaproteobacteria > Rhodobacterales > Rhodobacteraceae > Thioclava > Thioclava arctica. The sequence continues at coordinate 118,148 of NZ_CAJYBT010000004.1, forward strand.
ATTGATCGTCTTGTTGATGAACTCGAAATTGAACGCATCAATCAGCGCCTGACGCACCCGCCAATCGGCAAAAAGCGGGTTGCGGGTGTTCATCACCAACCCCTTGATCCCCGAGGGGCGACCGTTGGGGATTTCCGATTTCACGACCTCCCCCGAGGTCACCGCCGGAAAGTCGTAATTGCGCGCCCAATCGGCGGCGTTATCCTCGATATAGCTGTCGGTCGCGCCGCCCTTGAAGGCCTCAAACACCACACCGCCATCGCCGAAATAATCATAGCGCAGCGTGTCGAAATTGTTGCGCCCCTTATTGAAGCCCAGATCGCGCCCCCAATAGTCGGGATTGCGCTTGAGGGTGATGTATTTCCCCTGATCGACCTTTTCGATCACATAAGGGCCCGACCCAATCGGCGCGAGATCGGTGGTGTTGGCGAAATCACGCCCCTCCCACTGCTTTTTCTCCAGCACCGGGCGCATCCCCATCAGCAGCGCCAACTCGCGATCGGGTTCGGTAAAGGTGAACTTCACCGAGCGTGGCCCAGTCTGCTCCATCTTGGCAACCTTTGACCAGGCGGTCTGGTAGCGCGGGTGGCCCTGCGTGCCCAGCGTCTTATAGCTCCACATCACGTCCGCGACGGTGACCGGATTGCCGTCGGAAAATTTCGCCTCAGGGCGCAGGGTAAATTCGACCCAAGTGCGCGCCTCATCGGTTTTAATGGACTGCGCGAGTAGCCCATAGAGCGTGAAGGGCTCATCCATCGAGCGCCCCATCAGCGATTCGGAAACATAGCGCGCGATTCCCTCGGCGGGGCGGCCGTTCAAGATCCAGGGGTTGAGCGAATCAAAACTGCCCGCCACCCCGAATCGATAGGTGCCCCCTTTGGGCGCATCGGGGTTGGCATAGGGCAAATGGTCGAATCCCGGCGCCAGTGCGGGGGCCCCATACATCGCAATCGCATCTTGCGACTCAGCAACCGCATTTTGCGCAAGGATTGGGCTGAACCCCAAGGCTAGCACGCCTAAAGCGCGGAAAAACACCGATCTCGCCATCGAAACAATCCCTCTTCTGCCCGTATTTTATGTCGCCAAGCTAGCGAGACGATTGAAAGGGCGCAAACTTTTCCCTTGGAGAGAGGCGCTGCATTGCTTATAAGAGACTCACTGCTCGATAGGTTTCTTGCCTGTATGAAACCTGCCTCATGACTTGACGCCCGCCTTGTGCGGGCGTTTTTTTTAACATCCCTCAAATTTCCGTAATCGCAGGCTATCGCGATCACATCCTTTTGCGCGCGCCGCATGGTATTCGCCCGCAGCGCACGCCATGATCGCGGCGAAATCCAGAATCACTACGCAGGAGGGGATATGTCGCTTCAGGGAAAAACCGCCGTCATCACAGGGTCGAATTCGGGAATCGGGCTTGGAGTCGCGCGCGAATTGGCACGCGCGGGCGCCGATGTCGTGCTGAATTCGTTCACGGATCGCCCAGAGGATCACCAGCTTGCCACCGATCTGGGCGCGGAGTTTGGCGTCACGGTGCGTTATATCCAAGCCGATCTGTCCAATGGCGAGCAGGCGCGCGCGCTGATCGAACAGGCCGGGCGTTGCGATATTCTGGTCAACAATGCCGGTATCCAGCATGTCGCCCCGATCGAGTCCTTCCCGGTCGCGACATGGGATCGCATCATCGCGATCATGCTCACCTCGGTCTTTCACACCACCGCCGTCGCGCTGCCGATGATGCGCAAGGCCGGCTGGGGACGCGTGGTGAATATCTCATCTGCGCACGGTCTGACCGCCTCGCCCTATAAATCGGCCTATGTGTCGGCCAAGCATGGCGTTGTCGGCTTTACCAAGGTCACGGCGCTGGAAACAGCCAAGGAAGACATCACCGCGAACGCGATTTGCCCGGGCTATGTAAAAACCCCGCTGGTCGAGGCGCAAATCCCTGATACGGCCAAAGAATACAACATGACCGAGCAAGAGGTGATCGAGCAAGTGATCCTCGCGCGCCAGCCCTCCAAGCAATTCGCCACGACCGAGCAAGTGGGCGGCACGGCCGTGTTCCTGTGCTCGGATGCAGCGGCACAGATCACCGGCACCACGATCTCGATCGATGGCGGCTGGACGGCGCTTTAGGCAAAGAGCGGCTGGGGGACGCTATCAGCCTCCCCCGGGATATTTGCGCAAATTCGAAGGGGCTATTTCGCACTTGTTCGACCTGCATCTGCGCCCTAGCTAGGCGCCATGACATCTGAAATCTTTTCTCCGGCTTTGCCACCACCGCCGCACGCGTTCAATATGGCGGCGCATGTTCTGGCCGCGGGTGCGCTGACGCCCGATAAGCTGGCGATGCAGATCGTGGGGCCTTCGGGGGCGCAGCGCTGGTCTTATGCGCGTCTGATTGCGGCGGTGCGCGGCGCGGGCACGTTGCTGTTGCAGGCAGGTTTAGTGCCCGGTGATCGGCTGGTGTTGCGGCTGGGAAACGGGCCGGAATTTCCGGTGGCGTTTCTGGGCGCGATTGCGGCGGGTCTGGTACCGGTGCCCAGTTCGGCGCAATTGACGCGGGATGAGATCACCAAGCTCGCGCGCGATCTCGATCCGGCGGCGGTGATTGCCTCGCAGGGGGTCGCGCTGCCCGATCATCCGGCGCGGGTGATTGACGCGCAAACATTGCGCAAAGCGCACGACGCCCCGCCTTGCGATTTTGCAATGGGCGATCCCAGTCGGCTTGCCTATATGATTTTCACCTCAGGCACCGGTGGTCAGGCGCGTGCGGTGATGCATGCCCATCGCGCGATCTGGGCGCGCCAGATGATGTTTGACGGCTGGTATGGCTTGGGCAAACAAGACCGACTGATGCATGCGGGCGCGTTCAACTGGACCTATACGCTGGGCACCGGGCTAATGGACCCTTGGACCGTGGGCGCGACCGCGTTGATCCCGGCTGAGGGCGTTGAACCGCGCAGCCTGCCGCTGTTGATGAAGCGCTTTGATGCAACGATTTTCGCCGCAGCGCCGGGGATTTATCGCCAGATTCTCAAGCATCACGACCATCTCGATTTACCGCATCTACGCCACGGACTAAGCGCCGGAGAGGCTTTGCCCGATTCCACCCGCGCGGGATGGAATGAATCAACTGGCACCAAAATTTACGAAGCTTTGGGCATGTCGGAATGCTCGACCTTCATCTCGGACAGCCCCGCGCGCCCTGCCCCGCCCGGCACGACAGGCTATGCCCAAACCGGCCGCCACATCGCGGTTTTGAATGAGCAAGGCCAGCCGGTTGCGCGCGGCACGCCGGGCATGTTGGCGATTCATCACAGCGATCCGGGGTTGTATTTGGGCTACTGGAATGCGCCGGAGGAAAGCGCTGCGCGGCGCGTGGGCGCATGGTTTCTGACGGGCGACACGGTTGCGATGGCCGAGGATGGCGCGATCACCTATCTTGGGCGCAGCTATGATATGCTCAATGCGGGCGGGTTTCGTGTCTCACCCCTTGAGATCGAAGAGGCGATGGCAGGATGCCCGGATGCGGGCGAGGTCGCCGCCATCGAGATTGACCTGCGCGCCGATGTCAGTGTGATCGCGCTGGCCTATACCGGCAGCGCCACGCACGATCAGCTGGCAACGCATGCCCAAACCTGTCTGGCGCGCTATAAGCAACCCCGCCTGTTTCGCCATTTCGACAGTTTGCCCCGCAATCGTAACGCCAAATTGCTGCGCAAAGAGATTCGCGCTATCTGGACGCAAGGAGATATATGATGATCCCGCTTGATATTTTCGCCGATCCGGTGTGCCCGTGGTGTTTGATTGGCAAGGCGCGGCTGGATAACGCGCTTGCGGCGCGTCCCGGACATCCGTTCGTGATCAGCTGGCAGCCGTTTCAACTGAACCCGACCATGCCAGCCGAGGGCATGTCGCGCGCCGATTACCTGCAAGCCAAGTTCGGCCAAGACGGCGCGGTGAAAATGCATGTGCAACTGCTGGAAATCGCGCAGGCCGAGGGGATTGATTTCCACCCCGAGCGTGTGACCCATCAGCCCAATACGCGCGACGCGCATCGCCTGCTGTATTGGGCGGGGATTGAGCATGCCCAAGGCGCAGTGATGGAGGCGCTATTGAGCGCGCATTGGCGCGAGGGGCGCGATATTTCCGATTCTGCGACGCTGTGTGAGATCGCGCGCGCAGCGGGAATGGATGGCGATTTGACAGCGCGGTTGCTGGCGTCAGATGCCGATCTCGACACCATTGCCAACAAAGAATCCCACGCCCGCCAACGCGGTATTTCTGCAGTGCCGACCTTTATCGTGGCCGAGCGTCACGTCGTGTCGGGCGCGCAGCCCACGGATCTGTGGATCAAGGTCATTGATGAGTTAAGCAGCGCCCCGCCCGAGGCGACGCAACATTAACCCGCCTCCGCGTGAGCGCACAGGGGGCTGCGCGCGCCCCCCTCTGGCCTTTGGTGCGTATCGCTGTATTTTGTTCACTCTCACCCTTTGCGCAAAGCTCCCATCCCATGTCTCAAACGTCCGGCGCGCCCACTGCGCGCTCTCCCTTGTCGCTGCCGGAATTGACGGTGATGCTGGCCTCGCTCACCGCGACGGTGGCGTTTTCCATCGACGCGATGATGCCCGCCCTGCCCCAGATCGCCGCCGAGCTAAGCCCCGATGCGATCAACCGCGCGCAGCTTGTGCTGACAGCTTTCGTGTTGGGCATGGGGGTGGGCACGCTGTTTGCCGGGCCGATCTCGGATGCGATCGGGCGCAAGCTTACGATTGCGGGCGGTATCGCTATTTATATCGTGGGGGCGTTGATGGCGGCGCATGCGCAATCCCTTGAGGCGTTGCTGATCGCGCGCGTGGTGCAAGGGCTTGGCGCTGCAGCCCCCCGGATCACGGTGATGGCGCTGGTGCGCGACCTGTTTGCGGGGCGCGAAATGGCGCGGGTGACCTCGTTCATCATGATGATTTTCATTCTGGTGCCTGCGGTTGCGCCCTCGGTCGGGGCGATGATCATTTCATTTTATGGCTGGCGCGGCGTGTTTTGGGCCTTCATCGTGTTCGGGCTGATCGGCGTAAGCTGGCTTTGGCTGCGCCAACCCGAAACGCTGGCGCCGGAGAACCGTCGCCCGCTGAGCGTCTCCAAACTCAGCGCGGCAGCGCGTGAGGTGCTCGCCCATTATGAGGTGCGCATCTATATCGTGACGATCACGCTGGGTTTTGGGCAGATGTTCGCGCTACTTTCCTCGGCGCAACAGCTTTATGCCGCGCATGGTGTGACCGACACCTTCCCGATGTGGTTTGCGATGGGGGCCCTGCTGGCGGGCACGGGGTCGGTGTTTAATGCGCGCTACGTGATGCGGCTGGGCATGCGCAAGATCGTCAAGGCAAGCTATATCATGCAGATCATCGTCTCGAGTGTGATGCTGGTGCTGGTGCTGACCGGGCTGACTGCGGGCGCATCCGGCCTGCCGCTGGTCTTTCTGTATACCGTCAGCGTGTTCTGGATGGCGGGCGTTACCTTTGGCAATCTCAATGCGCTGGCGCTGGAGCATATGGGCCATATTGCGGGCATGGCGGCCTCAATTGTCACCGCGATTTCCACGGTGGGGGCTGTGCTGATTGCGGCCCCCGTGGGTCTGTTGTTCAACGGCACGGCGCTACCCATCGTGATTGCGACGCTTATCTGTTCCAGTCTTGCCTGGTGGTTGATCCGCAAGACGCAAACGAGCTGACGGGCACGCGTTTGGCCGGGCTTGGGATGCCTCCGGCGGGAGTATTTCGGGCTAGATGAAAGGGCGCGGTTTAGGCCTTTTTCTTCTCGGACTGGATGACCTTTTCGGCCAGATCGCGGGCAATCGCGAAGGCGCCTTTGATCTTGTCCTTATCCGATTTCCAATCGCGCCGGATCACCAGTTTATTGTCTTTGACCTTCGCCAGATCGCGCTGCGCGGTGAGGTAATCCACCAGCCCTGCGGGGTCGGGGAATTTGTCATTGTGAAACTGCACCGTCGCGCCCTTGGGGCCCGCGTCAAGCTTGGCGATCTGCGCGCGTTTGCACATCGCCTTGATGCGCATCACCAGCAAGAGCGTGTTGACCTCTTTTGGCAGCGTGCCGAACCGGTCGATCAGCTCGGCGGCAAAGCCTTCGAGTTCGACCTTGGTGGTCAGACTTGAGAGGCGGCGATAGAGGCCAAGGCGGATGTCGAGATCGGGGATGTAGCTGTCGGGGATCATCACCGGCACGCCGAGATTGATTTGCGGCGACCAGTCGCCATCGCCGGTCTCGGTCAGCTCGCCCGATTTCAGCTTGGCAATCGTTTCTTCCAGCATCGCTTGATACAACTCGTAGCCGACTTCCTTGATATGGCCCGATTGTTCTTCGCCCAGCAGATTGCCTGCACCGCGCAGATCGAGGTCTTGCGCGGCCAGATTGAACCCCGCGCCAAGGCTGTCGAGCGAGCCAAGCAGCCGCAGCCGCTTTTGCGCTTGTGGCGTCAGCGGGCTGCGCGGTTTCGTTGTAAGGTAGCAATAGGCACGCGTCTTGGCGCGCCCGACGCGGCCCCGGATCTGGTAAAGCTGGCTGAGGCCGAACATGTCGGCACGATGCACAATCATCGTGTTGGCGGTCGGAATATCCAGTCCGCTTTCCACGATGGTGGTCGCCAGCAGCACGTCATATTGCCCATCGTAAAAGGCGTTCATCCGGTCATCCAGCTCGCCCGCCGCGAGCTGCCCGTGGGCGACGAGATATTTCACCTCGGGGATGTGGGTTTTCAAGAAATCCTCAATTTCAGGAAGATCGGAAATCCGGGGAACGACGTAGAAACTTTGCCCGCCGCGATAATGTTCGCGCAGCAAGGCCTCGCGCAGCGTGACCGTGTCAAACTCCGACACATAGGTGCGGATCGCAAGGCGGTCGACGGGCGGCGTGCCGATGATCGACAGGTCGCGCACGCCGGTCAGCGACAGTTGCAAGGTGCGCGGGATCGGCGTGGCGGTCAGCGTCAATACATGGATTTCCGAGCGCATATCTTTCAGCCGTTCTTTATGCTGAACGCCGAAATGTTGTTCCTCATCAATAACTAACAGGCCAAGGTTGTGGAACTTCACCGATTTTGCCAGCACCGCATGGGTGCCGATCACGATATCGACGCTGCCGTCGGCCAAGCCTTGACGCGTGGCGGCCGCCGCCTTGGCCGAGACAAACCGCGACAGGGGGCGCACGCTTAGCGCGGTGGCGCGAAAGCGTTCAGCGAATGTCTTGTAATGCTGACGCGCGAGCAAAGTCGTGGGTGCGATCACCGCCACCTGCATGCCCGATTGCGCCGCGACAAAGGCCGCGCGCATCGCCACCTCGGTCTTGCCAAAGCCGACATCGCCCACGATCAATCGGTCCATCGGCGTGCCCGATTTCAGATCTTCCACGACATCTTCGATGGCCGACATCTGATCGTCGGTCTCGGTATAGGGGAAGCGCGCCGCGAAAGCCTCCCATTCGTGATGGGGCACCTCAAGGAGCGGGGCGGTGCGCAAATGACGCTCGGCGGCGATGCGCATCAGCTTATCCGCGATCAGGCGGATACGCTCTTTCAGCTTGGCCTTTTTCGCCTGCCAAGCGCCGCCGCCAAGACGATCAAGAAGCCCCTCCTCATGGCCATAGCGGCTGAGCAGTTCGATATTCTCGACCGGCAAATACAACCGATCCCCGCCCGCATATTCCAGCAACACACAATCATGAGGCGCGCCCAGTGCGGGCACGGTTTCGAAGCCCTTGTAGCGCCCGACCCCGTGATCGACATGCACCACCAGATCGCCGGGGCTGAGCGAGCCATGCTCGGTCAGGAAATTCTCGGCCTTGCGCTTGCGCTTGGGCTTACTGACAAGGCGTTCGCCCAGAACGTCTTGCTCAGAAATCACCGTCAGATGGCGGTCCTCAAAGGGCGCTTCAAAGCCCTCATCCAGCGGCCAGACCGTCAGGTTCACGCCATCGCCAATGCCACGTGCATCCGAGATCAGCTTGGCGCCCGCCACCCCTTCATCTTCCATCAACCCTTTGAGGCGTTCACGCGCGCCCTCAGACCAGCTGGCAATGACCACCGGGCCGCGCGCCAATCTTGCCTGAACATGATCCTTCAAAGCGCTAAAAAGGCTTAGGTTTTCAACTTGACGCTCGGGGGCGAAATTGCGCCCGATCCGCCCACCTGCATCCAGCACACCGGGACCGGGCGGGGCCGAGATCACCTGCAGGCGCAACACACGCCGAGGTGCAAGCGTGGCCGCCCACGCATCGGGATCAAGATAAAGCAGCTTGGGCGGCGCGGGTTTGTAGACGGAATCCAGACGGTCGCGGCGCGTCATTGCCTCGCGCCGGGTGTCATATTGATCCGCGATCCCTTCCCAGCGGCTTTGCTGGGCCGGGCCGGTCTGATCGTCCAGCATCACCGCGGCGTCGGGAAGATAGTCGAACAATGTCTCGAGCCGGTCGTGGAAGAAGCCCAGCCAATGCTCCATCCCGGCATGTTTGCGCCCGACTGAAACCGCCTCGTAAAGCGGATCATCCGCACCGCCCGCGCCAAATTCCACACGATAATTCTGGCGAAACCGCGCGATCGAGGGCTCATCCATCAGCACCTCGCTGACAGGGGCCAATTCGATCCCGGGCAGCTTTTGCGTGGTGCGCTGGCTGACCGGATCAAAGCCGCGCGCGTCATCAAGCACATCGCCAAACAGATCAAGGCGCACCGGGCCGCCTTCGCCGGGCGGGAAAATGTCGATGATGCCGCCACGCAGCGCGTAATCGCCGGGCTCGGACACGGTCGAGGCTTGCGAGAACCCCATCCGCACAAGGAAATCACGCAACGCCGCCTCGTCGATGCGCTGACCGACACGGGCGCTGAAACTTGCTCCTTGCAGCACTTCACGCGCGGGCACGCGTTGCATCGCGGCTGACAAAGTGGTGAGCAAAACAAACGGGCCCGGCATGCCCGCGCCCAAAGCTGCCAGCGTCGCCATGCGCGTGGCCGAGATATCGGGATTGGGCGAGACGCGGTCATAGGGCAGACAATCCCAAGCCGGGAAATCCAGCACCACCGCATCGGGTGCGAAAAACGCCAAGGCCGCGCGCATCGCCGCCAATCGGCGATCGTCGCGCGCAATATGAATGACCGGGCGACCCTTGCCCAGTTCGCGCGCGATCAGCGCGGCGTCATAGCCCTCGGGGGCGCCAGAAAGTATAAATTGTTCCATGCTCTTGCGAGGTATCCGCCCAGCCCGTCATGTCAAGCCCGCTTAGAACAGCGCCGAAAAACGCAAGTTCTGAAACATGCCCCAAAACGAGGTTACAATGATGGCTGCGATCCCGATGGCCTGCACCCAAACACGGTGACGCGACAGCGCGCGGATCACCAGATCAGAGCCAAGACCATCGCCCGATTGTGCGCACAACCGATGCGCCAGACTCATGCTAAGCGCAAAGACCGCGCTCAACGGCAGTGCAAACAGAAACACGGCCTGCGCAATTTCGGCACCGTAGAAAAACCCGGTAAAGCCCAGAAAACTTAGCAAGAACGGGAGGACAATCGCGATTGCAACGCCTGCATCCGCCCAGATGACATTCAGTCGGCGCGCATTGATCAGGGTCAGGGTTACCAGATCGTTCTCGGCTTGCGCCCCTTTGCGACGCGCCCGCCCCACCATGTCCCACGGAACCCCCAGCACCCAATGCGAGGCCGAAGACCACACGACAGCCAACGCGATCCAATACCAAAGATTGGAAAAACTGCGCATGTCGATTAATTTCGCGATAATCTCGAAGATGTTCACGCGCGCCCCTCTCTGTTGCCCGAATGCCCAGACGTGCTTGTCTAGACCAGCCGGAGCGCAAGAAAAAGATGCAAAGCCGCATCGCGAAGGCGGGTGTTGCGCGCATGCTTGATTGCGCGCGCTATCCGTGGCACCTCCATAGCGACCATTACGGAGCACAAGATGACGCCGATCCTGCCGCCTTTCCCCCATTCCCGCCTGCGCCGTTTGCGGCGAACCCCTGCCTTGCGCGATCTGGCACAGGAAAACCGGTTGAGCGTGAAAGACCTGATCTGGCCAATCTTCATCACCGATGTGGCGGGGGCCGATGTCGAAGTTCCCTCAATGCCGGGCGTGTTTCGCCACACGCTTGAGGGGGCCGTGCGCGCCGCTGAGGGGGCTGCGCGCCTTGGTATCCCCGCAATTTGCCTGTTTCCCTATACCGATCCGGCGGTAAAAACCGAAGGCTGCGAAGAAGCCTGGGACCCCGAAAATATCACCAACCGCGTGATCCGAGCGATCAAGGCGGCGGTGCCAGAGATCGCGATCATGACCGATATCGCGCTCGATCCCTATAACGCGAACGGCCATGACGGGCTGGTGCGCGATGGCGAGATCATCAATGATGAAACCGTTGAATGCCTTGTGCGAATGGCGATCGCGCAGGCCGATGCGGGGGCTGATATTCTGGGCCCTTCGGATATGATGGATGGACGGATCGGTGCGATGCGTGCCGCCCTTGAGACCAGTGGGCATCGCGATGTCACGATCCTCAGCTATGCGGCGAAATACGCGAGCGGGTTTTACGGGCCGTTTCGCGATGCGGTGGGGGCAAGCGGCGCGCTCAAGGGTGACAAGAAAACCTATCAGATGAACCCCGCCAACGCCGATGAGGCAATCCGGCTGGTCGCGCGCGATCTCGCCGAGGGCGCGGATATGGTGATGGTCAAGCCTGGAATGCCCTACCTTGATATTTGCCGCCGCGTGAAAGACCAGTTCGGCGTGCCGACCTATGCCTATCAAGTGTCGGGCGAATACGCGATGGCGATGGCGGCGGTGCAAAACGGCTGGCTCGATCATGATCAGATCATGATGGAAAGCCTGATGTCGTTTCGCCGCGCGGGCTGTGACGGAGTGCTGACCTATTTCGCGCCAAAGGCGGCGAAACTCTTGGCCAATCTCTAGGCAGGGTTTCGCCACAAAGGCGTGAGATGTATCAAGAAGAAGTGACATTGTGGGTTGCATACCCTATAATTTGTGTCAGTCGGTCAGAATAAGACCGTTTCGGCCCGATCATAGCGGGCATATGAGCGGAGCAGAACGAACATGACGAAACTTTCCAGACGGTCGCTTCTGGCGATGGGCGGCGCAGGGCTGACGCTGGCAGCTTGCGGCAATGGCATTGGCAATACTGGCGCAGTCCAGCTTGACGCGCGCGTCGATGCGACGCGCAGCTTTTTGCTGAACAAATATCCCGGCACCCGAGAACTTGAACAAAAAGCGGTTGGCGTTTTGTGGATGCCCCTGATGACCGAGGCGGGCTTTGGCTTTGGCGGTTCGTATGGGCGTGGTGCGCTGCGCATCAACAATGTGACGGTCGATTATTACTCGGCAGCATCGGCCAGCTTTGGGTTTCAAATCGGCGCACAGCAATATGCCCATGCGCTGTTCTTCATGACCCCCGAGGCTCTGGCGGGCTTCCGCAAATCGGATGGCTGGCAACTTGGGGCAGATGCACGCTATGCGCTGCCCGATGGAGGTGGTGCGGTGAATGCCTCGACGCTGACCTCGACCGCGCCGGTGATTGCGCTGGTCTTTGGCCAATCCGGCTTGATCGCAGGCGCCTCATTGGCTGGCACGAAGTACACACGAATTATCCCATGATTTCAGCCCCTTAGGGCGCGTCCTTAACGCAAAACATTAAGAAAGCCCCGCAAGACTTTGACTTGCGGGGCTTTTCTTTAATTCGACGCTAGGCTTCAGCCGCCAAGAATAACGCTGACGTAGTTTTTGGTCTCTTGATAGGGCGGCACGCCGCCATGTTTCTGCACCGCCTCCGGTCCGGCATTATAAGCCGCCAAGGCCAAACGCCAGCTACCAAAGCGGTCATACATCATACGCAAATAGCGCGCGCCGCCTTCCAGATTTTGTGCCGGATCACGCGGATCAACCCCCAGCTTTGCAGCGGTCGCAGGCATCAACTGCGCCAGACCATGCGCGCCAGCATGTGAGCGCGCCGAGGGGTTCCAGCCACTTTCCTGCTGCACGAGGCGCAAGAACAGATTTTCAGGGATGCTGTGGCGTGCGGCTGCGGCTTTGGCAATGCTGAAATATTGCCCGCGATATTTACCGCTGTAACTGGGCGCGGTTTCACTGCCTGCACTGGCCAGTTTTTTCGCCCCCGGCTGCAGGCGTGTGGAATGCTCGTATTGCTGCGCGCCGCGCGTATCAAGAATGTGCAATTGATTGCGAAACAACATCGTGCGCGACTTCGAAGAGTTTGCGCTTAGACGCAAGCCCTCGGCCTGCGCGATCATTGGACTTACGATCACCGCAGCCCCCAAAATCGCCCCGATAAACCTACGCATCGGCCACCCTTACGTTCACCACCCCAGTGTTCTCTGCCTTGCACTATAGGCGAGGACGCCAAAAGTTAAACCAAAAGCGATATTTGATCGGCGAAGACTCGCCTACGAACTGCCCCGTGCGGGATCTTTTGCAAGCTGTTGCCGCGTTGCATCATCTTCCAAGGGGCCGTTGAACAGGTCTTCGACAAAGACCGAAACGAGCTGCGCACGCCCCGAAACGCCAGCCTTGCGATAGAGCGCATTCAACTGCGATTTCACCGTCGCCTCCGAAGATCCGCGCAAACCAGCCGTTTCGGCGATGGAAAATCCCTTGATCGTAAAGCCCGCAACATCGGCCTCGGCCGCCGTCAGCCCCCAGCTTGAGAACTGATCGCTCATCAGCTGCGCCATTGCCCCCCGCGCCACCGAAATCGCGCGATCTGCGATCGCCTGACGGCGCAGCAACGTCCAAAGCACGCGGGCCTCGACTACGATTGCCGCAACCAAACCAAGATTGGCGAACAGCTCGATATTGAGATGCCCGGTGAAATGCCCGGCATCACGATAATCGCCGAGAACATCCATAAAGAACACAAAATTGCACCCCGCCTGCACCACGATCAACGCAGCCAACCCGGCTTCTTTTGTCCAAAGCGTCAGGCGCGCGCGTGTGACTGCCATACCTTTGTTACCTTTCGTCACGCCGGAAATCTTTTCTGCCCGTGATCATTGCGCGCGCGAGATTGACCCGCAAGCGAAGGCTTTCGTAGATCACGGCAGCAATATGGGCTGCAATCGAAAACTCGGCCCAGTTCACAGCAATTTCATGCAGATCTTTGGGCCATTTAACCCCCCAATAGGCATCGGTTGTCATCAGCCACCCCGAACCAGCGATCACCAAAAGCGTCACCAGCAGGTTATAGATCATCAACGCGCCAAGGGGCGAGTGCCCGATATGGGCGTGGCGGCGCCCGGTCGCCATGTCGCGCAGCTGGCTGAGCGCGCCTGCAGCCGAGGGCGGAAAGTCGCGAAAGCGCGCATGGCGAGAGCCAAACACCCCCCAAAGGATACGCGCGCCGACCAGCCCGGCGATGCTATAGCCAATCCAATGGTGCAAATCATGCTTGGGCGAAGTGAAAAACGCATTGGCCACAAACAACGCCGCGACGGACCAATGAAACAGGCGCACGAACGGGTCCCAGACGCGGTGACTGGTCTGGGTTTTGGTGTCAGAGTCGGGTCTGGAACCGGGGCGGTCGAGCGCGGTAATCTCGCTGAAAACGGCATCTTTCTGGGCCATGGCGGCACTCTCCTAACAGGGGATGGGGGTGGGCCGGGATATCCCCGGCCCAAGTAAAAGCGATCAGTTATTGTCGCCTTTGTGCTGCACCTGCTTGAGGGTCTTGTTGTCGAAATACATCTCCATCCGCTTGCCATCCTTGAGCGCGTAAACCTCGATCAACCCGCCCTCCATTTCCATCCGGCGCAGCTTGTAGCCTTGCGCGCTCAGCTGGGTCTGGAGCGCTTTCTCTTTAGCCGGATCGACCCTGCTTTCGGCCATCGCGGGCAGGCTCGAAGCGGCGGCAATCAACATGGCTGCAGCGATCAGGGTGTAGTTTTTCATTGGCTCAATTCCTCATGTCAGCGCCGGTGCGGGACCATCCCGAACCGGTGGGGCCGATCTGGCCCCGGGCGCTGACAGCCTCTATCGGAGGAAGGATGGAGAGCGGGGGCAAAGCCGGCCATCCAACCAAAGGTGCACGCGGAAATCTGCCGTATTTCGCACCCAAGCAGCGGGAAGCTGCCCCTACCCTCTGGGGCATGGCTGCTTTATACCAATGCGAACTTATTCAGAATCGCCGCGCCTCAGGACAAGCGCGGCTCACATCACGCGGGAGGTGCGCATGGCAGGCAGCGTCAACAAGGTCATTTTAATCGGCAATCTAGGGCGCGACCCCGAGGTGCGGACCTTTTCCAATGGCGGCAAAGTGTGCAATCTGCGCATCGCCACCTCGGAAACCTGGCGCGACAAATCCAGCGGCGAGCGCAAGGAGCGCACCGAGTGGCATTCCGTCGCGATCTTCTCGGAACCGCTGGCCAAGGTGGCCGAGCAATATCTGCGCAAAGGCTCGAAAGTTTACATCGAAGGCCAGCTTGAGACGCGCAAATGGCAAGATCAATCCGGTCAGGATCGCTATTCGACCGAGGTCGTCCTGCGCCCCTATTCCAGCACCTTGACCATGCTCGACGGCCCCTCTGGCGGTGGTTCAGGCGGGGGTGATGGCGGCGGCTATGGCGGACCGTCCTCGGGCGGCGGCGGCGGCGGGCGCGATGATGGTGGCTATGGTGGCCCGTCAAGCGGTGGGTCGTCCTCGGGTGGACCGTCCTCAGGTGGCGGTGGTGGCCGCTCTGACTTTGACGACGAAATTCCGTTCTGATCCAAAAGGGGGCCACGTGCCCCCTTTTTTTAATGCGCAGCGCATTGCGACGCGGCATCTATCTTGTGTCTTGACCGATCCTCTTTGGGGCGCAATTAGGGTGCTTATGACAGATGCGAGCAAGCTTCCCTCTTCCAGCGCCTCGGGTCCCACCGGGACGCGCCTTGTCCTCCCCGATTTTGCGCGCGCGATCGCGCTGATCGGCATGGCGATCTTTCATTTCACTTTCGATTTGCAGAATTTCGCCTTTATTGCGCCGGGCACGATTTTCACCCCGGGATGGGAGATCTTCGGGCGCGCTGTGGCGGGCAGTTTCGTGTTGCTCGCCGGGGTCAGTCTGGTTCTGGCGCATAGCAAAGGCCTGCGCACACGCCCCTTTCTGACCCGTCTAGCCAAGCTGGTTGCCGCAGCGGCACTGGTCAGCATTGCCACCTATTTGATGATGCCCAGCGTCTTCATCTATTACGGTATCCTGCATTCCATCGCGGTAAGCTCGGTGATTGGGGCGCTGCTGCTACGCTTGCCTTGGGCGGCGCTGGCGGCACTTGGGGTGGCGGTGCTTTGGGTGCATCTGGACTATGCCAGCCCCGCGTTCAACCACCCTGCCCTGTGGTGGTTGGGGCTGTCAACGCAGTGGCGTCCTTCGATTGATTTCGAGCCCGTGCTGCCTTGGCTTGCGCCGTTTCTTTGGGGCATGGCAGTTGCCAAGCTGGCGGCGCGCCAAGGGTGGCTGGCGCGCGCGCCGCGCTATCGGATCGGCACGCCGGGACGCGCGATGCGTGTGGCGCTGTTTGCCGGGCGCCACACCTTACCCATTTATCTGATCCACCAGCCCGTGCTGTTTGGGGCAACGTGGATCGCCTATCAGCTACTGGGCTGATCAGCCCAGTTTGCGCAACCGCGCGATCAGTGAGGACGTATCCCAACGCGCCCCGCCCATCGCCTGAACCTCTTTGTAAAACTGATCGACAAGTGCGGTGACGGGCAGGCTTGCGCCAATCTCATCGCCGGTTTGCAAACAGATTTTGAGATCCTTGCGCATCCAATCCACGGCAAAACCGTGATCGAATTTGTCGTCCGCCATGGTTTGATAGCGGTTGGACATCTGCCACGACCCGGCGGCCCCCTGAGAGATCACCTCGACCACAGCGGAAATATCGAGCCCGGCTTTTTCCGCGAAGTTCAGGCTTTCCGACAGCCCCTGAACCAACCCCGCAATCGCGATCTGGTTGCACATCTTGGTGACCTGACCCGCGCCGCTATCACCCAGACGGCGGCAAATCTTGGCATAGGCGGCGATCACCGGCTCGGCCTTGTCATAGGCGACCTGCTCGCCACCACACATCACCGAAAGCTGGCCGTTTTCGGCCCCCGCCTGTCCGCCCGAGATCGGCGCATCGATGAAGGAAACGCCATGGCCCTTGGCCTCGCCAAACAATTCGCGCGTGACGGCAGCGGACACCGTGGTGTGATCGACAAAAATCGCGCCCGTCTTCATGCCCTTGAACGCTCCATCCTTGCCCAGACAGACATCGCGCAGATCATCGTCATTGCCCACGCAGGACATTACGAAATCCGCACCTTGCGCCGCCTCGCGCGGGCTGGGTGCATGCGCGCCGCCATGCTGCGCGACCCAGGCCTCAGATTTCGTGGCCGTACGATTGTAAACCGTGACCTCATGGCCTGCCGCCTGCAGATGCCCCGCCATCGGGTAACCCATCACCCCAAGACCCAGAAATGCCAGTTTCGCCATCATGCTCTCCCTTGCGTGAATTGCGCACAAGTGCGTTGATTGGCGCTCATGCGTTGATTGTGCAGTCACGCTCATCTAGTAACGCGCGCATCGGGGGCGTCAACCAAAGCGCCCCATCAAGGGAACGTGAGGGGCGATGTATCAGGCATTTCGGTGGGGTGTGCGGCTGATTTTGGCGGCAATCGTAGGCATCGTCCTGCTGGGCGGGTTGGTTTGGTTTTTTGCCTCGCGTTCGCTGCCCGATTATAACGCCACCTATAAGGTCGAAGGGTTGCAAGCCCCCGTTGAGATCGTGCGCAACACCGAGGACGTGCCCCATATCTTTGGCCATAACGATCCCGATGTGTTCTTCGCCCTCGGTCTGGCGCATGCGCAGGATCGGCTATGGCAGATGCTGTTGCTGCGGCGCACCGTGCAGGGGCGTTTGTCGGAAATGTTTGGCTCCAAAACGCTGAAGACGGACGAGCTGATGCGTCGGCTGGGGCTCTATGATGCCGCCGTGTCTTCGGTTTCGGCGCAAGATGACTACACCAAGGCCGCGCTGGAAGCCTATGCGCGCGGCATCAATCAGTGGATCGAGATCGTCAACAAAGGCGCGATGGGGCGTGGCGCGCCCGAGTTCTTCCTTTTTGACGCCAAGATCAGCTATTGGACGCCTGCGGATTCGCTGGCGATCCTGAAACTGATGGCCGTGCAGCTTTCCAGCCAGTTGCAAGACGAGGTGCTGCGCGCGCGCGTCTCGATGCTGGGGCAAGGCTGGGTGAATGACATCATGCCCGATGATCCCGAGCAGGCCACCGCCACTCTGCCCAGCTATGCCAGCCTGTTCCCGACCATGCCGCGCGGCATTCAGGTCGCCCAAGGCGAATCCGAGGGCGCGCTTTCGCCCTTCCCCGCGCGCGATATGGCGGGGGCCTCGAATGCTTGGGCGGCGGCCCCGGATCGCTCGGCGGCGGGGGGCTCGCTTTTGGCCAATGACCCGCATCTGGGGCTGACGGCCCCTTCAATCTGGTATCTGGCGCGTCTGCAGCTGCAGGGCGGCGGCATCATCGGGGGCACGATTGCGGGAATGCCGCTGGTACTGTCGGGGCGCAACAAGGATCTGGGCTGGGGGCTGACCACGGCCTATGTCGATGATCAGGATCTGCATATCGAACAGCTCGATCCCAAAGATCCCACCCAATACCGCACGCCCGACGGCTTTAAAAAGTTCAAAACCAAGCGCGTGATCATCAATGTCAAAGACGCCAAGCCCGTCACGATCACCCTGCGCTGGACGGATAACGGCCCGGTGCTGCCGGGCAGCCATTTTGACCTCGCCACGATAACGCCGCCCAATTCGGTCGTCTCACTGGATTGGACCGCCTTTGACCCCCATGACACCTCAATGTCGGGCGCGATGGGGCTGATGCGGTCGCATTCGATCACCGAGGCGCTCAAAGCGACCGCCGAAGTCGTGGCCCCGGCGCAAAATATCACGATGGCGGACAAGACCGGCGTGGCGCTGGTCACGGCGGGGCGCATTCCGCTGCGCGATCCGGGCAATGTCACGCAAGGGCGGATGCCCAGCCCCGGTTGGGAGGAAAAGAACCGCTGGCATGGCTATCTGCCCTTCAAGGACAATCCGCAATTCATCGACCCCAAGGGCGGGATCGTGCTGAACACCAATAACAAGACGGTGGACCGCCCCTTCCCCTATAATGTCAGCTTCCACTGGGGCGATACGCAGCGCATCCAGCGTCTCAGCAAACTGCTGGGCGAGCGCGAGGTGCATTCGCGCGACAGCTTTATCTCAGCCCAACTTGATACGGTCAGCCCGGCGGCGCGCGGCCTGCTGCCGCTGGTGGGCGCGAACCTGTGGTTTACCGGCGACCCGGCCCCCGAAGGCACGCCCGAGCGGCAGCGCCAGCGCGCGTTGGAATTGCTGGCAAGCTGGGATGGCGAAATGAGCGAACACCTCCCCGAGCCACTGATCTACGCCGCATGGATGCGCGAGCTGCAAAACCGACTGATCCGCGACGAACTGGGGCCGTTGGCCAAGAAATTCACCCATCTCGAGCCTGTCTTCATCGAGCGGGTGTTTCGCAATACCGATGGCGCGAGCCGTTGGTGCGACATCCTCCAATCTGCCCCAAAAGAGACCTGCACCGATATCGCGCGCCAGTCGCTGGATGCCGCGTTGCTGGACCTGAGCAAGAAATACGGCCCCAATGTCGAAAGCTGGCGCTGGGGGGATGCGCATATCGCCGAGCAGGATCACCCCGTTCTCGGCAAAGTTCCGGGGTTGAAATGGTTCGTCAATATCCGCCAATCGACTTCTGGCGGAGATTTCACCTTAATGCGCGGCGAGACTCGGGGCGGCGACGGACCGGATGCCTTCGCCAATGTCCATGCAGCGGGCTATCGCGAGGTGCTTGATTTCGCCGATCCCGATTCTTCGGTGTTTATCATCTCAACCGGACAATCGGGCCATCCGCTGAGCAGCCATTACGACGATCTGTCCGAACTCTGGCGCTCGGGCGATTATATCCCGATGTCTCTGGACCCGGCACTCGCGCGCGCGGCGGCAGTGGGCACGACGCATCTGATCCCGCAAGCGGCTAAGGAATAGGTGGGTTGGGGGTGGTGATGTGGATAGGTTCTATCCCATTGACCAAAAACCCTGGTTTGTGAACGTTCCAAAAGGGTGGTTTTTGGGAGATCGACTTGATCGGTGAGGGTTTATCGCTTGTACCACCAGAAGCCATTTACGTTGTCTTCAAAAACGCCATCAACGGCTTCCGTGATCGAGATAAAAATGCGGCGCATTTCTGGCAGGCTGGGATCAAGAGATGTCTGCCCCACAAAGGAGAATATTCCTTCGCTAGTCGTTAAAACAGTATCGTTTCCATCACCTATCTCGAACCGCACATTGCATTCATTGAGCTTTAAGAAGGTTTCAGGAGCCAAGTCGTTCTTGTGCCATTCAGAAAATTCTTCCGCCTCCTCATCTACATATTCGTCGTCATTTAGCTGTATTAAAAAGGGTTGTTCTGTCGCGATATGCAGCTGTGGAACAATATAACTTTGAAGCTGCCACTCGGTATTTCTAACTGTTAGCCCAGAAGCCTCCAAAAACTCTTTCAGGCGCAAAAGATCGAATGGCTGTTGGCCTCGCTTGAACCATATTCGTGCGGATTGCATGGTTTTCCTCCAATCTAAATTCCCGACATCCAACAAGCGCCCTAGCCTAGGATTGAGCATCAAGCATGTCTCGCCACCATTGTTCGGCGTCCGTCTCCAACAATTTACTACAAGTCAAAGCAAGCTCCGCCACAGGAGAATGGTTATCCCTAAATTGATCATAACTAGTTTTTCCGAAGTGAAACCAGTGATCGCCAACATTATTTTTCGCGCCCAGTCGAATTCGGCCACGAGCATGAGTATGCATAACTCGTAACCGCCTATAGTCCGCGTCTGGTTTGTAGGAAACATTACGGCGCTGAGGATCAGCGTAGCTAAGATTTACGCAAAAGCTCCCTCCACTTGAAAAGAATTGAAAATTTACAAGAGAGATAAAGTCATTGTTGTTGCGGTAAAAGTTTGGGAACGACCCTTTGAAACCGAGTTTTCTAAGGACCGGAACACAGTGCACTTTAAGGGCAATTTCCATAGCTTTTTTATCAGCACTCATCCATCAATCCTCTCATCTTAAAAATTTACCACAAAAAATTTGAAGACAACAAAGCCCGAACAGCCGCTAGTCAGGAAGTTCACAAACGCTCGTTTTTGGAACATCCCAACACTACCCCGTTTGACGCCGCGAAAAACCCCGTTCAAAATCTACGCCGTTGTTGAACGTTTTCGGCCCTTGCGAGATCGCCGCCGCCCGTTGCACCCCGTGTAGTCCCAACCCTAAACCAAAAGGCCCCGGTAAAACGCCGGGGCCTTATCGTGTTGCAAGCCCCGCAATGCGGCATCCACCGCATCTCGAGCCTTTTTTCGCGGCGTTTTACTGCGACGCAGCTTTCGCCAGTTTGCGGCGGTCTTGCAGTTCTTCGGCCACCAGAAACGCCAGTTCCAGCGATTGCGAGGCGTTGAGGCGCGGGTCGCAGGCGGTGTGGTAGCGCGAGGACAGGTCCTCGTCGGTCACAGCGCGCACGCCGCCGGTGCATTCGGTCACGTCCTTGCCCGTCATTTCGAAATGCACGCCGCCGGGGATCGTGCCCTCGGCTTTGTGGATGGCAAAGAACTCGCGCACTTCGCGCAGCACGGATTCGAAGGGCCGCGTTTTGAAACCGCTCGCCGATTTGATCGTGTTGCCATGCATCGCATCGCAGGACCAGACGACATTGGCGCCCTCAGATTCGACCGTGCGAATGAGGCGCGGCAAATGATCGCCCACCTTGCCCGCGCCAAAGCGCGCGATCAGGGTCAGGCGGCCCGCCTCGTTTTCGGGGTTCAGCTTGGCCA